>JAWKWC010000004.1:0-357214 GCA_041397705.1 Hyphomicrobiaceae bacterium
GAGCAGTCCTTCCGGCTGCAGGCCTATGAAGGCGTCTGCATTGCACGGGCGGGCTCCGGCTTGCACGAGAATTTCACCGTGCGAAAAATTTCCTACGGCGAGGGCGTCGAAAGGGTTTTCCCGATCTATTCGCCGTTTATTGCTGAGATCGAGGTTCTCAGGCGCGGCCGGGTTCGGCGCGCCAAGCTCTATTATCTGCGCGGACGTCGTGGCAAAGCCGCCCGTATCGTCGAGCGGACGGATGCGCGTGCACGGCGGCTTGCGCAAGCCTGGAAGGGCTTCAAGAAGCCGAAAGGTGAGCCAGAAGATTTGACAAGGATCGAAGGCATTTCCGCCGATCTGGCGGCCCGCCTGATCCAACTCAACTGCACCAAGTACGAGCAGATCGCCAACTTCTCTGACGAGGACATCGCCAACGTCGACGAGGCTCTTCACTTGGAAGGCGCCATCGAGAAGGGCGACTGGGTCGGCAAGGCACAGCGCCTGATGGCCGAATCAACAGCTGGCGAAGCCGCAGCCGAAGGCGATCCTGCATAAGCAGAAACGCTCCGCGCGCGAGACAAAGCAAATGCCGGACCGCGAAACGGTCCGGCATTTTGAGTTCCTGGCGCTAAGCAAGAGCATGTGGCCACACATCACACGAACGCCGCGTCCCGGCCTTGGCCTTGTCACCAGCACCCAGCAGCCGGACCAGGGCATTCCCAGCGCAAATTTTGATGCACGCGCGCCCCTGGCGTCATTGCCAGGCTCAGCGATTGCTCTACATTGATGGGCAAGACAGCTGCCAACCGGGACAAAGCAAAAATGTCCAATCTCGACTACAGCCACACCATTCAGCAGCGTGAAGGCAAGGCCAAACTCCACGGTGCCGAGGCGTTTGCCGGCATGCGCGTTGCTGGGCAATTGGCGGCGGCAGCCTTGGACATGCTCGTGCCCTACGTCGTTCCCGGCGTGTCGACTGAGCGCCTTGATGATCTCATCTATCAATTCGCCGTCGACAACGGTGCCCTGCCCGCAACGCTCAACTACCGGGGCTACACGCACTCGTCCTGCATGTCGGTCAATCACGTCGTGTGCCACGGTATTCCCAGCGCCAAGCCCCTGCGGGAAGGCGACATCGTCAATATCGATGTCACCTTGATCGTAGATGGATGGCATGGCGACACCAGCCGCATGTATACCGTCGGACAGATTTCCCGACGCGCCGAACGCTTGATCGACGTCACGTTCGAGGCGCTGCATCGCGGCATCGCTGTCGTTAAGCCAGGTGCCACAACCGGCCATATCGGCGCTGCAATCCAACAGTTTGCCGAAGGCGAACGCTGCAGCGTCGTACGCGATTTTTGTGGCCATGGCCTGGGCCGTGTCTTCCACGACAGGCCCAACATCCTGCACTACGGCGAAGCCGGAGACGGTGTCCTGCTTGAGCCCGGCATGCTGTTTACGATCGAACCCATGATCAATCTGGGCAAGGCATCCGTGAAAATCCTGCCCGATGGCTGGACCGCCGTTACCCGCGATCGCGAATTGTCCGCCCAGTTCGAGCACACCGTTGGCGTGACAGAGGACGGTTGCGAAGTCTTCACGTTCTCACCTGCCGGTCTGCATCGCCCGCCGTACGTTCTCCCCGAAGCATGAGCTCTAGGTATGGGCGGCAAAGCCGGAAGCAGAAAAAGCGCGGCGAATTCCTTGGCTCCGACGATCGTTCCGACGTCAACGGGTGAGCAGCAATCGTTCTTTTCCGACTCTCACAGCAACGACACCCAAGCCCCCGCACCGCCCGATGACAAGGCCGGCCACCGCGAGCGCTTGCGCCATCGGTTTCGTACCGGTGGCCCTGATGCCCTCGCCGACTATGAACTTCTGGAGATGATTCTTTTCGGCGCCTTCCCGAGGGTGGACACCAAACCAATAGCCAAGCGACTCTTGAACAAGTTCGGGACCTTTCCGGAAGTGATCAATGCTTCGCCCGAGCGATTGCGCGAAGTCGAGGGTGTCGGCAAGCGCGCCATCGACGAAATCAAGATCGTTCAGGCCGCAGCCCTGCGCACCATGAAGTCGCAACTGATGGGCCGCGAAGTCCTCAGTACATGGACTGCCGTCCTGGAATACTGCCGCGCAGCCCAGGGATTTTTGGATCGCGAGTGTTTCAGGATCCTATTCCTCGACAAGAAGAACAAACTCATTGCCGATGAAGTCCAACAGGTCGGCACGGTCGACCACACGCCCGTCTACGTTCGCGAGGTCGTCAAGCGCGCGTTGGAACTTGCAGCTACAGCGCTGATCCTGGTCCACAACCATCCCTCGGGCGATCCCACCCCCTCCAAAGCTGATATCGAAATGACGCGATTGATCATGGCCGCAGCCAAGCCGCTCGGGGTCGCGGTACACGACCACATCATTGTCGGCCGCTCCGGACACGCAAGCCTTCGCAGCCTGAAGGTCATTTGAGCGTATCGACAAAGCTCGCGAGGCGACGTCAAGCCAGACACCGGTCCTAGGCCACCCGCGGCTGCAGCAACCCAGCTTCACCCTGGCGCCCGCGACGTGGCCGCAACAACGGCACCGAACGGTGCGCCTGGCTCACGCTCCGACGTTGTGGGCCGCAATCGCCGCCATGTTGAGGATATCGCTGTCCATGGCGCCGAGCGGGCAAATCTGAACCGAATGCGTCAGGCCCGACAGCAGCGGCCCGATCAAAGTCGCACCGCCAAGCTCCTTCAGCATCTTTGTTGAGATCGACGCCGCATGGAAAGCCGGCATCACCAGCACGTTTGCGGTATCGGTCAGACGGCAGAAAGGATAGAGGCGCCGCACATCGGGATTGAGCGCCACATCAGCCGCCATGTCGCCGTCGTATTCGAAATCGACGCCGCGCGAATCGAGGATCTCCACCGCCCGGCTCATTTGATCCGAGCGCTCTCCCCTGGGCTGGCCGAATGTGGAATACGCGAGCAGAGCCACCCGCGGCTCCATGCCGAAACCACGAGCCGCTGCTGCTGCCTCGATGGCAATCTCGGCAATCTCCTCAGCGGTCGGCATGTCCGTCACGCTGGTATCCGCCACCAGCACAGCTCGCCCCCGGCACAAGGCCAGCGAAACACCAATCGCCCGCCGGCTTGGCTTGACGTCCATCACACGGATCACATCATTGAAGATACTCGTCCAGTTCCGCGTGACGCCGGAAACCATCGCATCGGCGTAGCCATGAGCGACCATCAGGGCCGCAAAAACATTCCGCTCGTTGAGGACCAGGCGCTGGCAATCGCGGCGCAGATACCCTTGTCGCTGCAAACGAGCAAAGAGAAAGTCCGTGAAAGCCTCCGTGTAGGGCGAATTGCGCGTATCGAGCAGAGTCACCTCGTCCTTCAGGCGAACACCAACGCTTTCTGCAGTGGCTTTGACCGTAGGTGTCGCACCAACCAGCATCACCTCACCGAAGCCGTGGGCGATATAGGTGTTTGCAGCACGAATCACCGCCGGCTCCTCGCCTTCCGCAAAAATAATGCGCCTCGGCGTGTTGCGGACTTTGTCGAACGTCGTCTGAAGCCATCCCGCGATCGGATCAAGCCGGCCTTCAAGGCGCCCGATATAGGCTTCCATATCCACAATCGGCCGGCGCGCCATGCCGGTTTCCATGGCAGCACGAGCAACAGCCGGCGGCACATGGGTCATCAGCCGGGGATCGAACGGCGCGGGGATGATGTATTCCGGACCAAACGTCGGGCGGCGACCATGGAACGCTGCAGCGACCTGGTCTGGAACTTCGATGCGCGCAAGTTCGGCCAACGCCTTGGCGGCTGCGGCCTTCATCTCCGTGTTGATCGCCTTGGCCCGGACGTCAAGCGCGCCGCGGAAGATAAACGGAAACCCGAGCACATTATTGATCTGATTGGGATAATCAGAGCGCCCCGTCGCCACGATGGCGTCCTGGCGCACTTGATGCACCTCCTCTGGCGTGACTTCCGGATCCGGATTGGCCATGGCAAAGATGATGGGCTTCGCCGCCATCGACTTCACCATCTCGCCCGTCACCGCCCCCTTGACCGACAGCCCGAACAAGGCGTCAGCACCCCGCAGCGCGTCGGCCAGCGTCCGCGCCTTGGTCTTGACGGCATAAGCCGATTTCCATTGGTTCATGCCCTCGGTGCGGCCTTCGTAAACCACACCTTTGGTATCGCAGAGCAGAATGTTGTCCTTGGGCAGCCCCATCGAAACCAGTAGATCGGCACAGGCGATCGCAGCCGCGCCCGCGCCATTGATGACGAGGCGATGCGTATCGAGCGTGCGACCGGTCAATTCGAGCGCATTGATCAAACCTGCGGCAGCAATGATGGCCGTGCCATGCTGGTCGTCGTGAAAGACTGGGATGTCCATCAACTCTTTCAGGCGCTCTTCGATGATGAAGCAATCGGGCGCCTTGATATCTTCAAGATTGATGCCGCCGAAGCTGGGACCGAGATAGCGAACAGAGTTGATGAACGCGTCGACATCCTCGGTATCAACGCACAGATCGATACCGTCGATATCCGCAAACCGCTTGAAAAGAGCAGCCTTGCCCTCCATGACCGGTTTCGATGCCAGCGCGCCCCGGTTGCCAAGTCCCAGAATGGCAGTTCCATTCGAGATCACGGCAACGAAATTTCCTTTACTCGTATAGTCATAGGCCAGCGCAGGGTTCTCGGCGATGGCGAGCACCGGCACCGCAACGCCTGGCGAATAGGCAAGCGACAGGTCGCGCTGTGTGGCCAGCGGCTTGGTAGCGGCGATCTCCAGCTTTCCGGGTTTGCCTCGCGCGTGGAAATCGAGCGCCTCGGCGTCTGTGAATCGAGCGGCGACAAATTTCTCGGCCATGGGAACTCCTGTAACGACGCAGCGGAAAGTGGGATGGCCAGACATATCGCAGCACCAGCGACAGGCCTCGATCCACAACTGTAGTTCGTCAATAGGTGCCGGTCACGAGACATTATTATCGCCAACCGCAAAGGGCCCGAACCACGATGACGGCATTCGCACAACACGACCCGCCGGCCCGGTCCAAGACCCGGTCGCCTCCACCTCGTTCATCCAAAATCCGAGGCCAGTGCGGTCGCTCGATCGTCACCTGTCGAGCGTATTGAATGAGAATTGAGCACACCCCAGCAGGCTGACCTGTCCCAAAACAGGCGAGTTCTCCCATGTCGTGTGAAATTAAGAACACCCCGTGGCAACGGTGCAATTGACACCCCATCATCCTCAGCTAAAAGCTCCCGAACAGCGAATTCCTCCGGCGAAGCAAACGGAGTGACTCCCAGGAGTCGGAAGGAACTGCTCCAGCACGGCAAGTCCACAGATGCTGAGCAAACTTGAGTCGCCAGCGTGCTTGAGTTGATGGATGCCGTTTGTTCCGTGGCGCGGAAGGTAGGGCATGGACTACATCCGAATATTGTGGCGCTACCGGAACTTCGTGCTGGCAAGCATACAGGCTGAGTTTCGGGCGCGATTCATCCGGTCTCGCCTCGGCGCCCTCTGGTTCATTTTGAATCCATTGGCACAGGCCGCTATTTTTGCGTTCGTCCTGACAGAGGTATTGGGCGCACGACTAGCCGTTTCCGAAACAAGACGGCCTACGCCGTCTATGTTCTCGCGGGCACATCGGCATGGAGCCTCTTCAGCGAGATCATCTTGCGCTCGATGAATGTTTTCATCGAATTCTCCGGCCAACTCAAAAAGATCGCATTTCCGCGAATTGCATTGCCGGTCATCGTTTGGGGGACCGCGATGTTGAACCATCTGATATTGCTTGGCGCCACGCTGATAATCCTCCTCGGCATGGGTTATAAGCCGCAACTCAGCTGGCTTGCCCTCCTTCCGGCCATCGCGCTCATGTCAACGCTTGCGATCGCACTTGGAATTCTGCTCGGCGTGTTCAATGTATTCGCCAGAGATATCAGCCAGGTGATGGGAGTCGTCATGCAGATTTGGTTCTGGCTGACACCAATAGTCTATCCAGCAAATGTGCTCCCTGAGAAATTTGCTTGGGTTGTCTACGCGAATCCGTTGATTCCGTCGTCAAAATCTATCAGAACGCATTGCTCGACCAACCGATGCCGAGCTACCTGGAAGTCATGCCCATCATCGTAATTACGCTGCTGCTCGTTGCCCTCGCGTTCCATACCTTTCGCAAAGCAAGCCCAGAAATCGTGGACGTTCTATGAGCAACATCGCCATTGAACTGAGGGGTTTGAGCAAGGCCTATCGGACCTATCACTCCAACACGTCACGCATTGCGAGTTGGTACGGCTTTTCAAGCGAGCCAAAGAGCGAATTCTGGGCAGTCAAAGACATTTCCCTGGCATTGGCCCAGGGTGAATGCATCGCATTTTTGGGGGCCAATGGAGCGGGCAAAAGCACGCTACTCAAACTTATAACAGGAACGATTTACCCGACATCAGGCGACATCATCACCCATGGCTCGATCAGCGCCATTCTTGAACTCGGCATTGGCTTCAGTCCAGAGTTGACCGGACGTCAGAACATTTATCAAGCCGGCGGCATGGCCGGCCATTCGCACGCAACATTGACGCGTCTCATGCCTGAAATTGAAGCCTTTGCCGAAATCCAGCAGTATTTCGACGAACCGCTCAGAACATACTCCAGCGGCATGCACGCCCGGCTAGCGTTCGCACTCGCAACCGCAATTCGTCCTGACATACTGATCGTGGACGAGGTTCTCTCTGTTGGTGACAGTTACTTCCAACACAAGAGTTTTGATCGCATTCGCCGCTTCCGGCGCGAAGGTACATCGATCCTGCTCGTCACCCACAGCATGCCGAGCATTCTGGCAATCTGTGATCGTGCCGTCCTACTCGATCAAGGGCGCGTCATGAAAGACGGCCCCCCAGACGAGATCGTCGATTTTTACAATGCGATGATGGCCGATCGCGGCAACGAGCTGGCGACCATCGAGCAAGTTCGCACCAATGGATGGATGCGAACGCGCAGCGGCACGAAACAGGCTGTCGCCCGATCTGTTCAGCTCCTGGATGCCAACACCCGTCAACCCGTGGCGACGGCAGCCGTTGGCCAAGACCTGCTTCTCGATATCGAAGTCGACGTCAATGAAGATTTACCACAGCTGGTCCTCGGGCTGCAGTTCAGGGACAGAACAGGGCACGTCGTTTGGGGAACCAATACGTGGTATACAAAGCAGGTCGTGGAGAACTCGTCGCAAGGTGAGACGCTGAACTTCCGCATCCGCTTCAAATGCATGCTGGGACCGGGCTCCTATTCGATCACCCACGCCTTACACAACACGGAAACGCATCTCACCGGAAATTTCGACTGGGCAGACAACAACGTCGTCTTTGATGTCGTCAACACCACCTACCCAGTATTTATTGGCACGTCTTACGTTGACGCAAATTTCGAAATTCATCGATCGGCGGCTCCTCATGCAGGCAATCAAGAAACAGCTAAAATAGACACACCTGGGCTCGCAGGATCGCGCTTGGACTGACAACCAACCGGCGATGAGCACATGACACATCATATCCGGGATCGTTATCGCCCAAGCCGACGGTCGATAGCATGAAGGATAAGCCGGCGATATTTCGCATCACAAGCATTCAAACGGACAGGAATGCTGCAATCTTATCTTTGCGTGTCTGCCATAATGATTTTCCGGTAATGATCGTTGCAGTTCACAGCCGCATTGAACTGCGATAACAATCCGATCTCTTCTCGCTTGAGATAATAGGCATTCACGCCATCAAATAGCGCGAAAACATAGCCGGCCTGCAGGAGGAGCCGGCTCCCATGACGTGTGACTGGGGTTTGCGCCAAGGCGGCTGAACGGCTTCGACCAATATGACCGTCGGCCGGAATTTCTGCCAGTCGCAGCTCTTCAATGCCTCTTCTTCATAACCTTCGATATCAATCTTCCAAAAAATCAATTTGGCCTATCGCCCCAGTGCTTCGCCAGAATATCCTTCAGAGGATGACAAGCGACTTCTATGGTCTCAACCTCAAATCCGCTTTAATGTCACGCGCGACTTGCAATGTCTTCGGGTCGAACGAAGACAGCCCCCACCGTGACCCGCAGCATTCTGGATCACTTTATAGAAATTCATGGCACTGGCGCGTTGAGCGACGCCGACTTGTAGATTGATGTCATCGGGTCGGAATAGGGCGTAGGTTGGCACAAACAATGGATTGGCCTCAATATTCAGCCCTCGCCAACCGCATCGATAGAACCAGAACGTTACCGAATCCCAGTTCGGATCACCCGCTCCAACATCCACATACGCCCCCGTGTGCTTGCCGCCAAACACGCGGAACAGCAGTACGTCTTCGAGATTCTGCGCAGAAGTGATGACCTCCTCCGCCACATAGCGAACAGGCTTCTCGCGCAAACTGCCGGTTTCCTCTGAGGGTATCGACATCGTTCATTGTCCTCGTGGCTTGCCCGACGGCTGCACGTCTGGGCCTCGATATACGGACTGAGACGCGCCTTGCGCAACGGTTGGTGCACAATATGCCAATCGCAAGCCGGCCAATCGCTCTGGATCAGCGAGAAGCTCCAGAGGCATGCAGAACCGCCTTAAGCGAGCCACCGAAATCGAGCTGCATCCGTTCAATTGCAAGACCAGCCCTATCAAAGATACAGGCGTACTCTGCAAGCTCAAACTGCTGTTCATTGAACCCGAGCATCAACTGCTCAAGATAGTTCACGTCCCCCGGATTGGTACCGCAAGGCTCCCGCACAATTACGAAGCGCCCACCTGGGGCAAGATGCTTCTTGAGCCTGGACAGAGCATCGATCGGATCGGGGAAATGGTGTAGCGCGGCACAGATCACAATCAGGTCAAAAGCACCCTCTCGCAATGGAAGCTGTTCGATGTCCGCACACAGCCAGGAAACTGACTCGGGGTCAGTCAAGCGCTCACGATAGTACAGCTTCGCAAGCTGCAATTCCGGATAGCAAAGATCAGTCGCAACCCTCTTGCCGCCCTGATGCTCAAAAGCAAGCGAGAGCGGATGCATACCACAAGCAACCTCGAGGATGCGTTCACCTCCCCGCACTGCCGACTTGAGAACGTCCAACGAGCTTGCCCAGTCCTTCGAATACTCGAATTCGCCGATATGCCCGACCTCACACTGAGGCACCACCACATTCGGCGACACCGTAATGCGCGTCCGATAGATCGGCTCCTGCCCCCATGCCACCGTTTCCTGTACATGGAAGATGCCAAGCTCATATTCGCCCGCAACATCTGGCGCTCGAATCCGCAACGGCACGGTCAATTGAGCGCCCGGCGCCAGAGGCACGGGAAAACGGGACCGCTCTCCTTCCCAAGTCAGCAGAGAGCCGTCAGAACCGTACAGGTGATAAGACAAATGATGGGGCTTCGTACCTTCCGTCACGAACGTCTTGTCAACCGTCAAGTTCTCAACGCGCAACGAGCGCCAGGTCAACTCGCCAGGCAAGAATTCGGGGGCAAGCAGTTCCGTAACAGCCAGGAAATCCGCCGAAGTCGTCTCTTCCGAAAATCCAAAGGAAGCGTGCGTGCCCGCCGGCACCGCAACGTTGCAGGCACAAACCTTCCCTGCAAATTCGAGAACTCCGCAGACAAACTCGCGTGACGATAGCCGTAAAGCGTGGATGCGAAAGACTTCTAATATCTCGTGTGTAGCGTGCTTGATATTGAGTTCGGTGCGCAACATATCCGACTGATCCACAAACTCAGCCGGCACCGGAGAGGCACACCGTTCAAGCAGGGTGCGCGAAAGCCGCAAAATTCGCAGACAATCTCTCGACCCTGAGGGACGAACTCCGAACGGTTGCATGTTGGGCAGATCAGATGGCTAAATTGGTCGACTTCCCTGCTCGCAATGTCTGTCATCGGATTGAGCCACCCTATCCAATCTCTTTCCCCGAGAACGGGATGTCTACATGGGCGGCGACCCTAATTTTGTTGAGTGATGATTGACATAAACAGCAGGTTGCAATCCAACTTAGTCGCTGGCGCAAAAGAACCGTGATTGGGGCGTCTCGTCGCCTTCCGTGCTTGCCATGCGACACACCTCGCGCAGAGACTACGAATGCCAAATAGCTTTCAGATCCAATGCAATCTCGGCAAGCTGGAATGTCGCTAGCAAGCGAGGGTAATGTCAGCCACGCTAAAATGAAACTCGACGTCAAAACTGGGTGACATGAGTGCTTCCGCCGCTTCCGCTCACGCCGGCCATAGCCCGTTTCAACGAGCACTCCCTTCGGCACCCCGGCCGCTCTGGCCG
Organism: Hyphomicrobiaceae bacterium; assembly: GCA_041397705.1. Classification (GTDB taxonomy): domain Bacteria; phylum Pseudomonadota; class Alphaproteobacteria; order Rhizobiales; family Hyphomicrobiaceae. The sequence continues at coordinate 10,279 of JAWKWC010000004.1, forward strand.
CGTCCAGAGTCACTGCTGCGATCCCCAACCAGCAGCGAGCGGGATCGATCTAAATTCAGAAGTTGCGCAGCTTCTGGCAGCATGCCTGGTGACGGCTTCCGCCAATGATGGGCGCACCTGTACGGCGCGACCCCATCGGGATGTTGAAGCGCAAGCCAGTATCATGTCGAGCTTGGCGCCGCGCAGAAGATGTCAACATGCTTCTGCTTCTCGACCGCAGCGTAAGGCGGTCAATCGAAAAGTCCCCGCCCAATCCCAGATTGATTGGTCACAATGACACAGGCAAAGCCAGCAGCAGAGGCACGCAGAAGCGTCGAGGCCACGCCCTCGATGAGAACGACACCCTCGGGATTGGACAGATAGTGCCGCTCCTCAATGACAACGCCATCGCGATCGAGAAAGAGCGCTGGTCTCTGCTCAGCCACGCGTCGCATTGGCCGCACCCAGGTCAAAAATCCCGGCCGAAGCCAGCGCAAATCGTACTTCCTGGGTCCATCACTCATAAGATTTTCATCGGTCAAGTTTGTGCGTAACCGAGGCGATTATCGATGGCCTCACACAGCGAGTGCCCGATGAGAATGTGCATTTCTTGGATTCGCGCTGTCACCCGAGACGGGACCCGCAATCAAGACGCTGGAAAGACTTGCAAGCGCGCCCCCGCCTTCGCCTGTGAAGCCGACGGTGATCATTCCGGCTTTCCTGGCCGCTGTCATTCCGAGGACGACATTTTGGCTGTTACCGGAGGTCGAAATCCCAATCGCGATATCGCCAGAACGCCCGATCGCTTCGACCTGCCGGGAAAACAAGTGTTCAAAGCCAAAGTCATTGCCAATCGCTGTCAGGCTGGATGTATCAGTTGTGAGCGCGAGCGCTGCAATCGCGGGGCGGTTGCGGCGATATCGCACGACAAGTTCTGTCGCGAGATGTTGGGCATCGGCCGCACTGCCACCGTTGCCAAAAAACAAAATCTTGCCACCCGCCTCGAGCGAATGCACGCACACATCCCACAAGCTTTGCCGAACGCAGGTCCGAGCCAGCGCTGAGTGGCCACCGCCGTCTCGCAATGCTCTGTGAATTCAGCCGAAAGCAAAGCCGATGCGTCGATGCCAGAGCATGATCGTTGCACCCTCGGAAATTCGTAACGCTTAGCGATGGTAGCGTTTCCCCAGCCGCAGACGGTCATGCAAGCTTGTCGTTTTTACACCGTCCCCCCCTGTGACTAGATACACGCCATGGTTAGCTTGATGGAAGCGCGCATGTCCATAGCGGAAACGATCCATGACAGCGATTATTGATTCCGAGCGACTGCGTACTGCACGGGTGCTGATCATCGGCGACGTGATGCTGGAGCAATTTTGTCTATGGAACCGTCGCCGCATTTCGCCTGAGGCCCCGATCCCTGTCCTATCAAGTCAATCTACAAAGCATGGCCGGCGGCGCTGCTAACGTGGCGCGCAACGTTGCTTCTCTGGGGGGCCTTGGCCATGCTGGTGGGTGTCGCTGGCGACGACGTGGGCGGTACGACGCTACGCGGCCTCTTGTCGTCGGCCACACTGCAATCGCAAACCAAATCCCTGGTCGAAGGATCGGCCGACGTCGGTGAAAACGCGCTACATCGCCGGCTCCCAGCAACTCCTCCGTGTCGATCAGGAGGAAACACGCCCCGTGACGGCCCAGACGGAAGTTGCCCTGCTTGAAGCCACCAAACGCCTCATCTCACACGCTGATATAGTGGCCCTATCAGACTATGCAAAAGGCGTTCTGACGAACAACGTCCTGCGCGGCGTCCTTGCCATGGCGCGTCAGGAGGGCAAACCAACAATTGTCGATCCTAAACGACTTGGTTGCAGCTTACCGTGGCGCCAACATCATAAAGCCGAACCTTTCTGAACTTCATCGCGCAAGTCGTATCTCAATCGACACCGAGGCTGACCTGGACGAGGCCGCTCGCATTGTCATGGAGCAGACCGGTTCAGCGCTGCTTGTGACCCGCTCTGACGAGGCATCATCGCGCCACTTCAGTCGACGTGAGGCTCAGCTCGCCGTATTCCATGCCGTACGGCGAAGTCGCTGAACGTTTCAGGCGCCGGCGATACCGCACTGGCGGCCTTCGCCAACCGCGCTCGCCGCTCGAACCCTCGACGCCATGAGCTTCGCAAACGCCGCATCGGGTGTGGCAGTGTCGAAGCTTGGAACAACCGTGGTCACGGCAGAAGAAGTGAGCCATGCGCTCTGGAGAGCATTTTCCTTGAGCCGAGCGATCACGTCTGTCTGTCGATCGCGCCGTGGATCTGTGTCAAGCTTGGCGAGATCGAGGTTTGCGCATTGGTTTCACGAACGGCTGCTTCGACATCCTCCATGCCGGACACGTGGCACTTCTCGCAAAGGCCGCCGCCAAATGCGACAAGCTCGTTGTTGGACTGACTTCCGATTCTTCAGTCCGCCGTCTCAAGGGACCAACCCGCCCCGTACAGGGAGAATTCTCCCGCGCTCAAGTCCTCGCGTCATTGGATGCAGTGGACGTTGTGGTGATCTTCGAGCAAGACACCCCCATTGAACTTATCGAGCGCATGAGGCCCGATGTACTGGTCAAGGGAGCCGACTATTCGGAGGATCAGGTAATCGGTGGCGATATCGTCAAAGCCTATGGCGGCCAGATCTTGCTTGTAGATCTTGTTGAGGGCCACTCCACCACAAACGCGCTGAAAAGAGCAACGGCCCGTGCCGGTTGAACACGACCCTCAGATACAGCGTGACGATCCTTCTGCCCGCATGCGCGAACGTCGCAGCGACATCAATCCAGACCATAGTGACCAGCACCACTGCAGAAATCGCCCTCGGAGGTTAGATTGACCATGTACCTCGTAACTGGCGGTGCTGGATTCATCGGTTCAAATGTCGTTGCAGCCCTTGCACGCCGCGGCGCTCGAGTTGTCGTCGACGATACGTTCGGCTGCGAGGACAAGTGGCGAAACGTGGCCAAGCATGATGTCTATGATTTTATTACCCCGGCTGAGCTCGATGGCTGGCTCGAGGCCAACGCGAGATCGTCACAGCGTTCCGCGGTCGAAGGCGTCATTCATATGGGCGCAATTAGCGCTACCACGGAACGAGACAGCGATTTGATCGTTGCCTCGAATTTCCAGCTATCATGCAAGCTTTGGCAATGGTGCAGCCGAAACGAAGTGCCTTTCATCTATGCATCGTCGGCTGCAACGTATGGTGATGGCACAGAAGGCTTCAGCGATCGATTTGAAGCAGAAGTCCTTGGATCTCAGCTCCCGCTCAATCCCTACGGTTGGAGCAAGCTGGCATTCGACCGACGCGTCTATCGAGACGTCAACGATGGCGAACTCGCACCACCCAAATGGGCCGGATTGCGCTTCTTCAACGTCTATGGACCCAACGAGTATCATAAAGGTTCGATGCGCAGTGTCATTGCCGTCAACATGCCAAAGCTCGTTGCCGGCGATCCTATGCGACTATTCCGCTCCTACAGAAACGACTATCGCGACGGCGAGCAGAAGCGAGACTTTGTCTACGTCAAGGACTGCGTTTCGGTGATCCTGTGGATGCTCGACAATCAGTTCCCCTCGAGCATCTACAATGTCGGCAGTGGACGGGCCCGAACCTGGCTCGACCTAGGGCGCGCCATGATGAAAGCGGGAAAAATCGAAGAGCGGTTCGAATTCATCGATATGCCGGAAACGCTGAGGGAACGGTACCAATATTTCACCGAGGCCAACTCCGAAAAGCTGCGCCGTGCCGGCTATCAAGCGGCCTTCTACTCGCTGGAAGACGGCGTCGCAGATTATGTCGAGAACTACCTGCTTAAACCCGACCCATTTGCGTAGACCCGACATGGTCTACTGCCTCAGGCTTTCAACAGCGGACACAAGGCGAGACTAGCCGCAGTCCCAGCAGAAACCACGACCTGCCCGAGGGAAGACGCAAGGTGGAAGTGCTGTCGACATGAGCAGTGCCGTGACAGCATGGCCTTCAGATGCAGTTGCCCACAACTTCGCCCCGCTGTCGCGTCCCTGCAGATTAAACACGTCACCTGCCGAGCGAGCGAGGCCGGCAATGCCGTGTCACTGCCGGCCCCCGCCAAAGGCCCTATTTATTGTGCTGCCGCTTTGCCGGCACGTCCGCCAGTCCCGGCTGAAGTCGCACCAGGAAGCTGCCAGAGCACATTCGCCCCGTGCTCACCGCCCATAAAGGTAGTCGGGAATCGCCCGCCCCACTTCTCGATTTTCCGGTATTCCACGACCAGCGGGTTCTGCGCCAAGGCCGCGCCCAGGATCCGCACCGCGTCCGCCTGTGCCTCACCTTGAACCTTGATCTCGTAGGCACGACCGTCGGCGCGGGCCTTGTCTGCATCACGTTGAGCCATAGCCGTCTGCGTCACCTGCGTCGTCGTCAACTTCTGCCGGTCGAGGACGAAACGCTCGGTCTCTGCCTGCTCGCGCGCAACCTGCTTGTCGCGAATGGCCTTCGTGTATTCCGGCGGAAATCCGATGTTGACGACCGAAAAGCCAGTGATCTGGATGTCGTCGGGCATGCGCGCCGCAAACGCCTGCTGCGACTTGTCACGATACTCGGTCCGCTTGCGCAGAAGGTCGTTGACCGTATAGGCGCTTGTTACGCCTTTGACCGCATCGTTCAACCGCGGCTGGATGATGCGGGCCTCGAATTGCGCAAGTGAGCCGAACTGAATGTATAGGTCCTTCACATTATTGCGTTTCACCAACCAGTTCACCGTCACGGTGATTGGCAGCTCAAGCGGATCCTGCGAAGCGGCGGCCAGCTCTTTTGTGAACGCGCGCTCGCGAACTTCCATCTCCTCGACCGTGTCGGCATAAGGGATTTTCACATGCAGGCCTGGATCGACCACATCAATGACATTGCCGAACCGCTTGACGATACCGACATGGCCGGCATCGATCCGGTAGATGCCCATCCATACGATCGAAAGCGCGAATAGGGCCAGCAGGCCGAGCGCCGTGGCACCCATACCGAGCGACGGCATGCCCGACGGCCCACCGGAACGAGGAAGTTGAAGAGTTGGTTTCATGGGAGAACCTCCTTGAGCCCTCGGTCGAGAGGCAAACGTGCACAGACGATTGGCAAACAAAGATCATTGCACCAGCGAGGCTGGCGCACCGATATGAATTCGATCCTAACCAAAGAATATTACCTATTGATTTATAATAGTCTTTTTTTGAGGAAGGCCGCATTGCAGCCACCCGTCAAAGCATCCTGATGACTCGCGGGTCCGCCGGTTCGCGATACAAGGCCTCAACGAGCTCTGATCTGCGCTCCAAAACCGCCCTTTGGTTGATATAGCCCTTGTCCGTCAGCTCACCTGTGCCAAGGGACGGCGGTTCGCACAGCATGAGCGCCCGCCCGATTCGCAGGGAGCTGCCGCCCGCATGCCTGTTGTAGAGATCAAGCTTGGAGCGCAAGCGGCTGGAGACTGCATGGCCCACAAGTGCGGTGATGTCTCCCTCGACACCGCCAGCACCTGACGCACCGCCGCCTGATTGGGAAACAGCAGCAGGCCGACCTCGTCCCGGTCGTGACCAGTGACGACACAATCGTCGATCAGCGGCGCCAGAGCACCGACCACCGTCGTCCGCAGCGGCCCGACATTGACCCATGTCCCCGTCAGAAGCTTGAAGCTCTCCGCAATACGGCCATCGAAAACCAGCCCCTTCTCCAGGCCTGTCCTCCTCCACCAACCGCACCGCATCGCCAGACTTGAACCACCCTCCTCGTCGAACGCTTCCGCCGTTGCAGCGCCATTACGAAAATAGCCAGGCGTAATGTTCTGTCCCCGGCAGCGGATTTCGAGGCGTCCATCCACCGGCACCAGCTTGATGTCACAACCGGGCACTGGAACACCGATATTGCCCGGCCCCTCCAGCGAAATGTGCCGAGGTCGCCAGCGGCAGGTCTCTGTGGCTCCCCAGCTCGACGTCATCGGAACGCTACGCCCTAAAACGCGCGTAGAAATCGCTGACAGCCTGTCCCACAACGACTGTGGCAAGGACGCGCCGGAGTAGAACATGAGCTTTAATTGATCGAAGAAGCGCGTTCGCAACTCCGCGTCGGTGTCCAGCGCATCGAGCAGCATCGCATAACCCCGCGGCACGCTGAAATAGATCGTCGGCGACACCGCTTTGAGATTTGCGATGGTGCGATCCATTTGGCCGGGCAGCGGCCTGCCGTCGTCGATCAGCAGGAAGCCGCCGCTCCGCAGGATCAATCCAAGATTATGATTGCCGCCGAAGGTATGACTCCACGGCAGCCAGTCCACCAGTTGCAGCGGCCCGGCGTCCAGGAACGGCCAGATCGTTGCCAGGCTGTCCTGGTTGTGCATCAGCATGTCATGCGTGTTGACGACGCCCTTGGGAACACCCGTCGATCCCGAGGTGAACAGCACCTTTGCCATGGCCTTGCCATCGACGGGCGCGACAGCGTCGAAAAGAGCCGCCTCTTTGAGCTCGGCAAAACGCGTCAAGCTGCGCCAGTTCAACTCACCGTTGGCCGCAACCACCTCCACCCCACTCAACATGTCGTTCTGCAAGGCGGTGGCATAACGTGAAGCATCGTCGACGAAAATCAGCTCCGGCTCGACCAGACTGAGAATGTGCTGCCACCGCGATGATGCTCCAGCAAGCCGCGCGTACGCTGTCGAGACAGGCGCCACCGGCTGGCCAGCCAGCATCGCCCCGAACATGAAGAGCGCATGATCAATGCCATTTTCTGCAACAATCAAAACAGGCTTAGTGGACTGCAGCCGACGGGCTGAAATTGATCCCGCGATGGCACGGACACACGGCCAGGCTTCGCCGTAGGACAGGGTGCGCAATTCGCCGTCCGCCCCTCGCTCAGCCAGGAACGGCCGGCTGCCGGCATGCCCAGCCCAATAGGCCAGCCAATCGACCAGTGACCTGATTCCTGCAACCGGACGCGTGTGCAATTTTGAGCGAAGGATCGTCGAGCCGTCAGCCCGATAATGAGCCTGCAGTCGCGGCGCGGCGAACAAGCGCTCGATCGGCGGCTGACCGCCCTGAGATAATCGCGTCATGACCGGCTACACACGCCTTGCTAAACCTATCCCCGCGCAGACCCCAAGCCCCGTGACGCCCCCCGAACCCGGCAACCGTGGCTCACGCCGCCCCGCCATCCCGGGGAGGCCTTCGATCTCCATTCTTGAGCGGACGCTCGTCGAGGCGCTCGAATTCCCCATCGATAACAGGGCCACTGCCCCTGCCGTCTCCTTGGTGGCGCTGCGGTCCAGGATCGCCGGCCTCATAGGTCTCATAGGTGGTGTGACTCGTCCTGACATCGAAGTGACCAAAAGCGCTCCTAGCAAACCATTTCGCTGCAAATGAACGAACGGGCGGCAACAACAGAGCAAATCCAACGGTATCCGCGATGAAGCCGGGCGTGACCAGGAGCACGCCGGCAAAGGCCAGCAAGGCGCCATCCAGCATCGCCGCAACCGGTGGCTCCCCTTTCAGCATGGCTTCCTGGACGCGAAAAGCTGCCGCAAGTCCGCTGCGAGCCAACACCGAAGCGCCAATCATGAATGTCCCGATGACGATGCCGAACGTTGGCCAAAAACCAATCCACTGACCAACTTTGATCAGCACAGCAAGCTCCAAGAGCGGAACCGCAATCAATACGATGAGCAGCACCATGGTCATCACTCGGCCCCCATCGCTTCGGCACGCTTACGCATGAGAGCGCACAAGAAAGCATACCACCTTTCGCCGGACATCAAGGCCGACATCCTTCCGCGGTCGAATGAGGAAAACCTGCGATAGACCACAAGACCGTCGCGTTCACCCTCCTGACGCACCACCATGCTTCAGATTCAACCCTTCCGTGCAAGTGGTGCATATCCGTGTGCTCAAGCTTACTCCCAACGCCCTTCGAACGGCCACAGGGAAAACCAAAAATGATCAGCCTTCACCACGGCACGATCGCAAGAAGTTGCAGATGAGACCTCGAACCCGCACCACCCTCGAACCCGGCAGGGAGGGCGCGTTCCCTCGGGCCTTCGTCCCGATGCGACCCCATGCCCGGCCGGTCACTTGGATTCATCACACGGATGCCCTACATTTGACATCAGGGGCCGATGCGTATGAGACGGCATCTTGCGCGCGAGTTGCCTGAAAGCAATTCTGGCGTCGGACAACTTGATCTACATGTGGAGCCAGCCCTGCGCAGGGCTTATATGTGCCGAGCAGGTCACCAGGGTTGCCGCTCGCGACCACCGCTTGGAAAGCAGCAAAGAGCATGAACGGCCCAATCGACATTTTCACAATTCTGGTGATCGTCATGGCACTGGTCATCGTGCTGCGACTTCGCAGTGTCCTCGGCCGAAAAACCCACGAGGATGACGCCCGCGTCGAGCGTTACAAGGCCGAGCAGCGCGCCCGCGCCGCGGCCGCCCAGGCGCAGGAAAAGGTCGTTGCCCTGCCGCGCCATGACCAGCCAGATGACGACCGCGAGCCCGCCAGTCCGGGCGAGACCACTGCCAACGTGGAAGCCAAGGTCAAATCACTCGCCTCGGGCAACGCCTCGCTCGAGGCAGGGCTGTTGGCCATTGCGCGCAGTGACCGCAGCTTCGATCCCGACCATTTCCTGGTTGGCGCCCGGCAAGCCTACGAAATGATCGTGACCGCCTTTGCGGAAGGCAACAGGAAGACTCTCAAGACCTTGTTGAGCAAGGAAGTCTTCGACGGGTTCTCTGCAGCTATCGGCGAACGAGAATCACGCGGCGACATCATCGATCAGAGCTTTGTCGGCATCAGCAAGGCCGACATCACCGAGGCCGAGTTGAAGGGCGGACAGTCGCAATTGACCGTGCGGTTCGTCAGTGAATTGATTTCGGCAACTCGCGATCGCAATGGCGGCGTCATTTCGGGCGACCCCAAGCGTATCAAAGAGGTCGTGGACATCTGGACCTTTGCACGCGATGTCAATTCGCGCGATCCCAACTGGAAACTTATCGCGACCCAGGCTCCGAACTAGAACGAAATCATCGTGAATGCGCGAGGGTTGGCCAAGGCTGCCGACCAGGGCGCCTGCTTTGCATGGAAACCGGCCGAGCGTTGCGTGGGACCACGAAGCTTGGGGACAGGCAGATCCTCACCGCTCACGCGTGCGCTGGCACTGAATGGCGCCAGTCTTGATGAAGCCAGCCGGTGCAGCGATTGAAGAGAGGACGAGGCCGCGTGAGGGGGAGCCGAGCCAAGCAGCTGGCAATGTGGGCATTCGCAGGTGGCATAACCCTTATGCTCAGTAGTGCCCTATGGTCGACCAAGGCCCAGACCAACGGGCCGAAGCCCAAAAATCAACACCCCTTCCGAAGAAGCAAGACACGGGCCCGACCGTCTCCCAGGCTCCGACCATGGAAAAAACCCGCAAATCCGGGATCAGCTATGAACCCATTGCTTTTGGTGAGCTTCCCGGTTGGGACCAGGATGATCACCTAGCGGCCTTGAAGGCATTTATCTCCTCTTGCCCCCGCCTGCTTGCACTCAACCGCTCACGCGCCACGACCAAGCAACGCGCCAAGACGCCGACGGAGTTGATGGCAGTGTGCAAAGCAGCCCTCGCGCTGCCAGCCAAGATCAAGCGGACCGAGGCCCGCGCGCTTCTCGAGACGTGGTTTCGCCCGCATCGCATCGTGCACCGCGAACCCGAAGGCCTGCTGACCGGCTACTACGAGCCGATTATCGAAGGCTCTCGCCAGCGGCAGGGGCGTTTTGAGGCCCCGATATTGAAACGCCCCGCCGAACTGGTAACGCTGGTCAGCGAAACGGCCGCCAAACGAAACGGCGTCGGACTGACCCATGGCCGCAGCGGAGCGTCAGGTGTCGTGCCTTTTGCCACTCGCGCAGAAATAGATGCCGGCGCGCTTGCTGGCCGCGGCCTAGAGCTCCTCTACCTCGAATCCCCAGTCGACGTATTTTTCCTGCAGATTCAGGGATCCGGGCGCATCCAATTGAGTGATGGGACAATCGTTCGCGTAACCTATGATGGCAAGAACGGCCACCCCTACACATCGATCGGTCAATACTTGATCAACACCGGGCAGCTTGCCGCCAACAAGATGTCCATGGCAGCATTAGGCCGATGGCTGAAAGCCAATCCCGCTCGCGCCCGCACGATCATGAACAAGAACGCATCCTACGTTTTCTTCCGCGAATTGCCCGCCGGAGAGGAAGGCCCCCCCGGCGCTATCGGCGTCCCCCTGATAGCCGGCCGTTCACTCGCCATCGATCCAAGTATTCACGCCCTGGGCAGCCCGATCTACGTTTCGGTGCCAACGCTCGCCACCCCAGGCGGAAAGCCGCATTTCCAGCGTCTCATGGTCGCCCACGACGTTGGCGGTGCGATCAAAGGTGCCGAACGCGGTGATATCTACTTTGGCTCCGGCGCAAACGCAGCCAAGTTTGCAGGCAAAGTGCGCCATCCCGGCAATATGTATGTTTTCCTGGCGACAAAGCTGGCAGGCGCACTCGAAGAAAAGAAAACCCGGCACGCCGGCAAGAGTGCACGATGACGGGCAAGAATCGACACTGCGACGTCCGTGGACACCCCTCCGGCAAGAAGCAATCCAGCGATGACCGCGAGCTTTGGCAACGTGTAACGCAATCGATAGCCCCCCTGAGATCGGCTAAGCCGAGAGTTCCAGAGGTCGATTTGCCGGCCATGCCGCGACATCCGAACCATCGCCCCGTTGGCGCGCATCTTCAGTCGCCCCCAGCCGCCGGACATCCACACCACAAAGTCACGAATTCCGGGACCGGCCAGCTCAAACGCCAGCCATCTCCATCACCCACACGGCCAAGACCACCTGTTCCCGCACCTTCGACCTCCCCCACGAATTTCGATCGTCGTCATAGCCGCCGCATCGCCACGGGCAGAATTGAGATCGAGGCGCGACTCGACCTCCATGGGCTCACGCAAGCGGAAGCACACGCCAGATTGGCAAGCTTCCTGGCCCGCGCTGCAGCCGGTGGCCTCAAGATCGTACTGATCATCACCGGCAAAGGTGGCAGCTGGCGACGCGATGACACGGGCTTAAGGCGCCGCAACGAAGGCACCGAAACGGGTATCCTGCGCCAAAATGTGCCGCGCTGGCTGGCAGAACCCGCACTAAAGGCGATCGTCAGTAACTTTGGCCCCGCAGCCCGCCACCACGGCGGTGACGGCGCCTTCTACGTTCAGTTGCGCCGCCGCCGACAATGAGGCAATTGAGGCGAACTCTCCTTGCCGCCGCGCCAAGCCGTGCCGGCGCCGTACCAATCCCGCTTCACAGAAAAAAGGACCGCGCCAGATGATGCGGCAGGCATACGATTGGATGATGCGCATGGCAGGCCATCCAAAGGCGGCCTTCGCCCTCTTCTGCGTTGCCTTCGCGGAAAGTTCGTTTTTTCCCATTCCGCCAGACATCATGCTGATACCGATGGTCCTGGCCGAACGCAAAAAGGCCTGGTCACTTGCCGCTCTGTGCACACTCGCCTCTGTGCTCGGCGGGATTGCCGGCTATGCCATAGGCTACCTTTTGCTGGAATATGTCGGCCAACCGATTCTGGCCTTCTACGGCATGACCGGAAAATTCGATGAGCTGGCCAAGCTTTTCAATGATTGGGGAGCCCTTATTCTCATCGCGAAGGGCTGGACTCCGTTTCCTTACAAGGTCTTGACGATTTTTGCAGGCGCCGCCCATATGAACATCTGGGCCTTCATCGGTGCCAGCATTGTCGCGCGCTCCATGCGCTTTTTCCTCGTTGCAGGCTTGCTCTATTGGTTTGGAGAACCGATCCGCGACTTCATCGAGCGTAGGCTGAGCCTTGTGACGACCGTCTTCGTCATCTTCCTGGTCGGTGGCTTCGTTGCAATTCGCTATCTTTTCTGAGCCCACGACCAACTCACGCCGACCTGCGAGGTCCCATGCCGCACTCTTCGTACATCACGCGTAGCCCGGCCTATCAAGCCGGTGGATTTGCCCTCGCATTGGCTTTGGCCGCCATCCTCGGAGCCCTGTTCTTCGAATATGTCATCAAGCTGCCGCCCTGCCCGCTGTGCCTGCAGCAACGGTGGGCCTACTACGCCGGCATTCCCGCACTGTTTGCAGCGTTGGTGCTCTTGTCAGCCGAGCATCGCAAGGCGGCTGGCCTGCTCTTTTTCGCGATCGCCGTGGCCTTCCTCGCTAACGCCGGCCTCGGTGTCTATCATTCTGGCGTCGAATGGAAATTCTGGCCGGGGCCGGATACCTGCTCGCAAATCCCTGGGCAGCTCCAACCGATCGACAAATCGCTTTTGAAAAGCCTGGCCGACACCCATGTCGTGCGATGCGACGTGGCGGCCTGGCGCTTTCGGCCTCTCCCTGGCGGGCTGGAACGTGATTACGTCGCTGGTCATATTCACAGCGGCCTTGCAGGCGGCATTTGCGGCCGTCGCGCCACGCGGAACGGGCGAATAAGAGTTATCCACAGCTAACGGATATCCGGGGACTTCCGGACCAAACCCGCGGAAAACGGGCTGTTTCGGCTCGCCCGCAGCGCAAGATGAACACCCGTCAAGCAAATTACCTTCACTTGTTCTCGATTGCGTCTATCCGTGGCCACAAAGTAACGGTTTATTAACCTTCATTCGAGGGGACAGCGTAACGGTCCACTCTCGAAGCTGAAGGAGGCAAGTGGATGGTCGAAGTCTCGCGTAGCCCCCGGAAGCCAATCGTAAAGCGTACGGCGTCTCCGGTTCCGGTCAAAGTGTTGTTCAAGCGTAGCGTAAGAGAGTCAGAGTCAGAGTCAGAGTTTGAGGTGACACCGTCCACCGCCCCTTCGAGTACCCGGTTGAAGTTGTCAGTAGCGGTCTTGCGTAGCGCCCTGTCGGCGTCGAGTGAGTTGCGTAGCTTAGATCCTGGGCTTGCCACACAAAGCCCGCGTCAAGTTCTGCGTACCGGCCTGTTGGCCGGCAAGTTCAAGGCCTTGTCCGGCAAAGTTGCGCGTGGCCGACATCGCCTGCAGATGGCTCGGAAAGCTCTGTTCCCGCGTAGTTCCGATCCGTCACAAGTAGCGTCCCGCGTCAGCGTAGCCAGTAGCGTCGCGTTGTCTCGTACCCAGTCCTCAGTGTTTGCGTCCCCGTCAGTTGCGTCAACCTCAGTCGCGTATGTCCAGCGTTCGTCCTGTGTGCGTACCAGTCCAAGCGTGTTCAACTGAAGGAAGCCTCACCATGTCATCGCTCTGCAATGCGCCTCCCCCCAATCCGCGCCAAGCAACCGATGAACAAGCCGCTTGGCGGCCGATCGGCGAGGCAGCCCTTCAGGTTCTCAGTAGCGTTGCGTTGAAGCGTCGTGCGTCATCCGAAGAACTCCAGTCCCCCCGGCGTGTGCAAGTGCAGTGTGTCGCGGCTTGAAGCCGTCGGCCACAATCATCGAACTGGACCGGCTCAAACCGGTCCCAAGAGAAGGCAAGCGCTCTGAATACCCGCATCCAGCGGTTGCAAAAGGCAGCATTTGAGCCCGGTCTCGCGTCATGCTGCCAAGGTATTCGGAGCGCTTGCCCCATCGTTCGAGTGCGCGTCCCCAGTGAAACGCAACGAGGCCACCAATGATCATCCCCCTTCATTCGACAACGAGCCAAACGATGCGTGAAACCGCTCCCACCTACATCGATCCAGCAGCGTGGCAGCAGGCCATTGGTCTTTCGCGCCAGATCTGCGCCCGGATTTTCCGGGATGGCGGAACCCCCAGTCAGGCGCTTGAAGCCGTTGGATTGCCCGCCAGGGCTGAGTTGAATTGGGACAAAGCTGTCGAGCTCGTGGCAGAGGCCATGTCCCACACGCAAATCCGCCGCGCTGCTTGAGCGCCCGGCACCCTGAAAAAAGCGGGCGGCAAGCAGCCGCCCGCATTGAATCTAATCCACCCAAAGGATCCGGGTCAGCTTTTCGTCAGCTGGCCCGTCGGTGTTGCGAAGCCCTGCATCGTGCGAATGCGCTTCTCGAGCCACCAGCCGTATTCCTGCCCCCACTCCTCAAAGCGCGTATTGATGCCCAGATCGTGCGCCCAGTGCAGCGCGATATTGGGATTGAACTGCGCCTGCCGCCCGACGGCGATAAGGTCGGCTCGCCCCTCCTGCAGGATGGCTTCTGCCTGCTCGGCTCCCAGTATGAGCCCCACGGCCATCGTGTTGATTCCAGATTCAGCTTTGGCCCGCTCTGCAAACGGCACCTGAAATCCAGGCGAGCGCGTAACGGGTGCGGCTGTGGCAGACGCCATCAATCCCCCTGACGAACAATCCAGCACATCGACACCTCGCGCCTTGAGTTCCCGCGCGAGCACGACCGTATCGTCCATGTTCCAGCCTTCGGCCGTCCCATCAACCGACGACACGCGGAAAAACAGTGGCGTCGAATCGGGGATCACAGCCCTAACGGCCTCCGTCACCTCGAGAGCGAAACGCATCCGCCCCTTGATATCGCCGCCATAGGCGTCATTGCGCGTATTCGATACCGGCGACAGGAACGACGCCAAGAGATAGCCATGCGCTCCGTGGATCTCGACCACCTCGAAACCGACACGCACTGCCCGTTTGGCAGCCGCTGCAAATGCCCCGACAATGTCGGTGATTTCCGACGGCGAAAGCTGGTGTGGGGCGGGCCAGTCTTCGCTGATCGCCGTCGTTGTTGGACCGACCGGCTGCCACCGCGAGCGCCCTTGCCGAACCTCCTTGTCCGACAATGGCCCGTTACCCTCCATGGCCGATTGCATGCCGGCTTTGCGACCCGCGTGCGCAAGCTGGATAGCCGGCGTCGCACCCTCTTCTTTGATAAGCTCGATCAGGGGCTTGTAGGACTGCGCTTGCGCCTCGTTATAGATGCAAAGGTCCATATCGCTGACTTTTCCGCGCGGTTCGATGGCAGAAGCCTCGGTCATGACTATGCCGAACCCGCCAAGCGCGAATTTTCCGAGATGCACCGTGTGGAAAGGACCGCATATCCCTTCACGCGAGCGATAGTGCACCATCGGTGCCAGACACAGGCGGTTCTTGAAGGTCACGCCACGGATGGTGAGCGGCTGGAACAACAGCGGCCGCGCTGCGCCATCGCGCGTTAAGGCGTGTTGCATGACGATTCTCCTTGAGAGTTTTCAAAGCCTGAATGCTGATCGAAGGTCCCTCGCCAAAGTAGACGACGACGCAACCTTTGCGGCAAGGGGGCAAAACGTGAGGCGCATGCCGATACAATGTGCCCAATCAGGTTGGGCGACATACCCCGCCCCCGCAAGCGCATTGCTCCAAAAGCCGGCGAGAATGACAATTCAGCCCTCGACAGCGACCCAGCGCCACGACCTCATAATGCGCTGAGAGCCGCCTCGAAATGCAGCCAAGTCCCAATCCACCGCACTAGCGCTTCGAGGTCTGGGCACGCTTGAAGGCAGCTGCGAACGCATTGTCGCCATCTGCCCCGCCACCGCCGCGAGACGGAGCCGGCCCGCCCCCGCGCGCGGTCTGTGACGATCCGCTGCGGGGCGGCGCCTGACCGCGCATTCCCCCATTCGAGGCTGACGCGCCAACAGCCGCACTCGTATCGATCGCACCAGATCTCATGGTCAACGCGATGCGCTTGCGGGCAACGTCGACCTCCTTGACGCGGACGGCAACGATGTCTCCAGCCTTGACCACTTCGTGGGGATCCCGAACGAACCGGTCCGCCATTTCGGATATGTGCACCAATCCGTCTTGATGCACACCGACATCGACGAAGGCCCCGAAGTTGGTCACGTTGGTGACCACACCTTCAAGCTTCATACCGGGCTTCAAGTCGGTGATTTTCTCGACACCGTCCTGGAAGGTCGCCGTCTTGAATTCAGGTCGCGGATCACGCCCGGGCTTTTCGAGCTCGGAGAGAATGTCGGTGATTGTTGGAATGCCGAATTGCCCGTCGGCAAAATCAGCCGGCCTGATGGTGCGCAGAAAACTGCCATCACCAATCATCGCCTTCACCGGCCGCTTCGTGCGGTCGGCAATTCTTTCGACAATATCGTAGGCCTCGGGATGAACGGCCGAAGCGTCGAGTGGATTCTTGCCGTTCATGATGCGCAAGAACCCAGCCGCTTGCTCGAATGTCTTAGGTCCAAGGCGTGGCACTTTTTTCAAGGCTGCACGAGTTTTGAAGGCGCCATTGTCATTGCGAAAGGCAACGATGTTGTCGGCCAACGTCTTGTTCAATCCAGAGATCCGCGCCAGCAGCGGTGCAGAAGCCATATTGACGTCGACGCCCACGGAGTTGACGCAGTCCTCGACCACGGCATCGAGCGAGCGCGCCAATGCGGGTTGATCGACGTCATGCTGATACTGCCCCACGCCAATCGCCTTGGGCTCGATCTTGACCAGCTCGGCAAGTGGATCCTGCAGGCGCCGGGCGATCGAAACCGCACCTCTCAGGGACACATCGAGATCAGGGAATTCGTTGGCGGCGAGCTCGGACGCTGAATAGACCGAAGCACCGGCCTCGGACACCATCACCTTGGTCAATCTGGCGTCCGGCATCTTCTTGATGAGATCGATCACGAGCCGATCCGTCTCCCGGCTCGCCGTTCCATTGCCGATCGCAACGATCTCGACCTTGTGCTTGAGACACAACGCTGCCAATGCCGCAAGCGAACCTTGCCAGTCGTTACGCGGCTCGTGAGGATAGATGGTGGTCGTATCCAGCAACTTGCCGGTCGCGTCGACGACGGCAACCTTGCAGCCGGTCCGAATGCCCGGATCAAGCCCGAGTGTCACCCGAGGGCCGGCCGGTGCCGCGAGCAGAAGATCCTTCAGGTTTCGTGAGAAAACCTTGATCGCCTCACCATCGGATTGTTCCTTGAGACGGGTAAGGAGGTCGACCGCCAGCCCTATGTGCAGCCGCGCCTTCCAGGCGAGCCTGACACTGTCGCCGAGCCACTTGTCGGCCGGCCGTCCCCGGTCGGCAAGCCCCATCGCCACCCGAATTTTGCCTTCCGCCGGGTGGACCTTTCCGTCGCCAGGCGCAACGTCGAGCTCGATATCGAGAATGCCCTCGTTGCGTCCCCGCAAGAGCGCCAACGCGCGGTGGGAAGGAATGTCGCGAACTTTCTGCTGGAAGTCGAAATAGTCGGAGAACTTGGCACCCTCAGCGTCCTTCCCCTTGACCACTTTCGAGGAAATGATGCCGTCGCTCCACAGCCATTCGCGCAGGCTCCCAACCAGCTCAGCCTTCTCCCCTATGCGCTCGATCAGAATGGCGCGCGCGCCGTCGAGTGCCGCCTTGGCATCCCCAACGCCTTTTTCAGCATCGACAAAGCGCTCCGCCTCGGCCTCCGGGGATAGCGAGGGATTTTCGACGAGCGCATCAACGAGCGGCTCGAGCCCCGCCTCGCGGGCAATTTGCGCCTTCGTGCGCCGCTTCGGCTTGAACGGAGCATATAGATCTTCAAGCTCCACCTTGGTCTCTGCCGCACCGACAGCACGCGCCAGATCGGGCGAGAGCTTTCCCTGCTCCTCAATGCTTTTGAGAACCGTAGCCCGCCGGTCCTCCAGCTCCCGCAGATACCCGAGTCGCTCCTCCAGCCGGCGCAATTGCGTATCGTCGAGCCCGCCCGTACGCTCTTTGCGATAACGCGCGATGAACGGAACCGTTGACCCCTCGCCCAACAGCTCCACGGCAGCAGAAACCTGCCCCGCACCGACCGACAGTTCGCGAGCGATCTGATTGATGATCTTGTCCATGTACCTCACCGCAGTGGATAGCGCTGGCCGCTAGCCTCGCACAGGCGTCAGCTTTCCGCAGCCTTCTGACGAATCGCGCAGCGAAGCTAGCACCGGATGGGCCGAGTGTCCTGATCACAAAGCGTCCTGACCGCAGAGGCAAACGCCAAGAAGCTTTTACGGTCTCGGGCTTGCCACCAGGATACAGGAACTTGCCCGGGCTTGCGATTATGGCTGAGCAAGTTTTGCATCCCGATCACGAGATCGTGGCTGCAATCCGGCTTCTGCGCGACGACCAATAGCGCTAAAGATGCGCAGGCGCTTAAATTCGTGACGCCGGATTACTGAGATTATTTTCACACGATGGCTTGTAATCATGTCGATGACGTCGAACCTGGCAGCTATGGCTGCTGCGATCCTCGCAGCTCTCACACCCGGTCCGTGTGTTGACCCTGCCGGTGCAGAAGAAAGGTCCACCGCACCGAACGTGCTGAGCTACGAACTTCCCTGGATGCGCGAGCCGAACTCATCTCTCCGGCCGCCATGGCAAACGCGAGAAAAAGGCCACCCCTGATCTTTGATGTGCGCAGCGCCGCCGAATTTGCGGTGAGCCACATCGAAGGCGCTACGCTTTATGCTGGTGACATCGAAAGCATGGTCCTCATTCGACGCATCCGGTCGCACGTCGACCATGGCCCAATTGTATTCTACTGCACCGCCATGGAACGCAGCCAAACTCTTGCAGATCGCATTCTGCATGATCTGGCGAGCGCGGGCCTCAGCCAACCATACGTGCTCGCGGGTGGATTGATCGCTTGGGCCAATGCCGGCCTGCCGCTGGTCGCCAATCAGGACCAGCCCGCCTGGTCCATCCCCACGATCGCGAAACGGCCAAACGCCTGAACGACCAGACCACCGTCAGCTTCGGCTATCCCATGTAGGCGATGAGAGGCTCGCTAAACGCTATCGCCGGCCGAACACATGCCGATGCAAACGGCCACCCGACAGCCCATCTTCAGTGGCTGGCAGCTTTACCCCAGACCTGTTCAAGACGTGCATCCCGCCCGCATCCCGTCCGATACCATTTATAGCGGAACGGATTTTTCTTGTAGTAATCCTGATGATATTCCTCGGCCGGCGTGAATGTGCTGGCATCGCGAATGGCCGTGGCAATTGGCTCTTTCAATGGGCCGTCTTTCGCCAATGCCGCCTTCGAGGCCTCCGCGATTTTGCGCTGCTCGGGCGTGTACACAAAAATAGCCGTCGTATAGCTTTCGCCACGATCGCAGAATTGACCACCGGCGTCATAGGGGTCGATTTTATGCCAGAAATAATCGACCAGCTTTTGGTAGGAAACTTTCTTCGGATCGAACGTCACTTGCACGACTTCAAGATGGCCAGTGTTGCCCGCTGACACCTGCTTGTAGGTCGGATGGGCGAGCTTGCCGCCCATGAAGCCCGAGACGGTTTGCAGTACGCCATCCACCTTGTCGAAGTCGGATTCAACGCACCAGAAGCATCCACCGGCAAATGTCGCGACTTCGCTCCCCGCTGGCGGTTTGACATCGCCCCCCGGAGATTGCGCGATCACCGTGCCGCGGGAGAGCAGCAGCGCGGAGGCAATTGCAAGAATGGCGGCAAATGCGAATGTTCTGAGCGCGGTCATGCCGCCACCTCCTGTAAAGCGCTAGGGCTTGATCGGCCAAGGTGGAAGCTTTGTTGATTCCACCCAGCGCGTGAGACCGCGACCGAACGAGCATCGAGACAGCCACTACGCCTCGGCGAGCAATCTCGCTTCAGACGATGGCAGTCTGAAATCAGGATTTGCTCACGTCTTTGCCGGCACCATCTTTCGCCGGCGCCTCCTTCGGCTCGAACTTCATGGCGACGCCGTTCATGCAGTAGCGCTGTCCCGTCGGCGCCGGGCCATCCGGAAAGACATGGCCCAGATGCCCACCGCACGTTGCGCAATGAACCTCGGTGCGCGTCATGAAGAAGCTGCGATCCGTCGTCGTGCCCACAGCATTCTCGACGGGTTTGAAGAAGCTCGGCCAGCCCGTACCACTGTCGAACTTCGTATCCGACGTAAAGAGCAGCGTTCCACAGCCCGCACAGTGGTACTCACCACTTGCATAGTTCTTGTCGAGCGGGCTGGTAAAGGCGCGCTCGGTGCCGTGGTCACGCAGAACGTAATATTGCTCCTTCGTGAGGATTTTCTTCCACTCCTCGTCAGTTTTCGTCACGGGGAACTTTCCTTTCGTGATGTCGCCGGCCAGAGCCTGCTTGAGCGTTGCAGATGCTGTCACTGTCATGGTGGCAGCTGCAAGAGCGAAGGTGCGGCGAGTGAACATGGTGTGAGCTCCGGTCCTCATCGTCTGAGATAGTCCCTCCGACACGAAAGGGAAAGGCCACGCCAAACGTGTCCCGTCCTGCGAGGAGCAGGCAGGAATGGCGCCTGACCCACGGGTAATTCCTTGAAAGTTGATATAGAAGCGCCAGTGGCGATTACGAAATCACGTCTGCTCACATCTTCTCGATTAGGCTTGCGACCCGCACCGGCAGTGCGGCAGCGGAGGCCGGCCGATGCGCCAGGAGTGGATGCCCCGCGCTGGCCTGCCGTGCAATTTCCTCGAGCGCCCAATCATCGGCCGCCGCCAACAACTCGGCATGGCGGCCCCAGTCGAGGATGCCCATATCCTCAGGCAGCGGAGGGACAAGTAGTAGGTCCTCCTCCGTCAGATAGCTGGCGAACGTCTGTCGGTTGGCAAGCAGACTGCGCATCAGCACCGCCCCAAGCGACGGCGCATCCGGCAGCGGATCGGCGCCATATGGCATCACCATGCGCCGGAGCAACGACAGCCGTCCGGGAAGCGCGTCGTAGTCGACATTGAACCGCTGCAACTGCGGGACCTCGAAGGCCAGAACGATGTTGGGACCGGCCTTGATTTCACACATAGCCGCAACAGGCACGTTCTCGACCAGGGCACCGTCGACCAGCATCTGCCCGTCTTCCGTGTAGCAAGGCGGCAGCAGCGCCGGGATAGAGCCCGACGCGCGGATTGCAGCCCAAAGGCTGCCCGACCGGTGACAGTGCAAGCCATAACGCGAGAGGTTGGTGGAGACCGCAAAAAAAGGAATCCACAGGTCCTCGATGTCGATGCCGCCGAAATAGCGCGCCAGCAGTTGATCGAAGCGCTTGTGATCGAGGATCGAATAGCGTGGCCAAGTGTAACGACGCAAGGCGCGGCGTGTGATGAAGATGTCGTGTACCGCCCGGTCGATCTCTTCCGGGCCAAGCCCCATGGCAAAGGCCGCCGCCATGGCGCTGCCACCCGACGTCCCCCATGATGTCGATCGTCACGCCGGACTGGATCAGCGCCTTGTAAAGACCGATGTGGGCGGCGCAAAACGCCCCGCCCCACGGCCACCAGACCGACCGCCCGCCCCGTCAAGAAGCGCACCGGACGCGACATATCGGCATCGTCGCCGAGTGCAGCATGATGGTGCATGCCGATTTGCGCGGCCCCAGCCAATAGCGTGTCCCGCGTGGCGCCCTGCGCCTGGGATGAAGCAGCACCAGCCTCTGCTGGGCCGCACCGACGAGCGACGCAGCAAAGGCTTCGAGACCGTTTCCGCTACCGGCGCATCGGCATACCGCGCAGAATAGCCAACGCGCAGCACGAGATCGGCTTGGCGGATCGCCTTTTCCGTCAATCGGTCAACATCGAATCGGCAATATAGATGACGGTGTCGTGGGCACTCTCCGAGGCGCGTTGAGAGCCAAAGTCGCCGCCCGACTGCCGATATCGCTGACGCCGTGACGGCCGCAACGTTGCCGCTTCGCAAGACGATCGAGCGCCCCCTGCACCCCAAGCGATGCAGCCAGTTGCTCCACAAAAGCTTCAGGAACCGGTTCTGGGCCCGCACGGATGACAGCAATCGTGCGGGGCGCAGCGTGCACCGCCCCCGATGACCGGCCCGCCGTCTGATCCGCAAGCCGCCGCGCCAAGGCCGCCGTCAACGCCCCCCAGATTGTCGGTGAACTCTGGCAGAGCCGGTCGAAATCGCCCCGCTCCAGGCGAACCACCAGACTGTCGCGCACCGCCGTCACCGTTGCCGTTCGCCGCCCGCCAGCAAGAAAAGCGATTTCACCAATCGGCGAACCCGGCCCGATCTCGGCCACAGCGCTCCAACCCGGCCTTCAACTGTAACCTCGAAGCGGCCGGAGACGACGATATAGAGCGCGTGCAGTCTTCGCCCTGCCGGACCAGAACCTCACCCCTCTTGAGCGGCAACCGCTCGAACTCGGCTTCCAGCCGCAGCCGGTCGGCCTCGGTGAGGTCCGCAAAAATGCCGACAGTTGAAAGGTTGGGCGTTGAGGGTCGTGGGCATCGATTGGCAATGATCCTTGCCGGCGTTGCTATGGAGCCGGCGAAACCTGGAGATTATCGCCCCACCTGCGCCACGCCAAGCAGCCCGCTGGGCCGCGCCAACCGCCACACTGTGTCATGACACGACCGCAGGCTATGCGAACCTCGTGCCAAGGTAACACGCACCTAACCGCCAGGTCGGCTACTCGGAAGCCGTGAACTCCAGCCGCCGCCCGATCGTCCAAGCGCCTCGCCGGTCTCGAACAAGGCCCGCTGATAGGTCTTGTCGAAGGCCTGCTTGCGCTGCACGTTGAATCCGTTCGGAATGGAAACAAAGTTAAATCCAGCTCCGCTCTCACGCGCCTGCTGCGAAATGCGATAGAGATCGCCGCTGTCGTGCGCCTTGATGAGCGTACTGACGGCACGCGCGCCGATGGCCACTGCGGTTGCGGGCACAGGCTTGAATTCCGGCGTCATCTTCGAATTCATGATGATGTAGATGTGCCGCTTCGGTGGCTTGGAATAGAGGTGGTCGAGGGCACTGAGCTTGAGTTGCAGCGGCGCCACGAAGACATCGCGTGTCGTCCCGCCATCGACGTGCATTTCTTCAACCAGCCGCCCACCGGTCTCGACCTCGATAGTGACCGGCAGGAAAGCGCCGGGAATTGCGGCTGAGGCCATAATGATATCGCGGAAGAGCTCGAGCCTGACGCGCCTGCCGGCTGATCGCAATTTCTCCCATGTTCCAATAGACCGGCCGCTGAGCATCCAAATTGGTGGTCCCAATGATCAGCAAGCGACCCTTCTGATATTCGCGCGCAATCGCCTCAGAACCCGTGGCGTCACATGTTGATCGACAAGCGCCCGAAGTTTTGAAGTGTCCGCGAGCGCCGGACCACCGAATATGGCCGGCAGCACTTGCGCCGTGATCAGCTCATCGGTCCCGCCAGCTCGTCCAGATCTGCTCGAGTTGCTGATCCCAGGCGGGTCCAGAAATGCGAACGGAGCGATGATGGAACCTGCAGATACTCCCGTGACCACATCAAAGCGTGGCCGCTTGCCACTCGCCGTCCAGCCCTTGAGCAACCCGCGCCAAACGCCCCGTCAGGACCACCGCCCGAAAGCGCCAGAATGTTCACCTGCGGCCGGCCGTCGACGATCCTCGCCGACGCGGCCAGACGCTTGAGGATCGAGAATCGTGTTGCGATGTTAGCAGATCGGGCGGCGCTTCGTCCCCCAGATCTGGCCCGCGGGATGCCCGGCACCACCGCAATCTCCGCAGCCTTGGCGTTCAAGGGTGTATTTCGTGGATCGATCCCGCACAGCCTGAAACCCCCAGCGCCATCAGCACGAAGGCAAGGCGCAAAGAAGGGAACGTCGGCAACCAGTGAGAACCGACACGGGACATGGACAACCGTACGCAGGAAAGCTGAAACTGACTGGGAATAAGACGTTCTAAGGCCAACCCGTAAGCCAGCAAAGCCGGTCGAGCAAATTGAGTGCAGACCCTGTTGCTTCTTTGCCGCAACCCTACGCTATCGGAGCATCAATGGCTCCCATGACGTTTGGCCGGCAGCGGCGCGGACTATTACGCCTCCGCATACTTCGCAAGCGTATCGCGCCACCCCAGGGCGTCACGCGGCGTAGCAATCACCGTTGCGAGGCCGGCCATCTGCGAAACGGGGACGAGCACCCGTTTCACACCCATCGCGGCCAGAGCCGGAATGTCCTCGAGGTTGTCCGGCAAACCAACGGTGAACTCGAGCGCTTCTGGATCCCGCCCAGCCTTGGCCGCCTCCTCCCGCGCCAGATCGAACAGCTCTTTGGGTGCCCCGCGCGCTGGGAAGAAGCCGTCGCCCAACCGGCCTGCCCTACAGGCTGCAGCCTTTGAGTGACCGCCAACAATGAGCGGCACCCGGCCGCGAACCGGCTGTGGGCGGCAATAGGTGTCCTTGAAGAGACGAACTCACCCGAAGCTCGGCTTTTCCGCGCCCCATAGTTCCCGCATGGCCAGCATGTATTCGTCCGTGCGCCGCCCGCGGTCGTCAGGAACGCCCAGCGCGTCGAACTCTTCCTTCAGCCAGCCAACGCCAACGCCCAGGAGAATGCGACCACCCGACAGATGATCCAGGGTTGCCACCTGCTTCGCCACGACGACTGGATTGTGTTGGGGCAATATCATGATGCCGGTGGCAAGCTTCACCCGCTTTGTCGCTGCAGCGACATAAGCCATCCAGATCAGTGGGTCAGGCAACAGGAAGTCGTCCTTGCCACCTGCCATTTTGCCGCTGGCAGCGTAAGGGTAGGTCGACTCGTAGCCGGCCGGAACGACCGTGTGCTCCACGGTCCAGATCGACTCGAATCCAGCCTCTTCCGCGGCTTCGGCCAGTTCGACCGCTTTCGCAGGATCGACATAGTCGCCAGTGTTGCAATACCTCAAGCCAAATTTCATGGATCCGCTCCCTGGCGTGTAGACCTACCCGTTGGTGGCAAGCTGACGTTCCGTGCTGTTGCTCACGTGAACCCCGACCAGTATCGTTCTGCATTCGGTCTAACGGAAGCCTTGATTGCCCGCCAAAAAATTCCAAAGCAAGCGAGCGGGCGAACTTCCTATTGGGTGGGGACGGACATGATTGCCGAGAATATTCTGGCTGACATCGAGGCAGCAGCCCGAATCAGGGAATTCGACAGTTGCAAGACGTCGATCGAGACGTTGAGGGACCTCTGGCGCGATCCCGATCAGCCGAGATTGCCTGCCCAGGCAGCCCTTGCCGCAGCCCGCGCTCTGCGTGGCCAGCGCCAATTCGGCTCGGTCATCGCCTTGAGCGATTTGTGGAAGAACCAGGCGCTTGCGGGGGCCAAGCCTGAACAAGGCCTCTTTTTGTATCGCAGCCAGGCCTTGATCGAAGAGGGCCGCCTGGATGAAGCGATTGGCGAAATGCTGCCGCGACTTGCCGACTTCGAGCCTGGCAGCGACGAACACGCCGAGGCATGGGGGCGCCTCGGCCGCGCCTACAAACAACACTACATCGACGCCAAGCCGCCAGGCGATTGCGGAACACTGTTACAAGCCATCGGCGCCTACGCCGAAGTCGCCAAGCGCAATGGCAGCGAGGAGAAGAACCTCACCCGCTATCACTGGCACGAGATCAATTTGATCGCGCTGACCGCGCGCGCCGAACTCGATGGCTGCGATCCCGGCCACGAACTCGATTCGGCAACCTGGGCGCGAGATCTGGCGGAACGTCTGCGCCATGACATCGAGACCAACACCCCCGACGATGTCATGTGGAAGCTCGCAAGCCTTGGCGAATGCCACATCGCCATGGGCCAATTCGCAAAGGCCCGGGAGGTTTACGCGCGCTATCTCCAACATCCCTCCATGGAGCTTTTCGAATGTGCCTCCTCCCTGCGCCAGCTGAAAGAGGTTTGGCGGCTCGCGATCAGGAATGATGCCCCCGAAGCTGCAGAAGAATCCGCACTGTTGAGATCCATCCAAACGCGCATGGAAGAGCTGGCCGCAGCCCGCCTCGAAGGTGGTGGCGCGCAAGGTGGCGCCATCGGCTTGACAGCTGCCGATAGTGCCCGCCTTGAGCGTTTTGACCGCGACGCACCGAGCACCTCCAGCGCCCAGATGCCGTCGAAGCCCATAGGCCACACCCGCATCCACACCATGGCGCGCCGCCTGCGGGCAGTGACCTTGATCAGGGATCGCCTCGACAATTGGATTTACGGCACGGGCTTTTTCGTGCGCGGCGACAGGCTGGCAGAGTGGCTTGGCAACGACATCTACCTGCTGACCAATGCCCACGTTCTCGGACGCACCGACCGGCGCGCGCTGGCCATCGAGGATGCGGTGCTCGATGTCTGGGACGACGCATCGGGCGCCATGTTGCCCTACGATTTGGACAATGCCGTAATCGCCTGGGAATCGCGCGAACTCGACGCGACCCTGGTGCGTCTCGCCGCTTGCCCGGCCGCGATCGACGGCATGCCGATTGCCCCATCCACAGCCATGGCACGCACACTTGAAGAATTGCCCGCCGCCCGCCGGCGCTGCATTTTTGTCGGCGCCATGCTGGGACAGCAGGTCGGCACTGATTTCGTGCCCTGCGCCATCGAAGATGTGGGCTGGAGATCACCCGAGCCCGGTGCACCCATCTACATATATCACCGCGCCCGAACCCAGCCTGGCAGTTCCGGCAGCCCGATCCTCGACCTGGATTATAATGTCGTCGGCCTGCATCGCGCTGGCGGCTCACAGGGCAAGACCCGATCCGGCCTACCGCCCTTGAATGGACTGACGCACCACGTCTTTGCCGAGGAAGCCGTCTCGCTGCTCTCTATCCGCCAAGCGGTCGCTGCAGCCGCACCGACCTCGTCAGCCAGTCATGCCGCCCGCCTGAGCCTGGACGACGAACCCGATGCACCCGGAGAGGATGAGGCCCTCGCGCTCTACTTCGAATACGACGAAGAACACTCCAAGCCATTTGCGCCGGTCTTGCGCGAGCGCCCCCACGTCCACACAGAACGCGCATTCCGTGACACGTGCGAATGGTTCCTCGTCGACGCTGCCAGCTCGATCTTTTCCAGCAAGCGATTCGCGGCGGCCAGGCGCTGAGGAGCTTGGCACGTTCCGCTTTACCGCTGCCTCCGACGGGGATTCTTGGTTCCAGTTCCCCGTACCGGGCGTGCGCGATGTCATTGATCACATCTCCACCGCCAACCCTGTGTTCTGCCATGCCATGGCCGGCAACCAACTTGCCGAAGTTTCAGGACAGGTGCATCACCGCTTGCTGAAAAGCATCGAGCAATTCGACCCCGACATCGTTCTCCTGAGCGGCGGCGGCAATGATGTTCTGGGTGACGGCAAGCTGACCGTCCATGTCGCCGATTTCGATCGCGGGCTTGGCCCCAAACTCCACATACGCCGGCCCTCGACACCACGCTCGACATGACCATGCACCACTATCGCAACATCATTCGCGCCTGCCTCGCCAAGAAGCCGGCGTTGCGTCTGTTCCTCCATGGCTACGATTGGGCGCTGCCGCGCAAGGCGGCCGGTTCCTGTGGAAACCACTCTGCGAAATCCGCAAGATCGAGGACGTCGATTTCCAGCGCGCCATCATCAGGAAATCGTCAATCGGTTGAATGTCAGGCTCCAGACCCTGGAAAGCGAATTCGAAGCCGGTCTTTTTCACCGTCGATTGCCGCGGCACGGTCAAGGCTCGGCTATCGATCCTGGTACGATGAGATCATCCGAAAGGCGAGGATTCCGGCGCGTCTCCGCTCGCTTCGAACGAAGATCAAGCACGTGCTCGGAGGCGCAGCCTAAGCCATCCAGCCTCCTGCTTCGGTTCGAACGGCGCGCAAACCAAGCAAGTCGCGCATGTCCGCCAACCGAAATCTCTGCGCCACACGCGCTTTCGCATTTGGGGTTGCGCTATCAACCAGGTCCCTTATGGTAGCCAGGACACGCCGAGTGAAGATCCTGATTAGAAAAGGAGAAATCACATGCGGACGATGTTGGGCGCACTACTTCTGGCGCCAGCCCTTATGCTCGCCGGCACTTCAACTGGCAGCGCTGCAGGGCCGGCCGGCCCGGCGTTTGGCCAACAGTCAGCCCTGAACAAGGCCCTACCCGCTCTGGTGGAAAAGGTGCACAGGCGCCGGGGCTACCGCTACCACCGCCGCCACTACCGGCGACCGAGGGTCTACTTCAACTACGGTTGGGCGCCCTTCTACTATGGCTACTACCGGACCTACTATGCGCGGCGCTACTACTACCGCCGGCCGGCATACCGCCATTATCGGCATCGCCACTACAGGCGCCATTGGTGAGTCCCGGAAGGCGAGAAGCCGATAGTTGGCGAGAACGGTCAGATCACCTCTTCCGTCTTGTCGTCGGTTTCGCCGAACCGTCGCAGCGTCGCCGGGCGCGTGCCCTTGTAAAGCGCCTCGAGCCCCGGTGATATCAGCGCGTTCTCGCGCTCAAAGAGAGAGCGGCCCTCGAGGTCGCTCTCGACCAGGAACGGACCGAAGCGCTCGACGTCCAGAACCCAGATGGCTTGCGCAATTCCGACTTCCTCGAGCCAGTGGGCGGCCACCACCTTCTTGATGCCACGCCCCAGCAGCGCCCCCGTGCCATAGCCGACCGTCGTGAGGTAGATCGCACCATGCGGCACGAAGCTTTGCCGATAGATCTCGCTCGACATGCCGCCTTTGCCGATGATCACGTTGCAGCCGGAGCGCTCCAGCCAGCCGTCGATCCATTTCGCAAAACGAAACGAGGCAGTGGCCGTAACCGCACCGACGGTCAGTTCGCCATTCGGCCCCACGCTGGCAGCAGGTGAGCAGTGGAAAGAGGCGGTCCCGATCGCATCTGGAACGTTATAGCGTTCTTCGACAGCCCGCTTGTAAACGCCCTCCCGAGCCGTATGCACGCGCCCGGAAAGATAGACGACATTGCCGATCTCGAGCTTCGCCAGATCCTCACGCGTTGCCGGCAACTTGAGGTCGATTGTTTTCAGCTTTGTCATGCGCTCTCACTCGATATCCATGTTGAGCTTAAGGCCCGAAACGCAACCTGACCAGCACCGCCGACAAGGCCCAGGCGCTTCGCCAACTGCCACCACAACCGATACAAAAATTTCGCAATGCAATTCAATTGATTAATAGCCCATTCGAACGCCACCTGTCACCAACCCATCTCGCCACCAATTCTCACTGCCCTGCGGTGGATGATGCCACAACACCTTGCCCCGGGGATAACGTCCAGTCCTGGATTCCCATCGGACGACTGAAAAAATTGACCCTCCCGACGGGCCGGTTATGGTCGCGCTGGTGTCGGAAAATGCCAGCGGGAGAGAGGCATGCAGATCCTCGATGAGATCGAAAGCGCCCAATCGGGTCAGGCGATGGCCAACCTGGGGGCGGCATTCGGGATCAGCGAGGCCGAAGCCCGCGCGGTGGCCCAGCAGGCCATGCCCTATCTGGCTGTGGCACTCGAGCGAAACACCTTGTCACGGGGCGGTCTGGCCGACGTCGTCCGAGCGCTTGGGGATGGCCATCACGAGAACATCCTCGAACGCCCCGAAACCTGGAATGATCCGCGTGTCGTCGCCGACGGATCCGCCATTCTCGACCACATTCTTGGCAGTCGCTACAAGAGTGGCGCGCTTGCAGCCCGCACAGCCCAGGCAACCGGCGTCAGTGGAAGCATCGTCGAGGCGTTGCTTCCAATCTTGGCGCAACTGCTAATGGGAGCGATTTCGCGCTACATGCGGGGAGGCCTCGGCGACATCCTCTCCAAGCTGCCAATACCCGGCGGATCGAGCACGACGAGCAGCGGACCAAGCCACGAAACGGCGGCACCATGTCTGACCGCCGCCAACCCGGTAGTTTTGAATTGCCGCGAGGAAATCCCTTCCGCTGGCGGCTATCCCATGCCGCTGATCTCCGATGGCAGCAGTGGCGGCCTGTTTTCGCAAACAGACAACCGCCCAGCTGGCAGAGACGGCGGCTTTGGTCTGCCCGTGCCCAACGACAACGCCGGCCGGCCCATCACGACCGATGGTCCGCCCCCCGAGGCTACCCGCTGCCGCGATATCAGGTCCCTGGTCCTGAGCAATCCGCTGGTCGAAATTGGGAGGCGGGCGACCGCGAGGCAAGCGCTTCTTTGGCACAAGAAGCGCCAACCAGCAGGGCGAAAACCCCGGCGTGGCGATCTTTCGATATCTTGCGCCGTCGCGGCAACGCCACCGCGCCGAGTGGGGGCGGAACTTTGTGGAGCATCGTGCGCAACGCCTTTGGTGGCGCACTCGGCTTTGGCGGCAGCGGCATTTTTGG
Source organism: Hyphomicrobiaceae bacterium (assembly GCA_041397705.1). GTDB lineage: Bacteria > Pseudomonadota > Alphaproteobacteria > Rhizobiales > Hyphomicrobiaceae. The sequence goes on from JAWKWC010000004.1 coordinate 40,259, forward strand.
ATGGCTTCTAAGGCTACTCGTGCTGAAGCTCGGCTGGCCGCTGCTCAGACGCATGACCTTTGGCAGATGAGCGCTCGACGCCCTTCATCGCCCGCATGCCGTCAGCGCCGCCCGCCAATCGCCTGCAGGGGCGAGCCTCGACGGTGTTTCACGACCCAGCCGACTGCGAGCAACGCATGCTTTTTCCAGCCGCTAAGCTGAATTGCCCCACGGCGAGCCGTATTCAGGCCGGTGAAGTCCTGCCACGAACGTATGGCAGCACGTTCGGCGTGCGCGCGAGGCTTGCCCGGCACTATCTCCGTGTGCGAATGGTCCGCGAAATTGTTGCCGGTTGCCACGTGCACCTGAGAATGTGGAGGTCTGCAAGCCCCTGAGCGGCAGCCCCGCCGGATGAAAGCGCCCCCACACCGACCACCAACGCCACCGCGCAAAAACCGCTTTTTTGAACTGTCATGTTCGGCCTCGCAACCTGCTGCATCCCATCTCAATCGCTCATGCCTGATTTGCAGCGAGCGAGACTAGGGTCGGCGGTGCCGCAGCGGGCAGCAGTTTCCGGCCTGGACTTGCACATTTGCCTCAGCGGCTTTCACCGCACCGACAAAACGCGAGGCGCTCATCCGTTGACGACGAGGCTTCGAGTGCGGCGCGCATCAAAGGCGGAATGGGCACGGGCGTTGACTGGCCTGATCAACAAAGACAGGCACGAAATGTCCTTCCGCGGGCCGCCGCCTCCGTGCCATCGCTGGAGAAAAAGCCCAATCTCGTAACGCACAGACGATGTGCCAAGCCGCCCGACACGCAAACCACCCTCGATCTGATCCGGATAGGCGAACGACTTGTGGTACCGGCACAACGACTCGACCGCGAGACCGATGATGGGTCCCTCTCGAAAATCGAGCCCACCGGCATCGATCAGGTAGCGATTGATCAGCGTGTCGAAGTACGAATAGTACACCACATTGTTGACGTGACCGTAGACGTCGTTGTCCATCCAACGGGTCGGGATCGCGAGGAAGTGGCGGTAATCGGTGCGCGTACCGATCCGGGGTCGTTCGGTGCTCATGAAAAGCTCTTGGTCAATCAGTCCATCTCACGACCTCGCCAGAGCGCCAAACGCCGTCAGCGGGCCGACAATCGCAACCCCGGCGTCTTGACACCCAGCCGGTCGGCGAGGTGCAGGTGGAATGCGAGGTTTGCTGGAAAGGACCGCAGAGGGTCGAGCCAGACTGCCCTGCCTGCGCGCGAACGCGCATCGACCAGCCTGATCTCTTCGCGAATTGCCAGCCGCAACGCCCGACAGCACGAGCGGCCGGCGAGTTTCGCGCCCTGCGGCTTTACTTCGCCGCGACGACTGCAATCTCGACCAGGATGGCAGGATCCGCCAGCTTGGCCTCGATGCAGGCCCGTCCCGGAAGATTTTGACCGCCGGTCCACTCGGTCCAGGCGATGTTCATCTTGTCGCGAAGGCGAATATCCGGCACCCAGATCGTGGCCGAGATCACTTTCGACTTGTCTGTCCCGCACAGCGCCAACAGCCGATCGATCTCTTTCAGCACGTCCCGCGTCTGCGCGGTCACGTCCTGCTTCGTGTTGTCCGGCGTCACACCTGCCGTGAAGACGAAGCCGTTGGCCTCGACGACCTTGGACAGAATACCTTTGGATTCGTGACGAGTGATGGCCATGGGGGGAAAACTCCTCAATTGATGAACTGCGCGCCAGTCTTAGCACGAGCAGCGCATCCGAAAAGAGCTTCGCACGCAATCCGTCCCGAGCCCACCAGGATCCGCCCCTGCTCGAACCCGTACGACAGCAAGCAGCACCCCCGATCGTTGGGAGCAACGATGGCGCCAAGGCCACGCTCGCCGAGCCCTCCCCGTTCAACGTCGTCCGAAGGGCTGGCCACCAACGGATCGAGCCGCTATTGCTCCCAGCGAACCATTTTGGGCGCTCAAGGCCGGACTTGCGGCGAACGCAAGAGTGGCTGACGAGAACTGGGGGCCGACAGGGGAAGTGCGATGCCAAGGCTTGTGCGCACGCTCTATCGGGCGGTTTGGCGATTGATCGATGACGGCGGCTTTTCCATGGCCAGTGCCGTCGCCTATTCGTTCCTTTTGTCAGTCTTCCCGTTTTGCATCTTTCTGGGTGCCCTTGCGGGTACGATCGGCGGCCGCGAGCTTGCCGCACAAGCGGTCGCCCAATTGTTCGAGATGGTGCCTGAAATGGTCGCGCAGGCCCTGGCCCCCGAAGTCATGAAAGTCATGGGGCACAGCCAGTACAAACTTCTGACACTCGGCGCCGCCATAGCCCTCTTCTTTGCCACCAGCGCCATCGAGAGCCTGAGAGCCGCCCTGAATGTTGCCTACGGCATAAAGGAAGGGCGGTCCCTCATCTGGTGCTATTTGCAATCGCTGTTCTTCGTGTTTGCCACTGCAGCCGGCATGCTCGCAATCGCGTGGGGCGTCGTCGTCGGCCCGGCCCTCGTGGCAGCACGCAACTGGGAGCCCGGCATCTGGCTGCTCGACCATGGCCTCCTTTCGCCAGCCTCGCGCTACACCATCGTTGTCGCGGTCACACTGACACAGCTCCTCGCCTACCACCTCTGGCTCGCCGCCGGCCGTCGCAGTCTCTGGGACGTATGGCCGGGTGCTGTGCTTTCTGTCGTGCTGTGGATCGCCGCGGCCTGGATCTATTCCTGGTGGCTGACGGTCAGCGACTATTCGATCTTCTATGCCGGCCTGACGCAGCTTTTCACGGCCCTGATCTTCTTCCAGGTATCCGGCCTGATCATGATTTTGGGCGCCGAATACAATCGCGCCCTTGCCGAGGAGCGGGCCGGCAATTGATCATGAGCCGGCGGCAGGCTTCACGATCCGCCCGCAACCTGACAAGCAACAGGAACAGCCCCCATGTCGTATTCGCAGATCGCCTACTCGGTTGAGAGCGGCGTTGCCCGCCTTTCCCACAATCGCCCGGAAATGCGCAATGCCGAAAGCAAGGAGTTGCTCGACGAGCTCGACGATGCCGTCCGCAGCGCCACATCCGATCCCGACGTCCGTGTCCTGGTGTTCGACGGCAAAGGCGAGCACTTCTCCGCCGGCCACGACCTGAAACAGGGAGCCGCCCAACGCGCCAATTTCACAGTTGAGCAACGGTGGGCCTATGAAGAGCTCTATTACCTCGAATATGCGTTGCGCATCTGGGATTGCCCCAAACCCACCATCGCCTCGGTGCAAGGCGCCTGCATCGCCGGCGGTTTCATGGTCGCCAACATGTGCGATCTGATCGTCGCCTCCGATGACGCGTTCTTCTCCGATCCCGTTTGCCACACGCTCGGCGCCGCAGCCGTCGAAGTGTTGATCCACCCCTGGGTCATGGGCGCGCGCAAGGCCAAGGAAATGCTGTTCATGGGCGGGCGCATGACAGCGGCCGAAGCCTACCGGATCGGCATGGTCAACAAGGTCGTGCCACGATCCGATCTCGAAACCGAGACCATGGCCATGGCCCGTCACATCGCCAAGGCCGAGCCATTCGCCCTGAAGCTTGTCAAGCGATCGATCAACCGCACGCTCGACGCCCAGGGCCTTCGGACAGCCCTGCACGCCCATTTTGACACCCATCAGTTGAGCCATGTCACAGAGGCCTTCAAGGCCGCCCGAGACCAAGGCTTGGCGAACGCCATCAAAAAGGCGAAGGACTAGCTAGCAAGGCGCCCGTCATGACGACCGATGCACAGACAGACCGCGATGGACAGCGCCAGGCCCGGCTGGCGATCGCCACGTGCGGGGCGATTGCGCGCGAAATCATGGCCGACCCCGGCGAGTTGCGCGTGATCGCAGCATTCGATCACGCCTGCTACCTCGCGTGCCCCAGAGGAATCGTCTGCATCGGCGGAGAAGACATCGCTAAAGGCCCAATCAACGTCTCGGTGGCAATGACACGCCCTTGGGCGACGCTTGGCGTAGCGGTCGATGATATCGGCCTGTCTCACGGCGCCAGCCTCGTCATCGAGGATCGCCTGACCCTTGATGCCACGTCGGGCGCCACGTGGCAGCCATTGTCGCCGCCGCCCTTCACACCTGCAATCGTCCGCCAAGGACTGACAGCCTTGCAGGCTAGGGCCGCACCAAAAGTGCCCGGAGACGGTCTGGCCTGCCTTGCGTTTGCAAAGACCAGCCCTCACGCAGAAAATCGCACCGCCAGAGCAGCCCAAGGCCAGGTCCGCGACCTGATCGAGGCCCTCAGCGATGAAACGCCGTCACAGGCCAGACGCGATAAGCTCACCCATGCGGCAATCCTGCTGATCGGGCTTGGTCCGGGCTTCCGGCCATCAGGCGACAGTTTTCTCGCCGGCGTGTTCTTGGCTTTGACCGTGGCAGGCCAGGATCGTCTGCGCGATGCGCTCTGGCTGGCGCTCGAGCCCGAGTTGGCGTTTCTCACCAACCCGCCAAGCGCCATGCACCTCTCGGCCGCCGCGGACGGTATGTCGGAAGAACCGGTGCACCACCTGGTAAACGCCATATTGAGCGGTCAAGGCGACGCCATCGGTTGGCATTTCGATGCAGCCGTTCAATGCGGCGATACCAGTGGGTGGGAGACGCTGGCCGGCCTGTCGCTCGCCCTTCGCGCACTCGCAGCGCAAGTCTGACCAGATTAGGCACAGAAAGCCCCAAAAACCAGCCCTATACAGGCATGCGACCGCAACCTGCCTACTTGGCCCGCACCGCGACGTTGTCGATCAAGCGTGTCTTTCCGAGCCAGGCCGCCGCCAGCACCCGCCCCGCCCGGCCGCTGTCCAACGACCAAGGCCGAAGGGTCTCTGCATCGCGAACGGCAATGTAGTCGATCTTGCCAAAGCCAGCCTGCGCCAGCGTCTCACGGCCATCGACGATCGCCGCCTCGTGGCGCCCGACCCGCGCCGCCGCCGCAACTTCCCGAATAACATCGTGAATGGCGACGGCCCGCTTGCGTTCGTCGTCCGACAGGTAGCGATTGCGCGACGACATCGCGAGCCCGTCGGCCTCCCGGACTGTGGCACCGCCTAGAATATCGAGTGGCAGGTCGAGATCGCGCACCATCTGCCGAATGACACAGAGTTGCTGGTAGTCCTTTTCGCCGAATACGGCCACATCCGGACCGACCTGGGTAAAGAGCTTGCAGCAAACGGTCGCCACGCCACCAAAGAAGTGCGGACGGAAGTCGGTTTCGAGCCCCTCTGCCGCCCCCTGTGGAACGACGCGCGTCGCAAACCCTTCCGGATACATGACGTCCGGTGTCGGCGCCCACACAACGTCGCATTCGACACTTGCGAGCTTGCCGCAATCATCCTCGAACGTCCTGGGATACTTGGAAAAATCCTCATTGGGCGCGAATTGGGTCGGATTGACGAAAATCGACGTAACCGTGCGCCGGCAGCGCGTGCGCCCAAGCCGGATGAGAGACAAATGGCCTTCGTGCAGCGCCCCCATGGTCGGCACCAGCGCGACGCCTTCACCAGCTTGCCGCCAGCCCGCAACTCGCTTGCGCAGAGCGCTCAACGTCGAAATGACTTCAGGACCATCGTGAGACAATTGCCCCTCCTTCACTGCAACCCGCCTCGAACCGGGGGGCGGGGACATGAAGCACCCATTGTGACCGCGTCAAGGCACTTTTGGACCCGATTATTCACGCGGCAGAGGCTCATATGCGGCTTCGGGATCGGAAAGCGTCATCAGGCGCCCGGCACCGAGCCGGGCAAAGCGCAACAGCAGCGTCCGCCGGCGGCTTCCAGCCAGGCGATGCTCCGGCGCTTCCCGCACGATCTCGCCGCCATACCGGTCCGCCAGCAGCAAGCCCGAATCCTGCGGTAAGACGTCAACTGGAAAATCAGGTGCCACAGCGAACAAAAACCGATCACACCACTCCAGGTACTCGGGCCATTTGTTGTCTGCCCGGAAATCGTCAAGTGAGGACTTGATCTCCACGATCCAGATCCAACCTTTCTCGTCGATGGCCATGAGATCTGCCCGGCGCCCCGTTGCCAGGCTCACTTCCGGCAGGCAGCGAAATCCCCGTAGCGCCAGCGCACGCTGCGCGCCGCGTGCAATATCGCGCGCCCGCTCCGATTGCCGGCCGTCGACAAGACCGTCGCCTGCTGTCACCGCACGCCTCAACCTGCAGCCTCCGAACAATCCCACCACGAACCGATGGCCATAAATCCGCCTTTCAGTCTCATGCATGCTACCGGCCCACCCGAGCGGCGGCCCGTGCCACTTAAGCCAAGCAAGCCTCCCATCCGAGCCATAGTGCCTATATAATTGACGATCAGCTATCCAGCCGATCAGATGCAGCATGCCAAACCTGTCCATTGCCCACGCGGGCCAGAAACAAGGGAGAGCAGATGTTCTTCAAGCGCAGCCAGCCAGGCGCCGCCACGCCACCCGTCGATTCCGAGGTGACCACGCGAGCTGCCACACCGCAACCTCTGGCGGTCGGTGAGCTGCGCCGCACCGTTGATCCCCAAACGCTTGGCTTCCAGACCACGGCAGAGCTGGAGCCCATCACCGGCTTGATCGGCCAGGACCGGGCCCTCAAGGCCATCCAGTTCGGCGCCAACATGAAGGCGCACGATTTCAATGTCTTTGTTCTGGGCCCACCGGCTTCTGGCAAACGCACAGCGGTCAAACAATATCTCGATCGCAAAGCCGAGAGCGGCGTCATCCCGTCAGACTGGGTCTACGTCAACAACTTCGAGGACCCAAATCGCCCCCGCGCCCTCAAGTTGCCGCCGGGCCGCGCCCGCCCGCTCGCCCGCGGCATGATTTCGGTCATCGACGAATTGCGCAACACGCTGCCCGCCGTATTCGAAGGCGACGACTATCAGGCGAGACGGCGGGCCATCGACCAGGAGTTCCGATCAGGCCAGGAGGAGGCCTTTGAAGAGCTGAACAAGAAGGCACTGGCTCAGAATATTGCCATCGTGCGAACCCCAACGGGCTTCGTCATGGCTCCCACCCACGAAGGCAAGATCGTCAAGCCGGAGGTCTTCAGTACCCTGCCCGAGGCCATGCGCAAGGAGGTCGAAGGCCGCATCGAGGAACTGCAGAAGGAGCTCGAGCAAATCCTCGAGCGGATGCCCAAGAGCGAAAAGAACAGGCGCGGCAAGCTCAGCGATTTGAACGCGGAAGTGGCCACCGTCGCGGTGCAAGAAGCCCTCGACGACCTGGCCGCCGCGTTCGCCGGCGACTCTGCCGTCCTGGAATACCTCGAAGCCGCCGGCAAGGACCTTGTCCGCAACGTTGGCTTGTTTCTCGTCTCCAGCGGCGAGGAAAGCGAAATCGTCAAGCAACCCGCCGACACCGCGCGCGATCCACGCTTTCGCCGCTACATGGTCAACGTCATGGTCGGGGACGGCGACACCCCGGCCAAAGGCGCCCCGATCGCCGAGGAGCACAACCCGACGTTTGGCAACGTCATCGGTCGCATCGAGCACATCGCGCAAATGGGTGCGCTGGTGACCGATTTCCTCCTGATCAAGCCGGGCGCCCTGCATCGCGCCAACGGCGGTTACCTTCTTGTCGACGCGCGCAAGATGCTGCTCTCGCCTTTTGCCTGGGAAGCCTTGAAGCGGGCGCTGAAATCGCGCGAGATCCGCATCGAGCAACCCAGCGAGATGGCGGGGCTGATGTCGACACAGTCGCTCGACCCCGAGCCGATTCCCTTGGACGTGAAGGTGGTGCTGTTTGGCGATCGCGAACTCTACTACTTGCTCAGCCAGCACGATCCCGACTTCTTTGGCCTCTTCAAGGTACAAGCCGACTTCGACGACTCGATCGCCCGATCCGCCGAGAACGATCAGTCCTACGCGCGCATGATCGCCTCGATCGTCAGCGAGCACCACCTCAAACCCGCAGATGCCGGCGCCGTCGCACGCCTGATCGAGGAAGGCGCCCGCCTCGCTGACGACCGTGAAAAGCTCTCGATCGAAATCGGCCGCATAGCCGATATCGTGCGCGAGGCCGACTACTGGGCGACGGAGCTTGGGCGCGATGTCATTACGCGCGAAGCCGTCGCACGCGCCATCGACGAAAGCATCCAGCGCGCTGACCGCATGCGCGACAAGGCGCAGGAAATCATCGAGCGCGAAATCGTTCTCGTCGACACAGACGGCGCCAAGGTTGGCCAGATCAACGGTCTTGCCGTCTTGCAGCTCGGCAACTTCGCCTTCGGCAGGCCGAGCCGCATAACCGCCCGCGTCCGCATGGGCCAGGGCCGCGTACTCGACATCGAGCGCGAGGCTAAGCTTGGCGGTCCCCTTCACACCAAGGGCGTCATGATCCTATGGGGCTATCTGGCGGGGCTTTACGCCCAGGATGTGCCGCTCGCGCTCGCAGCAACCCTGGTCTTCGAGCAGTCCTATGGTGGCGTTGACGGCGACAGTGCGTCTTCTGCCGAGTTGTACGCTCTCCTCTCCGCGCTCTCCGAAGTACCCATCGACCAGTCGTTTGCCGTCACCGGCTCTGTCAATCAATGGGGTGAAGTGCAGGCGATCGGTGGCGTCAACGAGAAGATCGAGGGCTTCTTCGACGTATGCCTCGCCCGCGGCCTGACTGGCCGCCAGGGCGTGCTGATCCCGCAGTCCAACGTCCAGCATCTGATGCTGCGCGAGGACGTTGTGGAGGCGGTCCGCGCCGGGAAATTCGCGATTCATGGCGTCAGCACGATCGATCAGGGGATCGAGATTTTGACGGGCGTCAAGGCGGGGGAGAGGTCGAATGAGGGACGTTTCCCTGTCGGCACCATAAACCGGCTGGTGGAGGACAAGCTGCGCTCGTTTGCAGAGCGCGGTCGGCAGTTCTCGGCGAAATCGGGAGGGGGCGGCGACGGAAAGGCCACTTCATGAGTGATACTCGCCCTGATCCCGACAAACGGCGCCGACGCGTCCTCCTGCAACTGCGCCTTGGTAGACCAAGACCGGTCGCACTGGCCGCCGCCATCCTGGTTGCCCGTGCATTCCGCTCCGAACTCGAAAGCTTGATCGTCGAAGACCCGACGCTGCTCGACATTGCGGGCTTGCCCTTCGCCCAGGAGATTTCATTCACTGGGCGCCGGTCGCGCCTGCTGCCGCCCGAAGCCATCGAACGACAGATGCGCTCCGCCGCAGCCGAAATGATGCGGCAGGTTGAGATGCTCGCCCGCGAAGCGGAAGTCCCCGTGCGGCGCACCGTCATTAGGTCCGAGCCGATGGCCGCTTTGGCCTCGATTTGTCACGCCGAAGATTGCCAGGCGCAGATCATTGCCTTCACCGAGCCCTTGTCCAGCGCTGACGCACCCTTGCTGCACCGCCTCTTTGCATCGTTACCTGGCGGGACTGGCCTTCTGGCCGTTGGACCGACAGCCCATCGATCGACCGGTCCAATCGTCGGTGTCGTGGACGATATTGATCATTTCGATGCAGTCCTGCGCGCCACGCGGCACATTTTCGAAGCCACCGAGGAAAGCCGCTTTGCCCTTCTGATGGCGGCAGAATCTGATGCCGAAGCCGAGGTTATGGAGCAGCAGGCCCGATTGGCTCTTGGCAGTGACGATGCCATCGACATCGTGCATGCGCGCGTCTTGCCCAACGCCCCGGCCATGGTCGCCGAGCTACTGCGCCGATTGAATGCTGGCTTTATCGTCAGTCACTTTGGCGGCATTATCGTGCCACCCGACGGAGACCTGCGCGAGCTCACCGCCGTGCTGCAAAGCCCCCTGCTGCTCATCCGCTGATCAGGCGCACTTGCCGCCGGGGGCCGAGCGCCCCATTCGCAGCGACACGCACCAGGACGCCATCTCGATCACGCGCGTACATCACATGCCACCGCGCGCAGCGCATCGAGAAACGCTTTGCGCCATGTCACGACACTGTTCTTCTTGACCCGTTCCAGCAACGCCTTGTGGCGTTCGCGCCGTTCCTCCACGGGCATGCTCAGCGCCTGGAACAGCGCATCGGCCACTTCATCGGTGTCGTAGGGATTGACCAGAACCGCTTCCACCAGATCCTCGGCAGCCCCCGCGAATTTCGATAACACCAGAGTCCCCGGACTTTCCGCATCTTGCGCAGCCACGAATTCCTTGGCCACCAGGTTCATGCCGTCCCGCAAGGGCGTCACGAGCCCAACCTGGCTGCCGCGGAAAAGAGCCGCCAGCGTCGAGCGCGGCAACGCACGATGAATGTAGCGAACCGGCGTCCAGTCCACATCGGCAAACTCGCCATTGATCGCACCCGAAAGCCGTTCCAACTCTTCGCGGATCTCGGCATAGGCTTCCACATCCTCCCGCGTCGGCGGCGCAATCTGCATGAACGTCACGCTCTTTTGCATGCCATCGTGGCGCTCCAGCAGCCTCCTGAATGCGCGCATGCGGTCAGGAAGACCTTTCGTATAGTCGAGACGATCGACCCCCAGCACCAGCGTGCTTGGCATATCGCGCCTTTGCAGACGCGCAATCAGCATGTCCGCTTCTTTTGTGTGCGCCATGTCATAGATGGCCTCCGCATCGATGCCGATGGGGAAGGCACGCACTTGGATCGTCTTGCCAAAGCAGGACAGACGGTCCTCATCGAGCAGCTCTCCGCCACATTGATCGATGACATAGCGTCGGAAGTTGCTCGTATCGCCCTCGGTCTGAAAGCCGATCACATCGTAGGCAAAGAACGCCCGCGCCAGGTCGTCGTGCGCCGGCACCGCCAGAAAAATATCGGGTGGCGGAAACGGGATATGCAGGAAGAACCCAATTCTCTGCTTCACCCCAATGAGCCGCAGCTCCTCGGCAAGCGGAATCAAATGATAGTCGTGCACCCAGACGAGATCATCCGGCTCCAGCAGCGCCGCCAATTGGTGCGCCATACGCTTGTTGACGCTGCGATAGCCCTCCAGATAGCCCGATTGGTAGCGCCCCAGATCCAGCCGATAGTGAAAGATCGGCCACAGCACCTTGTTGGAAAAACCGAGATAATAGTTTTCGTATTCCGCCCGCGTCAGCGGCACCGTCGCCGTCCGGACGTTATCCTGCTGCGCCAGCTTCAGGCCAATCGCTGCCCCATCCTCGATGATGGTGCCATCCCACCCGAACCAGACCCCGCGACCCTCTTGAAGCGCCTCACCAAGTGCCACCGCAAGCCCGCCCGACTGCACGGCCTTTTCAAGATCAGCCACCCGGTTGGATGCAACAATGAGGCGGCTCATACCATCGACTCCCATGATTTTGACAAGCGCACCGCGCCGTTGATTATGCCGACCATCGAATACGTCTGGGGAAAGTTACCCCAAGCTTCGCCCGTGGCGAAATCCGTGTCTTCAGACATCAATCCAGACGGAGCACGCGCCGCCAGCAAAGCCTCGAATATTTCGCGCGCTTCGTCACGGCGCCCGATGCGCGCCAGCGCATCGACCCTCCAGAACGCGCAAACATTGAAAGCGGTTTCAGGCGCCCCGAAATCATCCGCTTCCTCATAGCGCATCATGAAGGGCCCTCTCGCCAGCGTTCGCTCCATCGCATCCACCGTTGCAATGAAGCGCGGGTCCGTCGGCGCAAGCATGCCGACTTCGCTCATCAGCAGCACGCTGGCATCGAGATAGGTCCCCCCGAAACTCTCGACGAAGGCCTGGCGCTTTTCCGACCACGACCGCTCGAGTACGGCGCCCTTGATCTTGTCGGCCCGCTCTCGCCAGAACTGCGCCCGATCCCTGAGACCGATGTGGGCTGCGATCTTTGCCAGGCGGTCGCAACCCGCCCAGCTCATGATCGCCGATGACGTATGCGGACGCATCCGCGTCCTCAGTTCCCACATGCCCGCGTCAGGTTGGTCGTGCAGAACGAACGCGCGCTCCCCAAGCGATTCCAGCCGGCGAAATTCCTCCAGCCCCGCCGCCATGTAGAGCCGGCGATCAAAGAAAGGCTGTGTCGCCCCCAGAATGATATTGCCGTAGGTGTCGTGCTGGTGCTGCTCGTAGGCTTGGTTGCCCGAGCAACCGGCCCCATGCCTCTGTAGCCGGAAAGCTCTTCGACGATGCGCTCTGTCAGCTCGGTCTCGAGCCCGATTCCGTACACCGGTTGAATGTGACCGGACCCGCTGGCGGCCACGATATTCATGAGCCAGCGGAAATAGAGTTCCAGCGTCCCCACTGCGGAAAGCGAGTTCAGCGCCCGCACAACGAAGAACGCATCCCGCACCCAACAAAACCTGTAGTCCCAATTGCGCCCCGACCCCGCCGCCTCCGGAATACTGGTCGTCATTGCCGCGACGACCGCGCCCGTCTGCTCATAGCTGCACATCTTGAGTGTGATCGCCGCCCGGATCACCGCTTCCTGCCATTCGAACGGCAGCGCAAGGCGATGCACCCACGTGTTCCAGTAATTGAGCGTCCGCTTCTCGTAGTCAGCAGCGGTCTCCGCCACACCATCGCTCAGCGTCTCATCTGGGCCAAAAATCAGGTTGATGGGCGTATCGAGAAGAAACGGTGTCTTGGCCACGATGTAATCGACCGGCGCATCCGTGGTCAAACGCAAGGTCTGGTGCGGGCCGGAATAGCGAATGCTGTTCGAGCTCGACGTGATCGTGGCGCCATGGCGGCCAAAGTCGAAATTAGGCGCAACATTGACCGTAATCCGCGGGCTGCCGCTCAATGGCCGAACCCGCCTCACCAGACTCTGGGGACGATAGCTGCGCTCGCGCCACTTGAAGCGCGGTGCGAAATCGATGATCTCGATCGCGCCTGTCTCACCCTCCAGCACCGTGCACAGGATGGCCGAATTGGGCAGATACGACTGGCGCGTCGACTTCAGCCCTTCAAGCGCGATTTCGAACGCGCCGTCGCCGTCCAGACTGCCCTGCCTCTGCCCGAGCAAGGCATGGAACACGGGATCGCCGTCGAAGCGCGGAAAGCACCCCCACACGATGCGAGCCCGCCGGTCGACCAGCGCGCTCACCGAGCAATTTCCGATCATGGCGAGGTCCAGGCTCGCGGAAGTGTGGAGCACGAAGCCCTCCTATCGTTGCGTCGAGCTGATCGAGCAGAGCCACTCGATAAAGGCTGCTGTGTCCTCGAGACGGTACCTAGCCTGTGTCACGCCCGGACCAACCTTGATTGAAACGCCGTCAAGCGCGTTGACGGCACGAAAAGCGTCTTCGTCGGTCACATCATCGCCTGCAAAGACGGGACGCCTGCCGAGGAACGGTTCCTCCCGCAAGAACGCGGCAATGGCCGTGCCCTTGTCCGCTCCCTCAGCGCGCGCCTCCACGACCATCTTGCCTTGCATCAGCCCGACTGCCGCGTTCGCGCCGACAATCTCCTCCATTGCCGAACGGCAAAGGGCCTCGCAATCGGGACGCGACCGGTAGTGCAGGGCAATCGAACGCGATTTGCGCTCAACCAGCAGGCCCGGATGTTGACGCGCCAAAGCGTCCAACGTCAGCCCGGCACCTTCGAGAAATGACAAATCTACCGCCTGAGCATACACGATCCCCGCCGCGTCACGACGACAAAGCCCGTGCACGCCGGCAACCGGCAACCGCAACGGAGCCACGAAGTCATCAATGGCCTCGATTTCGCGCCCGGTAACGATCGCAACGGCCCCATGCGTCGCCGCCAGCAACGCTCTCAACGCGCCACGCGCCGCATCACAAAGCCGCACAGCATCAGGAGTTGGCGCGATCTCGACCAGCGTGCCGTCGAAATCGAGGAAAAAGGCGGTTTGGTCGAAGTCGGTTATCGAAGGTGGCTGCATGTTGCTCCGCGGCTTTATGGACCCTGGCCGCCGGCCTTGATCCAGCGAACGGCGATCCTCGGAACGTAGGCGGCAACGGCCCGTGGCTCAACCCTCAGTCCCGCCCTGGGAACGCCACCAGGCATCACATTTAATGTATTGATAATACGTAATTTTTTCAGAACTCGGCAGTTTTTTGCCCACCTTTCGGGCACTCGCATTGCACGATCGCCAAGCAGCATGTCGATTGATCCCCATCACACCACGGCCACGACCATCAGATAGGCAAAGCAGAGCAGTTGGGCGGCGACGCACGACATCCAGTGGCCGACCTGTGCTGCCGAATCGCAGCCCTTCCGGCCTGAAGCAGCGCCTGGCCAACGCCGGCCGATGTGCGCAGGACGGAACAATCGAGTATAATGCCAACACCATTCCAAACCCGGCCAGCATCCAATTCCGGCGATGATCCGGCCCAAGGAGGAAAATGGTTTCCGTTAGCAGAGTTCAGCCCTCGCAGCCCACCAGCCCGCCTGGCGACGACGCGAACAGTACCGAGGCGGATAAGGCTCGTGCCCAGCCAGCGCGCGCTCAGCCACCTCATGGCGTATCCATGCCTCCACCAGCCAAGTCATGGTCGCGCCTAGCCGCCATCCTGGCGGCGGTCGCGGTGCTCGCAAGCTTGGCGTGGTGGAAGTTTGCGTCCGGCCCAACGGTTCAGACCGCCATTGTCACGAAGGGTGATGCCGCCGCCGTCGTGTATGCCACCGGCGTTGTCGAACCTGAACATTGGGCGAAAGTGGCCGCACTCCAGCGCAAGCGCATCGTCGAGCTTTGCCGTTGCGAAGGCCAGCAAGTCAAGAAAGGCCAGGTCCTCGCTCGCCTCGATGACGCAGAAGAGCGCGCCATGCTGACCGAGCTGACCGCTCGCCTCAAACGCTACCAGGAAGATGCCGAGCGCCTGAAGGCCCTCGTCGAACGCAATGTCACCGCACGAACGACCTATGACGAAAAACTAACCCAAGTGCGCGAGCAGCTCTCCCGCGTGGCAGCCCAGCGCGATCGGATCGACAATCTCTCCTTGAGGGCGCCGATGGACGGCATCGTCCTGCGCCGCGACGGCGAAGTCGGCGAGATCGCCGGAACCGGCACCAACGACGTGCTGCTCTGGGTCGGAGATCCCACCCCCTTGCGCGTCGTGTCCGAAGTCAACGAGGAGGACATCGGCAAGGTCAAGGTCGGTCAAAAAACCTTATTGCGCCACGAAGGCAGTCCGGGCGTACCGCTCGAATCCAAGGTGGCCAGCATCACGCCCAAGGGCGATCCGCAAACCAAGACGTTTCGCGTCTACCTTGCACTACCCGACGACACCCCCCTGCGCATCGGCATGAGTGTCGAGGCCAACATTGTCGTCGCCGAGGCCAGGGATGCCGTGCTGGTCCCAAGCGAATCCATCGGCAACGGCAGCTCCGTCCAGATCGTCAAGGATGACCGTATCACGCTGCGCAAGGTGGAAACCGGCATCCGAGGCACGCGCCTGACCGAGATCCGCAGCGGGCTCACCGACGGCGAGCGCGTCGTCACCCCCTTCAAGGCCGAACTGGCCGAAGGCACGCGCGTCAAGCCAGCTGCTGCCGCGACAAACTCCAAATGAAACTCATCCTCGACATCGCCTTCACACACGTTTTCACCCGCGTCCGCCAGACTCTCGTCGGCATGATCGGGGTCGCCATGGGAGTGGGCTTTTCCGTCATGATGGCATCCTTGATGGAAGGCTCTCAGCGCGACTTTGTCGCCCAGCTTGTCGACAGCCTGCCCCACATCACGGTCAGCGACGAGCGTCGCAATCCCCCCCGCCAGCCGGCCCAGGATGTCTACGCAGCCGTCGAGTTCAAGGGGCTGCGCACGCCTGTCACCCGCCCGGGCATCAAGAACCCCTACGCCATCATGGCCTCGCTCGAAGCCTGGCTCAGCGGCGCCGCAGCCCCGTCTGTCGCCTCACGCGCCGTCATCCGCTATGCCGGACGCGACACTGCCGCCAGCGTCACGGGTATCGATCCAAGACGCGAACGCTCCGTCTCCAAGCTGCCGACGCAGATTCGCCAGGGCACGCTCGAGGCTCTGTATAAGTCGTCCAACGCCATCATCCTCGGCGACAAGCTCGCATCCAAGATCGGTGCCCGTGTCGGCAACACCATCACACTGGTATCGGGAACAGGGCAGGTGCTGTCATGCACAGTGGTGGCGCTGCTCCATTCAGGTTTGAGCCAGGCCGACGAGACCCAGGCCTACACGCTGATCAAGACCGCCCAGATCCTCGCCGGCCAGACCGGTCTTGTGAATGCCATCCGCATCCGCACAACCGACATCATGGCCGCCCGCGTCGTCGCCCAGCGCATCGAAGCCCAGACGGGATATAAAGCCGTCTCTTGGCAGGAAGCCAACGAGGACCTCCTCTCCGCTTTCCAGATCCGCAACTTCATCATGTACACGGTGGTCGGCGCCATCGTGCTTGTCGCCTCGTTCGGCACCTACAATATCATCTCGACCATCACGCACGAAAAGACGCGCGACATCGCGATACTCAAGTCGCTCGGGTTCACCGAGGCAACTGTCCGCATGATTTTCCTGATCGAATCTCTGCTGATCGGCCTTGCAGGCACCATCGCCGGATGGATTCTGGGTTACGTACTCTGCCGGATGCTGGGTTCGGTGGAGTTCAAGAGCCCCTTCATGGACGCAACGACCCTCCCCCTCTACTACACGCCCGTGCACTATCTGCTCGCCGGCGCCGTCGCGATGACCGCCTCCGCCATCGCCGGATACCTGCCAGCTCGCAAAGCCGCCAGCGTCCATCCCGTCGAGATCATCCGGGGCGCGTCATGACCGGCGCCCCGACCCGAGCCGGCGAGAGCCCCACACGCGACACAACCACCACGCATGCGCCCGCTGTCGACGCACGCCCGCTCCTGGAATTGCGCAAGGTCACAAAGACCATTGGCGACGGCGTCCTGACGACGCTCGTCGCCGACATCGATCTGGTCATAAGGTCCGGCGAGTTCGTCGCGGTCACCGGCCCTTCGGGATCCGGCAAGAGCTCGCTGCTCTACCTGCTCGGGCTCCTTGATATCCCGACCTCCGGCGAGGTGCTGGTCGAAGACCGCTCCGTCAACACCCTGAACGAAGCCGCGCGTGCTCAAATCCGCCTCGCCACGATCGGCTTCGTCTTCCAGTTCCACTTTCTTTTGCCCGAGTTCTCCGCACTCGCCAACGTCATGCTCCCCATGCGGGCCCTAGGGCGGTTGCGCGACCAGGCCATGCGTGAGCGCGCCACTGCTCTCCTCGTCTCATTGGGCCTTGAGGATCATGCACACAAGCTGCCGGGCCAGATGTCCGGTGGCCAGCGCCAGCGCGTCGCCATTGCACGCGCGCTCGCCAACGAGCCCCAAGTCATTCTCGCCGACGAGCCGACCGGCAATCTCGACACGCATTCGAGCGAACAGGTGTTGTCCATCTTTCGCAGACTGGTCGACGATACCGGACGCGCCATCGTCATGGTCACGCACGATCTCGACTTGGCAAACCGGGCCGATCGCCATGTCCGCATTGTCGACGGGCGGCTGGCGTAGCGCACCCATCGCAGCTCTTCGCGTCGCCCGCGGCCTAGGGCTTGGCCGGGATCAGCTCACCCCACAAGTCGTACTCGTCGGCGTGCACAACGCGGGCCCGCACCATCTCGCCCGGCACGAGATCGGCCTCGCCATTGAGAAATACGGAGCCATCGATCTCCGGCGCATCCCATGCCGAGCGGCCGATCGCCCCCTCATCGTCCACATCGTCGACCAGCACATCGATCTCGCGCCCAACCCGAGCCTGCATGATCGATTGAGAAACCTTCTTTTGCGCTTCCATGAAACGATGCCAGCGCTCTTCCTTCACCTCTTCCGGCACGGCGCCCGGCAGATCATTCGCCACCGCCCCATCGACCGCCTCGTACTTGAAGCATCCCACCCGCGCCAGCCGCGCTTGCCCCACAAAATCCAGCAACATCTCGAAATCACGCTCGGTTTCGCCGGGGAAACCCACGATGAACGTCGAGCGCAAAGCAAGATCGGGCACGGCATCACGCCAGGCCTCGAGACGCTTCAAAGTCTTCTCCTGGTGCGCCGGACGGCGCATGGCTTTGAGCACCCGGGGCGAGGCGTGCTGGAACGGAATATCGAGATAGGGCAACACCTTGCCGTCCGCCATCAGCGGCAGGATGTCGTCGACATGGGGGTAGGGATAGACGTAGTGCAGCCGCACCCACGCGCCAAGCGAGCCCAACGCCTCAGCCAGGTCAAAGAAGCGGGCCTTGAGCGGCTTTCCCCTCCAGACGCTCTCCGCATACTTGAGATCAAGTCCATAAGCCGAGGTATCCTGGCTGATGACCAACAGCTCTTTCACACCCGCCTTCACCAGGCGCTCGGCCTCAGTCATCACGCTCGCTGCCGGCCGCGAAGCTAGATCACCGCGCAACGACGGGATGATGCAAAACGTGCAGCGATTGTTGCAGCCTTCCGAAATCTTCACATAGGCGTAATGACGAGGTGTCAGCCTCAGACCCTCTGGCGGCACGAGGTCCACGAACGGGTCGTGCAGCGGCGGAACGGCATCGTGCACCGCCTCCATGACGGCCTCGTATTGATGCGGCCCCGTAACAGCCAAAACCCCGGGATGGGCGCCGATGATCTTGTCTTTCTCCACTCCCAGGCAACCAGTCACGATCACCCGCCCATTTTCGGCCAAGGCCTCGCCGATAGCCGCCAGGCTCTCTTCCTTGGCAGAGTTGAGAAATCCGCAGGTGTTGACGATGACGGCGTCCGCACCCTTGTAGTCGGCGCTCATCTCATAGCCTTCGGCCCGCAAGCGCGTCACGATCCGCTCGGAATCGACCAGCGCCTTGGGGCAGCCAAGGGAAACGATACCGATCTTTGGCGCCTTGACCTTGCGATTGGCGGCCGCACGTCGAACCTTGGGGCCCGGTGTCGATGAGCTGGGGCGCCGGCGGGCCGGTGTTGACTTCGATGTTGCTTTGGACATGGGTGCGCTTTTAGCCCGGGACCTGCCACCAGCGCAATTGGCGTCCGCATCGGCTCTGCTATCGCCAAGGCCAGCCGCTCAAAACTAACGAAATGTAGGAAACACAAATTGCCACCATCATTTTCGGAGATGGCACATTCCCGACATATCAGGCCAAATTAATCTGAGGCCAATAAAGGTGGGAAGGAAGCTGCGCACACTCCCGCCAAGGCACACAACTTCCTTCCCAGCGCCGTCCCAATGACGGGACACCGCTAAATCATTTGCTTGACGGAAATCCCCGCCAATTTTTCACCCGGTCACCGAGCCGGCGCGCCGCAAAGGTCAGCGCACCACGTCGCCCGACCTTGACGACCAGTCGTTTGGTTCAGGTGAGCGACGCGGATGATCATCCTCATCCGCACCGCTCCGCATCACTCGTGATTGGCAGATGATGCCGAAGACGTCGACCACAAGTCCGTCTTGATGACGTTGGCCGGATGTTCATCGGCGGTTGCTTCAGGCGCGTCTTTCGACGCAGCAGCGGCTGGAACGTTGCAGACGATGTTACCGCTCAAGCGCGCGCCGGCCTGCATGGCGAAGGTCTGGTAGCTGACTTCCCCCGTGACGTCACCTGTCGACTCGATCTGCAGATGCTCGTGGACAATAAGGGTCCCTTCAAAAACACCATGTATTTCAGCACGATCTGTCTGAACGGTGCCCTTGATGCCACCGCCCTCACGCACAATCATCATCTCGGCGACGACATCGCCTTGCAAGACGCCGTGAATGTCGAGTTTCCGGCAATCGCCGATGGTGCCATGCACCGTCGTACCCTTGCCAATGATCACCAGACCTTCAGCAGCAGTCGGGCTTTGCACCGGTTGCTCTTTGAGGCGGCTCTGATTTCCGGAAATCGTGGGTTGCGCAGGCGAAACGTTTGGCAGCTCGGGCGGCGGGTTGCCGTTTGGTTGCGCGAGTTCGTCAAAGTTTGGTCTACGCGTGAACATGAAAGTACACCTTTATGGACTTGGACGCCGACGTTGGAGTGCTGGCTTCGGACATGCCCTAATGACTTGGGCAACATGGTTACTACCACGTGCGTTTACGATGATCTTTAACCAGACTGAATTTGTCCACACGAATGTCACACATCCGAGATAGTTTCGTCTGAAAAAGAGAAATAAGACGCAAAAAAAACACACAATCCGGAGCAACTTTTAATAGATTAAAATGACTTAAAAACCATAAGTTGTATAAAGATCAATTTATTATGCGATATATTCACATTTCAGAGCCACCGTCCACTCTACAGGTGATCAGCCTGAAATGCATCGGGCCACAGCCGTTCCCATCGAAACGCCCGCGGCCCGTCAGAAGTGCAATGCTGCCGGCCAAACCAATTGACCGGTCAGCGCTCAATCGTTGCTAGGGCTCAGAGCCCCCGCCCTTCCGGAGCCGAGAGCGGCAATCCCAGCATGACGCGCCGCTTGAGCCAGGCAGAAGGCCGGTAACGTGGCTCCTGGTAGAACGCCTGCAACCGCTCGAGGATGAAACAAATGCGCTTCGGCCCAATGCGGTCACCCCATTCGATCGGGCCGTAGGGATAGCCGAGACCGAGTTTCGCGCCTTTATCGATATCTCCGGGACTGCCAACACCACGCTGCGCCACGTTGCAGCCGACGTTGACGATCGCCGCCACCGCGCGCTGCGCAACGAACCCCGGGCTGTCGTTGATGACGATCACCGCTTGCCCGTCCGCCGCCATCATGGCGTGCGCCATGTCGCGATATTCCGGCGCCGTTGCGGGAGAGACCATGACGGTCCGCGGCCCCTTGAGACCGAACAGCACATCCACCGCCACCGTTCGCGCCCCATCGAACTTGAGCTCCGCAACCGCGGTCGTGACATCATAGCCGACCGGCGTCAGCACGATCAGCGCGTCCTTCGACGGCGATGATCCTGTCTCAAGCTCGAAGCCTTGCGCCTTAAGATAGGCGAGGAAGGGGTCCTGAAGATCTTGATTATGATCCGACGGACGCACCCAGACCGATTTCGGACGCACCGTCGGCACCGGCCGCGGCTGTGGTTCCAGCTTCTTGCCGTCCTTGTAGGTATACCAGCCGGACCCCGTCTTCTGACCGTAAAGGCCACCGGAAGCTCTGAGCGCCATCAACGGCGAAGGCGCGTAGGCCGGCTCATGGAAGAATTGTTCGTACATGGACGCCATGGCGGCATTGCCGACGTCGATGCCGACCATGTCCGAAAGCGTGAAAGGCCCCATTCGAAATCCTGGCGCACCCGTCAAGATGCGGTCGATCTCATCGTGGGTGGCAATCCCCTCCTGCAGAATGCGCTGCGTTTCCGGCCCGAGGCCTCGGCCGATGTGATTGACCAGGAAGCCCGGGCTGTCGACGCAAAGCACAGGCTCGCGTGTCATCCGCCGGCCGATCGTCATCAAGGCTTCGCTGACCCAGTCCGCCGTCTTGAGACCTGGAATGACTTCAACGAGCCGCATCAGCGGCACCGGATTGAAGAAGTGCATACCCCGCACCTCTCTGGGTGCTTGGTCCGGGCGGCAATGGCCGTAACAGGCAGCGACGAGGTGTTCGACGCCAGGATCACATCAGGCCCGCAAATCGCATCGAGCCGTTCAAACAGATCCTGTTTGATATCCAAACGCTCGAATACCGCCTCGACCACGATATCGGCCTTGGCCACCTCGGCCAGGCTCCCCGCCACCGTAATCCGGTCGACCGCCGCCTTGGCGTCCTCAGGCGACATCTGGCCCTTCTCGACATTTCGCTCCAGCATCTTGGCCGTGAACGTCTTCGCCGCCTCCGCACCCCCCGCCTTCTCGTCGAACGCAATAACCTTCATACCACCGGCCGCCGAAACCTGGACGATCCCGCGCCCCATGGTTCCGGTTCCGATAACGGCGACGGTAAGATCCTTCTTGTTGGCGTCGAAGGCCATAAGGCGCGCTCCTTTTGCATTGCAAGTCGTCGAAGTTCGGCGTGAACTTCGCGTGCCGGAAAGTAGGCGCCTCCCGCGCGCCCGGCAACAGCCGGCTGGCGCCGGTGGCTCCCGCACGCTATCTTATTGTCCAAGAAGACGAATCATAGACGCAAGCCGCGAGCTGTCGATCCCCAAGATGCCCCGTCACAAACAAGGCCCAGAGATCGAGCGCTTGATCCAGCTTCTATCGCGGCTGCCGGGCCTCGGTCCCCGCTCGGCCAGAAAAGCGGCTCTAGCACTCTTGAAACGGCGTTCCGACCTCCTTGAGCCCTTGGCGCAAGCCATGACGGAGGCGGCAGCCCGCCTGCACCCCTGCCCCAACTGCGGCAATATCGACACCGTGATGCCCTGCACCATTTGCCAGGACGACCGCCGTGATCCGAGCCTCATCGTAGTGGTTGAAGAGATCGGTGACTTGTGGGCGCTCGAACGCACCGGCGTCATTGCCGGGCGCTATCACATCCTGGGCGGCCATCTTTCGCCCCTGGACGGCATTGGTCCCGATCGCCTCAACATTCCACGCCTGATCGAGAGAGCCGTGCCACCTGTGACGGAAGTCTTGCTGGCCCTCAATGCCACCGTCGAGGGCCAATCGACCGCCCATTATTTGCGCGAGCAGCTATCCGCAGCGGGCGTTTCAGTCTCCGTTCTGCAGCAGGGTGTCCCTGTTGGCGGCGAACTGGACTACCTCGACGAAGGCACCCTTGCTGCCGCCGTGAAGGCACGCCGCAACCTCTAGGACCGCAACCTCCAGGCACCAACATCGCGGATCACTCGACAGGCGCCATCTCAATCCCCGCGCTTGGGCTTGAACCGCCGTGAAGCGCTGAGACCGTGGCGGGTCTTCTCCCAGTGGAAGGGACGAGTCGTCAGTTCGGCCAGGGCCTGATAGCCGGCCAGTGACACGAACAGCCAATAGAATGGCATCGCCAGCACACCCCCGATGAGGTGGCCGCGACCACGCCTTACCGTTGCAATCGCAGCGGTCAGCATCGGCGCCCCAATGCCGATGAAGAAGGACAGCCACATCGCCCACCACAACCAGGATTGAGCCGACTCCGGGGGCGTTTCACTCGCAGCACTCATGGCAGCAGACCCAAGCACGAGCAACAGAAACACCGGATACACCAAGGCAGACAGCAGAACGCTCCCCATCACCGTTTGCACGCCCACGAATTGCCACCAGCCGAGTTCTTTCAGCAGCTTGCCCGGCTGGCGCATGTGGACCAGCCAGGTCTGCATCCAGCCCTTGAGCCAACGCCGCCTCTGGCCAAGCCAGATCCTGCGCCGCGTCGGTGCCTCCTCCCAGGTTGTCGATGCCAGCGTCGCCGTTTGATAGCCTGATCGCGCCAGCCTGATGCCGAGATCGGCGTCCTCCGTAACGTTGTAGGGATCCCACGCGCCGACTTTGCGCAGATGCTTCGTCCGGAAATGATTTGACGTTCCCCCCAGTGGAATCGGCCAGCCCATGCGCTCCAACGCCGGCAGCAGTCCGTCGAATAGTGCCGCATATTCGAGCGTGAATTGTCGAGTGAAGAAACTCGTCATGGGATTGTCGACGTTCAATCGTGCCTGCAGGCACGCCAGCTTCGGGCTGGAGCGGCGAAATCTGACGGCGGCCAGCAGCAACTGATCGGGATCTGGCCGATCCTCCGCATCGAACACGACGACATGATCACTCCTGACCTCGGCGAACGCGTAGTTCAGCGCCTTCGGCTTGGTTTTCGGCCCTCCCCTTGGAACGATCACGACCCGCATGTGTGATGGCAAAGTGATCGCGGCGAGCGCACGCTGCGTTGCCGCATCCCGGGCTTCGATCACGAGGATGATGTCCAGCAGTTCACGCGGGTAGTCGAGCTGTGACAAGTTCTCGACCAAACCGGGTAGCACCGCCGCCTCGTCATAAAGCGGCACCATCACCGCATAGGTCGGCAGTGGCGCCGAAAATCGCGCGGGCATCAAACGCAGCCGTGGCCCAGCAATTGCTGGCCGGCGAAGCAGTTCGACCGCCGCCATCACCCGCATCAACGTTCCGGCGAGAAAAATCGGCAGCAGCACCGCGCCGTTGATCAGCAAGGTCAAAGATTGATCGATCATCAGTCCGAAGGCGCCGCAGAACGCGAACAACAACAGCACCGGAATGAGCCAGCGCGGGCCAGGTCCGCGCGCTGAGAGCTCCGGCGCCCTGATCCACAAACCGCGGATCGCCTCTGTCAGCCGGTCCGTCGTCTGCGCGCGCGAAACTTCAACCTCAAGACGATGTCCCAATCGAATTTTGGATCGCGGACCGTCCCCTTTTAAACGGTATATTGACAAGCCCCGTCCCCCGTGAGACCGGCAAGCTGCCCGTCGAACAAATCGCCGCCCCTTTTCGGCAGTCTGTCTTCAGGACCCACCGGCACATGCAAATTGAATTCAAAATGCTGACCTTGATACTAAGCGGCCTGACGATCCGTGCAAGATCAGTTCTGCGTGGCGCATGCCTTTGCCTGGCCGCCGTCGTCGGCGTGATGGCGATCAAGCCTGGAGCCATCGCTCCGGCAGCCGCACAGGTCGCCAGCCTCGACGAAAACGCGCCCCCGCGCCGCGTCGCGATCCGCTTCACAACCGACAGCGATTTTCCGCCCTTCGACTATTATGACGAGGAAGGCGTGCTCACCGGTTTCAACGTCGACATTGCCCGCGCCATCTGCCTGGAGCTGTCCGTCACGTGCGACATCCAAGTGCGCCGCTGGGAAGAGTTGCTCCCCGCCCTGCGACGCGGCGACACCGACGCCCTGATCGCCTCGCATGCCATTACGCCGTCTCTGCTCAAGGAATTCGACGTCACGGATCGCTACTACTTCACACCGGCGCGATTTGTCGGGCGGCGCGGTGGCAAAGTACCAGCCAATGCCACGCCCGAAACGCTTGAAGGCCGGCGCATCGGCGTCGTCAAGGGAAGCGCCCACGAGGCCTATCTCAAGACCTTCTTCCACAACAGCGCCATCGTGCAATACGAGACCGCCGAGTTGGCCCGCGATGCCCTGCGCACAGGCAGCGACATCGACGTCATCTTTGGCGATGGCATCGCCCTGACATTCTGGATCAATGGCACCCTGTCGAGAGCCTGCTGCGAGCTGAAGGGCGGCCCCTATTATGAGCCCAAGTTCTTCGGTGACGGTGTGGGCATCGTCGTCCCGAAGAAGGACCCTCAGCTCAAGTTGCTACTCAACCAGGCGCTCAAAGGCCTGCGTCGCAGCGGTCGCTATGAGGAATTGCTGCTGCGCTATTTCCCCAATCGCGTTTTTTGAGCTGGCAAGCGCGTCCGCGCGCCACTAGCCGGCCATTGAAGAGCCATTTGCGTCCCGGGAATCAACACCTATAGTCCGCTCTGCGGGCCGCGAGCGCACGGCCGCGCAGGCATGGCAGCAAGGGTGGCAACGATGAAGACTGTCCAGATCGGCGACGTCACGATCACCTCGATCATCGAACGCGACGGCCCCTGGCGCCGCCCCGTCGACATGTTTCCCTCCTATGACCACGAGATCGGACGGCGTCACTTGGCGTCACTCGAACCAGAGATGTTCGATTCAGCTTCAGGCTTGATGTGCATCACCTACCAGACGTTTGTCGTCCGCACACCCAAGCACCTCGTGCTGGTCGACACTTGCACTGGCGAGGACAAGGGCTACCCCGCCCCGTTCGATTTCCCGAAGCACCCCTGGATGGCAAACTTCAAAGCCGCGGGACTTTCTTTCGAGGACATCACGCACGTCTTTTGCACGCACTTGCACATCGACCACACTGGTTGGAACACGCGCCTCGTCAACGGTCGCTGGGTGCCGACATTCCCGAACGCCAAGTACATCTTCCACAAGGACGAATACGCTTATTGGGAAGCAGCGACCAAGGAGGGCAAGAACCCGCCCGGCAACGTGTGGACCTACAATTGCCGCCCGATCGTCGAAGCCGGCCAGGCCCTGCTGGTCGACAACACCTACGAGCTAGACGACACGTTTTCCCTCACCCCCACGCCTGGTCACAGCCCGCGCCATGTCTGCGTCAACATCCAGTCCAAAGGCCAGCGCGCCGTCGTCACTGGCGACATGATGCATCACGCCCTGCAGTGCCGCGAACCCGAATGGTCAACGATTTTCGATGTCGACAGAGCCGAAGCCGCACAATCCCGGCGCTCCTTCCTCGGCCGCGTCGCCGACACGTCGACGCTGCTATTGCCGATCCATTTCCCGGCCCCGACCGTCGGACGCATCACGCCATTCGCCAACGGCTTCGACTATAAGTTCGTCCGCTGATCTGCGCTCGGCCAGCTCCTTGGGCCATGGTGCTTAAGCCGTGGCGCTGCCCCGCATCCGCCCCGTGCGCTCAGGTCGCAGCGAAGCGATTGCGAACCGGCTTGAGCCCGAGATTTTCGCGCAGCGTCCGCCCCTCGTACGACGTTCGCATCAAACCGCGCCTCTGCAGTTCCGGCGCCAGCAGCTCGACGAAATCCTCACACCCCGCCGGTAGGTGAGTCGGTGTAATATTGAAACCATCGCAGGCATACGTCTCGAACCAGTCCTGCATTACGTCGGCAATATCTGTCGCCGTACCAATGAGGCAGAAGCCGCCCTTGCCAGCAACCTCCTGGTAAAGATCGCGAATAGTTGGCCGCTCGCGCTCGGTTCGCTCGATCAATTGCCGCGCGAGACTGCGGATGCTTGTCGAATGCATCACACCCGGCGGCACAGGTGCATCAAGATCATATCCGGAAAGATCGCCGAAGGCGCTGCTCAGGCGATTGAGCCCGACCACCGGATCGAGCAGCGCCTGCAATTGGTCGAATTTGGCCTGCGCCTCAGCCCGCGTTCGCCCGACAACGGGCCTGAGCGCCGGCAGAATCCTCATGTCGTCCGCCGTACGGCCATAACGATCAAGCCGACGTTTCAAATCGGCGTAAAACGTCTGCGCCACATGTTTCGTACCATGCACCGCATAGACGAGGTCCGCGGTCGCCGCCGCCAGCTCCCGGCCTTGCTCCGACGCTCCCGCCTGCACGATGACTGGATGACCTTGCGGCGGACGCGCGACGTTGAGCGGCCCTCGCACCGTGAAAAACCGCCCCTTGTGGTCGAGAACATGCCCTTTGCGCTCATCAAGGAAAACGCCAGCCGCCTTGTCGAAGGGGAAGGCATCGTCCTCCCAGCTGTCCCACAACCCCTTGACCACATCGACGAACTCCTCCGCCCGGGCATAGCGCGTATCGTAGTCGAGCTGCTCCGTCCGGCCGAAATTCGCCGCTTCCGCATCCGACCACGATGTGACCACATTCCACCCCGCTCGCCCACGACTGATCCAGTCCAGAGTCGCGAACTTCCGGGCAAGATTATAGGGCTCGTTGTAGGTGGTGGAGGCCGTGGTCACCAAACCGATATGTCGCGTGACAACCGCCAGCGCCGGCAACAGCGTGAGCGGCTCCATCTCCACGATCTCGTAGCCCGACTTGGCGCGCGCGCCTTTGGGAACATCGCGTTCACGCACGCCGATCCCATCGGCAAAGAAGATGAGATCACAAAGGCCACGCTCGGCGGCCGTCGCGCTGCGCGCGTAATGCTCGAAACGCAGCGTCCCGTCCGCCGGCACGTCCGGATGTCGCCAGGCCGCCGGATGGTACCCGAGGCCCCGGATCGACATCCCAATCAACATTCGTCCTCGGGCCATGGCAATGCCCTCACCAAGCTAGGAAACGCTCGCCACATTGCAGCATCCGCCAGCTCGAAAATCGGCCAGCGCCCACTCATCGAGCACCGGTATCATGCAGTCATGTCACACCAGAAATAAAGCGCTTCATGCCCCTGGGCCATCGCGCGCAATGGACGGCCGACGTCGCCAAGAACCCGCGCGTTACAAGCGCCCCAAGCTCGCAAGGGCCGCGAGCACTGCAAGCGCCAGCGCCCCGACCCAGAGCGCCAGTTGGCCCGATCGATTGCGGCGCGATTCTTCTCGTGCCAGACGCTCGATCGAGGTTTCGTCGAGCCGCACCCCCGATCGTGCCATGTTGGCCAGCGCCGCCATCACCCGCTCGGCATCCGCCATCAATTCGGGGGCCTGCCCCAGCAGCTTGCCGAGCTCCCCCGCACCAGCCTGCGCATCCTTCAGCGCCCCGGCAGGGCCGAGATTCGCCTCCACCCATTCCCGTGCAATCGGCTCAGCTGCCGTCCAGATGTCGAGGCTCGGATCAAGCCCCCGTGCCACACCTTCGACCACCACCATCGTCTTCTGCAGATTGACCAGCTCGGGCCGGGTCTCCATGTCGAAGACCTCCGTGTAGGCAAAAAGTTGCCCCAGCAGATCCGCCATGGAAATTTCTTCAGCCGTGCGTCCATGGATCGGCTCGCCGATCGCCCGCAAGGCCTGGGCGAAAACCTCGACGGGATGGTGCGGCGGAACATACCCGGCCCAGAAATGCACCTCTGCCGCGCGGCGATAATCGCGCGTGATCAGCCCGTGCAGAATCTCGGCCAGAAATCGCCTCTCCTTCGCACCAAGCCGCCCCATGATGCCGAAATCGACGGCCACCACATTGCTCTGCGCATCCACCATCAGATTGCCCTGATGCATGTCCGCATGAAAGAACCCATCCCGCATCGCATGCCGCAAGAAGGCGCGCAAAACCGTCAGCCCCAGCGCCCTGAGATCGTACCCTTCTGCTGCCAGCCGGTCGCGATTGGCAATGGGAATGCCATCAATCCATTCGACGGTGAGTACACGCCGCGCAGTTCGCCGCCAATCCACGGTCGGCACACGAAACGCTCCGCTCTCGAGCTTGGTATCGCCCGCAATGTTTTCCGCCATTTCTGACATGGCAGCCGCTTCGAGGCGCAAATCCATTTCGAGTTCGGTCGTCGCCTTCAGCGTGTCCACGACCGCAACAGGTCGCAAACGCCGCGATGGCGCATGCAGGCGCTCGATCATGCGCGCCGCAAAGTAATAGCTTTCGAGGTCGTGCCGGAAGCGGCGCTCGATTCCCGGCCTCAGGATTTTGACCGCAACTTGCGTCTCGCTGCCATCGCTATTGCGCACGCGCGCCTTATGCACCTGGGCAATCGACGCGGCCGCGACCGGCGGGCCCAGCTCCACGAAATGATCTTCAAGGCGCCCACCGAGCTGTTCCTCGATCGCGCGCCGCGCTTCGACCATCGAAAACGGCTCCAGCCGGTCCTGCAGATGCGCCAGGTCTTGCGCCATCTCCGGCCCGATCAAATCCTGCCGCGTGGCTAGGAACTGGCCGAGCTTGATATATGACGGGCCAAGCTTTGAGAGCGCCGTTGCCGCCCGTCGATTGCGCGGCACCCGCGCCCGAAAGGGCCAGGTGATGACACTGATCGGCCAAACCAGCGCCCGGGCAAGATAAAGGGCTGTCGGCGCCTTGACACCCTTCGGCACGAACCGCACGCCATAGCGGGCAAGGGTCAGGCCGGCGCGTCCCAGACGGACGATATTGAAGAGGGCGTTGGCCAAGGCGACGGCTTCCGTGGGTGTTGGGCTGCAGGGCTCTCGATCGACAATCCAGTATCGGTCAGGCGACCCTATAGCAGCAGTGATTTCCCATTGAACCCGTTAACTTGCCGTTTCCCCAAGCCACTGGGCTCTCGAACCCTGCCATGCAAAACGTCTAAAGGTCTGCGTCGCGCTCCCTCGTCCCGTGCCAACGGTAAGATCGCGCCCGACCCACCCGAGTTGCAGCACCGTCTCGGCCCGCCGTGCTAACGAGCCAACCTCCAGCAGCCGCGCTCTATGAGCCAACGCTCAATTCGCCTAACATGAGGCAAGAGAGCACCGTACAAGGGCCAGCGACCAAATCGAGACGGAGGAGAGGCTAGCAATGCGCGACTATCTGGCCTGGCGAATGGCATTCGGCATCACGACGCCCTCGACCAACACCGTAGTCCAGCCCGAATATGACGACATGCGCCCGGAAGGCGTGACCAATCACGTGGCCCGCATGGTGATCGCCGACAATCCCGTCAATTCCGATGCCGACTTCGAAAAGCAGCTCGAAGATATCGACGCCTCCCTTGAGGACGCGGTGGCGCGGGTCATGGACGCCAAACCGAACGCATTCATCCTCGGCATTTCAGCACTCTCCGTCTGGGGCGGCACGGTTGAATGGGGCGAAGACCTCAAACGCCGCGTGCGCAAGGTCGCCGGCTTCGACATTCCTGTCACGATTGCCTCTGATGCCGTTGTCGCTGGCCTCAAAGCTCACGGCGTGAAGAAACGCATTGCCGTCATGGAACCCTATTATCCCTGCATCGAGCCCCGCCTGAAAGGCGTACTTGGCGCCCACGGTTACGAGATTGTCCGCTTCTGCCACATGCGGGGGCGCAGCCCTGCCTCCTATTCGGTTCTCACCGCCAAGGACATGATCGACGCCGCCAAGTCGATCGATGGCGACGACGTCGAGGCCCTCGTTGCATTTGGCGCCAACCTGCCGTTCGCCAAGCTCGCCGACGAGGCCGAGCGCTGGCTTGCAAAGCCGGTCCTTCAGATCAACGCCACCACCTACTGGCATGCGCTGCGCACTGCCGGAATCACCGACAAAGTTTACGGCTGGGGGCAACTGCTCGCGCGCCACTGACGCAAACCAACCGGAAAGGGATAGCCATGGCACAGCCGCACCTCAACGGAGACGGCCACCGGGCACGGATCGGCATCGTCGTACCGAGCGTCAACACGGTCATGGAACCTTGGGCGACGCGCATCGTACCCGAGGGTGTCAGCCTCCACTTCTCGCGCATGTACATTCCTGCCGAGACGACGGCTGAAACGCTGATCGAGATGGATCGCACGGACGGCAAGTCAGCACTGCGCCAGTTGTCCAGCATCTTTCCGCACGCCATGGCCTACGGCTGCACCGCCTCCTCCATAGTGCAGGGGCTCGACTACGATGCCCATTTGAGGTCTGAGATTTCCGAGCACTATGGCACCCCTGCAACCACGGCGGCTCACGCCATCTTGACGGCATTGAAAACGGTTGGCGCCACCAAACGCATCTCCATTGTCTCCCCGTACCCCGCCAATGTTGACGCCGCCGAGCATCACTACTTCGAAACGGCCGGCTTCGAGGTTCTCGGTGGCGCTTTCCTGGGCATTTCCGATGGCTTCCGGCTGGCCGAGCCCGAGCCTGAAACGTTGCTGGATTTGGGATTGCGAGGCTGCGATGCGAAGGCCGAAGCGTTGGTGATTTCGTGCCTCAACACCCGCTCGCATACGGTGATCGATGCGCTTGAGCAAAGGCTCGGCAAACCTGTGATCACATCCACGCAGGCGACGTTGTGGCACGCTCTCCGCCTCGCTGGCATCGAGGACGCGATTTCGGGTTTCGGCCGGTTGTTGCAACAGCATTGATGAAAGGCCTCATGGCGCCCACCGAGGCGGCATCGTCAGCCGTAAGTGCGACGCGGCGCGCTCAGTTCAATGGAAGTCCCGCGAACGCGGGATGATCCGGGCATCACGCGGATGCCCCGCCTGCCGGTTGGGCTGCCATCGTGCGTGCGCAGGCGAGCGGGCCGAACCTGGATCGGGACGAAGTACTTCATCGGCATTGGCGATCGGAATCGGCATCTCATCCTCCATCGTCTGATCCTCCATGAGCGTGGCAAGCAGATTGCTACGGTCCTCGATACGGCTCGAGACCACATGGATGATGTCTTCGTGACGTTGCACACGGCCGCGAACCAGCATGACGCGGGCCGTCATGATCTCCAGCCGGAAGCGCTCGAGCGTTTTCGGCCACACCACCACATTGGCAACGCCTGTCTCGTCCTCAAGCGTCATGAAGACCACACCCTTGGCCGAGCCGGGCCTCTGACGCACCAGCACGACCCCGGAAACACCGACCCAGGCACCATGACGAACGCTCTTCAGATCGGCGCATCTCACTACGCGTTGCTTGGCAAGCTGCGGCCTCAGAAAGCTCATCGGATGCGCTTTGAGGGAGAGTCGCAGAGTCTGGTAATCGTGGACCACATGCTCCGACAAAGGCATGGTCGGAAGCTCGACCACGGGATCCACCCCCCTATCCGGAGTAGCGCTCCATGCAAACAAGGGCAACGGCGCATCATCCTGCAAGCCCTTGACGGCCCATAACGCTTGACGCCTGTCGAGACCGAGCGAGCGCATGGCATCGCCCGCAGCCAAACGCTCGAGAATGGCGAGACTGACACCGGATCGTCGCTGCAAATCGTGCACATCGTCAAAAGCGCGCGCATGGGATGAGTTGGTCGAAACGGTTTGTACTGCCTCCCGCGCCGCGACAATAGCCGTCGCCGCTGCCTCCGCCAGACCATCGATTTGCCTGAGACCGAGTCGCAGCGCCGGCCCTTTGCCGGCCGCGCCCGGCTCCAACGTTGCATCCCAGTCCGAGTAGCAGACATCCGCCACACGCACTTCGACACCATGCTCACGCGCATCTCGCACGATCTGGGCCGGCGCATAAAAACCCATAGGCTGCGAGTTCAGCAGGGCGGCGGCAAAGGCGGCGGGATGATGGCACTTGAGCCAGGACGAAACATACACGAGATGCGCAAAGCTCGCGGCATGGCTCTCGGGAAAACCGTATTCGCCAAAGCCCTTGATCTGATTGAAGCAGCGCTCTGCAAAATCGCGTCCATAACCGCGCGCCACCATAGCCTCGACCATTTTTTCCTCGAGCCGACCGATCGTACCCCGCCGGCGAAAGGTGGCCATCGCCTTTCTCAGCTCGTTGACCTCCGCATCCGAGAACCGCGCTGCTTCCATGGCGATACGCATCGCCTGCTCCTGGAACAACGGCACACCGAGGGTTTTGCCGAGAATACGCTCGAGCTCATCCTTCTCCCCATAGCTTGGGTGGGGAGCCGGATAGACCACCGGCTCGCTACCGGACCGGCGGCGCAGGTAGGGATGCACCATATCGCCCTGGATCGGCCCGGGCCTGACAATCGCAACCTCGATCACCAGATCGTAGAAACAGCTGGGCTTCAGGCGCGGCAACATGTTCATCTGCGCCCGGCTTTCAACCTGAAAAACGCCAATCGAGTCGGCCCGGCACAGCATCTCGTAAACCTTGCCATCCTCGCGCGGCACCGAGGCAAGGCTCAGCCTTCGGTTTTCGTGATGCGCAATCAGATCGAAAGCCTTGCGGATGCAGGTCAACATGCCCAGAGCCAGCACATCGACCTTGAGAAGCCCCAGCGTCGCAAGATCGTCCTTATCCCACTCGATGAAGGTCCGGTCGGCCATGGCCGCATTGCCGACTGGCACCATCTCGATCAGGGGACCGCGTGTCAGCACGAAACCGCCGACATGCTGAGATAGATGGCGCGGAAATCCCGTCAACTCACCCGCAAGTTCCAGTGTCCGCGCCAGCAAGGGATCGCGTGGATCGAGACCGGCACCACGCACATGCGCCTCGGGCAGGGCATCGCCGGAATGCGAGCCCCAGACCATTCCGGCCAGCGCCGCAACCGTATCGAGCGACAACCCCATGGCTTTGCCCACCTCGCGTAAGGCCGATCGCGAGCGGTAGGAGATGACAGTCGCTGCAAGACCGGCTCGGTCCCGCCCGTAACGCGCATAGATGTACTGGATGACCTCTTCGCGTCGCTCATGCTCGAAATCGACATCGATATCCGGAGGCTCCCGGCGCTCGGGACTGACGAAGCGCTCGAACAGAAGATCCACCTCGGTCGGATTGACGGCCGTGATGCCCAGGCAATAACACACCACCGAATTGGCGGCCGAACCGCGGCCTTGGGCGAGAATGCCGCGCGAACGAGCGAAAGCCACAATGTCGTGAACCGTGAGAAAATAGGGCGCATAGCCCAACTGCGCGATGAGAGCCAACTCACGCTCCAACGTGCTGCGGACCTTGGCAGGCACGCCATCCGGAAAACGATGCAACGCACCTTCCCGGGCCAGCCTCGCAAGATGGTCTTGTGGCGTCACACCCGCGGGAACCGGCTCGTCAGGATACTCATAGACCAGCTCATCGAGCGAGAAACCGCACGCATCGACGATCTCCAAGGTCCGGGCAAGAGCCTCCTCATGTCCAGCAAAGAGGCGCGACATGTGTTGCGGTGACTTGAGATGACGCTCCCCGTTGCGAGAAAGAGCAAGCCCCGCCTCTGAAAGAGTCGTGCCCGCACGAATACAGGTCAAGACATCCTGCAGCGGGCGCCTGTGAGGAGCGTGATAAAGCACATCGCCCACGGCAACGAGCGGCACCCCAGTCCGCCCCGCCAGACGCTCAAGAGCTTGCAACCGTGCTCGATCATCGCCGCAATAGGTATGTCTGGCTGCAAGATAAAGACCCGCAGCAGACGCAAGAGCATACCCGATACGGCGCAAATGAAGTTCCAGTGTCGCCGACGATAAAGGATGGGAAGCGTCATGCTGCAGGGCTGCATTGACCTTTGAGTTCCGGTCCAGATTCAGCGCGCGCACTTCCTCGGTTTTCTCTGTACGCATGCCAAGCTGAATGACCTCGCTACCTCCGTCACGCGACACCGGCGCAAGCGTCTCCCGCCAATCCCAATCCTCGGACGGCAAGACGATGATGATCTGGCCTGCAACATGGGCCGCCACATCTTCAAGGCTCAGACGACAAGTACCCTTGAGACCGCGTCCCTGACCAAGCGACAGCAGACGGCAAAGACGCCCCCAGGCACGCCGATCCGTCGGATAGCAAATGAGGGAAGGGGCATCCTCGAGCACCAGCCGGGCGCCGACCAGCAGACGCAGGCCCACCTCCTTGGCAGCCGCATGCGCACGCACCACACCAGCAACGCTATTGCGATCGGCAAGTCCCAGCGCTGAAAGCCCTAGCGCCTTGGCCTGCGCCACAAGCTCGTCGGGATGCGAGCCGCCTTCCAGAAAGGAGAAGTTGCTGATGGCCGCCAGCTCGGCAGGAGCACGCTCACAACTGTACGGCTTGTTTCTGTGTGTCATGCAGACCTCACGCAAACAGCCCGTGCATGAACCAGCGTGGCCCCGCATCTTCTTGTTCCGACGTCACCGGCTCACCGTCATCGCTCCTCTCGTCATCCGGATAAAGGCCTGCCCGGAACACCCAGTAACGGGCCCCTGTCGTATCCTCGAGCCGGTAATAGTCGCGCGTGGAGGCCTCTTGTGAGCCGGCCAGCCCCGCCTCGTCCGACACCTTCAGTTGGCGCCACCACTCCGGAGCAATGCGTTCCGGTCCCTCGCTGCGAACAATCCGCCTGGCCAAGCGACGCCACACGAAACGCTGCGGAGCCCCTTCAGGAACCTCGGCAATGACGGTGATCGGCTCGGGAGAAGCCAACAACAAAGGCGGCCGAGGCAGCCTCTGAAAAGCAGGCGCTGCGTCCTGAACCCCATCTGTGTTGACGATCGGACACCAGCGTCCCGTCAACTCAGGAATATGGCTGGCATGAGCCACGAAGCCGAGGACACGTCCCCTTCCAAGCCGGTTGACAAGTCGGTCGACCAAGGCAGCAACACACGCCTCGTCTCCGTCGGCTTCTCGCCATCCAAGCTCGACCTGTCGGTCATCATGACGCGCCAGGTCACGAGCCTCCAAGATGACCACATCGATACCAAACCCGGCATCGAGAGAGGCGATCTTTTCCTCCAGCAGGCGCTGGATATGGTGTGGATCGCGGTTCGCAGTACTGGTGCCGATCATCACCTCGCCAACCGTACCATCCGTTCTATAGATCATGAGACGGAACCGCCGCGCACCCAGCCCTTGATCTGCCAGACGGTCGGTCAATTGCCGTGTCAACGCATCGACGGCTTGATGAAGCCCCTCAGCGGTAATGAGCGGCTCGGGAAAATCGAGGCGACTCGATGCCTCTGGAACAGGCTCGAGCGAACGCAAAGGCTCGGCCAACAGCCCAAGAGCCTGGTCAACCCGCAGCAGAACGCTTGCAGCGCCTTTTTGCGCACCCTGCCGATCGCGACCCTTGAGAGCATCGCGAAAACGAGCTGCAAGAGCCGAGCGCGGTATCCCGTAGAGTTGACCGATACGCTTGAGGCCGAGGCGCTGCAGCAAACGAAGACTTTGCCCATCGAGACGCAGCGCCGCCACCGGAAGTTCACCCAGCACCACCTGGGCCCCACCCTCCTCAGCAATCGCGAAAGCCTCCCGCAAGTGCAGCCCTGCAGAAAAGCGGGCAAGGCCATGCGCTGCGCCGATCGTATCGGCAAGACCAACACGCGCAGTAACCCCCAGATGCTGCAACCGCTGGACAACGTCGATGCACAAGGCCCTCTCGCCGCCGAAAAGATGCGCCACCCCCGTCACGTCAACCAGGACACCATCGCTGCCATCACTGTTGCAGCTTGGCCCATAGCGACCGAACCAACGTGCCAACATCTGCAAAGCCTTGGCGTCCTGCGCCAGTTCGGCAGGCTGCGTAAAGAGCTCTGGCAATGCTGCCCGTGCATCGGCAAGGGAGGTGCCGACAAGTATGCCGGCAGCAGCCGCTCGAGCATTCACAGCACTGAGCGTGAGGCCCCTTGGACCGGTCGTCACCAGCGCAGCAGGCCGGTCACCCGGCATGCTGCCAGGCGACTGGCACTGCAGCCGTTCGATCGGCCATGCGGGCAGCCAGACGGAAACGATACGAGACATCACACCACTCGAGCTCCACTGAAACACCCTCGCGCCCGGAAACACCCCCCCGGCAACGTTCGAGAACGACACTCAGCCGCGACAGACCCGGCGCTTTGCAATCGAAGGGATGAGGAGCGCTTGCCAGACGCCGCAACCGCATGCGCGCCCTGATCGCAGCCGCAGGCATGCTTGTGGGATCGGTAACGAGAAGAGCTGGCGTGCCTGTCCGCGCAGCAGCAAGGCTGAGCCGGCGCGCAGCGGTCAGGTCAACCTCGCCTACGACCCCGATCGCCAGGGAGATCGCCCTCGAGCGCAACCCCTCCTCCAAGCTCCACAGAACATCTGACTTTCTGGCCACCTCGACCACGATCAAACAGGAAGGAGGGAGCCCGAGACGAGCAAGTCCCGCACCATGCAAGCCACCATGCTCGCCACTCGTACCAGTTCGCACACACCACAACACCGGACGCTGCAAAGCTGGCGAGGCAACCTCTCCCAGGCGACGGCGAACACCAAGCGCAGCAGCAAAAGCGATGGCAGCCGGCCAGTCTCCATGCGCCTCCGGCTTCAGCTCGTGCACCCCGGCGACATCGAGCCCGCCGACAGGCAAGGCGTCGTCAAAAGCCGGCTCACCCAGTGTCCAGGCAGCCCCGCGAGCAGCAGGTCGAGACAAAGAGGGCGCAGCGACGACCGGTTGAGGAAACGAAAGCTTCCTCGAGGGCAAACCGATTGCCGCTGCGCCGCGGGGAACCGTCAACGCACCTGCGAGTGGTGAGAACCGATCCGTCCCATTGCGCTCAAGCCTGTGAATACGCGCCCGTAAGCCTTCAATGAGCTTTTGTCGCGGCATCCCGACAAGGACAGGGGGGGACGAGGTGGAAGATCCGGGGACGGGACCCTCCACCTCGCCGCGATGGGGCATCGAACGCAGAACGCAACCCACAGAACGCGAAACGCAACGCTGACATGACACCGAGTGCCCATCACCATGAGCACCACATCGGGGACACGAAGCATCTGCCTGAGCTTCTCCTCCGGACTGACCTGCACACCCAACCGCAAGAGAACGGGGCATGTCCGGAGCGGCTTTGGGCACGTGTCACCCTCCTCGAAGACCCAGGAGCATTCAGCAGCACCAGGTAGACCCTATTTGTTCTTCTTATGTTTCATTTTTAGCCGCAAAAAGGCGCCCCGTCAATCCAAAAAGAGAACAAAAAGAGATTTGACAGCAAATGCCAATGCCCGCTCATCGCTCATGCTGTCGCACGGTCGCCGCAAGGGGACTTCACTCCCGTGAAAACCAAGAGCAGACGGGCCTTCGAACGAGGCCAGAGGCGCCGACTACATCCGGCAACGCGCAGAATTTCCGGACCACATCGCCGACGAAACCGGAGGCTAACAGCGCGCTCTCGAAACGCCCGTCCCACCAGACGGCCAGGACTTACAAAGCGCCCGGCACCAAGCCGTCGCCATCATCCTCCAGAACACCGAGCAGATATTTGCCGTAGTCCGAGGCGGCCAATGCTTCACCAAGCCGGGCAAACTGGTCCCGCCGAATAAAGCCCATTCGATACGCAATCTCTTCCGGACATGAAATACGATAGCCCTGCCGCTTTTCCAGAGCTTGCACGAAATTCGCCGCCTCATTCAGGCTGTCCGGCGTGCCGGTATCGAGCCAGGCAAACCCCCGCCCCATCCGCTCCACGTGCAGATCGCCCGCCGCCAGATAAGCGGCATTGACATCGGTAATCTCGAGCTCGCCCCTGGCTGAAGGCTTGAGCGAAGCGGCGATCTCCACCGCACGCCGATCGTAAAAGTAGAGCCCCGTCACGGCCCACCGCGACTTCGGCCGCTTCGGCTTCTCCTCCAGCGACACCGCACGCCCTGTCGCATCGAACTCA
This sequence comes from Hyphomicrobiaceae bacterium, assembly GCA_041397705.1. Taxonomy (GTDB): domain Bacteria; phylum Pseudomonadota; class Alphaproteobacteria; order Rhizobiales; family Hyphomicrobiaceae. The sequence goes on from JAWKWC010000004.1 coordinate 78,581, forward strand.
ACGACGCCATACCGCTCGGGATCGGTCACATGGTACGCAAACACAGTCGCCCCGACCTCACGGGCTCTGGCAACCCGCATCATGTCCGGCAAGCCGTGTCCGTAAAAGATGTTGTCGCCGAGGATCAGCGCCGAGGCCTCTCCCCCAACGAAATCGGCGCCAATGATATAAGCCTGCGCAAGTCCGCCCGGATTCGGCTGCTCGGCGTACTTGAGATCCAGCCCCCAGGCACTGCCGTCCCCGAGCAATCGCTGGTAGTTCGGCAGATCATCGGGCGTTGAAATCAGAAGAACTTCGCGAATACCCGCCAGCATCAGCGTCGCCAGCGGGTAATAGATCATCGGCTTGTCATAGACCGGCAGCAGCTGCTTCGAGGCGACAAGCGTCATCGGATAAAGACGCGTGCCACGCCCTCCCGCAAGGATGATCCCCTTCATGCAGCACTCCTATCCTCAATCAATGAATGGCACGGCGCCTGCCGCCCGTGCCTCACTATGCGCGCCGTGCGTCCGTCGTCGTCACCGCGCCGCTTTGCCGTCGCGCGTTGCGTCCACTGGCAAAAGCCCCAACCGCTCTCCGCCATACCCCTGCTGTAGCGGCCGCCACCAGTCACCGTGATCGAGGTACCATTGCACCGTCTTCCCGATCCCGCTCTGAAAGTCTTCCTGAGCCCGCCAGCCAAGTTCGCTCTCCAGCCGGCTGGCATCAATCGCATAGCGTTTGTCGTGTCCAGGCCTGTCGTCAACGAATGTGATCAAACGATTATGCGGTGCGCCACCCGGCCGGCAGTTGTCCATCAAAGCGCAGATCGTCTCTACGACGCCGAGGTTTGTCTGCTCGTTGCGCCCGCCAACGTTGTACTTTTCGCCAAGCCGCCCCTTCCGCAGGATCGTCCACAGCGCGCGCACGTGATCGTCGACATAGAGCCAATCGCGCACATTGCCCCCGTCGCCATAGACCGGCAGTGCTTTGCCTTCGAGCGCATTCAAGATCATCAGCGGGATGAGCTTCTCTGGAAACTGATAAGGCCCGTAGTTGTTGGAACAATTGGAGATCAGTGCCGGAAACCCATAGGTGCGGTGCCAAGCCGTCACCAGATGGTCGGACGCAGCCTTGCTCGCGGAATACGGTGAACTTGGATCATAAGGCGTGTCCTCGCGGAACAGCCCGTCAGGCCCCAGGGACCCATAGACCTCATCGGTCGAGACATGTAGCAGTCGGAAGCGCTCCTTCGCACTGCCGTCGAGCTGGTCCCAATAGCCCCGCGCCGCCTGCAAGAGCGTGTAGGTACCGAGAATATTGGTGTCGATGAAAGCATCCGATCCAGTAATTGAACGGTCGACATGGCTCTCGGCCGCCAAATGGATGATCGCATCCGGCGCATGACGCGCCAGCACGCCATCCAACGCTGCGCGATCGCAAATATCGATTTGCTCAAAGGCATAACGGGCGTCTTGGGCAACCGGGGCGACGGATGCGAGATTGGCGGCATAGGTGAGCTTGTCGATGTTCACCACATTCACGCCAGCTTCGCTGACAAGGAAGCGACAAACAGCCGATCCAATGAAGCCGGCCCCACCTGTGACAATGATTTTCATGCGTTCCCCACTACCGCCCAGCCCACATCAGGCGCCAGATCACTGCGCTCGTCCCCCAAAGCCGGATCAGCCCACATAGCGAAAGCATCCCGCGACATCCGCGAGGAGCGGCAGCCGGCCGTCTTTTTCCGACAGTACCGCCCGCCCTGCCTCGATGGGCCATGCGATTGCAAGTGCGGGATCATTCCACAAAATACCGCCCTCGCACTCGGGAGCATAGTAGTCGGTGACTTTGTAAATGACCTCGGTGTTCGGCTCCAAGGTGCAGAACCCGTGGGCAAACCCTTCCGGCACCCACAACTGCTGCCAATTGTCAGCCGACAGCGTGACCGCCACATGCTGGCCATAGCTTGGCGACCCCACCCGAATGTCCACCGCGACATCCAAGATTGCCCCGCGGATCACCCGCACCAGCTTGCCCTGCGCGTGCGGCGGTGCCTGGAAATGCAACCCGCGCACCACGCCGGTATCAACCGACAAAGAATGATTGTCCTGCACGAAATCGAGCGACAGCCCGGCTTGCTCCAGAACCTTGGCTTTGTACGTCTCGGAAAAGAACCCGCGCGCATCGCGGAAGATTGCCGGTTCAATCAGCTTGACGGCCGGAATGGCTAGATCTGTAATTTTCATGACACCATCGCTTGATTGCGTTTCCGCGTCCCGTTCGAACCCACAAGTCGGCGATGTTGCTCCCCACCCGTCGCAGACCACATCCAAACAGCACCGCTCCTTGAGCGCCCCATTATCACAACCTCGCAGGCCCCGCACAGCACGCATGGCCGCAAAGTCGTGATCGACAAGCAACACCTCCGCACATTCACTGCACATAACGGACAGCAAGCCATCGCCGCCGCCAGAGGAAATCGCAGCGACGTCAACCGTCCATCGACCACCTCGGCAGGACTTGAGAAGCCAGAATGTCCGGTGAATGAAGTCCAGAACCAACCAGCGACGGTCCTCGTAGCGCCACAGAACGGCGCGCCAGAAAGTCATCGACCGCACGTCCATTGTGTTGCGGGCTCGTGTACCCCTTTCGAAGGGATGCGCCCACTCTCATCTGTCGGGCATCGATCCAGCTCAGACCGGCCTCTGCCACCCAGGTGCCACACGCAGCGCTCGGCCTCAGGTCACCGGCTACTTGGTCAGCAATTCCAGGACAGCTACGATGATCGCAAGCACATGCACCCTACACGCAGCAGCTCGCCTCATTGCGTGTGGGTGGCAGGTCAATCATAGGATTGCGATCGAAGAAGCCCGACGGCATCAGCCGGAAACCGCACGTGACGACCGGCTGCACCGGAAAGTCCTCGGGGCGCACCGAATGGTGCAGGCCGAAAACATGCCACAAGACCACATCGGTATTTTCGATTCCGCGATCGGCTTCGATCCATTGCGGCAAGCCTAACCCGCCTTCGGACTGGTTGACGTAATCACCGGCCGGATAGCGCTCAAGCGGCGAGGAACGCGTTACCCAGAGGTGGTTGCGGATAAAGCCGCCCCGGGCTCCTGAGCGGCTGTCGGGAGCAGTGTAGGCCGTGACAGGGCTGGTGGCCTCGAGCTTGTAGGCGGTCGGCTTGCCGACGGCGTTCCGCACGTTCGGATTGACGATCTTCCAGTAGCGCATCGTGGCGGGATTGGTGTTACGGCAGGCCTCTTTTTCCGTCTTCAGCGTCGATGCTTCCTCGTAGAAGGCATTGCCGTGCGGGTTCTCCGGACCGGCTGGCGGAACAACGATGTTGTACTCGACAACGGAATTGCCGGAACCGTCGACATCCATGTCGAGCCGCGCACAGAAGAGGTGTTGGTGGATCTGTCCAACCACGCCTGGCGTGACTTCGTTGCCGTAGCGGCTTGGCCTGCCGGGTTCGCACGCGACAGTATTGATAATGCCCGTCGCCTTGATCTCGAACTCGATGCCGCCGTGCTGGTAGAGGTACCAGTAGGAGGCATACTCGTAGTTTCCGACGGTGGAGATGGACGAAATCACCAGCCGGCGCAGGCGGCGCACCTCGGCGACATCCGTTCGCCAGTCCCAATGCTTCCAACCGAGACCCTGATCTTCTTCGTGGATGCAGATCGCATTCTCGATTCTGACCGGCGTGCCGTCGATCCCGTTCACCCATGCGTCCATATAATGGATCGCACCCAGGCAATCACAACCAAGCCGCAACGAGTTGGCGAGCTTGCCCAGGCCGTACTCGCCGATGTCGAAGACGTTCTTGCGATAGTGGGCCAGCTCGGGACTGCCGTAGGGGACGACCATCTCGGCCAACGAGGCGCGATGCAGGATAGGTCGCCGGTTTCCGTCCGCCGTGTAGCCGATCTCATGCAGGATCAGGCCTTCACGGTTGTTGAAACCGACCCGCACGTCGAAACCCATCCACTTGATGTGACGGCCGTCGACCGTGAAGCTTGGCCCCTCCGGCTGGATGACGTCCAGGGGCTTGCCCGCAGGTGCGAACCGGTCCCGAAAGCGGGCGTCATACTCGCTTTCCGCCGCCGGCACGGGCAGCGGCTCGCGCCCGGCGAAGTGATCGTCGACCCGCAGGACAGTCATGGAATCGACGTCGACGACCGCATTCAGTCCTTCGATCGGGTGGGCGTAGTAGTTGCCGTCTTTTCGCGTCCGCAGCCAGGCGAAGGTGTGCGAGATGCGGCGTCCTTCCTCGCCGGGAATGTCAAACGAGCCCGCTGACCAGGGATCGACGCAGACCATATCGACAGTCTCGATACCACGGCGGCGGCAGCCAATGAAGGCCAGGTCAGCTTTCACGGCCTTCTCCACCTCGAGAACTCCTCGAGCATGATCATGGGGCGCGCCGTGGGCAAATATTGCGAGGAGATAACCCGCCCTTCGCCGAGCGAACACCCTCGGTGACCCCGATGTGCCGACCGGATAAATAGAGAACCGAACCTTGCGATCCCAGGCGTCTCCCGCCTTCCAGGCGCGCAACTCCGTCTTCTCAGGCTCCAAGATTTCGAGCCGCTCGAAGCGGATCGCTTCTTCCTTGCCAAATGCCCCGCTCACGATTTGTGCCGCGCGTGCCATTTCCGCGCCGTCGAGGGGATCGAGCGGATGGGACAACAGAAGCCTTAGGATGTGCCGAACAACAGCAAGCTTCTGCGGTTTCCTCGCCGACGGGAGGATTTTCGCGATCTGTCATATCACTCTCCACTACGGCCTGCGCAGGTCTGCCGTCATGCACTGAAGCCATGCTATCAAGCTGCCACCAGGAGGGAGCCTGCGATCGCCTCCTCAGGCCTTTCGCCGACGGCGGAGCTGCTCGCCAGATGCCTCGCATCCTTGCCAGCCGCTCCCGCTGCTGCGGTCGTACCTCTCCAGCTCCATTCGTCCGCCAAGAAAGAGTGGCATCAAGACAGCGACGTTCTCCGGCCACTCCACAACCAGCCTCGGTTTGCATAGTGGCCTGCTGGCGGCTTCACGAACACGAGGACTGGGTGTCATGGTGGAGCCGGAGGAGGGGTATGGAAAAGGCGGAGGCAGCGAAGAGAGCGTCGCAGGCATAGCGCCAGTGATCTGGGTTGATCTCGCACGCGGTTGAGAAACATCAGTTCAAATATGGCGGATGGGGAGACCGCCACACCCCTGTTGGAGATGTTCGCCGCTATCCACATCACATCTTTTTATTCAGTCACTTAGCCGTTGAGTTGTTCGCCCTGTTCCTCAAAATTCGCCACAATCCGCGCTTAGAGTTAGGGCGGATGGTTGGGCGGAGTGGCGATGGCACGGCAGATCAACAGGTTGCGCGCGACCAAGGTTGCGAAGGAGACGAAGCCGGGGCTCTATGCCGACGAGGGGGCGGGCTCTATCTCCGGATCTCGGAGGGGCGCAACAGCGGCAAGCGATGGGTCTTCCTCTACCGCCTGGTCGAAGGATGGCAAAGCGGTGCGGATGGTCTCGGCAGCAGCTTGGCGGTCGGCCTGGCACGGGCTCGGGAGAGGCCAGCAGGCGCGGGCCCTGATCGCAGACGGCGGCGATCCCCTACTCGCACGGCAGGCAGCCCGGACGGTTCCGACGTTCGGCGAGGCCGCCGATCAGCTCATTGCGAGCATGGAGACGAGCTGGCGCAACGACAAGCATCGCGCGCAATGGAGTCATGACGCTCAACGTCTATGCGGCGCCGATCCGCGAGAAGGCAGTTGACCGGATCGCGACAGAGGACGTTCTGGCCGTCGTCAGCCGATCTGGCGAACGAAATCCGAGACGGCATCGCGCCTTCGCGGTCGGATTGAGAAGGTGCTCGACTACGCCAAGGCGCATGGCCACCGGGACGGTCCCAATCCCGCGGCATGGCGCGGCCATCTCGCGCTGATCCTGCCGCCGCGTCCGAAGCTGACGCGGGGCCATCATGCCCGAATGGATATCGACGATGTTCCCGAATTCATGACCGCTCTGCGAGCTCCTTGAAGCCGTCGCCGCCCGCTGCCTCCGAGTTCCTGATCCTCACGGCAACTCGATCGGGTGAGGCTCGCAGAGCCCAATGGGCCGAGATCGACCTTGCCGCCAAGGTCTGGACCATCCCCGCCCGCCGCATGAAATCAGGCAGGGCATCGCATCCGCTCTGTAATCGCGCGTTGGCAATCTTGGCCAAAATGGAGCCGCTACGGGATGGCGAGCATCTTCCCCGGTCAGCGCCGCGGCAAGCCTCTATCTTCCATGGCGCTGGAGATGGTCTTACGGCGCATGGGTGTCGAAAGCGCCACCGTCCACGGTTTCGCTCCTGCTTCGAGACTGGGCCGGCAATCGCACCAGCTCATGCGCGAACTGGCCGAGCACGCCCTTTCGCGTTCCATCGGTGACAAAGCCGAGCAGGCTTACCGCAGAGACGACGCGGTTGAGCGGGCGCCGATCGTTGATGGCGGCTTGGGAGCGGTATTGTTCGATCAGCAGTTGCAAAGACGTGACTTTCCTCGGGAGTGTCAAGCGTGGCTAGATTTCCACTGCACATAGGTTACTACTCTGACGAATTTATTGAGCTCTCAGACGTCGATATTAAACGTGCCATCGATAATCAGAAGTTGTTCGACGCGGTGAAACGGGAAACCGATGTCAGCATCAGAATTGATCTGAGGCACAGCATCGTCCGCGTCCTATGTGGGTTTCGCGTCTCTTTGCTGAAGAAGTATGAACTTTCTGAGATCGAACTAAAGACGATCAAAACCACTCGCAGGAACGCCAGACGACGACTTGTCCAGACATTTTGAAGCGTTGATGCGGGAGCTAGAACGCCAATCTCAGTTGCAAGCACGTGATCCTGAGCGAGCAAGCCTCGATAGACTGTCAACCACCGACTAAACTCGATGAAAATCGCGCTGGATAAATTGGGCAGAAAACGCACGGAATTGAGTGAAGTTGTAGTCAGTCGCCGTTCCCAAAAAACACGTAGGCGTGATGCATTGATAGTATCAATGGGACAGATATTTATAGCTTCTGGAGGAGAGGTCCGGGCAAATTACAATCCGATAATGAGGGAGATTGATAGTCCTTTTTGTTCGTTTCTTGAGGATGATGGTCGATCCTTGCCCAAAAGACATCAGGGAACAACTCGCTCCTGGTCTTGAATACGCTGTGAGAGATTGTCTTAGACACATCCGATGGGCCAAGTCTGCGTCCGAACCACAGAGCGACTTGTTCATGGCCCACTTGCGAATCTTGTGCCGAGATATTGGCGCTGTGATCCAGGAAGATCCCGGTGTTGGCGAAGCCCGGATTTCCCGCCTATCCGTATTTGGGTTTAAGTTTGCTGTTCGTGTTCGATCGGGCAAAAATCAATTCACCAATGAAACAGCCACCTGCTTCGTCCAACTGAGGTCCCACGTAGTCTCAAAGCCGTAGGGATAGCGCCTGACCATGAAAGCGTTGCTACGTCTTCCCTTGGACGATGCCGCGCCGCCACGGCCTAATTGCGTGCCACCCCGAACGAATGAGGTGGCAATGACTGATCATCAAGCGATTTACGAATGCAAACTAGTAGCAGCGGGCAAAAAGGCTTACCGCGTTGATGAGGCGTGTCACTGCCTCAAGGATAGGCCGAACCTCCTCTATGCGCTTGTGAAGGCAGGCGAACTGAAACTTGTCAAGATCGCCGGCCGAAGCCTCGTGCCGGCTTCCGAGATTGAGCGGCTGACGACGCCGAGCGATGCCGCGTGAAAAGCCAACGGTCGCCCTGCTACCCAGCGTGACCGTCGCCGTCTGCCACGTCCCGAAACCACTCAGGACTTTACCCACATGCCAACTGATAGAGGCCAATTCAAGGCCGGGCAAAGACTTTGCCAAATGGCAGACCGGCACTGCAGAAGCCAATCAAGCCGTCGCACAGCATTGCGTTTCATTGGGGCTTCCGGTGCTCCCTTTGAATGCCGCTAAGGAGCCACTGACACGCCACGGCTTCCATGATGCACAGGTGGATGCCTCGCCTTGGCAGAGAGGCAGTAAGGCGTTGGTTGGTCTGCCAGCGTACGTGCTTCCTGGGTGCTCGACCTCGATCCGCCTGTCGAGTGCAGCGTGCAGACTATGTGCGGCTTGCTTCGCTGCGAATGGCGGGCGATGACCGCCGCATGCCCGCTCATCGTCCGGACGCCGCGCGGTGGGTTCCATCTCTACTGGCGACGAACGCCAGGTGTGGCCATCCGCACCGCCCGGCCGGCGACATAAGCAAGGACATCGACACGCGCAGCCATGATGCCGAAGGACGGCCAACTGGTTACGTCGTGGCCCCCGGTTGCGTCCTGCCTGACGGCCGGCGCTACGCGATCCAGGGGCCTGCATGTCTTCTTCTGATGCTTTCGGGCTGATCTGGCGGCGACTGCTCTGCCTTTGCGTCCTTCTCCAAACACGAGCGCGCGAAGGATCGCCTCAGACCTCGCCTTGACGGCGGCGATGCAGACCGCCGAGCCCACCGCATGGCGCAAGCTTTTGGACGAGCACGCAGCGGCGGCGCGAGCGCGGCTGCCCCGGCTCAAGCCGGAGGATGGCGAGCCGATGCGGCGGCAGGCCATCCATGATCTCGAGGCCGAGCGGCAAAGCCTTGCCAGCCTTAATGACGGACGGAAGGACGCCATCTACTGGGGCGGCTGCACGCCTCGCACGCTATACGGCCAACGGCATCCTGACGACGCAGGAGATCGATGCCGGCGATCGAGCCTGGCAGGCATCGGGGCCGCGGCAAAACACGGTTTCGATTATGCCCGAGGTGCCATCCGCCGGGCTCTCGAGGCAGGGCGCAACGATCCCTTGCCACCGCTCATGCAGCTTCCACCAGCCCAGGTAAGGAGGCAGGCGACTGACTGACGGGCGAGGCCGCCGAAGAGCCCGCTCGCCGGCTCAAATCCGGCAGCGGCAGTCCACGCGGCGCACGCCGGCCGGCCGCACTGCCCGGTCTTGCGGGCGAGATCGTGCGGGCCGCGGTCGTCAACAGCGAGGCCGATCCGAGCAGCCGTTCTGGCGACACTCATGGGGCATGCTGGCATTGTGGCCGGTCGCGGACCGCGCGTCCGGGTGACTGACGATTATCATCATGCACGCCTGTTCTGCGCCATCGTCGGGCAGTCCGCACGGGGCCGCAAGGCACCAGCGAGGCACCGGTTCGCGGGATATGGGACGCAGCCGTTACCAGCGGGTGCGGCCGTTGAGCTGGAAGCCGAGCCCGATGTCGTCGGGCAGGGGTTGATCGCAGCCATCCGCGATGGTGAAGGTCAAGAGGACGGCGACCCTGGCGTTGCCGATAAGCGGCTGTTCATCGTCGAAGGCGAATTCGCGGCACCTCTGCGGGCGATGCAAGGCGGCAGGGCAACACGCTTTCCACGTTCGTCCGTTCTGCGTGGGACGGGCGCACACCTCGAGCCGTTGACCAAGGAAACCCGATCAAGGCAACCGATCCCCACATCGGCAGCCTGTCTGCGCATATCACTATGGCCGAGTTGGGTATGCTGCTCGGCAAGGTCGAGCTGTTCAACAGCTTCGCCAATCAGTTCCTCTGGTTTGCGGTGCGACGTTCAAAGCTGGTGCCACTCGCAACCGGCATGAGTGAGGCCGACGTTGATCGACTCGGGCGAGAGTACGGTGCACGGCTGATGTCCGCGGCACGGCTCGGTGAAGTAGAGTTCAGCGACGACGCGCGGGAGCTTTACTGCGACCTCTATCCAGCGCTGACCGCCGATCAGCCGGGGCTCTACGGCGTCGTCACCGCTCGCGCTGAGGCCCAGGTCATACGCCTGGCGCTCACCTTCGCCATATTGGACGCCTCGCCCCTCATCACCACTCAGCATGTCGTGGCCGCGATCGCCGTCTGGGAGTATTGCGACAGCTCTGCGCGCTACCTGTTCGAGTCTGCCATGGCCGATCCGCTCGAGACGCGCATCCTCGCGGTACTGAGTGGGGCGCCGAGAACCACAACGGAGCTGCACCAGGCGTTGGGCGGCCACACGGATAGCAGTCGGCTTCATGCTGCGCTGAGAAGTCTTCAAGTGCGAGGGCGGATCGACCGGATTGACCAGCCAACGTCGGGGCGCCCGCGAACGGTATGGTGCGTTCGCGCGGGCTTCGAGCCTGCGAAAGAAGCGAATTATGCGAACTAAGGGGGAAAAGCCCTGCCGGGCGCGGGACCTTACTTCGCTTCTTTCGCTTTCCTCGCTTAATTCGCAGGAGGGAAAGCCATGTTGCTCCTGAATCGGGCCAAGGCTTTCCTGTTGGCCAAGGCGGTTGAAAGGGGGGATGCGGTCAGCGCTTTGCCGGGCGACGCCGTTGCCGATCTGATCGTCGCCTACGAGGAACGACTGGCAATGGTGCTCGAGGGCAGGGACATCGACGAGGCCGGCGCCCATCGTATCGCGACGGCGGAATGTGGCGCCTCAATTGCTCAGCTGGATCGATATTTTGCTGCACTCGCTCCAGAACGTGACTTGCGAATGCAGGATCAGAAAAGTTGCCGTCGAGCGATAGAATGAAGTGCGACCATTGGGCTTTTTAGATTCCACGCCTCTACCCAGTAGACGCATTGCGCAAGGGCGCTCCTATAGAGAGGCCGTCATCAACCAGATCGGCGTTGACCTCGGTTCCGGAGCCGCCGATCATGTCTCTTGTTGGGGGTGGTCTTGCCATGCCCAAAAGACCGAGTTCGGCGCGTGACCCTAACCGGATTCGGTGCCCGGGCTCAACACGGATGTTGCCATTCGTCCGTCACCAATTCAGTCGGCGTGGTGCGCCGCAAAATTGCGGTGCCGTAGCGGTTCGTAACCTCAATGGCAGCTTCACACCCCAGTCCGTCTTCGTTCTTTTGGAGGTGGGCCAGGAACGGACCAACTTCGCGACCGGCACCATCTGGCAGCTATGGCTCGCCGAAGCTGTCATGATCGTTTACCTTCATCGAGCCAGTTTGCAACTCATTAACAAATGAGTTGGGGGTGTGCTGATATTGTCCCATCGACATTGGATTGAATGCGAGTAGCTGCGTGCGCGACACCCCCTCCGAGATCGATAATCTGCAGATCGTCATCCACAATGACGACGAAACCCCTTGGGATTTCGTTGTCGACATTGTCCGTTGCGTTTTTGGGCGCTCCGAAGCAGAAGCCAAGGCTTTTACCACAATTGTTGCACAACAGGGTAAGGCCGTGTGCGGCACTTATCCTCCGGCTGTCGCTGACGTCATGCTGGCAACTGCACAGCGGCGCATCAAAGAGGCAGGCTATCCGCTGCTTGTCACCGTCGCATATCTGGGCACCGACGACAAAGACGCCAAACCGCAGTGCGGCTTTGTGGCAAGCTTGCTGATGATCATCAAACACTCTTCAAGGGGCAGTCGGCCCTTATCTGCGATACCTGCCTTTTGGCCGGCGCCAATCACCTGTCCGAAGTCTCGCGCAATAAAAAATTCAAATACGCTTATGAGGCGATCGGCTGGCATTTCGCCGGGCTTTCACACGACGAGATAATCACCACCTCGCGCCAGTTTCCTGGCCACATGCGCGCTGACATTCAGGTCGCACTCGACAAGCTTTTCTCCGTTTCGCCAATCCGCTTCTTCGGCGTCTACGAGCAGCAGCGCTACGAGACGTTGACCTATGCTGCGCTGACCAAGGATGGACAGTATGCGGTCACCATATCCGCGGCCCAGTACCAGGATGTCGACATCGGCGAAGGTGATCCTATCAAGTGCCTGAACAATGGTTTGTGGCTCAACCGTGAGGGCGATCTGCGTTACGCGGTCGTGCTCTCCTCTCATCGCGAGTTTGGCCAGGAGGCCGGAACCTGCGTAGAGATCGCTGTCCCGGCCGGCGAGGAAGCCGGCGCCTTTGTCCAGCGTTGTTTTGCAGAACTCGAAGCGGCGATGAATGCGGCCCGGTCGTACCGCGGCAAGGTTCTCTCGCTTGATGTAGAATCTGATTATCGCGGCCGCTCCAAGGGCGTCACAGTGCATCGCTTGCCGCATGTGGTGCGCGATGCCGTTATCCTTCCGGAGCCAACGCTGAAGCTGCTCGATCGGAACGTGATCCGATTCATCGAGAGCCGTGACGCGCTGCGGCGGCTCGGGCAGTCGACGCGCAAGGGTATCTTGCTCTACGGCCCGCCAGGCACAGGCAAGACGCACACCATCCGCTATCTCGCCGCCAACCTCCCAGGTCACACGACGCTCATCATCACGGCGGGACAGATGGGGCTACTCGCGCAGTACATGACCCTTGCGCGCCTGCTGCAGCCGGCGATGGTCGTCATCGAAGATGTGGACCTCATCGCCCGCGACCGCGAGGACATGGGAGGCCCGTGCGAAGAGTCGCTGCTCAACACCTTGCTGAACGAGATGGATGGCCTGAAGGACAACGCCGACATTCTCTTCATTCTCACCACCAACCGGCCCGAGCAACTCGAAGGAGCGCTCGCCGGACGTCCCGGACGCATCGATCAAGCCATCGAGGTGCCGCTGCCCGACGAAGTTGGCCGCGAGAAGCTGGTGCGTCTTTACGGTAATGGGCTAAGGCTTTCGGACCAGATCATCGGCGAGGCTGTGGCGCGCACCAAGGGCGTCAGCGCGGCCTTTATCAAAGAGCTGATGCGCCGTACGGCACAATCTGCCGTTATGCGCGACGGAGGAGAGGTTGTGAGATCGGAAGATCTCGCAGAGGCCCTGGACGACATGCTGTTCACAGGCGGCCGGCTCAACGTCAAGCTGCTCGGCGGCGCCGCGACTGAATCGGCTAGTTGCTCCGTCAACAGTTAGCTACGCGATAATAGAAGACGACAAGCCCTGTCAGCATTGGGGGACTGCGCAGCATGTTCTTGCAAATCACTACAACCCACCGCCCTGCGACTGATCTCGGCTACCTGCTGCACAAGAACCCAGGCCGAGCGCACGAGGTCGAATTTGGGTTCGGCAAGGCGCACCTATTCTACCCAGAGGCGGGCGACGCGCGGTGCACGGCAACGCTGGTGCTCGACATTGATCCCGTCGCGTTAGTACGCGGCAAAGGCACAGGGGACGGCCTGCTCTCGCAGTACGTCAACGACCGACCTTACGCGGCGTCGTCATTCCTTGCGGTTGCAATGGGACGCACCATACGCGAAGCGATCCAGGGAAGAAGCCGCGAGAGGCAGGCGGTGGCGGATGCGGCGATTCCGCTTGAAGTCGTAGTCGCTCCGCTGCCGGCTCGGGGCGGAGAAGACATCGTTCGGCGGTTGTTTGCGCCATTCGGCTACGACTTGAAGATCGAACCAATTCTGCTCGATCCGCATCGCCCGGACTGGGGCCACAGTCAGTATGTGACGCTCACGCTCTGCGCAACGTGCCGCCTCGCCGACATCTTGACGCATCTCGTCGTCATTATCCCGGCGCTTGATGGCGCCAAGCACTACTATATCGCGGACGATGAGGTCGAAAAGCTACTGACGCGCGGCAAGGGCTGGCTCGAAACACATCCCGAGAGGGAGTTGATCGTCACCCGTTATCTTCGAGGCCGCCGCTCGTTGATCAAAGACGCACTCGCTCGCTTGGCGTCGGCGGAAGAAACCGAGGAGGCTGCGGAAGTTGCCGTCGATGGTTCCAGAATGGATGCTGCCGAAGAGATTATAGAGAGGCCGCTACGACTGCACGATGTGCGCCTCGATACGGTGGCCGAGACGCTCAAGTCGCTCGGCGCTGCCCGAGTGCTTGATCTGGGGTGCGGCGAAGGCAAACTGATCGGGCGCTTGGTCAAGGACAAGCAGTTCATCGAAATCGTGGGCGTGGAGGTGTCAAGCGTCAGCCTTGCCCGTGCATTGGCACGGCTCGAAAAGCTTCCTGAAAAGCAGCGTGAACGGGTGAAGTTGTTGCAAGGCGCATTGATCTACCGCGATGCTAGACTACGAGGCTTCGACGCTGCTGCCCTCGTTGAGGTAATCGAGCACATCGAGCCGGATCGGCTATATCACCTTGAGCGTTCCGTCTTTTCGGATGCGGCCCCCCGCGCGGTTCTGGTGACGACACCGAACGCCGACTACAACGCGCTTTTTCCCACGCTCGCCGCAGGCAAGTTCCGCCACGAGGATCACCGCTTCGAGTGGTCCCGCGCAGAGTTCGCCGCGTGGGCAGAACGGGTTGCGAGCGCTTATGGCTATCAGTTCCGAATTGAGCCGCTCGGCGAAGTCGATGCACAGCACGGCGCACCTTCGCAGATGGGGGTGTTCACGCGATGAGCACGACCACGACTGATCTTTCCATCCCCGAGTTCGCGCTCGTGTTGCTGGTTGGCGCATCCGGCTCCGGCAAGTCGACTTTTGGCCGCAAGCATTTCCTACCGACAGAAGTCATCTCATCGGATTACTGTCGCGGTCTCGTCAGCGATGACGAGAACAGTCAGGAGGCAACTGGCGATGCTTTCGACCTGCTGCGCACCTTGGTCGAGATCCGCCTGAAGCGCCGTCGCCTGACAGTGGTCGACGCGACGAATGTTCGTGCCGAGGATCGCAAGGGGCTCGTTGCACTCGCGCGGCGCTGTCACGCGCTGCCGGTCGCAATCGTCATCGATCCTGGCGAGGCCGTCTGTCACGCGCGTAATGCCCTGCGTCCCGACCGTCAGTTCGGTCCACACGTCGTCCGCAATCAACGCTCCGCCATGCGTCGCGGCCTCCATGGTATGAAGCGCGAGGGCTTCGGTACGGTCCATGTACTCGACAGCGAAGCGGCGATCGATGCAGCCGTCATCACGCGCCAGCGGCTCTGGACCGACAAGCGCGACGAAAAAGGTCCCTTCGACATCATCGGCGATGTGCACGGCTGCTTCGACGAATTGGCAGCGCTGCTCGTCAAGCTGGGTTATGCCGTCGAGGCCTACGAAGAACCAGCGATTGGAAAGCGCTATCGCGTGACGCCGCCTCACGGACGAAAGGTGCTGTTTGTTGGTGATCTGGTTGATCGCGGCCCGCGTGTCGGCGACACGCTCCGGCTGGCCATGGATATGGTGGAGAGCGGCACGGCACACTGTGTTGTCGGCAATCACGAAGCCAAGGTGGAGAAATGGCTCCGAAGCCGTGATGTGCAGATCAAGCACGGCCTCGATAAGACGATCGCCGATCTCGAAGCCGGTGGCGATGCCTTCAAACGGCGGGTCAAGACCTTCATCGGCCGTCTCGTCAGTCACTATATGCTGGATGGCGGCAAGCTCGCGGTCGCGCATGCCGGTATCAAGGCCGAAATGCAGAACCGTGCCTCCTCAGCCATTCGAGCTTTCTGCATGTATGGCGAAACCACCGGGGAGACCGACGAATTCGGCCTTCCTGTGCGACACAACTGGGCCGCAGACTATCGTGGCGAGACCCGCGTCATCTACGGACATACACCCGTGGTCGAAACCGAATGGCTGAACAATACCCTGTGCATCGACACAGGGTGCGTGTTCGGGGGCAAACTGACGGCACTACGCTATCCGGAAATGGAACTCATCGCGGAACCCGCGCGCGCGGTCTACAGCGAGCCTGTTCGCCCGCTCGTCCCCGCTAGCCGGTCTGTCAGCGCACAACAGGAGCACGACGACACACTCGATCTTGCCGATGTCAGCGGCAAGCGTATCCTGACGACGCGCTACACGCATTCGATCACGGTACGGGAGGAAAACGCCGCGGCAGCGCTCGAAGTGATGGTTCGCTTCGCTGTCGATCCGCGCTGGCTAATCTACCTGCCGCCTACGATGTCGCCCTCCGAGACAACGGAGCGGGACGGCTATCTGGAATACCCGGCGGAAGCGTTAGCGTTCTATCGACAGGCCGGCGTCAGCTCAGTGATCTGCGAAGAAAAGCACATGGGATCGCGCGCGATCGTCGTAATTGCGCGCGATGCGGATGTCGCGCGGCGGCGCTTCGGTATCGTCAATGGCGAAACCGGCATGATCTACACACGCACCGGTCGACAGTTCTTCTCAAGCGCCATGCAGACGCGCGAAGCGGTCACGCGAACGGCGGCGGCGCTGGAGGCGGTGGGATTGTTCCGCGACCTCGATACGGACTGGCTGTGTCTCGATGCCGAGATCATGCCGTGGTCGGCCAAAGCGCAGAGCCTGATCGAGCAACAGTACGGGCCCGTCGGCGCGGCAGCGCGCACGGGTTTGTCTCTGGCAACTATCGCGGCTCAGGCTGCCGAGGCGCGCGGCGTCGACGTCGGCGCTCTGACCGCCACCTTTGGCGCACGAGAAAGGCGCGTCGAACGGTTCAGCGCGGCAGTCCGTCAATACTGTTGGCCGATCAATGGTCTCGAAGGCGTGAAGATCGCACCTTTCCACATCCTTGCTGCCGAGGGGCGCGTCTTCACCGACGAGCCTCACACGTGGCACATGGAGACGCTGGCGCGGCTCGCTTCGCATGATCCGTTGCTCCAGGAGACGCGCACGCAAGTCGTCGATTTCAGCGATCCAGCCAGCGAGCAAGCGGCAATCGACTGGTGGCTTGCCATGACCGAGGCCGGCGGCGAAGGCATGGTGATCAAACCTCCGTCGATCCTCGTTCGCGGCGCCGCCAGCGAGCGCGGCCCTGGACGCATCCAGCAACCCGCGGAGAAATCCCGGGGCCGCGACTATCATCGCATCATCTACGGGCCCGACTACGACGCGCCCGAGAACCTCGTGCGTCTGCGTCGCCGAGGACTTGGCGCCAAACGGTCACTCGCCTCACGGGAGTTCGCACTCGGCCTTGAAGCGCTGCATCGCTTCGTTGCTCACGAGCCGCTCCGCAGAGTTCATGAATGCGTCTTTGCCGTGCTGGCGCTGGAGAGCGAACCGATCGATCCACGGCTGTGACAGGCAGCGTCCGCTGTCATCCTTCACAGCGGACCACTTTGCGTCCGGTCTAGAGGCGGGCATTTCGTCCGCAGCGGGTCACCGAACGAACCGGCTCACGCGGGAGAGTGTTGAGGCGATAGGCCGTGCCTGACGAGTGCACGCCGAGCACACATTCAACGCTGCGCCACGAACTCTCCGGGAGCTGCACACAATGGCTGCAGTTGCCCCGTGGCCCGGCGATCCGAGCGTGCCGGCATAAGTCCCGGTGAGCTCTTCTCGCTCAGCCAGTCGAACCACGCCAGCCACCACGAACCCTCAACCACTTTGGCGGTCTCTGACCAGGTATCCGGGTCATGGTAGCGCTCGAGCGGCTTACGCAAACCCAGTCGGTAGTGCCTGCGGCGGTGTCCGGGCTCGGACACGATTCCGGTGTTGTGCCCGCCACTTGTGAGGGCGAAGGTCAGCTCGTTATCCGTGAAAAGGTGCGTCTTGTAGACCGAGCGCCACGGCGCAATGTGATCGCTCTCCGTGCCCACGATAAACATCGGCGCTTCCACATCCTTCAGCGCAATCACTCTCCCATCGACTGCGAAGCGGCCAGCGGTTAGGCGGTTCTCGAGGAACAGTCCCCGGAGATACTGGGAATGCATACGGTAGGGCATCCGCGTGAGGTCCTCGCTCCACGCCTGGATGTCCGATATTTCCGGTCGCTCGCCGAGCACGTATTCCTGAATGAAGCGTGACCAGACAAGCTCGTTCGAGCGGAGCATGCGAAAGGCTCCGGACATCTGGCGCCCTTTCAGCACACCTTGCGCCCACATCATGTCCTCGAGAAAGGCGATCTGGCTGTGGTCGACGAAGAGCATAAGCTCGCCAGCCTCGCTGAAGTCAGTCTGCGCAGCAAGGAGGGTCAAGGATTGCAGGCGATCGTCCCCGTCACGGGCCATTGTCGCGGACGCGATGGCAGCAATCGTACCGCCCAGGCAGTAGCCGGCAAGATGGAGCTTTTCGACCGAGAGAGAGCCGGTGATAGCGTCGATCGCCTGCATCACGGCCTGACGATAGTCGTCGAGGCTCGTTTCGCGCATATCGGGACCGGGGTTGATCCATGAGATCATGAAGACTGTATGACCACGGTCGACGAGATGGCGTACCAAAGAAGTCTTGGGGCTGAGATCGAGGATGTAGTACTTCATGATCCAGGCCGGAACGATCAACAGGGGCTCGGTGCGAACCTCTGGTGTTGTCGGGGCGTACTGGATTAGCTCGAACATGTGGTTGCGGAAGACCACAGTTCCCGGCGTAATGGCGAGATCGCGACCGACACGAAATTTGTGCACACTGCGGGGTGGCTCCTGCGCCATCTCGCGTGTGATGTCGTCAAGAAGGTTCGCCATACCCCTGACGATGTTCCTTCCGCCCTCACTAATCGTCTTGTGTAAGATCACTGGGTTGGTAATGCCGTTGTTCGTCGGGGCGATCACATCCAGCATCTGGCTCGTCATGAAAGCTACGCGATCGGCATGCTTCGGCGCCATTCCTCGGATCTCGGAGGTTGCGAGTTGCCACCAGTCCTCCATGGCAAGGTAACGCTGCAGCAGGAAACATGACGGCATGTCACTCCAGCCCGGTGCGTCGAAGCGGTGGTCTCCGGCACGTGGGTGGAAGGGGCGATCGGTCTCACGTCCGAGGAGGCATGCCATCATGAAGCGGGCGAGCTTCGACTCATTGACGAGAAATGCCTGCCAAAGATCGAGTTGGCGGCCAGGCGAGCGCATTGTGTGCAAGGACCAGTCGAACCAAGCCGCACCAATCGCGTAAGGAGACAGGCCGGATGTCAGCTGGGCTGTGCTTGCCCGCAGAAACCGGTCGAGGTAGTCGAACTGCAGGTCATGATCGCAATGTCTCTCGTGCATGACGCCGCTTTCGATCGCCGGACGCCTCGACTGCTCCTCCGGCGCGGAATGGGCTGCAAATGCATCCGCTCGAGATTCGGTCACGGGCTGCGTTTCCGAGCGCTTAGTGGCGCTTTCAGGATGTCCCGGCATGGGCCCTCTCTTTCAGCGGTCCGACTCGCCCGGAAAGGGATAAAGCGCACCGCAAGTCAATACATACAGGAGTCACCGAGCTTTTGCGCCTGACAGGAAGTCCCGTTTGGGCCTACCGTCATTGATTCCTCTCAAATATCTGGCTCGGATCGAGAATCCGCCCCCTGTGGTTCTCGAAACCTCCTCGATAGGGACGCGCTAGTTTCCCCGCTGCCTCACGGCCTCGCCGCCGGCAACGACCTCCAGCAGCTCGGAGGTGATCGCCGCCTGCTGTGCTTGGCGGCTACGGCGCGTCAAATCTTCCAGCTTTTGGCCGTATTCCGACCAGCTGACTGCATGATTTGCAGGCGAGCCGCATTTTCGCTGGCAAAAGATTCAGCGAGCACCAGAACCAGCTCGGCAAGCAGAAACTCGCCGACGAGACGCTTGAGCAGCAGCGTGGGTGGGAGGTGATGCAAGGGGGCGGCATGATTGAATGGTTGCGCCAGATTTTCCGGGGGCAATGGCAGGATCTGCCGCAGCTCGGCGTCAAAGCTGGCACCGCCCTTGTATTCACCGTGAACCGCCCGAATGGTTTCGCTCTCCCCAAGCTTTGCGGCCAGCCGGCGGGCAGTTTCGAGAATGCCATCGACATGGGTCGCCATCGGCATAATCCACGCTGGCGTGATGTCGTGCTCCCGCGCAATGGAGTTGCCCCTCCGACCGACAATCACGATCTCGTCGCCCGGCACGGCCGCCGCGCGGGCTCGTTCGAGCAGGGTGCGGTTGAAGGTGCCAGCAAAGCCATGTTCGGAACACACGACGATGAGTACCGAACTCGGCTGGCCGTCGTCGAGCCGGGTCGATGGAAGTCCAATGTCCTGCAATGCAGCGGCCTCCCCGATGGCCCGCTCGACTGCCTCGGTGTAGGTTCGCGCGCTTGCCAGGGCCACCTGAGCCGTCTGCACCCGAGTTGCGGCGAGGGCCTGCATGGCCGTAAAAAGATCCCTCAGCTCCGTGAGACTGGCAATTCGCGTCTCCAGGCGCGCCATGTCATCCATGGCCGGCTCCGGGCGCGTTGCTCGCTACGGCGAGCCTGGCGATCAGGCGATCCAAAGCAATGAGCATGTCGTGACGCGTGTCATCGCGTAGCTCGAGGTCGCTTTCGATGCGCGCGACGATCTGCGGCGAAACGCTTTCGAGATACCCGGGCAGCTCTGTCTTGAATTGCTCGACGGCGTCCTCGGCCAAATCATCGAGCTTGCCCTCCGTCACGGCCAGGAGCAGTGCGATCTGGCTCGCGAGGGACCTTGGTGCGAGCTGGGGCTGGGCGAGGACAGCGCGAATCCGCCGTCCGTGAGTGATGCGCCTGCTCGTGCGCTCGTCGAGCATGGCACCGAAACGCGTGAACACCTCGAGCTCGACGAACTGGGCGTAGTCGAGCTTAAGCCGTCCGACCGCCCGTTTCAGAGCAGGAGCCTGCGTCTTGGCTCCCACCCTCGACACACTTAGGCCCACGTTCACGGCCGGCTTCTGACCCTCGTAGAAAAGTCTTGGCTCGAAATAGACCTGACCGTCCGTGATCGAGATGAGGTTGGTGGGAATATAGGCGCTCAGGTTGCCTGCCTGAGTCTCGACGATCGGCAGGGCAGTGAGCGAGCCGCCGCCCCTCTCTGGAGAGAGCTTGGCGGCCCGCTCGAGCAGACGGGAATGGATGTAGAAGATGTCGCCGGGATAGGCCTCGCGCCCAGGCGGTCGCCGCAACAACAGGGACAACTCGCGATAGACGATGGCGTGTTTCGACAGATCATCGAGGATAAGCAATGCATGCTGGCCCCGGTCGCGGAAGTACTCAGCCATCGTGCAGGCAGCGTAGGGAACCAGCCACTGCGCGCCCGGTGCGGCACTGGGCTCGCCAACGACAATGATCGTGCGCTCTCTGCATCCGTGCCTGGTGATGGCGTCCACAACATGCTCGCTGGTGGTGTTCTTCTGACCGATCAGCGCGTAGATACAGACGACGTCGCTGTGGCGCTGATTGACCACCGCGTCCACCGCGAGGGCTGTCTTTCCTGTCTTGCGATCACCAAGCAGCAGGGCGCGCTGACCACGGCCGAGCGGGATCATGGAATCGACAACCGTGACCCCGGTCATGAGCGGTTCTGTGATGAGATCTCGATCGAGGATGCCGGGCGCTGGCCGTTCCACGGGATCATGCCGTGTTGCCTGTATTGGCGGACCTCCGTCGAGCGGTCGGCCGAGCGCGTCGACGACCCGGCCCAGCAGCCCCTCTCCGACCGGCACGCGCGCCACCTTGCCGGTCCCGTATACCTTGGTACCAGCGGTGATGCCGTTTCCAGCTTCTAGGAGCACGCAATCGAGGCTGTCCTGATCGACAGAGAGAGAGAGGCCGACCGAGCCATCTTCGAACGAGAGCAACTCGCCAAACCGTGTCAGCGGAAGCCCGGCGATCGAGGCAACCCCATCGCCGAAGCGAGTTACGCGCCCGATGTGCTCGATGCTTGCCCCGAGGTCCAGCGCACCGACGATGCGGGGTGCCGCCTCGCCGAGCCAGTCACGGATCGCGTCATGTGAGGACGGCATGCTCGCCTCGCTTCAACGCCTCGCCGGCACGCTTCAACTGGTCCGACCAGCTGGCGCGCACCACCGTATGTGGCAGGCGCAGCTCAGCGCCACCGATGAGATCCGGTTCATGAGTAAAGGCCATCTCCAGGGGATGCTCTAGGAGGGCCTCTATTCTGGCTTTCCAGACAATCTGGTCCTCCGGGGTGAGAGAGCAGGCTGTGACGACATCGAGACCAGCACCGTTAGCCGCGATCTCAGTATCAAGTCGACGGCGCTCGGCCGGGGCCATCTGCTTCACGCCGGCCTCTAGGCTAGCGAGTATTGCGTCGCTGGGAATGGACGGCGCGATATCGGCGAGCAGTTTGCCGGCAAGTGTGGTGGCCAGTTCGACAACATCCTTGCGCAGGGCTTCGAGTCCGGCCTCCTTGTCCCGCTCGATCTCCCGTCTGGCAGTCTCCACGCTCGCAGAAGCGGCTTTGCCAGCCTCCTCGATGATCTTCCTGCGCTCGGCTTCAATCGCGTGGTGCGCGTCCTCGAGTAGCTGCTTGCGCTCCTCGTCAATTTGTGAAAATGCCTGTTCGTAGTGGCTTTTCAGGGCATCGGCCTCTTGCCTTGTCTTTGATGCCGCTGCCTTTGCCTCTCTCTCCAGATTCCGCCGCTTCTCCACGACCTCCTGCACGGGACGATAGAGAAATCGCTTCAGAAGCCAGACCAGAACGAGAAAGTTCAGGCCTTGAATTGCCAGTGTCCACCAGCTTATCTGCATCGTCACTTCACGAATGGGTTTGCGTAGAGCAGCAGGAGCGCGATTACCAGGCAGTAGATGGCCATAGTCTCGATCATGGCCAGACCCACGAACAGAGTGCGCGAGATCACGCCGGCCGACTCGGGCTGGCGTGCGATCGCCTCCATCGCAGCTGCAATGGCTCGCCCTTCGCTTATTGCCGGGCCGATAGCACCGAAGCAAACCGCGACAACGGCGCCGAGAATGCTGACTGCATGAAGATCCATGGCTCTCTCTTATTCGACTGCAATGGAACCTGCCGCGGCACCGACGTAGACCGAGGCTAGGACCGTGAAGATGTAGGCCTGTATGAGACCGATCAGTATGCCGAGTAGCAGGAACGGTATAGGAACCAGGAGACCGGCAAGCACGGCGATGATGGTCAGCACCAGCTCATGGCTCATCATATTCCCGAACAGGCGGACCATCAGCGATAGAGTGCGCGTCAGCTCCGCCAGCACATTGAGCGGCGTCAACAGCACGCTCGGCTGGGTGTAGTGCCTAAGGTAGTTCCACCAACCGCGGGCGCGGACGCCGTAGTAGTGCGTTGACAGAAAAACGATGAATGCCAGAGCTGCAGGCGTTTCGAGCTGCGCCGTGGGAGCCTTTGCGCCCGGGACCGCAGCTGACAGATTGGCGCATACCAGAAAGAGAAACAGCGACGCGAGCATCGGGATGAATGGCGCATTAGGCTTTCCAACGATTTGGTGTAACTGATCCGTGATGGCCTCGACGACAACCTCCAGAATGGTCTGCAGGCCATTCCCCTCGACGGCCTGGCGACGCATTCCCAGCCAGCCAACGAAAACCATCCCGGCCATGATGGCCCAAGTGGTTACCACGGCAGGGGCAATCGGCACCGGACCGATGTGGAACAGCACGTCGGCATGCAATGGGTTGGTATCCACGATCATCCACTCCTCACGATCGCCAGCATGCAGTGGCGAGCGAGCGCGAATCCGACAAGGCCGGCAACGGCAGCGACAGGGCTCCAGCTCATGAGCGCGATGAAGAGACTGACCACCGCCGAGATGCGAAAAGCGGAGCCTGCCAGCGTGGCGGCAAGGCCAGGTGCATCGGACCCAAGCCGTTCGACCGACCTGCGCAATAGTGTGAAATAGGCGAGTCCCAGCGCGAAGCCAGCCAGGGATCCGACGGCGACAAAGGCGAACTGGCTCCACATTGCAGCATTCAACATCAGTCTTTTCCCACACGTTGCCAGGCCAGATAGCCCCCGAAAGCCGCGCCCAGCATGATCAGTGCCCCGCTCCAAAAGATCCCAGTGTCAAAAAATGTGTCGAGCCACCTGCCGACGAGGATTCCGAGAAGGATAGGCGCGACCACGAGCCAGCCCAGGGCTCCGATCATCGACAGGTTTCGCCAGACCGGTCGTTCACCGCTCCTCCGCCACTCATCGCGGCGCTGCTCCCGAAGTCTGACAGCCTCGCTCATACCATTCGGCTTATCCTCGCCACTCATCCGAGGCTGCCTTGCGAAAATTCGTCGCTCTCGCGATGGCCTGCGGGCCCGGCGGCGGAGGTCCGGCTGAGATGTCCGCTGCCCGCTGTGAGGTAGCGCTGGATCTGCCGCATTGTGGCAAGTTCGAGCCTCGTTCCGGACAAACGTGTCGCGGCCGCTTGCTCCTCCGCCTTCTTCATCTGGTCGATAACGGCAGCGCCGAGCCTGTCGAGCGTTTCCTCTGTCACCGCCTGTCGAGTCACAATTAAGATCTGATCGCCTCCGCGCACGCTCAACACGCCTCCGCGGACGGCAACATGATGCTCTTTGCCGTGGCTGTGCCAAGTGACGACCGACACCGCCAACGTGGTCAGGAAGTCGGCATGGCCGGGCAGGATGCAGAAGGCTCCTGTCTCGTCCTCTGCGCGCACACGGGAGACCTCCGAGGTATCGACGACGGTAGCCAAGGGTGTGGTGATGAGGAGCCTCATCTGCTTGCTCCATTGGTCTCGGCAGGTGCCTTCGAAGTCGAGGGCAAAGCGCCGATCATGTAGAGATCCTCCTCCGCCAGGGCGTCGGCGCCTCCGTCGAGTATCGCCCTGCAGCCGGCGAGCGTGTCGGCCAGCGGTACCGACACGCCCTCGCTCCCCGTGAACTGAGCGGTGACTTGGAAGGGTTGTGTCAGGAAACGGATCAGCCGGCGTGCGCGCCGCACCGCCTGGCGATCCGATGCGCTCAATTCGTCCATTCCGAGCAGCGAGATGATTTCCTGCAATTCGCGATACCGCTCGATCAGCCGGCGCACGTCCTCTGCGATCCGGTAGTGGGCTCCACCCACCAGCTGCGGGTCGAGCAGAACTGATGTCGACGCCAGTGGATCAACGGCGGGATAGAGACCTTCGCTGGCCATCTCGCGGCTAAGAACGATGGAGGCGTCCAGATACGTGAACGTCTGGGCCACGGCGGGGTCGGTGAAATCGTCGGCCGGAACGTAGACGGCCTGGATCGAAGTGATCGCGGCGTTCCTGACGGATGCGATGCGCTCCTCGAGCTCGGCGATCTCGCTGGCAAGCGTCGGCTGGTAGCCGAGACGGGAGGGCATACGCCCCAGTAAGCCGGATACTTCGCCGCCGGCCTGCGCAAAGCGAAAGACATTGTCGATCATCAACAGCACGTCCCGTTGCATCTTGTCGCGAAAATGCTCTGCGATCGCCAGCGCCGTCATGCCGACGCGCCAGCGTGCTCCCGGGGGTTCGTTCATCTGCCCGAAGACGAGTGCCGTGTCGCGGATCACACCGGATTGCTGCAGCTCCAACCACAGCTCATGGCCTTCCCGGGTTCGCTCGCCGATACCTGCGAAGACCGAGGTGCCGGAGTAGGCATCCACGGTGGTCCGAATCAACTCCATGATGAGCACGGTCTTGCCCACACCAGCACCGCCAAACATCCCCGCCTTGCCGCCACGCGGCAGAGGTGCCAGGAGATCGATGACTTTGATCCCGGTGTGGAAGAGCGACCGGTCGGCCGACTGAGACTCGAGTGCCGGAGGCCGGCGGTGGATCGGGGATCGCTCCGTCGCAGCTGGAAAGGCACCCTTCCCGTCGATTGGGTCTCCCAGAACATCGATCATGCGTCCGAGCGTAGCCTCACCGACTGGAACGCTGATGGGAGCGCCGGAATCGACAGCGGTCGTGCCGCACTTGAGCCCCATCGTCTCCTGCATCGCGACGCCGCGAACCCGCCGGTCGTCCAGGTGTTGGTGCACCTCGATCACCAGCCGGTGTGGTCCGTCCCAGCCGATCTCGATTGCGTTGTGAATTGCCGGCAGGGCCTTGTCCTGGAACTCGATGTCGACCACCGAACCGCTGATAGCGACAACCCTACCTGCTGCTCCTTGCTCGGTGGGTGGCAATATTTCAGCGCTGCTGGCAGCTAACTGATGCACTGGAGCCCTCCTACTTGGCTTTCGATGGACGAAGGAGGATGTGCTGTCCTCTCAGACAAAATTACCGGCATCGCAACCGAAGTCGAAGAGGCCGGCCTTGCGCAGCGGCGCGATCAGTAGCCCTTGTCGATACCTGCTAGCCATTGCTCGATGCTGAGGATCGTCACCTCGGCTTCACTTGCAATAGCCGCATCGCGCTCGGGATGCTCGCTTGCTTCTCGTCTCGCCTTGGCGAGCGCTTCCAGGCGCGCATGTTTCATCTGCATGTCTAGCGCGGTTTGGCGCTCGTTTGCGTGACTGATACCTTCTGCCGAGAGCTCGTCGAGTTTCTTTTCAATACGCTGCCCAAGGTCGTTCAGTCGGTCCATGAGTCCGTCGATTTCACTTGCCATAACTTACCTCGCGCCTTGCTTCCGAAGTCCAGTTCGTCTCCACACGAAAAGCATATGGTGATTGAACCTTCATCATTGCACCATGACCGCGATCAATTCGACCGGCTCCGGGCCCCATGGTCTTGCGCTGCGTTGGCGCTAGCGGCAGCTGACACAGCGAAAGCGGACTGTCCGCTTTCCAGTGAGTTTGGCAGAAATTGGCCCGCCTCGACGTTGAGCTGCGCTGCAGCAAGTCGGCAGCTATATGAGCTATCATGTCCGACAATGACGATCGGGGCCGCGACGGTCGGTATGGGAGGCACTCCGGGGGATGGCTGAACGATGGTCACGCCTCCCCAAGACCCCAACCGGTCGTCGTGCTGGTGCTCAACACTTGTGTGGCGAACGTGCATCGCGACGACGTAAGCACAATGTGAGCCGCGACGACCTTGCTCTTCGATCCCATTTATTACCTATGGCAGCGTCACGTCCGGCAACGATTACGATGTCCTCTACGCGGAAGCACAATGCTCCGCGCAGGTGCGCTGCAGCCAGCACGTGCCTGGACCGGTAGGCCTACCGATAAGCTTCGTGTGCGTGTCGAGAGACGGGCAACAAGCTAGTTGGCTCGGCTTTCTATGGATTCGAGAGGCTGCCCTGAGAGACCAGGTTATCTCAGCATCTCCGATCCGATAGTGCGCACTACCTGATAGCGAAGCCGCAACGATCGATTTCAGCAACTCCGCTCCGAAGCCAATATGGCCACTGTGCTCGATGGCAACGCCTGGCACCTCGTTCCAGTTGAACGCGAGCATCGCACGATTATCGTCATGATCCAGGTGCCAGCCAACTTTCAAATGACCGTTGAGATTGCGCATCGCCCCATACTTCGCGGCATTCGTCGCTAGCTCGTGCAAGGCAAGTCCGAGATCCTGCGCAACTTCGGGCCGGATCATGACGTAGGGCCCGGCCACTTCCACTGTGCCCGGCGTCATCGCCAGTAAACGGCCTCAGGTGTTCAGCGCACCAGCTGCTCAAGCGAGATCCCGGTCCAGTCACCACTAACGAGCAGGTCGTGGGAGATGGCAAGTCCCCGAAGCCGGTCACGGAAGGTCTTCAGCGGCCCGCCGGCAAGATCCGAATTGCCGAATGACCGCCGCGCGATGGCCTGCACCACAGCGAGCAGATTCTTGGTCCGATGCGACAACTCGCGCAGAATGACCTGAAGATGCTCTTCCCGGGCGACGCGATCGGAAATATCCTCGTTCATGCCGACCCACTCGATCACCTCGCCGCGGCCGGTGAGTTGGAGCACGCCACGTGCCGTCGTCCACCGATAGCCTCTTTCGATGTGCAGCAGGCGATAATCGACCTGATAGGGCGAAACGCTGTCGACCGCATGCCGCCAGGCATCAATGGTCTTGTCGCGATCATCCGGGTGGACGGCATCGAGCCACCCTGTGCCGCGGAACTGATCGTAGGTCTGTCCGGTGAATTGTCGCCAGGAGGGCGAATCCTCCACCAGCTCGCCCGAGCGCGCAGCCGTCCACACGATCTGCGAGGTCGCTTGCACCAGTGTCTCGAAGCGCGCCTTCGATGCCGCCACGTCCTTCAGATACTCGGCGGCCTGCTGCTCGGCAATGGCGCGCTCGGTGACATCGGACACCACATTTACCATGATGCGGGGCTGCCGTCAGGCTGGCGAGAGACCACTTCGCCGCGCCCTGCCACATGCCTGATCGTACCGTCCGGTAGCACTATCCGATACTCTGCATCGAGATCGTCGTTGCAAGCGATCCGGTTATGATATTCTGCCAACAGGTGGCGGTCTTCTGGATGCATGGCGTTGAGCAACTCGTCGTGCGCTCCACCAACCACGCCCTTGCCATCGACCAAATTCAATCCGAAGAGTGATTCGGCTTCTTTCGACCACTGCCGCGTCCCCCTGGAGAAATCGGTCTCCCAGCTGCCGATGCGGCCGGCACGCAGGCCGGCCCGATAACGCGCCTCGCTTTCCCGCAGGCTTTCAGTTCGTGCCTGGATGAGTTCGCTCGCGCGCTGCAGCCCCTTCATGATCGAGGCCGCCTCAGAGATTGGCAGGTGTTTGGCCGACGTTGGAAGGCCAGCGGCGAGGTCCTCGGTCGATCGTTGTATCTCGTCGATGCTCCGCGCGAGGCGACGGTTCAACCAGCCTACGAATATTGCGGCAAGCAAGCTGGCCAACCCACCAGCGAGGGCGAGCCAGCCGAGGCCACGCCAAAGAGGAGCGTCCACAACACGCGCGGGCGCCCAAACGCTCGTGGTCCAACCCGTCAACTCCGACTTCTGTCGAGCCACGACGTTTGCTGCAGCATCGACCGACCGCCCGATCTGTCCGGTAGGTCCTGGGGGGCTTCCACCCCCACCCGCCATCGCCATCACCCTGCCGGCACCGTCACTCACAGAGGCCTGCCAACCGGCCGGAACGCTGAAGCCCCGCAAGATGCCGGCTATTCGTTCGGTATTGATCGTGATGACGAGAATATAGACGACCGCACCGCCCTTGCGCACTGGCATCAGAAGATTGACGACATCCAACTCCGAGACGGCCCCGCGAAAGGAGTCTGACACATGAGCCTTGCCAGTGGCGAGCACGTGGGCTGCACTCTGAGGGTCGGATGTGCGCGGAAGGGAGGTTCCAAATGGGACGCGCGTATTGAGAAGCTGCTGGAAACTTGTGTCGAGAAGCAGCACATAGGCCCGGCGCGGGCCAAGTGCCGCGCTGGCACGCGAATGGAACGAGCGGAGGTCGCCGCTCGCAAGTGACTGTGACGTGGCCAGCGTCTCCAGGACCGTCAGAAGTCCATTGACCTCGCGATCGATATCAGCCGTAAGGTCCCTCGCGGCCTGCGCGACATGATCACGCGACGCAGCCATCTCGGTCCTGGCCAGACTCATTAGCGCGACGCCGGATACAAGCATGGTTGGCACGATCAGCGCCGCCGACATGAGGACGAGCCAAGTCAGCAGCGGGAGGCTCGGCGATTGGCGCCCAAACTGCCATCCGCTCCCGGAAAATGACGCCGCGCCCAGGCTAACATCGCTCGTCAAATCTCCTCGAATGACTTTCGAACTTTGGCCTGATGATACGGCCGGTCGGCGGACCGCTTGCAGCGAGTCTTCCTCGGGGTGCGAGTCGGGCTCCATCACCCTCAGAACCGCGCGCAGAAGCACCTCCTCGTCAAAAGGCTTCTCGATCCGGAGACCAAGCTGTGATCCCACATGCTCACCCGTGGAGCTGTAGCCGCTGGCCAGGATGACCCGAGAGCCTTGCGCGGCCAACATCTTGGCGAGCGGCAGACTGGTCTGGCCGCCTCCGAGATTGATGTCCATGAGAGCCAGGTCAAACGTCTGCTCCGAGATCCTCGACCGAGCGTCCGCATAGGTCAGCGCCATGACGATGTTCTCGAAGCCGAGATCGCGCAGCGTAGCTTCGCCGTCCATGGCAATAAGCGGCTCGTCCTCAACGTAGAGAACTCTGCAGTTCTTCAATCTCGTCGGCAGCATGCTCATAATCCTCCGTGGCGCGACCGTATGGGATTTCCATGATCGCCTGGAAGCCAGTGCGGTCGAAGCGGTTCTCCAGGCGACCACCAAGGCTCTTCTCGATCGTGGTCCTGACGAGCTGGCTACCGAACCCGATCGTATGTGGTGCGATGACGGGAGGACCGCCTGCCTCGCTCCAGTGCAGGACGATGCGTTCCCCATCGCCGTCGTCGAGGCGCGACCAGCTCACGCTCAACCGCCCTTGGTCCGAAGAGAGCGCGCCGTATTTGGCCGCATTCGTTGCAAGCTCGTGAACCGCCATGCCGAGCGCCAGTGTGGCACGCGAGTTCACACGGATGGCCGGCTCCCTTGAGCGTGACGCGCCCCTCACCGTAGACCGCCGTCAGCTCGGGCGTGAGCACGTCCGCGATCAGAGACGGGCCAGTTCTGCGAGGTGAGCAGGTTATGGGTCTTGGCCAGCGCCTGGATGCGCTTCACGAGCGTCATCAAGATGGCCTGCGGATCGCCCTTCTCGCGTCGCGCCCGATTTACGAGCGCGGTCACGTTGGCGAGCATGTTTTTGACGCGATGCTGCAGCTCCCGCATCAATCTGCGCAGTTCCAGCTCCATCATCTTGTGCTTGGTGACGTCCCTGATGTTCATCCCGATGGCGTAGACCGCCTCGCCGCGTCGCACCGGGTACCAGTCGATCTCCAGCATGCGCTGGTCGGGATCAGCGTCGTGCCCCGCGATCATCAGCTCCATATAGGTCGTCGTCTCACCGCTCTCGAGAACATTGGCCGTAGCTTCCGACACCTGGACGGACAGCTGCGGCACGATGTCGGCGACCGACCTGCCCTTGTGCAGCTCGATCGGAATCCCGCTCAGATCAGCGAACCGCTGATTGACGCGACGAAACCGATGGTGCTCATCCAACAGGGCCTTGGCCTGAGGCGTCACCCGATAGAGTTCCTCAATCTCTGCGAGCTTCAGCTGCGCATCCCCTGCGCCTCTTCAAGCCGCCTGGCGTATTGCTTGAGTTCCGTGATCTCGGTGAGCGTCACGACTATACCGCCTACGTTCTCGCGGGCCGAAACGTAGGGGCTGATCGTGATCAGAAGGTCCGCACTGCCATCACGGCTGCGACGGTGAGCCTCGATCCGCGTGCCTGACTCAAGAGCCTGACGGCATGAGACTATGATCGGCTCGCCGTCGAGCTCGCTGGTGACGTCCTCGAATGCACGCCCCTTGTCTTGCTCGAGAAGCCGGAAAAACCGGGTCGCACTTGGCGTGAAACTGCGAAGACTGAGCTCGCGGTCGAGGAACAGAGTGGCAATCCCGGTGCTGTCGATCAGATTGCGCTGGTCATCGTTGAGGATGTTCAGCTCCACCACCTTGCTCTGAAGTTCTTCGTTGATCGTCGACAGCTCCTCGTTTGCTGACTGCAACTCTTCGTTCATGGACATCATTTCCTCATTGGAGCTCTTGAGCTCCTCGTTCGAGGTCTCGAGCTCCTCCACCGTCGTGCGAATGGTCTGGTAGGCCGCATCAAGCTTCTGCTCGAGATCGTGCACATAGGAATCCGTGTAGCTGGACTGGTCGGTCGCGGATAATGCCGAGCGCCACTCGTTGCGCCGGAGATCAAACCGGTCCTGGAACACGACGAGGATATTGTCATCAGCGAGTCGCTCCGCCGTCAGCAGCAGTCCGCGGTCCTCGCCGGCCATGGTGCCGGACCTCACGAATGCGGATGTCGCCATGCTCGTCGCCGATGCTCGCCAGAATGCCGCGCAAGGCTGGCTTCAAGCCGGGATCCACCATATCAAAAAGAGAGAAGCTGGCTCGACCCCCAGGTAATTCCAGGTACTTCCCTGTACGAGCGGACGCATACACGATCTGGCGACGTGAATTGACGACGACATAGGGCGGCGCGTGGGACGCTAGAACCGCGCGCTCGTAGATGTCGGCAGGGATTGATGGCTCCGAAAAAGGAGCGGACAATGCCTCGGTCACATCCGACAATGCCTGCGACGTGTGCAGCGGAAGGTTCATGCCGCGCGACGGCCCTGGTCGTCGCCGGTAGAGCCGCTCCGATTTGGAGATGCTCTCGAAAGCGTCGCTACCGGCGGCAACATTCTCGCTCTGTCCAAGGAGAAGGAAACCGCCCGAGCTTAGCGCGTACTGGAAGATCTGGAAGACCCGTTCCTGCAACTGCGCATCGAAATAGATCAGTACATTTCGGCAGGAGATGAGATCGAGCTTGGAGAATGGCGGATCCTTGATGACGTTCTGCTGCGACACGCGGACCATATCTCGGATCGCCGGCGAGATCCGGTACCCTTGCGGCGTGGTCGTGAAATGCCGCTCGAGGAGATGCCGCGGCATTTCGGTCGCAATGCTGTTCGGGAAAATGCCCTCTCGTGCAACAGTCAGCGCCTCCGGATCTATATCGGTGGCGAAGATTGCCACTTTCGAGCGCACGTTGGACCTCTGCAGCTCCTCGTACAGCAGGATGGCGATCGAATAGGCCTCCTGCCCTGACGAACAGCCCGGAACCCACACGCGGATCTCGCCGCTGTCCTGCTTGACCTTCACCAGCTCCGAAAGTGCGATCTTTTGGAGCACGTCGAAACTTTCCGCGTCGCGGAAGAAAGAGGTGACGTTGATGAGAATGTCGCGGAAGATCTGCGGTGCTTCGAGGGGATCGACTATGATGCGCTGCAAATAGGATGTCGGCGAATGGATGCCCAGAACCGACATCCGCCGGGCGAGGCGACGCAGCAAGGTCGCTTTCTTGTAGTGGGAGAAGTCGTGGCCTGTCCTGTAGCGGATATGCTTGGTGACGCGATCGACGAAGTGGGCATCGTTCTCGATCTTGGGCTCCAGATCCAGCCGCCGATCGAAATATTCCTCGAGAACCGTCGCCATGTCGCCGGCCGGCAGCACCAGATCCACCGCGTGCGTGCCGATTGCACTCTTCGGCATGCCGTCGTACTTGGCCTGCTTGGGGTCCTGCACGAAGACGAGACCGCCGGCCTCCTTGACTGCGCGGATGCCGAGTGTCCCGTCGCTGCCCGTCCCGCTCAAGATTACCGCTGCGCAGTCATTGCCGATGTCCGCCGCAAGGCTCTCGAAGAAGACGTCGATGGGACGACGCAAGCCTCTTGGCGCATCGAACGATACAAGATGCAGCTTTCTTCCGATGACGGTGAGCTCGGCGCCGGGCGGAATCAGATGGAGCGAACCTGCTTCAAGTGCCATTCCGTCCGATATGACGCGCACTGGCACACTTGAGCGGCGCGACAGGAGCTCGGGAAGAAGGCTGCTGTGGTCAGGATCGAGATGTTGAGCCAGCACCCAGGCGCAGCCGTGATCCGGCCTGATGTTGGCAATGAGTTCCTGAAACGCTTCAAGGCCTCCTGCCGAAGCGCCGACGCCGACGACAGGAAAATTGCCCTGAATTTCTTCCAAAGACGCTTCGCGAGACGGTTCCAAGCGCAGATCCCAACTGCCGACAAGCCTTTCCCGTCCACCAGCGCAAGGCGTGCAGGAGCCCGATTGCTCAAACGCGATGACCGACGCATCTGTTCCCGACGCGCGCATTCGCGCTGCTCAGCCCGGTCAACACAGTGGACTGACACCACAGGAAGAATGGAATGCCCAAGGCTGCAACCAAAGGCAGGAATCTCAGACCCGCGTAGCTCGGCGAGCACACCCTGTGTGATGGTCCGGCTCGACCTAAGGCGCATGGCGGCCCATGACGTGCAGCCCCCTTCGTCCGTGCTCGAGGGAGCTTCGCCAAGGCCATGGACGCTCGAAAGGGTCTGCCCCAGCCGACGGTCAACTCGGAATCTCCGCCCCGTTGTCTTCGACAAGGAAACGCGTTCGGCCTGCAGCGATTTCGATGCCATTGCATGCAGATGGCACGGCCCGGCAGGGCGGTGCGGGAGTCCGGCATCTGGAGGGTACGTCTGCGGTTGCGCAAAAAGCGAACTAAGCGAATTAAGGGGGAGAAGTATGGTTCTCGTTCGCAGCCACCTTGCACACTCCGCCAATTTCGCTTTCTTCGTTTAATTCGCTGAGGAAGCCGGCATGTCGCTCCAGAAGCGGGCCAAGGCCTGCCTGTTCGCGAAGGCACTTGATCGGGGAAATACAGTCAGCCCTTTGCCTGCCGACACTCTGGCCGATCTGATTGGCGCATACGAGGAACGGCTCGCCATGGTGCTCGAAGGCAGGGGATATCAGCGAAGCCGAGGCCCACCGGATCATGACGGCGAAATGTGGCGCCACAATCGCCGAGCTGCGCGCTCGGCGGGCTGCGATCAGGGGGTAATGATCGATGACAATAAGACCTGATGACCTGGCGGTCAGCAGAAAGGAGACGCTGCAGGAAGGCGGGCTCGATTATGAGCCCAAGCCTCAAGAGGCGGCGGCGGCCCGCCGAGCCGCTGAACGAAGACGCAAGCGGCCACCTCCGCGATTCAAGGTCCACTACAAGGGCGAGTTTGCGTCCTTAGAGCCTGCTCATGCAGACAAAGTTGTTGGCCATATTCTCTTGGCGGATCTGCTAGCGACGGGCAGCAATGGCGTTCTCTGGCGGTTTGTTTGATCAACTGGCGAATGTTGCCCGGCAAGGAAAGAGGCTGACCGAGGAGGAGCTAAACTTTGTATTGGCGGTTGTTCATGAAATCGGGCCGCGCGACCCAACGGAAGCGCTGCTCGCATCTCAGATGGCGGCCATTCACAATGCAATCATGGCGTCCCGACGGCTAACCCACTGCGAGACCATCGCGCAGCAAGACAGCAACTCCAATATGCTGAACAAGCTAGCCCGCACATTCACTGCGCAGATCGAGGCGCTGAAACGCTACCGCTCGACGGGCGAACAGCGAGCATTCGCGCCGTCCAGCACGTCACCGTGAACGAGGAGGGCAAGCCATTGTCGGCAACGTCAGACGGGGGAGGGGGAAACCCGGAAAATCATGGCCAATCCCATGCACTTGAAGCGACTGAGGCAGCAAGCCCGTCTGATGCATCAAGCCCAGCGCTGCTCAGCTACCTTGCGCGCAAGCGCCCGCGATGCCCTTGCCGAGCGCCAGCGGTGAAGGGGCAGAGTGTGTGCCGAATGCACGGAGCGAGGGCGGGAGCACCGATGGGAAAGGCTAATGGGGCCTGGCGGCACGGGATGGCGGCCAATGACATACTGGACGAGCGGCGTGCGCTGGCCGGGTTAATGCGTGAGGCGCGGGAAACGATCAGACCGCTCCGGAAGGCTCCAGCGCCATGACATTCGATGGAGCAGCGCGCCCTGGCCCATCCGCTATCGCCAAACTCCTCGGCTGCAATTGCGAAATTGAGGTTCTGGCCGTCTTTGAGCAGAAACGTTGTTACGCTCACCAATGCGCCTCGTGCGTCCACCAGCGCCGCCACTCGACCCCTTTGAAATCTGCGCCGTTGTTTGTATGTAGCGTGATCCTTTGTCTCGCCGTAGCCCAGATATCAACCCTTCGCCGAGTGTCTTGGTCAGTCCTGACGGGTTACCAATCGTATAAACGCGCTCTCCTACGACCAAGTCGTCCGCCCTTCTTACCGACAATATCGGTTTCAACTGCCCCGCAACGATTAAGATGCAACGATCGGTGGATGGGTCCGCTTGCATCAACGATGCTGGCAATACGAGGTTTGTGTCTCTATCAATAATAGCGATGTAGCTCGACTTCTCCACTACATGGCAGTTCGTCAATGCGTGGAGGTCTGACACCGCGACTGCAGAGCCCATGCTGCCAAGGCCGTTCCTATGCTGAGCGGAAGCGCCCGCTACCACGAGATAGACAGATGGCGCCCACCGCGCGGAACAAATTCTGAGGGCTTAGTCAGTGCCCAAGGCCTGATGGGATTACGGGATGGTGTGCGGACTTCCATCTTGGCCATGTTGGGACTTGGGGAGGATATGACGCGATCTCTGCAGGTTTTGGGGCAGCCTTGATCGAAGGACGGGGGGCCACGGACTGTGCCGGCCGTTGTGCAGCAGCAGGCGCATCCCTGCCAGAGTGGCCGATTGGTGATGTCGGCTGAAGGGCCTTCGCTTCCCGTACAATGCAGTCGCGCCAAAGGGACGGTCCCAAAGCTCGGGAACAAGCCTTCTCTAACCATTTCCTGTCGGTTTTCGAATAGCGATTGAGGTTGACCGGAGCGGATTGAACTAATGCAGAGATCTCTCGTTCAGCACAGTTTCGCCAGAGGCTGGGTCCGAGTGCGCGTGAGCAGGAGTCTGAAAGCCACTGCCTTTGATTTGGCGTCAACCTTGACAAGCTTGGCCAGTTGGGGCGCCGAAAGGCCTCCACTTCCCTATTCACGCAATCCCGCCAGAGTGAGGGCCCGAGGGCTCTAGAACACGAAGCGTCGACCCATGCTTTTTGGTCCGGCGTGATGTCTGACTGAGAAAACACCTCAGTGGCTACGATGCTCCCTATCGCAACTGCAGCGACCGTAGCAAGCTGCGACCTGCCGGCTGCGCAACGATCAGGGTTCGCCGTACTTCCCGGCCGGTCCATGCATTCCCCCAACAAACTGCAACGAGCAACGATATCAAACTTTGGAGCAATGCGTGTCCGCATTTGAACGCATGTGAGCGCGTCGAATTGCTAGGGCGGATGCTAGGGCGGTGATGCTGAAACAGAAGTTTTCTTAATTAAATCAAAGGCGATTTGGCGGATGGGGAGGGATTCGAACCCCCGGTGGGCTTGCACCCACGCCGGTTTTCAAGACCGGTGCCATAAACCACTCGGCCACCCATCCGTGCCGTTGACACCCAAGTCGCAACGCCGTTCGGCTCCCATCGGGCCGTCGGCGTGGCAGAAGTGCCCACGCAGGTCTCTGTCTCACCCTGAAGCGCCAGACCAGCCACCGCCAGCCCAAACCACCGATCGAACACAGAGCCAGATGTCACGTCGTTTAGCGCCAGCGCGCCAAAGCCACAAGTCGATCCTTGCGCCAATGAACACGACCGGTGCGCAAGCTATCGAAAAATCTCTAACATCACACCAGCACCGCGCCGTCATACCGCGCTATCATCAGATCGCTAGAAGTGATCCCAAACCCAGTCGAGCACAAGCATGCGCATCGCAGTAGCCGGATTTCAGCACGAAACCAACACCTTCGCGCCCCTGAAGGCCGACTATCGCGCCTTCGAGGAAGCCAAAAGCTTCCCGCCTCTGGTCAAGGGTGCCGAAATGCTGCGCCACGTCGAGGGCAAGAAGCTCCCAGTGGCCGGCGCCATCACCGTGCTGCGCGAGGCAGGGGCCGAGATCGTACCGCTGTTGTGGTGCATGGCAACGCCTTCGGCTCATGTCACCGAAGACGCCTACGAGCGTATTGCCGGCGAAATCCTCGATCGCCTGGCTGCCGCCGGCCCCGTCGACGGCCTCCTCCTCGAACTGCACGGCGCCATGGTCGCCGAACACGTCGACGACGGCGAAGGCGAACTACTGAAGCGCATCCGCCAACGCTTCGGTCCCGCTCTACCGGTTGCCGTTCCCCTCGACCTGCATGCCAACGTCACCGCCGCCATGGTCGAAAACGCCGACTATATCGACATGTATCGCCACTACCCGCACATCGATATGGCCGAGACCGGCGCCAGAGCGGCAAACGGCCTGCTGCGCCTGATCAAGACAGGCAAGCGCCCGGCCAAAGCCTTCCGGCAACTCGATTTCCTCATTCCCATCAATGGCGGCTGCACGGAGTTCTCCCCCGCACGCGATATCTATTTGAGCCGCATCCCCGCCCTTGAACGCAGCACACCGGGCCTGTGGGGCCTGTCGTTTGCTTCGGGCTTCCCCCATGCCGATTTCGCCGATTGCGGCCCAAGCGTAATGGCCTATGCCGACACCCAAGCTGCAGCTGATGCCGCCGCCGCCACACTGGCAGCCGAAATCGCCGGCCGCGAAGCCGAATTCCTTCCCGAGTTCTATTCTGCATCCGAGGCTGTCCAACGCGCCCTCGCCCTCACGCAAGGCGCCACCAAGCCGGTCGTGATCTCCGATACCCAGGACAATCCAGGGGGCGGCGGGCCCGGCGACACGACCGGCGTCCTCCGAGCGCTGCTCGCAGCCGCAGCCAAAGGCAGTGTCATCGGCGCAATGATCGATCCCGAGACAGCTCAAGCTGCACATGACGCTGGCGAAGGCACCATCGCCCGCTTCTCCATCGGCGGCAAACGGCTGCCCGGGGACGAGCCCGTGATCACCGATGCCCGCGTCCTGCGCGCCCGCTCCGACGGCTGGACTGGCGTCGGTGCCATGAAAGCTGGCATGCCAGTCGATCTGGGCTTGACCGCACTGCTCGAAGTGCAACCGCAGGGCGTTCTGGTCGCCGTCGCATCGCGCACCGCGCAAACCATCGACAGCTCCATCTTCCGCCACTTGGGCCTCGTGCCTGAGGCGCTTCCGATCATCGTCGTCAAAAGCTCCGTCCACTTCCGAGCCGATTTCGGCCCCATGGCACACGCCATCGTCGTTGCCAAGGCGCCGGGCCCTGTCGCCATCGACCACACCGAGCTTGAATACCGCAAATTGCGCGCCGGCGTCCGCGTGATGCCGAGGTCGCCAAGCTCGTAGCCCCGCCCGCGATCCCGGTTGCGATCAGTGCTTTGCCTGATTTCACTGCAAAATGACCGCCCATCCGCCGTCTTGGGCCTGAACTTTCATGCCTCCAAGGCTTGACGTCGCATCAGGCATCGGCACAGTTGGCCGGGTGATCTTTCGGTGGCCCTCGAGCGAGCCGTCGACGGGTACTCAAAGGGAGAAGCGTATATGAAGTGGACCTACAAACTCGCCTTCAGTGCAGCACTGCTCGCTGCCTCCGCCGTTGGCGCCGCCGCCCAGAAGACGTTGAAGTTCGTGCCGCACTCGGACGTCAAGATCCTCGATCCAATCTGGACCACGGCCTACATCTCGCGAAATCACGGCTACATGGTCTATGACACGCTGTTCGCCATGGATGCGAACGGCAAGGTCCAGCCGCAGATGGTCGGCAAGTACGACGTTTCCGCCGACAATCTCACCCATACGATGGTGCTGCGCGACGGCCTGACTTGGCACGACGGCGCGCCGGTCACCGCCGAGGACTGCGTTGCCTCCATCAATCGCTGGGGCAAGAAGGACGCCATGGGCCAGAAGCTCATGAGCTTCGTCGAGAGCCTCACGGCGAAGGACGCCAAAACCATCGTCATGAAATTGAAGTCTGCCACCGGCCTCGTCACGCTGGCGCTCGGTAAGCCGTCGTCGAACGTACCATTCATGATGCCGAAGCGGGTCGCCGACACCCCGCCCAATGAGCAGATCAAGGACTTCATCGGGTCCGGCCCGTTCGTCTTCGCCAAGGACGAGTGGAAGCCGGGCTCCAAGATCGTCTACAAGAAGTTCGACAAATACGTGCCGCGCTCCGAGCCGGCGTCGGGTCTGGCCGGTGGCAAGGTGGTCAAGGTCGACGCCGTCGAATGGCTGCCGATCCGCGATCACCAGCAAGCCGTCAACGCCCTGCTGGGCGGCGAAGTCGACATTCTGGAAGCGCCGCCCCACGACCTTTATCCGCTGATCAAGGGCGGCAAAGGCGTCAAGCAGTTCAACTTCAATCCGGCCGGCAACCAGTTCACCTTTCGCTTCAACACGCTGCACAAGCCGTTCGACAACCCGAAGATCCGCCAGGCCGTGCTCTACGCCCTGAACCAGGAGGACTTCGTCAAGGCCGTCGTTGGCAGCCCCGACTACTACAAGCTGTGCAAGGCACTGTTCGTCTGCGGCATGCCCTTCGAGACCGACGCCCACATGGAGGGGCTGCTGGAATCGAACATGAAGAAGGCGCGCGAGCTCTTGAAGGAAGCCGGATACGACGGCACTCCGGTGGTGCTCATGCATTCCACCGACCTGCAGGTGCTCACCAACCTGGCACCGGTTGCCAAATCCCTGATGGAAAAAGCCGGCTTCAAGGTCGACATGCAGTCCATGGATTGGCAGTCACTGGTCGCGCGCCGCTCGAAAAAGGACGAGCCGTCCAAGGGCGGCTGGAACGCCTTCATCACGTCGTGGACAGCAGGTGACCTCTTCAACCCCGTCGCCATGGCGTTCTTGAACGCGAGCTGCGATAAGGCGCTCTTCGGCTGGCCCTGCGACAAGCAGATCGAGGATCTTCGCGATCAGTTTGCGCGCGCAACGGATCAGGCCAAGCAGCTCGAGATCGTGAAGGCGCTCCAGGCGCGCTGGCGCGAATATCCGACCCACGTCCACCTGGGCCAATGGTACAGCTTGATGGCGCATCGCGACAACGTGTCGGGAATGCTCCAGACAGCAGGCGTCCCGGTCCTCTGGAACATCGAGAAGAAGTAGCAGCGACGCGCCGGGCCGGCCTGTCCTTGCGGCAGGCCCGGCGCCTTGCCTCGTCATTTCGACTTCGCCGCAGCCTTCGCCTGCGTATCGCATCAGTGCACGCGTTGCGGTGCGCCGCTCCCCCGTAAACGCTTCGACCAGGATGCCCGATGGCCGGCTACCTCCTCAAACGCATTGCTGCAGCCATTCCGGTGATGCTGATCGTCGCCGTGCTCATCTTCCTGATGCTGCGCCTCAATCCCGCCGACCCCGCCGCCATCATCGCCGGCGACTTTGCCAACGATCAGCAGATTGCCGAAATCCGCCAGAAGCTTGGCCTTGACCAACCCATCGTCACCCAGTTCGTGCGCTGGATCGGCAATATGGCCAAAGGCGATTTCGGCGAGTCGTTCTTCTACAAGAAGAAGGTCGCAGCGCTCATCGTCGAGCGCTTCGAGCCGACCGTGGCCCTCTCGCTCCTCACCATCGTCCTCACCGTCCTGATCGCCGTCCCACTCGGAACGCTTGCCGCATACACCCAGGGCAGTTGGATCGACCGGACCGTCATGGGCTTTTCCGTTCTCGGTTTCTCTGTGCCCGTGTTCGTGGTCGGCTACGTTCTCATCTACGTCTTTGCCGTCCGCCTCGATTGGCTGCCCGTGCAGGGTTACCAGTATATCAGCCAGGGAATCGGAGGTTGGCTGCAGCGCCTGATCTTGCCTGCGCTGACGCTGTCGATCGTCTTCATCGCGCTGATCGCCCGCATGACCCGCACCAGCGTGCTCGAGGTCCTGCACGAGGACTACATCCGCACCGCCCGCGCCAAGGGCCAGTCGGAATTGAAGGTCCTGGTACGCCACGCGCTGGCCAATGCAGCCGTGCCGATCTTGACCGTCATCGGCTTGACCTTCGCCACGCTGATCGGCGGCGTCGTCGTGACCGAGTCGGTCTACACACTGCCCGGCTTGGGCCTTCTCACCGTCGATGCCGTCCTCGCCCGCGACTACCCGACCATCCAGGCCGTCATTCTGCTCTTCTCCCTGGCCTACGTCATGGTCAATCTGGCGGTCGACGTCGCCTACACGCTGTTCGATCCGAGGATCCGCTACTGATGGCCATCGTCGACTCCACCCCGCTGCGCACGCGCCCGTCGATCTGGAGCCAGCTCGCTCGCAATTCGAGCGTCCTGCTCGGCGGCTTCCTGGTTGCCTTGATGGTGGCGCTTGGCACCTTCGCCCCCTGTT
Source organism: Hyphomicrobiaceae bacterium (assembly GCA_041397705.1). Classification (GTDB taxonomy): domain Bacteria; phylum Pseudomonadota; class Alphaproteobacteria; order Rhizobiales; family Hyphomicrobiaceae. The sequence goes on from JAWKWC010000004.1 coordinate 119,744, forward strand.
GGGAACACGCGACCCCGCCGAGATCAATCCGTCCGTGCGCAACAAGGAGCCGGGCTTTACCGCCACCATCCGCGATGACGAGGGCAAGAAAATCCCCGTCAGCTACCGCTTTGGCACCGACAGCCTCGGTCGTGATGTCTACAGCCGCGTGGTCTACGGCGCCCGCGTGTCCCTGATCGTGGGCCTCACCGTCTCGCTGATCTCAATCTCGATCGGCCTGCTGATCGGCTTGGTCGCCGGTTACGTCCGCTGGCTGGACGGCATCATCATGCGCTTCTGGACGCTGCTCGGAATCCTGCTGCTGTTCCACTGGGTGAGCCTGGTTGGCGTCGTGCGCGCCGAGTTCCTGCGCGGGCGCAACTTCGAATACATCAAGGCGGCCCGCGCCCTTGGCCTCTCCAACGTGCGCATCATGTTCAAACACCTGTTGCCGAACGCCATGGTGGCGACACTGACCTTCCTCCCCTTCGCCATGTCGAGCTCGGTCACGGCTCTCACCGCACTTGATTTCCTTGGCCTCGGCCTTCCGCCCGGCTCGCCGTCTCTCGGAGAATTGCTGTTGCAGGGCAAAGCCAACCTGCAGGCGCCCTGGCTGGCGCTCTCCGCCTTCTTCTCCATCGCCCTGCTGCTGGCGTTGCTGATCTTCATTGGCGAAGCCGTCCGTGATGCGTTCGACCCCAGGAAGATCTTCCAATGAGCACGCATCCGTCAGAAGAAACGCTGTTGACGGTGCGCGATCTCTCGGTCGACTTCCGCTCCGCCAGAACCGTGACGCGCGCCGTCGACCACGTCTCGTTCACCATTCAGAAGGGCGAAACGGTGGCCCTCGTTGGCGAGTCGGGATCGGGCAAATCCGTCTCCGCGCTCTCCATCACGCGGCTTCTGCCCTATCCCGCAGCCTTCCACCCTTCCGGCGAGATCTTCTTTGAAGGCCGCGACCTCCTCAAGATCCGCGAGGGGCAAATGCGTGAGGTGCGCGGCAACCGCATCTCGATCATCTTCCAAGAGCCGATGACCTCGCTCAATCCGCTCCAAACCATCGAGCGGCAGGTCGGCGAGGTCTTGCGCGAGCATCGTGGCATGCTGCCCAACGCCGCCAAGGCGCGCACGCTCGAGCTGTTGCACCTCGTCGGCATCCGCAATCCGGAGGAACGCCTCGACGCCTATCCTCACCAGCTTTCGGGCGGCCAGCGCCAGCGCGTGATGATTGCGGCAGCCCTGGTCCTCGATCCGGTGTTGCTGATTGCCGACGAACCGACGACAGCTCTCGATGTCACCACGCAAGCGCAGATCCTGAAGTTGATCGCCGAGTTGCAGGAGCGCCATGGCACCGGCGTGCTCTTCATCACCCACGATTTCGGCGTCGTCGCCGAGATCGCCCATCGCGTCGTCGTCATGCAGGGCGGGCGTGTGGTCGAGGCCGGTACGCGTGACGAAATCCTGTTCGCGCCGCGCGAAGAGTATACCAAGATGCTGATGGCCTCGGTGCCAAGCCTCGAACCGCCGAAGCGAACGCCGAAAACCAGTCAGGTGGCGCTCTCGACAGAGCACCTTTCAAAGACATACCGCTCCGCGGGATTCTTGTTCGGGGGCGGGCGCACCGTCAAAGCCGCCGACGACGTGACCATTGAAGTGCGCCGCGGCGAGACACTCGGCATCGTCGGCGAATCCGGCTCCGGCAAGACCACGGTCGCCCGCTGCATTGCCAGATTGATCGAGCCGACCGCTGGCGCTGTCCGCATCGGCGACCTAGATATCGCGCATTTGCCCGAGCGCCAGCTTCGCCCCCACCGCAAAGCCGTGCAGATCGTTTTCCAGGACCCCAATCGTTCGCTCAACCCGAGACGCACTGTCGGCGCCTCGATCACAGAAGGTCCCGTCAATTTCGGCGAGAAGCGAGAAAGCGCCCTGGAGCGTGCCGGCACCTTGATGCAGCTCGTGGGCCTATCGCCCGACGCCCTCGACCGTTACCCACACCAGTTCTCCGGCGGCCAACGCCAACGCATCGCCATCGCCCGCGCCTTGGCGATGGAGCCCACCATCCTGATCGCCGACGAAGCCGTCTCCGCACTCGACGTTTCCGTCCAGGCTCAGGTGTTGCGCCTCTTGGACGACGTCCGCAAGAGGTTCGACCTCGCGGTCTTGTTCATCACGCACGATTTGCGCGTTGCCGCCCAGATCTGCGATCGCATCGCCGTGATGCAGAACGGCATTGTCGTCGAGACGGGCGCCACGGGCGAGATCTTCTCAGACCCGCAACATCCCTATACGCACGCGCTCTTCGCGGCCGCTCCTGGTCGCGGCGTGCGCTTCGGCGAAGCCCTCGGCGCCGAGCAGGCCTGACCCTGCTCGGCCTCGTGTCACAGCCACGCAAACGTGCCCAAAGGCCGTCGCGCAGTCTGCTCACGCAGCGCCCGGCTCCGGCACCAGCGTCCGCTCCACCAGTCGCGCGAACAATGTCGAGCCGAACGGTATCGTCTCGTCGTTGAAGTCGTAGCGGTCGTTGTGCACCGACGCGCTTTTCTCGCCGTTACCGAGATTGATGTAGGCGCCCGGCACCTTCTCCAGCATGAACGCGAAATCTTCAGATGCCGAAGCCGGTGCCTTGTCGCGCTCGACCGCCGCCTCGCCGACCAGTTCCGCTGCCGTATCGGCAATCGCCTGCGTCGGCCCCTCAGCGTTGACAAGCGGCGCAAAAATCAGCCGCCAGTCCACATCGGCTTGCGCGCCGAGACCTTCGGCCACACCCTTGGCAACCCGCTTCAGACCCACCTCGATCTGCGACAGCGTCTCACGCTTCATCGCTCGAACCGTGCCGCCCATCCGCGCACGCTCCGGAATAACATTATAGGCATCCCCGCCATCGATTTTGGTGATGCTGAGCACGCCCATGTCCCCAGGCGTCAGATTGCGCGACACCACCGTCTGCAGCGCCGTCGCGATATGGCAGGCAGCCACGACCGGGTCGACGGCCGCATTCGGTCGCGCACCGTGCGCACCGCGACCTTTCACCGTAATGTCGAAGAACGCGCCGCCCGCCATCGCCGTGCCGGGCGTGATGGAGAAGTGACCGATCGGCGCGCCCGGCCGGTTGTGCAGCCCATAAAGCTCGTTCGAAGGAAACTTCTCCAGCAGGCCATCGTCCAGCATGGCGAGCGCCCCACCCATGCCTTCCTCGCCGGGCTGAAAGATGAAGTTGACAGTGCCATTGAATTTGCGGGTCTCGGCAAGGTAGCGGGCGGCACCCAGCAGCATCGTCGTATGTCCGTCATGCCCGCAGGCATGCTGCACGCCCGGAGTCATGCTCTTGTAGGCGACGCCCGTCGCCTCGTGAATCGGCAGCGCATCCATGTCCGCCCTGATGCCGATCGAGCGCGGACCATTGCCGGACCGCAGCACACCGACCACCGCCGCGCCATTGACCAGGCGATGCACTTCGATACCCCACGATTCGAGCAGACCTGCCACGACGTCGGCCGTCCGGTGCGTGTCGAGACCAAGCTCGGGATGCGCATGAATGTCCCGGCGGATCGCGGTGAGCTCTTCGTGATAGCTCCGCACCCGTTCAAGGGCTTCGTTTGCAGCAGGCGTCTCAGGCATGGCAGGCGTCCTCAAAGCGAAAAACAGGTCCCGTCATCGAGACCCGCGGGATGGTGACCGTTCACGCAGCGCGTCAGTTCGAGCTTGATGTTGCGCGCACTATTTGACCGAGGATAGCACGCCTTGCACGCCCGCCATCAACAACGCGTGGTCTGGCCCCGTCGCCAGCATGTTGAATCCCAACCGCTTGTATTGTTTGGCCCAATTGGCGTCCGACGCCATGAAGCCCAGCCCCTTCTTGTGGCGACGCCCCGCCGCCACCACGCGCTTGACCGCATTGATGTAGATCGGGTTATCGAATTGACCGGGGATGCCGAGGAAATTGGTGAGGTCGAAGTGCCCGACCCAGAGCACGTCGATGCCGTCCACAGCCGCGATCTCGTCGACCGCCTCCAGCCCCCGCTCTGTCTCGATCTGCGCAATCACCAGGTTGCGCGAATCCGCTGCCCGCATCTTTGCCAGCGGGTCACCACCCGCATAATCGTCATGCGCAAACCCGAACGCGGCCCCACGCCGGCCCTTTGGCGGATAGTGAGTTGCCTCCGCGATCGCGCGTGCTTCCTCCCCGCTGTTGACCATCGGCACCATGACACCTTGGCAGCCGATATCGAGCGCACGCGCCAGAAAATGGTATTCCCCCCGCGGCACCCGCACCATTGGCGCAATGGGGAGGCCGCGGCAGTGCGCCACCTGCGCCTTGATCGTCTCCAGCGAGATGCCCGTGTGCTCCATGTCGTAGATGACATACTCGGCGCCGGCATGAACCAGCACTTGCGCCATGCCGGGCGAGAAGAACTCGAATACCATGGCGCCAAGCACCTGTTCGCCGGCTGTCACACGCTGCCGTAATGATTTGCGAGCCACTGTGCTGCCCTCCCCTGACCTGCCAAATTTTCGCTCTTGTTGTCCGAGCGATCCGTCGATCTCAACGTACGCTCGAAGCCTGCCGGCCACTTTAGCTAATTTTGCGATCGGCACACGAGTCTGTGCACCGGGGCACGCTAGCCCCGCACACGACCTTGGTCCATGTCACACTGGCCAACGCCATCGCATCAAGCAACAATGATCCCTGCCCGCCAATTGGCTTCAGCGCCCCTCAGGCGGGCGGTCGTCCGCAACAGCACTAAAAAAGGTAGCACCGCATGCAACGCATCAGAATGTCGGAGAACTTCCGTGCCGCCTTCTATGGTCCGTTCTATGCGACACTTGAACTCGGATACTTCGCCGATGAAGGCCTCGACGTTGAATTGGTAAACTCGGCCACCCCCGGCTCTGCCACAGCCGGCCTGGTCGATGGCAGCCTGGATGTCAGCTGGGGCGGTCCCATGCGTGTCATGAAGGACCGCAACGAACATCCCGGTGTTGGCCTGACGGCCTTTTGCGAGGTCGTCCGCCGCGACCCGTTCTACCTTGTCGCCCAGCCGCGCCTCCCCACATTCAAGCTCCAAGACCTCGCCACTTTGCGCTTTGCCTCTGTCAGTGAAGTTCCCACGCCCTGGCTCTGCCTGCAGCACGATTTGCGAGAGCTTGGCATCGACCCTGCCCGCATCGACCGCATCCCCGATCGCACCATGGACGCCAACCTCGCAGCCCTCGGCGAAGGCACGCTCGACGTTGCGCAGATGTTCGAACCCTTCGCGGCGCGCGCCGAACGCGAAGGCAAGGGACGCATCGTGCACGCAGCCAGCGCCCGCGGCGAGACCTCCTACACGACGTTTCTCGCCACCCGCGACGGCATCGCCCGCCGCCGCGACGCCTTGTCTGGCATGACCCGCGCCATCGCCCGTATGCAGGCCTGGCTGACCGCCAACGGCGCCGGCGAACTGGCCCGCTTGGTTGCCCCCTACTACCCGCAAATCGCCAAGCAGGACCTTGAACGCGCCTACATCCGCTATCTCGATGCCGGTCTTTGGGCGACCGACACGACAATCTCGCCAACGGGTTTCGATCGTTTGGCCCAAAGCCTGAAGACTGGTGGCTTCATCGAAACAATACCGGCCTACGCGGACTGCGTCGCCAATCTGCAGTAGGCCCATCCTACCAGCCTGCACATGCTGCTGGACCCAGCCAGTGCCACGGGCTACGAGGCGACATGCTAAAGATCCGGCGTCAGGAACCAGCCGTCACGAATGGCTGGTGGAAGGAGCTGCGCGCGCTGTTCGCGTTGAGCTGGCCGTTGGCACTTGCCAACGTGGCCCAGATTGCCATGAGCGTCACCGATGTCGTCATGATGGGCCGCCTGGGCCCCGACACCGTCGCGGCGGGCTCCCTGGGCACCAATCTGTTCTTCATCGCCCTCATCATCGGCGTTGGCTTGCTCAACGCCATATCGCCCATGATCGCCCGCACCCTGGGCCGAGCCCCGCTGGCGCGCAGAAGCGTCGCCCACACCGTTCACCAAGGCCTATGGAGCGCCGTCATTCTGGCCATTCCGAGCTGGCTGATCTTGTGGAATGCGGAGACCATATTGCGCGCCATGGGCCAGCACCCCGCCCTCTCCCGCGATGCCGGCGTCTACCTCGCCGCCCTGCAGTGGTCACTCTTGCCCATTTGGGTCTTCTTGATCTTGCGCGCCTTCGTCGCCACTCTCGAGCGACCGTTCTGGGGCCTGATCCTGGCGCTTGCGGGTATCGTCCTGAACGCCGCCGGCAACTGGTGCCTGATGCTGGGCCAATGCGGCACACCGGGTTTGGGCATTGTCGGATCGGGTCTGGCCACCTTGCTCGCAAGTTCGGTCATGGCCATCGGCATGGTGCTCGCGGTCCAGCTCGATTCCCAATTCCGAACCTATCGCCTGTTCGCCGGGCTATGGACACCGAACTGGCAGCGACTAGCCCGAATCTGGCGGCTGGGGTTGCCCATGGCGGCCACCCTGCTTTTCGAGATGACGGTCTTCAGTGCGGCCGTCTTTCTGATGGGCTTGATCGGCAGGACGGAATTGGCAGCCCACGCCATCGCCATCCAGATTGCATCCCTCACCTTCATGGTACCGCTCGGGATCGGCCAAGCTGCGACCGTGCGGGTCGGGCTGGCTTTTGGCGCCCATGACCTCGATGCGATCCGGCGTGCGGGCTGGGCGGCGTTCGCCATGGCGACCACCTTCATGGCCGCCATGGCGCTGGTCATGTTCCTCATCCCCGAAGCCCTGATCTCGCTGTTTCTCGATACATCCAAGCCTGGAAACAGCGCGGTCATTCAGGTGGCGACCACGTTCCTGTTCCTGGCAGCCGTATTCCAAATTGCCGACGGCGCACAGGCCGTCGGTGGCGGCATGCTGCGGGGCCTGCATGATACGCGCGTTCCCATGTTGTTCGCCCTGGCTGGCTATTGGGGCATCGGCCTGCCGCTCGGCGCCGGGCTGGCGTTTGGCGCTGGCTTGGGCGGCGTCGGCATCTGGATCGGCCTGGCTGGCGGCCTGGCCGTGGTCGCCCTGTTGATGATGACGCGATGGTCCGCACGCCAACGCCTGGGCCTGATCCCAGCGCTGGAGACGGGTGGCAAACACTAGACTATTCATCTTGCAGGCCCGGCGCGGCCCAATTGCGCTTGCCATAGGGCGGCGAAGATTGGAACGTTGGCGCGACGGTGCCGAAACGGCTTAACAACAGGAAGGCGAAATGCAGCGAGCAGCACTCAAAGGGCTCAAGGTCCTCGATCTCACGACCACGATTGCAGGGCCCCACTGCACACGCCTGATGGCAGACATCGGCGCCGACGTGACCAAGATCGAAGGGCCGGAAGGCGACATGATGCGCTCGCGCCCGCCGCTCCGCGCGAACGCGTCGACAAGCTTCGGCCAGCTCAATGCGGGCAAGCGCTCCGTCGTGCTCGACCTCAAGGACAAGGCCGCACAGAAAGCCGCAATGGCGCTCGCCGCCAAGGCAGACGTCGTCGTCGAGAATTACCGACCCGGCGTAACCAAACGGCTTGGCCTCGACTACGCCGCTGTTTCAGCCGTCAATCCGCGTGTCATCTATTGCTCGATTTCCGGCTACGGACAGACCGGCCCCTCGGCCGAACTCGCAGCCTACGCGCCCGTGATCCATGCCGCCTCCGGCTATGATCTGGCCCATATGGCCTACCAGCCCGGCCGCACGCAGCCCGACAACTGCGGCATCTATATCGCCGACGTCTTGACCGGCACCTATGCCTTCGGCGCCATCATGGCAGCCCTCAATCAACGACACATGACCGGTGAAGGACAGCACCTCGACGTCTCCATGCTGGAAAGCATGCTGACGTTGACGCTCACGGAAATGCAGGCCGCCCAGTTCACACTACCGCCCCCGCCAAAGCGACCGATCTTCAGCCCCGTCGCGACCAAGGACGGCTATATCCACATGGCCATTGCCAGCGAGCGGACGTTTCAGGGCGTTGCCGCTGCGGCAGGACGCGAGGACTGGCTCACAGACCCCCGCTTCGCGAAATACATGGACCGGCGCGGCAACTGGGCAGAGCTCATGGACGAGTTCGAGGAGTGGTCGCGCACATTGACCAGCCAGGAGGTTTTGGCTGCACTCGAGCGCCACACAGTCCCAGCATCCGCCTACCGCACCGTTGCCGAGGTCGTCCGCGATCCCCAACTCGCCCACCGCGATGCGTTCACTGTCGTCGAAGACAAGGGCGGCAGCTTCAAGGCGCTCAATCCTCCGTTCCGCATGTCACGCTCGGCCACCAAGGCTGGCGGTTTTGCGGCAGCCCTTGGCGAGCACACGGCCGACGCCCTGCAGGAAGCTGGCCTGACGCCCGAAGAGATCGCCGCACTGACCGGAAAATCGAAGGTGTGAGCCGTCCTCACTCACAGCCGGACTGCAGACGACATCTCGTAATCAGGGGTAGGCAACGAGCGTGTCGACAACCAGTTCGATGAGGTCCTGGCTGCGGGCATCGACTGCAACCAGGGCGTTCGTGCGCACTTCGCCATCCTGACCAACCGCGCCCGCTCGGGCTGGAAGATCACACACTGTCATGCCGCGCGTATGGCGCCCTGCGAGTTCGATATCCACCCAAGCCGGGACATAGCTCAACAGTTTCTCGTCCACATACGGCACGATCGCGCAGACATCGTGCATGGGCGCCACCGCGGCTCCGCGCCGCTCGCGCTGCCGCGCTAGATAGAAATCCAACAAGTCACCGACAACACCCGCAACTTTGCGGCCCGACGTCATCAACCGCGCAATGTCGGCGTCATTCACGCCTGCCCGCCGGGTGACGTTGAGCCCGACCATGCGGATCGCAATGCCGCTATTGAAGACCGCCCAGGCCGATTCCGGATCGCAGTGAATGTTGAATTCGGCAGCCGGCGTGACATTGCCCCGCTCGGTCGATCCGCCCATGACCGTGATCTCTTTCAGCCAAGCCTTCAGACGGGGCTCACGCCGCAACGCCATCGCCACATTCGTCTGCGGTCCGATCGCCGCCAGAACCAGCTCGCCACGATAGTGTCGCGCCATTTCGATGATGAAATCGACGCCATGTGTCTCGATTGGCTTGCGGGTTGGCTCTCCAAGATCGGCGCCATCGAGGCCTCGCGCACCATGCACCCCGGCACTTGCTGCCAGCGGCTGAGCCAGCGGCGCACAGGCCCCCATCGCCAGCGGAACATCGATCTCGGCCAGCTCCAGAACCGAAAGCGCATTGCGCGTCACGTTCTCCAGGCTGTTGTTGCCGTGCACGGTCGTGATGCCGACCAGATCGAGATGATGATGCGCAAATAGAATTGCTACGGCATCATCATGCCCCGGATCACAATCGATCAGGATCTTCTGCCGCGTCATGACTGGCCTCCGAGGGTCCGCGGTGGTGGCATCTGGTCCAACTTTGCCTCGATGTCGGCCAGGCCGGGATAGCTCGCCTGCGCGCCAAGTCCCAGACACGCGAGCGAACCAGCGACAACTCCACGGCCCACCGCATCGACCAGGCTCATGTGCATCGACAACGCCGCAGCAACGTTGCCGACGAAACAGTCGCCCGCCCCCGTCGTATCGATGGGGGTGACGGCCAGAGCAGAGAATTGCCAAGTGGTCCCTTCGAAAAGCAACACAGCGCCTTCCGATCCAAGGGTTATGATGACAGCACCACCCGTGGCAGCACCGATGACGCGCAATTGCTCGATCGGCTGAGCTGCCCCGGCGTCTATCCGGGGGTCCAGATAACCGATCAACGCCGCCGCCTCGTGCTCGTTCAGCACGAGGATATCGACCTGCTGCAACACCTCGATCGGCAATGGCCTCGCCGGCGCGAGATTGAGCAGAACCCGCATGCCAAAGCGTTTCGCCTGGACGATGGCGGCTGCAACCTCATGCGTCGCAATTTCCATCTGCATGACAAGCAAACTGCCGCGCTTCGATGCTGGTGCCCGAAGCATATCAGCCGTCACAGACCCGTTCGCGCCCAAAGCCACCGCGATGGCGTTCCGACCTACGCGATCGACAAAGATCGAAGCCAACCCCGTCGGAGCCTCGCTCGCCGCAAGCCCGCTGACATCGACGCCGGTTTGCGCCAGCTCCCGCCGTGCCCGCTCGCCGAAGGCATCTGCCCCAACGCATCCAATGAACCGTACGTCAGCACCGACCCGTGCTGCCGCCACCGCCTGGTTCGCGCCCTTTCCGCCAAGGGCCGAATGCGCCGAAGCCGTCAACACGGTTTCACCCGCTGCAGGCAAATGTTCGAGCGGAAAAGTCATATCGATATTGATGGAACCCAGCACAGTGATCATTATTCACCCCTTGCCAACCATCGTTAGCGATCTGCAAGTCCGCTCGCCTTGACGGCGCGTCGAGCGCCATGGAGGCTCGCAAAGCCGACACCCGAAAGCTATCATCCGCTGACAGCCGGACCGCAGGCAGATCCAGCACCCAAAGCATGCCCAGCAATCGCCAAGCACCAGAAGCCACCGACACCCCGGCCCTCGCCTCGAGCACGTCGTGGCCCCGCCCAGCAACCGCAGCAGGCATCCACCCCGGCATTGCGACGGCGAACTCTTTGCCGCCGCAGACACAGTAAGGCCGCCGCAATGTCAAATACCATGCGCACCACGCCGTCTTCGTCCCCGTTCATACACCGGCTACAGCCGACATGGGGCGATTCCGACCCCGCGCGCATGATCTATACCGGCCGCTTTCCAGATTTTGCACTCCGCGCGATCGATGCCTGGATGCTGGAACACGTCGGCGTCGATTTCTACCGGCTCAACGTCGATTGGGGCCTGGGAACACCCTTCGTGCATCTCGAATGCGACTTCCGCTCGCCGGCCACCCCGCGCGATCTCCTGCTCCTTGCCGTGTGGATCGAGAACGTCGGGACCACCTCGTTGGCGTTCCGCATCGAGTGTACGATCGAAGACAGCGGCCGGCTGTGTTTTGAGGGCCGCTTCGTTTGTGTATGTGTTGACGGCAACGCCCAGTACAAGGAAGGCGCCAGACCGATACCCTTGGACCCGCGCATCCGCGCCGCCGCCGAGCGCTACCAACAGGCCGCACCATACCCACGCAAGACTGGCGAGAGGTCGAAGACGTAACGATACCGGCAGCCGCGGACATGACGCCAAAGCCGGCTGATGCTATTCCTGGTCCCCCATTGCAGGCCTTGCGGTCACAGCCACCGAGCCGGCCCGAGGAGCAGACATTGAAACGATCCCCAATCCGGACGACGCATTCATGAGTACGCCAATCCTCGCTGCCGACGCCCTGCACACCTTTTATGACCAAAGCCACATCCTTCGCGGCGTGTCCCTGACGCTCGACGCCGGCGAGACCCTGGGCCTGATGGGCCGCAATGGAATGGGCAAGACGACATTGATCCGCACGATCATGGGCCTCGTTCGTCCGCGCTCCGGCACAGTCCGCGTCGCAGGCGAAGATGTCACCCGCAATGCACCAAATCGCATTGCCAGGATGGGCATCGCCTATGTTCCCGAAGGCCGCGGCATCCTGGCGAGCCTTTCCGTCCGCGAGAACCTGGAGATTGCAGCACGCCCTGCCTTGGACGGCAGCCGGGAATGGACCCTGGACCGCGTGCTGGAGCTCTTTCCCCGACTGCGCCAACGCTATTCCAATGGCGGCCACCAGCTCTCCGGAGGCGAACAGCAAATGCTGGCCATCGCACGCGCCCTGGTCACCAATCCGCGCGTCCTGATCCTCGATGAAGCAACCGAAGGCCTCGCACCGCTCGCCCGCGATGAAATCTGGCGCACCATTCGCGTTGTGCGCGACAGCGGCATCGCCTCACTGGTCATCGACAAGACCGTGTCGGAAGTGACCGCGGTCGCCGACCGCGTCGTGATCCTCGTCAAGGGCGAGGTCGCATTTGCAGGCAAACCCGACGATCTCATGCGCGACCGAAAATTGCTTCACAATCATCTGGGCGTCTAGGCGCTTGGCACGATAAAAGTGAAGCAGAAAAAGAAAACTACGGGAGGACGTTGCAAGTCGAGCCAAGACCCCGCCCACGCCTGGACGCCGCCGGTTGGCCACTATAATGCGGCATCCGACTTCGTCGACCGCAACGTCGAGCAAGGACGCGGCGACCAGATCGCATTCATTGATCCAGTGACCAGCCTGAGCTACGAGCAGCTGGCGGCGCAGTGCAATCGCTTCGCCAATGTTCTGCCCAAACTTGGAATCGCACGCGAGCATCGCATCGCTCTGATCATGCTCGACACCTGCGACATGCCCGTCGCCTTCTGGGGCGCCATCAAGGCTGGCGTCGTGCCGATCCCCATTAACACGCTGCTGCCGGCCGAAACCTGGGAATACATGATCGAGGACGCCCGGGCCACGGCCGTCGTCATATCCGCCCCACTGCTCGAGCGCGCGCTCCCCGCATTGCAGGCCATCACCGCCCGCCGCCACTTGCACGTGATCGTTGCAGGCGGCCCTGCCACCGCAAATAGCCTTGAATTTGCCGACCTTCTGGCCCACGCCAGCCCTGACGCGACAGCCGCCCAAACGCAAGCGGACGAAGTCGCATTTTGGTTGTACTCGTCGGGCTCGACCGGCGCCCCCAAAGGCACCCGCCACATTCACGCAAGCCTCATGGCAACAGCAAAACTGTTCGCCCAAGGCGTCCTTGGTTTTTCCGCCGAAGACGTCGTCTTCTCAGCCGCCAAGCTGTTCTTCGCCTACGGCCTCGGTAACGCCATGTCGTTTCCCATGTCGGTGGGTGCGACAGCCATCCTGTTTCCCGACAGGCCCACGCCCGAAAGCGTGATGGCCATCATGAAGAAATATAATCCGACCCTGTTCTGCGGCGTGCCGACGTTATTTGCCGCTATGCTGGCAGCGCCCGGTTTGTCTCACGGCGCTGGATCATCCCGCCTGAGACTCTCGACATCGGCAGGAGAAGCGCTTCCCGAGGATATCGGCAATCGCTGGCAGGCCATCGTCGGCTCCGAAATCATCGACGGCATCGGCTCCACCGAGATGCTGCACATCTTCGTTTCCAATCGTCCAGGCAACGTGCGTTATGGCTCGTCCGGCACTCCGGTTCCCGGCTACGAAGCCCGCCTGCTCGACGACGATGGCGAACCGGTCCCCAATGGCGAAATTGCCGAACTGGTGATCCGCGGCCCCTCCGCTGCCGACGGCTATTGGCTGCAGCGGGAAAAATCGCGCCGCACCTTTCGCGGCGAGTGGACCCACACAGGTGACAAATATCGCATCGACAAGGACGGCTTCTATTATTACTGCGGCCGCACTGACGACATGTTCAAAGTCTCAGGCATCTGGGTTTCGCCCTTCGAGGTCGAAAGCGCCCTCATCACCCATCCAGCCGTGCTTGAAGCCGCCGTCGTCGCGAAGGAGGATGCAGAAGGCCTTTTGAAGCCCCGGGCATTCGTCGTCCTCAAACCCGGCGTAACCGGCGATGAAGCGCTGTTCGAAGCCTTGAAGGATCATGTCAAGAACGCCGCCGGCCCATGGAAATATCCTCGCTGGATCGAAGCGCGCAGTGAATTGCCCAAAACAGCGACGGGCAAGATCCAGCGCTTCAAGTTGCGCGAAGAAGGTTGAGCCCGCCCGCAGGCCTACCGCGATCGGTTGCCGAGCCGCTCGCGCGCAATGATCATCTTCATGATCTGTGCCGTGCCGTCGCCAATCTCCAGGCCCATCACGTCGCGCAGGCGCTGCTGATGCGGTAGATCCAATGACCAGCCGTAATGACCATGCGTCAACAGGCATTGGTGGATCACGTCGACGGCGGTTTTTGGCGCCAGCCACTTGCACATCGCCGCCTCCGCCGTGTGCGCCAATCCCGCATCCTTGAGCCGCAGCGTGTGATAGCAAAGCTGGCGCGCAGCACTGATCATCGTATCCGCCTCCGCCAACGGAAACGTTACGCCCTGGTTGCGCGCAATCGGCGCACCGAACGCGTGACGCTCTTGCACGTAGGCCCAGCTTTCCTCGAGCGACGCCTGCGCAGATCCCAGCACCTGCAGCCCGATCAAGGCCCGGCTGAAATCGAAACCTTGCATGACCTGGATGAAACCTGCGCCCTCGTCGGCAAGGCGATGCGACTCCGGCACGACCACATCGTCGAAAAAGATCGAGCAGCGGCCGACGGCATGGCTGCCGAGATCGCGATAACGCTGTGTTGTGATCCCCGCCGTCTTCGTTGGCACCAGAAAGGCACTCACACCACGGGCCTTGGCTTCGACCGGACCGGTGCGCGCAAACAGCACGATGGCATCGGATTGGTCGGCCATACTGATCGAGGATTTCTCCCCGCGCAGAATGTATCGATTGCCGTCCTTCCGCGCTGACAGGATGAGGTTGGCGGCATCCGATCCCCCGCGCGGCTCCGTCAAGCCCAGGCTCATGACCACCTCTCCGGCAACCAGCTTTGGCAGCCATTCCTCGGCCAGTGCCGGCTGGCCATGTGCCGAGATGATCTTGCCGTTGAGCGAGGCAAGAAGCTGCACATAGGCAACGTTCACATCGCCATGGCCGATTGCCTCCAGAATGAGACCGCTCGTCAGGCTGGGAAGGCCAAGTCCCCCGTGCGCCTCCGGCAACTCTGGCGCAATCAGGCCCAGCTGGCCCATCTGCCGAACCAGTTCGCGGTCGACGCACGCCTCCGCCTCGCGTTGCATGTAGCCTGGAGCCACACGCTCGCGCGAGAACCGCCACGCCGTCTCCTGGATGGACTTGAGATCATCGTTGAGCAAGGGGTCCATGGCGTGATCTCCAGCGAGCGTTGAGTTTCGTGCATCAGCACGTTGATGTGCCTGGGCCGCAGCCGGACTTCAAGCCCCATGGGCGGCCGAGACGCACAACTTGGCCACGCGTTGCTACCCCACTTCAAGCAGCCGGCCAGCCCACAGCAAGCTTCCATCGCCCCCGTCATGGTTCTAAACTCCGACAAACCCAGAGGAAGACAGGACGAGCCAATGGACCGGGCAGGCGAGATCAAGCTCCTCAAGAAACTGCTCAACTATATCGACACGGGAACGACGGCCATGGCGCCGGCGCCGTGGCAGAACCCAGTCACGGCCTACACCTGCCCCGAGCGCCACAAAGCCGAAGAAAAGATCTTGATCAGAGGACGCCCCATCGTCATGGGGTTTTCCTGCGATTGGCCCAAGCCGGGAACCTGGCGCACCGACGACTATGCCGGCGTACCCATCCTGACGGTGCGCGGCAGCGACGGCAAACTCCGCGCCTTCCTCAATGTCTGCCGCCATCGCGGCGCCAAGGTCGCTGACGGTTGCGGTCACAGCGCGACGTTCACCTGCCCCTATCATGGCTGGACCTATGGCAACGATGGCCGCCTGCGCGGCCTGCCCGAGGAAGCAACCGCATTTCCCGATGTGCGCCAGGACCGATCCGGTTTGACACCACTCCCCCTCGCCGAGAAGTACGGCATGGTCTGGGTACTCCCCACACCAGGAAAGGGTGACGGCGCCGCAGCTGACCTCGACATCGAACCGTGGCTGCAAGGCATGGGGCCAGACCTCGCCCACTGGAAGCTCGATACCTATCATTTCCACGCCAAGCACGTGCAGCATGAGGAAATGAACTGGAAGATCCTCGTCGACACCTTCCACGAGAGCTACCACTTCGGCTTCCTGCACAAGACGTCGCTCGACGGGATTCTGGTCCACAACGTCAGCGACTTCGAACCCTTCGGCGAAAACTTCCGCCTGACCTATGGCCGGCCCAAGCTCGAGCGGCTGCCCAAAACGCCAGAGAGCGAATGGGATCTGATGTGGAATACGGCCATTGTCTATTCCCTGTTCGCCAACACCGTACTGGTGCCACAGGGCGATCACATGGAGCTCTTCCGCATTTTTCCCGTCGCTGGCCGGCCCGATCGCGCCTTGATGGAAACCACGCTCTACATCCCGAAGCCCGTCGCCAACGAGGAAGAAAGGCGCCACTGGGATGCCAACCTCGAGCTGGCGGTGAAAGTCATTACGACGGAGGATTTCCCCGCCGGCCGCTCTATGCAGATCGGCTTCGGCTCCGGAGCGCAAACGCACACGATTTACGGACGCAATGAGCTTGGCCTCATGCACTATCACCAAGCCGTCCGAAGAGCGCTGGGTCTACCGCTCGACACGTTCCCCACCGTTGAGAGCCAGGCGGCGGAATAACATCCAGCATCGGGCGCCAGCAGAACCTGCAAGCGGCGGTTGACACGCCCGAGCCAACGCTGGCAATCCAAACTCAGTCATTCGGCCAAACCAGGCACCTGGAGCCAAACCATGGCACAACGTCCACAACCGTTCACCTTGCGCATTGCCGACGCCGAAATCTCGGACCTGAAGATGAGGCTCGAGCGCACGCGCCTGCCGGATCGCGCGCCAGGCAAAGCCTGGGCCTATGGCGCCGATCCCACCTACATCAAGGACCTACTGCACCACTGGCGCACGGCCTTTGATTGGCGCGCCCAGGAAGCCAAGCTGAACGCCTTCCCGCAGTACAAGGTGCCCCTGCACGATATCGACGTGCATTACCTGCATGTGCCGGGCAATGGGCCAGCTCCCAAGCCACTACTGCTGATGCATGGCTGGCCGGGTTCGGTATTCGAGTTCATGGAAATCATTCCGCGTCTCACCGATCCCGCGCGCTTCGGCGGCAACCCTGACGACGCCTTCACGGTGATCGCCCCCTCGCTGCCCGGATATGGCTTGTCGTTCCGCCCCGATCAAAAGCGCTTTGGCATTGCCGACATCGCCGATTGCCTCGCCAGCCTGATGAGCGATGTGCTGGGATTTTCCAAATTCGCTGCCCAGGGGGGCGACTGGGGCGCCTTCACCTGCTCCGCAATGGGCGTCCGCCATGCAGACAAGCTGGCGGGCATCCACCTCAACATGCTGTCGACCAATCCGTCGCAACCGCCGCCCCCATCGCCGACGGCGGAGGAACAAAAGTACCTGGAAGAAATTCGCCATTGGGCCAAGGAGGAGACCGGCTACATCCACATTCAGGGCACGCGGCCGCAAACTCTGGCCTTCGCGCTCAGCGATTCACCTGCCGGTCTTGCCGCCTGGATCGCGGAAAAGTTCCATGTCTGGACGGACCACGACGGTGATTTCGAAACCGTCATCGACCGCGACCACCTGCTGGCGAACATCTCGCTGTATTGGTTCACGGGCGCGATCGGATCGTCGTTTTGGCCCTATTACGACCGCCTGCATGGCCCCTGGCCCATCCCCGACGGCAAAACCGTGGATGTGCCAACCGGCTACGCAGCGTTCCCCAGAGAGATCCGCCGCCCGCCACGCTCCATTGCCGAGAAGACCTACACTGACATCCGCCAGTGGACGGTGATGGAGAAGGGCGGCCACTTCGCCGCTATGGAGCAACCCGAGGCCCTGGCCAGGGACATCCAGGAATTCTTCAGGCCGTTGCGTGGCGACTTCTGAAGCGACAGCCAGGAGCACCGGCGGGCCAAGCAGCCGCCGCCTCAAGCCATATAGAGACCGCCGTTGGCGTGCACCACCTCGCCGGTGATGAACCGCGCGCGCTCCGACGCCAGGAACACGATCACGTCCGCAATGTCTTCTGCCTTCGCCATGGCACCCAATGGCACCAAGCGTGACTGCTCGGCCATTTCAGTTTCGCTGAATTGATAACGCGGCTGCGCCGTATCCGTGATCCCCGGCGCAATGGCGTTGACCCGGATACGATGCGGCGCAAGCGCCAAGGCCATTGACCGTGTCATGCCGATGACGCCGGCTTTGCTCGCGGCATAATGGACTCCAAGAACATGCCCCCGCACCGAAGAGGACGAGAGATTGACGATGGCTCCGGTCTTGCCAGCACCAACCAGTTGCCTGGAAAAGGCCTGGGCCACCAGAAAGCTGCCCTTCAAATTCACCCCGAGCACCTGATCCCATTCCGCCTCGGCAAGCTCGAGAAACGGAGAGCGCGGAAACACACCAGCATTGTTGACCAGGACCCGAAGCACACCCAGCTGAGCCGCAGCCTCATCGACCATGCCTCGCGCTTCCGCCGACGAGGCAACGCTGCCCTTTACCAGCACCGCCTTGCTGCCAAGCGCCCGCACCTCGCCCGCAACCTGCTCAGCCGCGCCCTGGTCGTCGAGCCAATTGATCGCCACGTCGGCCCCGGCCTTGGCAAGCGCCACGGCAACCGCACGCCCAATGCCTTGCTGCGCCCCGGTCACCAGCGCCGCCTGTCCTTTGAGTTCCATGATCGTTGCCGCCCCTTCGCAAAACGAGCTGTCCCCTCAAGCCTGCCAGACGCCATCCGGCGCGTGTATCTGCTCGCAGGAATAGGATGCCGTCACCCGCGCCGCGACCGCCCAATCAAACAAGCCTGGCCGCGGGCCCCGCGTCGAGCCCAACATTCAGGACTTGCGCTGCTGGCGCCGCTGCGCTTGCCTTGGAGCTGCTGCAGCCCGAGGAGCCATGTGACCATGAAAATCGTCGAGATCAACGCCTATCCAAGCTCCTTCCCGATGCCCAAAGACCTCGACGTCACCGTCGGTATCGGCCGCATGGTCAAACGCGATACCGTCATCGTCGAGGTCAAGACGTCCGGCGGATTGGTAGGCTATGGCGAATCCCACCATGGCCGCGCGCCAGGCGCCGTCGCCCGGTTGATAGAAACCACGCTCCGCCAGCTGGTGACCGGCATGGACGCCTCCGACGTGGTAGGCGTCTGGGCCCGGATCTACAAAATGCAGCTCGGGAGCCACGGCATGGGCGCCGGTACGGCCTGGCCATGAGCGGGATCGACATGGCGCTGTGGGACATCCGCGCCAAGCCTGCGGCTGGCCACTCTACAAGCTGCTGGGCGGCGCATCGGAAGCCCATTCCGCCTACGCCGGCGGCGTATCACTCGGCTATCGGGAGCCGTCATTGCTCGTCGATGAAATCCGCCCGCACGTCGATCGCGGCTACAAGGCCGTCAAACTTCGCGTCGGAGATACGCCGGGGCGCGACATCGCCCGCGCCAAAGCCGTGCGCAAGGCCTATGGCGACGACCTCGTTATTCTCTCCGATGCCAACACCGGGTGCACGGTCGAGGACGCGCGCCGTCTGATCCCCGGTCTCGACGATGCTGGCGTCGCCTGGCTCGAGGAACCGTTTCCTGCCCACGATCACAGGAGCTATCGGATCGCCCGCGGCTTCGGAAAAATCCCGCTTGCCGCCGGCGAGAACCATTACACCCGCTTCGAGTTCAATCGCCTGATCGAGGACGGCATCATCACCATTGTGCAACCCGACTTGTCCAAGACCGGTGGCATCACCGAAGGCCTGCGCATCGCGGCCCTTGCCTCGGCCTGGAAACTGCCCATCAACCCGCACACGTCGATTTCTGCGCTGAATATGGCGGCAACCATCCATTTTCTCGCAGCCATCGACAACGGCGGCTACTTCGAAGCCGACATCTCCAAGGTCAATCCTTACCGCGAGCAGCTTGGCTCCAAGCCCTACGAGGTCGACCGCAACGGCAACGTTTT
Organism: Hyphomicrobiaceae bacterium; assembly: GCA_041397705.1. Lineage (GTDB taxonomy): Bacteria > Pseudomonadota > Alphaproteobacteria > Rhizobiales > Hyphomicrobiaceae. The sequence goes on from JAWKWC010000004.1 coordinate 139,277, forward strand.
TCCGCTGGAAAGCTGGCATCGGCGTCGAAGTCGACATGGACTTCGTGAAGAAGCATCCGGTGATCGAAGGGCCGAGCTACGTTTAGCCGCGACACCATCCGCACCAACCCAAACGATGCCAAGACGAGGCAGCACCCCACCATGACGAGACCTACAGATCAAAGCACCTTCGACGTCATCGTCGTTGGCAGCGGCACGCCGAGGACTATCCGCAGCCATCACCGCCGCCCAAGCGGGCGCCCGTGTCGTCATCCTCGAACGCTCCCCGCCCGAGGATCGCGGCGGCAATACACGCTGGACCGAAGCCTTCCTGCGCCTCAAGAGCGAGACCGAGGTCGCCGACGATTTCATCGACCATTTCGCCCACAATGCCGGCCATCACCTGGACCCCGAAATCGTCTCTGAAACAGGTGGCGATTTCGCGAGCCGCTCGCCGATCTCCAAGGCCCTGGGATTTACCGACCGGATCTGATCGCCCACTTCGCCGACGACGCCCCGGCTGCCATCGCCTGGCTCAAGACCTTCGGCGTGCGCTTCGAGCCATTGCCACTCTACTTCATCACCACATCGACCACCCGCCTCGGCACGGTCGGCGGCGGCCTCGCCATGATCGAGGCGCTCGGCGCCTGGGCGGATGCGAACGGTATCGACACCCTCTATCGCACCACGGCGCGCCACTTGCTGCAGGACGAGGACGGCAACGTCATCGGCCTGGAGGCCGTCGGGCCCGCCAACAAGCGCATCGTTCTGCACGCCCCGTCGGTCGTCCTGAAGCGGAGGTTCGAGGGAAACCCTGAGATGCTCGCCCGCCACCTCCGGCCCGACCTCGCGCTATATTCGCCCCGTCGCGCGCGGCGGCTATCACAACCGCGGCGAGGGCATCGAGATGGCACTGGCCGTCGGAGCCCCCCGCAGGCGACTACACCCGGTTTCATGCCGAGCCCCTCGACCGCGCTCCGGTGCGCCCGAACCCGTGGTGATGATCTTCAACTATGGCGTCCTTGTCGACACCAAGGGTCGGCGCTTTACAGACGAAGCCCCTCTCGGCAGACGCCACCTATGAATCGGTCACACGCATCATCGGCGAGCAGCCGGACGGCCTCGCCTGGCTGATCCTCGACGCCCGACTTGACACGATTGCCAATTGGAAGCGCGCCGTGCGCTCCGACCAGCCGCCCGTCGAGGCCCCAACGATCGAGGCACTTGCCTGGAAGAAATCGGCTTGCCCGCAGCCGAGTTGGAGAAACGGATCCGCGCCTTCAACGCCGCCTGCCCCGAAGGCCAGGGCTTCAGCCCCGAAAAACCGGATGGGCTCGCCACCCGGCCGGGGATGAGCCCGCGCAAATCCAATTGGGCCTTCCCGATCGCTGAGGCCCCCTATCGCGCCTATCCGATCATCTGCGGAAATTGCTTCACATTCGGCGGCATCAAGGTGGATACATCGGCCCGCGTACTCAAATCGCGACGGCGAAGCCATTCCGAGCCTCTATGCCGCCGGCGAAACCATCGGTCTATACTGGGGCACCTACACAGGCGCGACCAGTGTCCTGCGCGGCGCCCGTATTCGGCCGCATTGCCGGAAGAGAATCTGCCAACCGCGCCCAACCCTGACGATGCGTTGAAAGACAGCACCACCAGATCGAGGAAACCGCCATGCCACAGAAGAAACTCCCCGCCGTCTTCATGCGCGGTGGCACCTCGAAGGCTGTCATCCTCCATGCCCGAGATCTGCCCGCCGATCGAGACGCGTGGGCGCCGATCTTCCTCTCGTTCATGGGCTCGCCTGACCCCAGCATGCGCCAACTCGACGGCATGGGCGGAGGCATCTCATCTCTGTCCAAGGTCTGCGTCATCGGCCCCCCGACACACCCCGATGCCGATGTCGACTACACATTCGCCCAGGTGCGCATCGATCGCGCGCACGTCGACTACGGCGGCAATTGCGGAAACATGTCGTCTGCAGTTGGTCCATTTTCCGTCGATGAAGGCCTGGTGCCGAAACCAACCGGCAACGCCGCCGTTGTCCGCATCCACAATACCAACACGAAAAAGATCATCGTCAGCCGCTTCCCGATGGATGGTGATGAAGCAGCCGTTACGGGCGACATGACGGTGGATGGCGTTGCCGGCACAGGCGCCCCGATCCGGCTCGAGTTTCTTTCTCCCGGTGGCGCACGCACCGGGCGCCTCTTGCCCACTGGAAATCCGGCTGATGTCCTCGACGTCGAAGGACTGGGGCCCATTCCCGTCAGCATGGTCGATGCTGCCAATCCCGCCGTCTACGTCCCGGCAACGGCCATCGGCGCCCGCATCACCGACATGCCCGCCGAGATCGAACAGGACCAACGCCTGATGGGAATGCTCGAATCGATCAGGCGAGCAGCCTCCGTCGCCATGGGTATTGCACCCGACCTCGAAACAGCCGGCACGATTAGCGGACCGGGCATCGCTTTCGTCGCACCTCCGACCGCCATGACGACATTGTCCGGTCGCAACCTCGCAGCTCAGGATATGGATATCGCCGTTCGCGTCATCTCGAATGGCCAGCCCCACCGTGCAACGCCGCTGACGGGCGCACTCTGCCTGTCAGTCGCGACCCGGATCGCAGGTTCGATTCCCAATGAGATGGCCCGCAGCTTGAGCCCCGATGCCAGCAAGATCCGCATCGGTCATCCATCGGGCCTGATCGAGGTCGACGCCAAAGTGACATCCGGCGCCAATGGGTCGGCACCCAACGCCGAATACGCAGCCGTCTACCGCACCGCCCGCCGCCTGTTCGAGGGACGCGTCCTCTACCGGGCCTGATAAGCCCGCATCTTGCACCCTCAAACGACGACCGGTTGCACTTGCTGATGACCAACCCCGAAGACCCGCCGGTAGCGCTCGATCTCCTCGGGCGGGCCGACAGCCTTGGTCGGGTTGTCCGAGAGCTTGACCGCCGCCCGTCCCTCGACGCTGAGCACCTTGCACACGATCGAGAACGGATCGAGCCGGCCATCCGGCTCCAGACCGCGAAAATCGTTGGTCAGCAGCGTGCCCCAGCCAAAGCCAAGCCTGATCCGGCCGTGAAACCGCGCGTGCAGCTTCTCGATCAGATCGACATCAAGACCGTCGGAAAAAATGGCGAGCTTGTCGGCCGGATTTTGTCCCCGCCGGTTCCACCAATCGATCGCCAACTCGCCGCCATCGAAGGGATCGCCGGAATCGACCCGGATACCCGTCCAGTGGTTGATCCAGCCGGGCGCATTGGCGAGAAACCCGCTCGTGCCGTAGGTATCCGGGAGGATCACGCGCAAGTTGCCCTCGTAGTCATCCTGCCAATCCGCCAGAACTTCGTAGGGCGCCGCTGACAGTTCCTGATCGTTGTCGGCAAGCGCGGCATAGACCATCGGCAGCTCGTGCGCGTTGGTGCCGATCGCTTCGACCTCGCGTCGCATCGCGATGACACAGTTGGAGGTGCCGAGAAAGGCTTGCCCCAATCCCTCGTGCATGGCCTGAACGCACCAGTCCTGCCAGAGGAAACTGTGCCGCCGCCGCGTCCCGAAGTCGGCTATTCGAAGTTGATCCAGCTTTTTCAAACGCTGGATCTTCTCCCAAACACGCGCCATGGCACGCGCATAGAGGATCTGCAGCTCGAACTTACCCATGCCTTGCGTCACGGCGCGCGAGTAGAGCTCCATGATCACGGCCAGCGCTGGGATCTCCCACATCGTGGTCTCGATCCATGGCCCCTCGAAGGTCAGCTCGTACTGATCGCCGCGAACTTCGAGGTGGTAGGGGGGAAAGCGGAAGTTCTCCAGCCAGGCCACGAACTCGGGCGAGAACATCTGCCGCTTGCCGTAGAACATGTTGCCGCGCAGCCAAGTGGATTCGCCACGGGTCAGCGACAGCGTCCTGATGTGGTCGAGATGCTCTTTCAGCGCGCCCTTGTCGATCAACTTTGCAAGCGGCACGTGCAAAGAGCGGTTGATGATACCGAAGGTCACCCGAACATCGCGATGGCGACGAAAAATCGTCTGCGCCATCAATAGTTTATAAAAATCGGTATCGAGCACCGAACGTATGATCGGGTCGATCTTCCAGTTGTGGTTATAGACACGTGTGGCGATATCGGTCATCAGCTGGCTCTGCATAGCTCTGCGCCACTCCGCTGGCGCGCAGCGTAGTGGGCATTCGTTCGTGCATCTTTTCTGAGCCTAGCTGCAATGCTTTGCCGATGTCACGCAATCATCGGGAAATGCTCGTTTCGCAGAGCCGGTCGGCGGTCTCACAAGTCGAAGCACCCCTGCCGCCCCCGTTCGAAGGGAAACGGGGGCGCCTATGGGTTAACGAACGACCACGCTTTCCGTCAGTTGGGCTTTGTCATCCTCGCCACATCGAGGCTTGTATCTGCCGTTTGCGTGCCGGCCGGCGAGCCAACCGCGGCAGGCGTGGTCAGCGGCGCGGCCACCGGCGACTGCGTCGGCGCAACCGCAACCGTCGCTGCGCCACCTGCCTGGGCCGGCGCAGCCGCGACGGGCTTGTCTGCAGAGGTTGCAGCGTGCTGATCGCCAAAGTCGCACGCAGCAGCCGGCAACACCATCAGCGCGGACGCAACAGCCGCAAGTGAAGTGACTTTCAACGCTTTCATGGGGAACTCCTCTCCATGGAGACGGGCGACTTCGGTCAAGCAAATATCAGCCGAGCGCCAAGTGCCGATCATACACGCGCGCCCCCGGCGCGGATCACAACATGGTGAATACGGCCGAAGCAGACCGCAAAACAGACCGGCCGCTGCAGTTGCCCGCAACGGCCGATCCAACACGCCTCAGGGGCGCGAACCAGTGAAAGCGCTAGGCCGTTGGACTTAGAAGTCCATTCCGCCCATGCCTCCCATACCGCCCATGCCACCCATTCCGCCCATGCCACCCGGCATGCCGCCGCCATACCGCCGTCGGGCTGCGGAGAATCGGCGATCATCGCCTCGGTGGTGATCAACAGGCCCGCAACCGAGGCCGCATCCTGCAACGCGCACCGAACCACCTTCGCCGGATCGATCACACCAGCGGCAACGAGGTCCACGTACGTGTTGGTCTGGGCATTGAAGCCGAACGCGTACTTCGAGTTCTCCAGGATCTTGCCCGCGACGACAGCACCATCTTCACCGGAGTTCTGGTAGATCTGCCGTGCCGGTGCCTGCAACGCGCGCCGGACAATGTTGATACCGACCTTCTGGTCTTCGTTTTGTGCCGTGAGCCCGTCGAGCGCCTTGATCGAGCGCAGCAGCGCCACACCACCGCCCGGCACGATGCCTTCTTCGACAGCCGCCCGCGTCGCCGCGAGAGCGTCGTCGACGCGATCCTTGCGCTCCTTCACCTCGGTCTCGGTTGCGCCGCCGACTTTGATCACGGCCACACCACCGGCAAGCTTTGCCTGCCGCTCTTGCAGCTTTTCGCGATCGTAGTCAGACGTCGTATCTTCAATCTGCACCTTGATCTGTTCGACGCGGGCCGCTATGTCGGCTTTCTTGCCGGCACCGTCGACAATGGTCGTGTTCTCTTTGTCGATGCGCACCCGCTTGCACTTGCCGAGCATGTCGACCGTCACGCTTTCGAGCTTGATGCCCAGGTCCTCGGAGATCACGGTGCCGCCGGTGAGGATGGCGAGATCCTCGAGCATGGCTTTGCGGCGGTCGCCGAAGCCAGGCGCCTTGACGGCGGCAACTTTCAGCCCACCGCGCAACTTGTTGACCACCAGCGTCGCCAATGCCTCGCCTTCCACCTCTTCAGCGATGATGAGCAGCGGCCTTTGCGTCTGCACCACGGCCTCGAGCAGCGGCAGCATCGGCTGCAGGCCCGAGAGCTTCTTCTCGTGGATCAGGATGAAGGGATCGTCCATCTCCGTGATCATCTTCTCGGCATTGGTGATGAAATACGGAGAGATATAGCCGCGATCGAACTGCATGCCCTCGACGATATCGAGCTCGGTCTCGAGGCTCTTGGCCTCTTCGACCGTGATCACGCCGGCGTTGCCGACCTTCTTCATGGCTTCGGCGATCAGCTTGCCGATCTCGGCGTCACCGTTGGCCGAAATGGTCCCGACCTGCGCGATTTCCTCGTTCGAGGTGACTTTTTTCGCCTTGGCCTTCAACTCCGCAACCACCGCTGCCACGGCAAGATCAACGCCGCGCTTCAGGTCCATAGGGTTGGCGCCTGCCGCTACCGACTTCGCCCCTTCGCGCACAATCGCCTGGGCAAGAACAGTCGCCGTCGTCGTGCCGTCGCCAGCTTCATCGGCCGTCTTCGAGGCCACTTCGCGCACCATCTGCGCGCCCATGTTCTCGAACTTGTCCTCGAGCTCGATCTCCTTGGCGACGGTGACGCCGTCCTTCGTGATTCGTGGAGCGCCGAAGCTCTTCTCCAGCACGACGTTGCGTCCCTTGGGACCGAGCGTCACTTTCACCGCATTGGCGAGAATATCGACACCGCGCAGCATCCGCTCGCGCGCATCTTGTGAAAACCTGACGTCCTTGGCTGCCATTTTGAGCTTACTCCGAATGTGGTTGAATGGTGTGCAGGTGGGTGGCGCGCGACCGTGGACTTCATGAGCGCTGAAGCATCAGGCCGCACGCGGGAGGTGGGGACGGTGTCGCCTAGCTGGCGCTCACCGCGACGGCGCCGTCGAGAATGCCGAGAATGTCGCTCTCTTTCATGATCAAGAGCTCTTCGCTGCCGACCTTGACGTCCGTGCCAGACCATTTGCCGTAGAGCACGCGGTCGCCGGCCTTGATGGTCAACGCAACCAGATTGCCTTTTTCGTCCCGTCCCCCGGGACCAACCGCAACAACTTCGCCTTGAACGGGCTTTTCTTGTGCCGAATCCGGAATGAAGATGCCGCCAGCAGTCCGCGACTCGTTTTCGATACGCCGGACGACGACACGATCATGCAGTGGTCGAAATTTCATACAGTTCCACCTTGTACTCGTTACAAGAGCCGGGACACGCAAATAGATGCTCAAGAAAACGCGCGACGCAGGGCGCCAATCCGCAATTCCAGTGAGTTGGTCCGCAGCTCGGCCGGATCTCGTCTCGTATATGTTGCCAGTGGTTAGCAGTGTCAAGGCGCGAGTGCTAATCGAGGCCAATTGGTTGACGCCCGCCGGCCTGAAATGGCCGACCATTGGGCACGGCGCCCCAACTGAACGTTGAAAATGGGGACCGGCCCGCCGCCGTTGATCCCCGGGAACAGAAGGAAGAGTTGCAGAAGCACCGTATGCAGCGCCCCGCCTCAACCGACGAGCGTGCGTACGTGGTAGCGCCCAGCAACCGCAAATCCCGCGCGAACATAGAGCGAAACCGCAGAGGTATTGTCCAATTCCGTCTGCAGGTAGAGCCGGCGACACCCCTTGCTGACAGCCGTCCGTTCGATCGCCCTGAGGATAGCACGCGCCGCACCGACCCTGCGCGCCTGGATCGACGTCGCCATGCATTGAACGGAGGCCAGCCGCCCATCGATGGCACTGAGACCGCTGGCGATCACCTCACCGCCCCGGACACACGCAAAAAACGTGCGCGGTTGCGGCACTCGGCTGACAAGCTGCGGCGCCACCGCCCGCCGGCTTTCGCTAAGCCCCGCGAGATAAACCGCCATCCACCCGGCCGTAGGTTGGTCCGTCGGCACGACAGACAAGACATCCGCAAGCCCCGACGCCTCGCAGCAGCCCTCGCCGCCATCGACCATCTTGGCCATCGTCACATGGTCACCGCCCCGCTCCCAGCCCGCTGCCTCCAGGCGCTGGTCGAGGTCCGAGGGCTGCGACACCTGCGTAATGGTGAAACGCGGAACGCTACCCCTCGAGCGGTAGAACGCTGTCACCGCCGCGATCGACCGGTCAAGGTCCGTGCCTGAATAGTCGAGCGCCGACACGGTGTTGGCCCGGACCGATCCGCCAGAGGAGACGCGCGCCAGCCATCCATCGATCACTGTCGCCTCGAGGGCCGGCCAACTCGCCACGGCCGCACGTTCGATAGCCGCCAGATCCATGCCCTCACAACCGTGCGCCATGCTCAGCGACCTTCCCCGCCATGCCCAGAGCCGCCACAAGATGGCCTGCAGCGACCGCACTCGTTCCCGGCACCTCACCGGCAGCTATGGCGGACACGATGCCCCTCTGGAAAGATCGGGATCCGCGGTCAGCTCCCGCACCAGGTAGCGCAGCATCACCGACCGGTCGAGATCGCAACGCACACCGAGCGCGCGAGCAATAATGGCCGGATCGTTTCCCCCTTCCCGCAATAGCGCCATGGCGCGCCGCCCCGCCAGATAGTCGGCAATGATCTCGTGCGCGAACCGGACCGTCCCTGCCGCGCCGCCGCCCGAAAAATGCGAGGCTGCACAATGGCCAGCATCACCCGCGGCTCCAAATCCGGCACCAGGCCGACATCGAGGTAAGTCATGGGCGAGTGCCTCGATCTCTTGGGTCGTCAGCCCTTTGCCCTCATTGGGATAGGCAGCGCGCGTACGAATGCGATGAGCGATCCCCTCTACCAGCTCGACGAGGCGATCCCGTCCGATTTCGGTCAAAGCTGCATGGACTTGCTCCCGCCTCTCGGCTGATTGAAAAGCATCGACACCGAAGCCTTCGACCACCTCAGCGACCTCGACGAACGTTTCAGCCCCCGCGAACACATCCCACCCAAAGCCCAGCTCGCCTGTCGCAAGCTTGTCCTGTTCCCGATCGATGAGGTTGTCGACAGCCTGTTCCAGCAGAGCCAGTTCGTCCAGTGGACCGCCCATGTCCCGGCCGAAAAGGTCAAGCATGACGTCGCAGTAATAAGGCAGTGTCGCCAGTTCTGCAGCGGCCGGATCAGCATCGAGCGCAGCCAGAAATGACGCGGCGTCCACGCTGGTCAGGCGGTCACCTTCAGCCCCCATCTTGGCAAGCGCTTCCTGCTGCATGCGCCCCCAACGCGACAACTCGTAGATGCGCAGTGTGCCCCGACCGATGTAGCGCTCGACCAGGCCCGAAAGCGCATTCGACGAGGTGAGCAGGCTATCCCGCGCCGCAATCAGAATGTGGCCGCGCGAGCCCGCCCTGAGCGACGTTTCCAACGCGTCGACAAAGTCCGTTTCACCGGCGAAGAATTCATCCAGCCCGTCGAACATCCACAACGTGAAGCCTTCGCGATTGAGAAATCGCATCATGGAGAGACTGGTGGCAGCCCCCGCATCCGTTCCCGCAACCGCCGCCAAAAGCCCGTCGAGCGAAGCCGTCTTCTGATCCCGAATATGCTCTGGCAAAAACACCACCGGCCGCATAGCCCCACGATGGTGACGCTTGGCCTCGAGAAAGCGCTCGTGCAGCGAGGCAAACAGCGAGGCGAAAAGATGCGACTTGCCGGCCCCCGCATTGCCAACGATCAGCGTCAACCGAGGTGCCGCATCCGGCGCGCCCAGTTCGGCCTCCAGGTGTGAGAGAAGATCGTCGCCATGACCGAAGCCGCCAACCTCGGTGCCAAGTCCAGAAAGAACCTCGTAGGGTTGCCCAACGCGCTGGCGCGACAAGGCGCGCCCGTGCCGATGGAAGCGTCGGAATACCTCGCTGGCGCTGCTGCCCGCGCCCTCACCGAAACCGGCTTGTTCGTCATCCAGCTTGTAGGCGGTATCGAAGAACTGGACCGGCACCCGGATACCAACGCCCGCCGCGCTGGCCGCCTGCCGGAATGCGGTCGAAAGACCAGCAAGCGATGGCGTCACGAAAAAGCCCAGGCTATGCGCATCGAGCACATCTTTGGCAATTTCGAAATCACGCAGCAGTGAGGCTGTTTCCGGTTTGACGCCGTGGTCGGGATCGGCGAACCACACCAGCCGGCTTTCGCGAACGCCATCCCCCGATGCGCGTTCCCCCCGCAGGCAATGCGCCGCGGGCTTGTCGACTGTAAACCCGTCAGCAACCAGGAAGCCCTCGATAAGGTCACCGAGCCCCCTTCCCCCCATGCCAAACCCTCCTGCTGGTTCGATGCGGGCAAAATTTGCAGGCTCAAAGTGCTGCCATCCCGCATCTTGCCCTGTGGCCCCGAGCAGCTCGCAATCCCCTTACGCCCGAGACCCTCCGACCGTCAGCTAACCCTTCTCACGCATCAATCTGGCTTTCGTGCGTTGCCACTCACGCTTTTTGATGTCCTCGCGCTTGTCGTGGAATTTCTTGCCCTGGGCCAGTGCCAGCTTCAGCTTAGCGCGCCCCCGCTCGTTGAAGTAGATTTCCAATGGCACCATGGTCATGCCTTGCCGCTCCACCGCAATCCTGAGCTTGTGGATTTCGCGCGCCTTGAGCAGCAATTGCCGCGGGCGACGGGGGTCGTGCTGGAAGAATTCGCCCGCGTTCTTGTATTCGGGGATATAGGCGTTGATCAGCATGATGCCGCCGCCTTCCGAGGACGCGTAGCTCTCCGCGATGTTGGCCTGCCCGGCCCGCAGCGCCTTGACTTCGGTGCCCTTGAGCGCAATCCCGGCCTCCCAGGTGTCCTCGACCCGGAACTCGTAGCGGGCTCGCCGGTTCTCCGCGACGATTTTGTGGTTGCTTGGTGTCTTGGCCACGGTCATGTCCTCAAGGCGGGGCAGGTCCTGCCCCAGAACTCATCTGGCGTTATTAGCTGCATTCGATCGGCAAGCAACACCGCGAACGTTGCCGGCTCAAATCGGAGACGGCCGGCTCGCCAGCCAGTCAACCGTCCGTTTCCTCACAGGAACTCTCACATGTCCCTTGACGCCTCGGCCATCAAGACCCTCGAGTCCGTGACCACAGCCACTATTACCACGATCCTGCTGAAGAAGGGCCTGCGCAACGTCTGGATGCGCGGCACCCGCCCTCTGACGGCCAAAGGCACGCGCAAGGTTGGCAAGGCCTTCACCCTGCGCTTCGTGCCGGCCCGCGAGGACCTGGCGACACCGGAGTCCTGGTCCTCCCCCACCTCCACACGCGCCGCAATCGAAGCCATGCCCGCCGGCGTCATCGCGGTTGCAGATGCCATGGGCGTCACCGACGCGGGCATTTTCGGCGACATCTTGTGCGCCCGCATGGTCAAGCGCGGTGTCACGGGTCTGGTGACGGACGGCGTCGTGCGCGATGTGGCAGGGGTCATTGGCACGAACTTGCCGGTGTGGTGTCAGGGTGGGGCCGCCCCTCCGTCTGTCGCAGGGCTCACCTTCGTCGGCTGGCAACAGCCCATCGCCTGTGGTGGCGTCGCCGTCTTCCCCGATGACATCATCATCGCAGACGACGACGGCGCCGTCGTAATTCCTCAGGCACTCCTGGAAGAGGTGCTCGCCACCGCCCCCGAGCAGGAGCGCATGGAAGGCTGGATCATGGAAGAGGTCGGCCGCGGTGCTGCACTGCCCGGACTTTATCCCATGAACGCCGAGACCAAAGCGCGCTACGACAAAAGCAAGGGCTGAGCGCAACCAAATCAGCACTCCGACGTTTGGTCGAGCACGGCAGCCCCAACACCTCAGGGTCGGCGCTGTCGGCTCGAATGCACCACCCGCAGGCCAAAGCATCGTGTGGCACGCAAATTTTGCGTAAAACTACGCACTTGCCCATGGCCGGCGGGCATCAGTTGAGATACCGGAAAAGACAGCTAGAAGCGCCACCCCGGTGGCATGGTATTGCGGGCGGGATCCACTCGTGCGCGTCGCAGACATTCCGCCGGAAGGCGCCGAATTGAGCAAGGCCAACAAACGCGCTCTATTGGCGCCAGACGCCGAGCTATTGGCCAGCCTGGCCGAACCTGACACCGAGCCCTCCCGCGAGCGCAACAGCGACTGGGAGCAGTCCAAGGCGTTGTTTGGCGCCCTCGTTAAATCCAAGGCCTCGCGCGGCATCGGCCTTTTCGCTGGTGGCATCGTCTTGTTCCTGATGGGCAACATGGCGGGCCAGGTCTGGCTCAATGCATGGAACGGCCAGTTCTTCGATGCCGTTGGCCGCAAGGACGGCGCCGCGATCTGGCAACACCTGGTCACGTTCGCCTGGATCGTCGCTTTCCTGCTGACCATGGTCGTTGCCCAAACCTGGCTGCACGAAACCGTCAAAATCAAAATCCGCGCGTGGCTGACTGACGAGTTGCTCGACCACTGGCTGGTCCCAGCCCGCGCCTATCGATTGGGGTTGAGCGGTGATCTCGGCGCCAACCCCGATCAGCGCATGCAGGAGGACGCCCGCAATCTGAGCGAGCTGTCGGCCGATCTGGGGGTTGGCTTGCTGCAGGCCGTTATGCAGTTGGTTTGCTTCGTCGGCGTACTGTGGTCGCTATCGAGTTCGTTCGCTTTCACCATATCCGGCGTCCACGTCGACATTCCCGGCTACATGGTCTGGTGTGCCCTCGCTTATGCGCTGATCGGATCCGGCTTGACTTGGTTTGTCGGCTCGCCCCTCGTCGCCCTCAACACCACCACCTATCAACGCGAGGCGCAGTTGCGCTTCGCCATGGTCCGCGCATCCGAAAGCTCGGAGAGCATTGCCCTATTTGGCGGCGAGGCCGACGAGCGCCGCAGCATCGACGACACGCTTTCGGCCACCCTCGCCATGCGCCGACGCGTCGCCAACGCTACGGCGAAATTGACATGGATCACCTCGGGATACGGCTGGCTGGCACTGGTCGTGCCGATCATCGTGGCCTTGCCCGCCTATCTCCAGAGCGGCCTCACGCTCGGCGGCCTGATGATGGTCGTTGGCGCCTTCGCCCAGGTCCAGGCGTCCTTGCGCTGGTTCGTCGACAATTTCGCCAAGATTGCCGACTGGCGCGCAGCCTTGCGCCGCGTCTCGTCGTTTCACGATGCCTTGCTGACACTCGACGATGCCACCCGCACCGACGAGACGATCACCATGCTCGAGCACCCCGAAGGTCATCTCGTGTTCGAGAACTTGAGCATCCATTTGGCCGACGGCAGCGTCATCATCAACGAGGCCACGGCTGAGATCAAACCCGGTGAGCGGGTCTTGCTCACAGGTGAATCTGGATCCGGCAAGAGCACGCTGTTCCGTGCCGTCGCCGGCATCTGGCCCTGGGGCACCGGCCGCATCCTCGGCCCCAAGCGGTCAGACATGATGTTTCTGCCACAGCGCCCCTACCTGCCCCTTGGCAGCCTGAATGAGGCCTTGTGTTACCCCTCCGGGCCCAGCGCGTTCACTCTGGCCGAAGTTTTGGATGTCATGGAGGACATCGGCCTTGGCGACTTCGTCGATCAACTCGACAGGCGCGAACGGTGGGACCAGCAATTGTCGCTGGGCCAACAGCAGCGCGTAGCTTTCGCCCGCCTCCTGTTGCACAAACCGGCTTGGATCTTCCTCGACGAGGCCACAAGCGCCCTCGACCGCGAGAGCCAGACCCACGTCATGAGCCTGATCACCCGAAAGCTTCCGGCAAGCGGCATCTTGTCGATCGCCCATCGCCGCGGCCTCGAAGAGTTCCACTCCCGAACGATCCACCTGTCGGTGACCAAGGACGGCGCCAAACTCGCGCGCGCACCCCGCGCCGGCTCGAATGTCTCGAATGCCACCTACTGGGATCGATTGGCGTCGTGGACGTCGCACTTGCGCAACAAGAGCCCATGACCTGACGGCGCGCTGCGCCCGCGGGCACTTTTTGGCGCGTTCCACGCCCTCGAACAAGCCCGCGCATATGCCCGGACGGCGCCCGGACTCAAGCGCCCCGGTGAATTTTCACATACTCGAAATCGCCGGGCTTGCTGTCGATCCCGATCTTGGGCGCTGCGATCCAAGGAGCATACTTGCCGCGCTCCCAGCACGGCTGCATCAGCGACGCGATGAAGTCGCCGTCAGCCTTGGAAGGCAGCCATTGGTCGCGCATCTTCGCCCATTGCTCAGCGGTCAGCAGCTTACCGTCCGGCGTCGCCTCGATGTCCTTGAACTCGCCGATGTGGCGGTTGAACGCCACCGACGGCAGCGCCAGGGCGAACTTGATCCCCGCCTTCTCGATGATCCGGTTCCACCGCGACACGCCACCCTGGCAATCCTTGGTATAGTCGTCGCGAAGCCGCATGTTGATCGCCGTCAACGCTGGCTCTTCGACCGTGCGGATCTCACCATTGACCAGTTTCAGCACGGGATAGGTCGCCGCCGTCAACTGGTGATCGTCCTCGATGCGGGTTTCCATATACCGCCCTTTGAGGCCGGCATTGAAGAAATTGGCGGCGTTGGTCGAAACCTCAGAGCCGAACAGATCAAGTGACAGCGAGTAGTGCAGGTTCGCCTTTTTCTGCACGGTCGGCAGATCGATAACGCCCAGCGCCCGGATACGCGCCGTATCGTAAGGATCCTCGATGCCGGCCGCCTTCATGGCCTCGCATGTGCGCTCGATCACCCGCCCCACACCCGTCTCGCCGACGAACATGTGGTGCGCTTCCTCCGTCAGCATGAAGCGACAAGTCCGCGACATCGGATCGAAACCCGACTGCGCCAGGCTTTCGAGCTGCATCTTCCCGTCACGGTCGGTGAAGAACGTGAACATGAAGAACGATAACCAGTCCGGCGTTTCCTCGTTGAAGGCCCCGAGCATGCGCGGCTTGTCGACATCACCGGAGCGTCGCTCCAGCAGGCCTTGCGCCTCCTCGCGGCCATCCCGGCCAAAATACTTCTGCAGCAGATAGACCATCGCCCACAGGTGCCGGCCTTCCTCCACGTTGACCTGGAACAAGTTGCGCATGTCGTAAAGCGACGGCGCCGTCTTCCCCAGAAAGCGCTGCTGCTCGACCGACGCGGGCTCTGTATCGCCCTGAATGACGACCAACCGTCGCAACATCGCGCGGTATTCGCCCGGAACTTCCTGCCAGGCCTTCTCGCCTTTGTGCGCGCCGAAGTTGACCCGCCGATCCTCGTCACCCGGCGCCAGCAGAATGCCCCACCGGTACTCCGGCATCTTGACGTAATCGAACTTGGCCCACCCCTTGGGATCGATCGAAACGGCGGTCCGCAAATAGACGTCCGAAGTCTGGAACCCTTCAGGCCCCATGGTCATCCACCAATCGATATAGCCCGGATGCCATTGCTCCAAAGCTTTCAGCACACGGCTGTCGTCGGCCAGATTGACGTTGTTGGGGATCTTGGTCGAGTAATCGACGTAGGTCGTGTCGGACATCTATGCACTCGTAACAGCGGCCGTGGGCAGTCTCGCCAGCCGACTGGTTGCTCGCAGATTGTGTGACTATGCCATAATATATCAGATCCACCAGCACGGTGGGGGCAATATTTTGCGCCCATTAATCATCTCTGGCAGGCCGCCACCACGGCATTCCGGCTTGCGGGCAAGTGTTCAGCCGACCCACCAACCAGAACAAGAGGTGGACGCTCAGCCAACACCATGTGCAGCGCCGCGTCTCCGCCTTCACCGCGCACAGCGTGTCCCAGATACGAGACGAAGGCATCGATCTGCCGAACCATGGCCGACGCATCGATGCCAAGGACCGGCGCATCGCTACCCGACCGGGCCTCGGCCCAATGCTGCTGAGCCGACGTCAGCACCCGCCGGCTGGCTGGCAAGCGCCCCATCCGAATTTTCAGACACGCATTGGCCAGTTGAATGAGGCCCGCCAGAGCCGAGCGTTCACGGCTGTTGGGCCGACAACGCATCCACTGAGGTTCCCAAACCTCGTGTGCCTCCCAGAAATACCCAAGCTCGTAAAGGGCCACCCCCGCCAGATGGCCGGTTGCATCCGCCCCGCTGGCGCCATCGAGGTCGACCGGCCCGGCCGGCTTGAAGGGCTGCAGCCAATCGGTTTCAGCCGAGCCTCCTCGCCCAGGCACGAACGGCTGCCGCCATGTCAGGATGGGGTCCAACGCAACTCCCAAGCATCAGACAGCGCCAAACCGCAGGCCCCACAGCCGGGCCTGCGGGCTACCACGCAATTTCCAGGATCTCCCGCACGTCCGCCGCCGATGTGATCGGCCGCGGATTGATCCGCACGGGCTTGTAGGCCAGCGCCCGCGTTGCGATCTCATCGAGCTTGTCGCGTGTAATGCCGACGTCCCGCAACGAGGTCGGCTGATCGAGACCGGCAATCAGAGCCTTCACCAACTCGCCCGCGGGCCTGTCCGGCGCGCCCATGGCCGCCGAAAGCGCCTTCTGCCGCTCGCCGTTGACCGCGCCATTCCATGTCAACACGGCCGGCAGCATCACGCATGACGTGTGCCCGTGTGGCACACCGAATGTCGCACCGAGAGCATAGCCGATACCATGGCTCGCACCCGATCCCACGCCGGCAACGGACGGTTGAATGGCCTGCCACATGCCGAACTGAGCCTCTAGCCGAGCCGCAAGATCCAACGGCTTGCTCTTGACGGCCGGCAGTGCCCGGTGAAGCAGACGCAAACCCTGCAGTGATGCCGCCTCCGTCGCCGGATTGGCCTTCGGATTGCAGTAGCTTTCCACGGCATGATCGACGGCCCGAATCCCAGTTGCGAACAGCAACAACTGAGGTGTGTCCACCGTCGCCGCAGGATCGAGAATGACCGAACGCGGCGCCATCAGCCGATGCATGAACGATTGCTTGGTATTGCTCGCCGAAAGCGTGATGCCAGCCGTCAGCGTGAACTCGGAAGCCGACAGCGTGGTCGAAACGGCAAGCATCCGGATCGGATCATGCGGTGCCACGATCCGCCGCCCCTCCGCCCCATCGATGCCTGAACGATAGGGCTCCATCGCCTCGATGCTGTCGATGTCGAGCCACAAGCACATCAGCATGGCCTTGGTCGCATCGATCACCGAGCCGCCACCGATCGCCACCAGCAAGTCGGCTTTCGCCGCCCGCGCCTTGGCCGCCCCGGCAATCACATCCTCCCGCGGGCTGTGCGAGGCGATCTCGCTGTGAACGCCCACACACTTGGCCCCGAGCGCCCTTTGCGCCCGCTGCAACGGCCCGTCCGTAAGCTTCGCCAGCGACCGCGTCGAGGTCAGAAATATGCGCCCCGCACCGTACCGCTCGGCCTCAGCCAGAATGGCCTCCTCCAGCGGCTCGCCAAAGACGATCCGCTCACTGGCGGGAATATTGACATGGCCGCGGATGAGATTGGCGCGCGGGTCGGGCATGGGTGTGCTCTCCTTGGCGTAAGTGACAGCGTAACTGTGCAGGCAACAGAACTCGGAAGGCAATGACAACCATCGACGGAGCTTGACATCCGCGCCCGACATCGTGCGAAAGCATGCCTCATGAACTACCGACACGCCTTCCATGCCGGCAACTTCGCCGACGTCCTCAAGCACGCTGTGCTCGCACTTGTGATCGAGCATCTGAAGCTGAAGCCCAAGCCGTTCCGGGTGATCGATACGCATGCTGGCATCGGTCGCTACCGGCTGGACGGCCCCGAGGCGCTGCGCACGTCTGAATGGCGCGATGGCATTGGCCGGCTGATCGGCCCTGCCGCGGCCCCCCTACCGGCAGATGTGGCAGCCCTGCTCGCCCCCTACCTCGAGACGATCCGCAAGCTCAACCCCGATGGCGATCTGGCCATCTATCCCGGCAGCCCCCTGCTGGCTCTCTCGCTCATGCGCGCCGACGACCGCCTCGTCGCCGCCGAGTTGCATCCCGAAGATTCCGCGGAATTGGCCCGCCTGATCGGCCGCGATCCCCGTGCCCGCATCTTCGAACGCGACGGCTGGCAGGTGCTGAAGGCCAGTCTGCCCCCGCGGGAACGGCGCGGCATCGTCCTGATCGATCCGCCCTACGAGGTCGCGGGAGAAAGTGCGCGGCTGGCGCAAGCGCTCCGCGAAGGACTGAAGCGCTTCGCGACCGGCACGTACCTGCTGTGGTTCCCGCTGAAGGATCGCGGAGCGCTTGGCGAATTACAGCAGGCCATCGCAAGCATCGCCATCGAGCGCGTGCTTTGGGTCGAGCTTGCTGTCGGTGCGCCCAAGGACAAGCCCGGCGCGCTCTCGGGATCAGGCCTTGCCATCCTCAATCCCCCTTACCGGCTGGCGGAGCAATTGAATGTGCTGCTGCCGTTCCTCGCCGAGCGCTTGTCACGAGGTGAGCAGACCTCCTGGAGCGTGCGCGATCCGAGACTCGGCGCGCAAGGAAATGCGCATTCTGAGGCAAGCGACAGCCACGCGTGATGAATGCAAGAGCACTCGAAAGGCACTTGCGCTTCCAAGCCTGCCTGTTTGATAATTCCAATGCCCAGGACGGATGATATTTTTGACTGTGCTGCCATGTGTTGCATCACGTATATCACTGACGAACCGCGTGCGCGTGCTTCACGCCGAGTGGCCATTGCCGCGCCGCCTGCCAAGTCACCCTGGGTCGAACCAGGAGACATCACATGCGGCAGATCGGAATCGTAAAGTTTTTCAACAAGACCAAAGGCTTTGGCTTCATCAAGCCGGAGCAGGGCGGCAACGATATTTTCGTTCACGTCACCGCAGTCGAGCGCTCCGGCCTCACCACACTCGACGAGGGCATGCGCATTTCATTCGACACCGAACCCGATAAACACGGCAAGGGACCCAAGGCCGTCAATCTGAAGGAAGAGACTTGACGCAAGCCCTTTCAAGACCGATCAGTTCGAACGCCGCGCTCAGCCGACCGTTTCCGGCCAGCGCCCAATGAGACTTCGTCGGCGGCAGGATGACGATCCCGTCCATCCACCGCCAACATCGCGCCCGGACCGCATCTGCGAACGGTCCGGGCGCGCCATCACGCGCCGATGATGAAAGAAGCCTGACGCTCCCGCAGTTCCCGTCGCTGCAGCAGGCCCGATCGTTGGCTTACTTGGAAAACATCTTCCGCAGTATGCCGATGATGACCATCAGCACGCCGCCACCGACACCGCCGCCAGCCACTTGACTGACGATCGAACCGATATCGAGCCCGCCCGCTGCAGGCGCCATGTGCAGAACACTCTGCAGAATTTGCCCGCCAATGCCGCCGCCTACGATGCCGGCCAGCGTATTTCCCAGCGTGCCCAAACTCATGTTCTTGAGCAGCGATCCCGCGATATTGCCCCCAAGTGCACCACTGACGAGTTGAATGATTAGGCTGGTGATATCCATCGTGCTTCTCCATCCCAAACGAAGCCCCGACTGCGATTAACGGCAGCCGTCTGTAAGACTACCTCATACAGACGACGGCGTGTTGATCACTTGTGGAAAAGTACGAATTTCAAGGCCGCCGACGTGAAGTTCGTGGTGTTTTTGTGACAGAGGCCGCGCAATTCCGGCCCTTTTCGCCGCCGCGTTGAACACTTTTTTCACCATCTGCGTTAGAAGCTAAGCCAGTCGATCCTCCGAGAGGGCAGTTTTATGAAGTATGCAATGGTGTTCGCGGTTGCAGCGGCCTTGAGCTTGGCCGGCATGGCGACAGTCGATTCCGCTTCGGCTGGCGAAAAGGACGGCAAGTCCAGCTATCGCAAAGCCAAGAAATCGGGCGGCGGTTATTCCTACGACTACTCCGACACGATCAACACCTATGGTGACAGCCGCTCGCTGTATGGATCCACGCAATCGTTCCGCGATCCCATGCTCGATCGCCAGACCAACGCCGGTCCGTTCGATCACGGCTTCTTCTTCGAATCCGGTATCGCACCCCGCGGCGGCAACTCGCCCTATATGAACTGAGCCGGAAAGATCGAGCAGTCAGCGCAATTTTGGTGCCAGCCGCCAAATTGAGAGCGACGCCGACGACTGCGACGCAACGAAACCGCGCCCGCACACCAGTCGGCGCGGTTTTGCGTTGCAGCTTGCTCGCCCGATCGCCGATTCCCCCGGCGCGGCATTTCAACATCAATATCGAGCCATTTTGTGCGCGCGCGCTTCATCCCCACTGGTCCAAATCCACGTTCGCCGCTATAGGGCATCAGGGGTGGCCGAGGGGTCGCTTAGATGCAAGCGCACACGACCTGTGCGCACATTCTCGAGGGGACCGAGTATGAAGCGGATTTCACGCAGGGCAGCGCGCCTGTTGCCCGCAACACTGTTGCAGCCGGACTGTTGACCGCCGCTTCCGTCACCGCAGAAGCGAAATGCGCGCGCCTGTCCTTCGAGGTCAACGATTACGGCAAGGAAGGCCCGACCAAGGACGCCAAAGCGCTGCTCGACAAGCACATCGCCAAATGGACGGCTGACCGAGGCATCTCCAATTACTCCAAAGGCAAGAAGTCGGTCACCTGCAAGCTGTTCCTCGACTTCGGCTTTTTCGACGAGCACACTTGCAAAGCCGAAGCCACCGTCTGCTGGTCTGGCGGAACCAATACCAAATCCAAAGCGCCGCCAGCCGCAAAGCAGAGTGGCAGCAAACCCGACGCACCAAAGTCGCGCAGCACCGACAAGCTGAAAGCAGCGAGCATCGCACCGTCGAACAACTGATCGTCCCCCGACAGACGGCGGACAACGGGCGCGATGGGTTGCCGGTCCGCTCAGGCCTCAGGCGAAATCTTGCGCGTTGAGGAAATCCGCCACCGCATCAGCTGCATGCGCCAGATTACCCTTGCGCGTATAGCCCGAGGCGCCACGCGGCCCGAAGTCGTGGTCGCCATCCCCAATCCATGCAAGCCGGATCGCAGACGAGAGGTTGTAGCCCTCTACTTCGTCGCCAAATCCGAACGGATCGCGATCACCTTGCACAATCAAGGCTGGGCAAGTGAGTGCCTCGAGGTGGGCAGTCCGCATTTGTTCGGGTTTTGCCGGCGGATGGAACGGATAGCCGAGGCAAACCAGCGCCCCGACCTCACCGCCAGCGTAAAGCTCGTCGGCCACCATGCTGGCAACCCGTCCTCCCATTGATTTCCCACCAATGGCGAGCCGCGCTGGCGACCCTGTCCCGCCATCGGCTGCCAAATGCTCGAGAGCTTTCGACACAGCCGCCCGATACTCCCCGGTCAGCGTATCGGCCCTGGGTGGCGGCCGCCGTTTCCCCCCATTGCGCCGCTCAGCCATATAAGCGAACTCGAACCGCAACACTCGAACGCCGCGAGCTGCCAACAGCGCGGTCATTTCAACGAGAAAACGGGTCTCCATTCCGGCACCCGCCCCGTGCGCCAACAGCAGCGTCTTCGCCGCATCAACCGGGCCGCTATCAAGAAAAGCCACCATGCCGCGTCAGCTCTTCCCGTCTGAAAAACGCCCATCCCGCCAGGCAAGCGCCGCCTTGAGACCCTGCTCTTTTCGAATCCGTTGAAACTCCACCTTCTCAGCACTCGGCGTCGCATTCAAAATCACGTCGATGTCGAGCGAAGCCCTGAGCGCCTCCCGCATCCCCATGATCTCATAAGTTCGGTTCATCGCCCGCTTGGTGAAGAACACCGAGGGGCCCGCCGCCGCCGCGATATCGAGAGCCATGCGCCGCCCCGTCTCCACCAGCGCATCGCCCGCCACCACGTGGTTGACGATTCCGATCTCGCGTGCACGCACCGCGTCCATCTTGTCGTTGCCGGTGAGCAGCATTTCCTTGGCATGCTTGGGCAACACCGCCCACGGCAACAGCATTGCGACAATGCCCGTGCCGAACCGGACTTCGGGCTCACCGAAGCGCGTTCCTTCAGCGGCAATGGTGATGTCACAGGCCAGGGCCACCTCGAACGCACCGGCCATGCAGAAGCCATGCACCAGCGCAATCGTCGGCTTCGGGCAATCCCAGAACGCCATGATGAAATCGAACTGGCGCTCCATCTGGCGCCGGACTTGATCGACGCTCGTCATCTCCCGCTCGGCCGCAGCCTTCATGTCGAAGCCCGCCGAGAACGCCCGCCCGTTCCCCCGCACCAGAATGCAGCGAACCGCCTCGTCCTGGCCCAGCTCGTCAAGCGCTGCAACGCACTCGTCCATCGCCTCGTTGTGAAAGGCATTGAGCACCTGTGGACGGTTGAAAGCCAGCGTCGCCACCGGACCGTCGCGCGAAACTTCGATATGCTGATAGCTCATCGGCCGGCTCACGCTTTCGCCATCGCGACCACGCGCGCATGCATCGCGCTTTCCGGCCGGGCCAATTCCTCCACGATCGAGAAATGGTCGCCCCCCGGAACGATCACACATTCGGCTTTCACGTCTGCCCGGCTCCAGGCACCCGCAATCTCCAGGCTCTGCCGGATGAATTCTTGCGATTCCTCCCCGCCCGCAGCCGCAACGAACGTGCGTTCCTTTGCTGGCGCCGGCCACAACAGCGGACTTGCCGCCTTGGCCTTCGCCGCATCGAGCTTAAGCGCCTGATTGAGGCTGGTTGCAACCAAAGGCTCCAGATCGAACACGCCGGACAGCGAATAGGCAGCCTTCACCAGATCCCCCGGCACACCGCCGACCTTCGACCAGTCGGTCGCCAGCATGCACGCGGCCAGATGCCCACCAGCCGAATGGCCAACCACCACCGGGCGCTGCTTGGTTTTCTCCCACAGCGTCTTCAGGCACTGCCTGAGCTCACCGACGATATCGATCACTCCCACCGACGGACACAGCGAGTAGGAGGGAATGGCAACTGCCAGACCGCGTGAATTCAGCGCCTTGGCAATGAAGCCATACATTTTCCGGTCGCCGCGTTGCCAATAGCCGCCGTGAATGTAGACCACCAGCGGCGAGCTGCCGCCGCCCTGACGCGGCCGGAAGAGGTCGTATTTGTGCCGCGCGCCCGAGCCGTAACTCTGATCCAGCTCGCCCTTGACCTCTTTGACATAGGCCTCGGACTGGGCCGTCCAGCGCGTTTGCATGTCCCCATGTCCGGGGACACGGCGACGATTGTCGTATTCAGCCTCGAGATCGAGCGCGGCCATGACCATCTCCTACAGCAGCCTGTTGCATGTTGGGGCCAAGCGGCACCCTCCCCCTCAACCTACGCGACCCACTTGCAACCAGCAAAGCCTCAGGCGCCGAGGCTCGATCGCCGAAAACCGGCCAAAGCGCCAGCTGGCCCTTCACAAACCGGGTTTCAGCTGCAATCGCTCAGCCGATCACAACCAGGTCGACAGGTTCAGCCGTTCCGGCCACGGCCCGCGCCGGCCGCGTCTCCAGCTTGCCCTTGGGCCTGTAGCCCTGAACCCGCGCCAGCGCCAGCGTCCGTGCCGTTGTCAGTCCGCGAGTGAGCTCTACCTTGTTGTGCTTCTCGAGCTTGGCGGCAAGGTTCACAGCCTCCCCGATCACCGTGTATTCGAGCCGGTCCTGCGCGCCCACCACTGCAAACACCACCGGTCCCGCCGTCACCGCTCCATTGACGCTCAGGCCCTCTCCCGCATGCTCACTGGCCATTTCTGCCTGCCACACCTGGCCAGCATCGAGCACATCCTCGAGCGCAGCCAGAGCATCGGCCGCCGGCCGCTCGGTCGGGTGCACGGCCCCGAATGTAACCATGATCCCATCGCCCATGAACTTGTCGATGATGCCGTTGTGCTCTCGCACGATCGGCACGACCCGTGCATGCAGCCGCGTAATGACCTCGACCATGCGCTGTGGCGACAAGTGCGCGGAAAGCGCAGTGAAGCCTCGAATGTCGAGCATCAGGATCGCAGCCTCGCGCTCATGCGCGAGCCCAGCGTTGGCTTCGACCTCTGCCCCCGTTACGGTGTCCGGCACACCCTGGCCGAAAAAGCGCCTGAGATCAGCGACGGCTGCTTCGTTGCGAATGGCTTCGACGAACAGCCGCCGCCCTCGGACCACCGCAAGCCCAAGCACCATGGTGACCATCAACAAGGTCGCAACCTTGTCGATTTCAGCCCCGAGCAGCACACGGCTCTGGTTTAGGTGCTCGGCAAACGAGCGCGTGATCACCCCCGGCGCGCTCGTCTCCAGCACCGCCAACACCAGCCCCATCCACCCCAGCGCTGCCGCAAGTCCGGCCGCTAGCACATAACGCGCATCGAAACGCAAAACCCTGACGGCAATGAAAACGAACAGATAAACGAACGTCGGCACTTTCAGCGAGAACGCCGGCGCCTGGCCGTATTGGTCATGAAACGACCAGATCAACCCGATCAGCAGCGCCACGTCGGCAAGTATCGACGCCAGCAATACAACCCCCGGCAAGGCCCCCCGATAGGCCAGCACCAACCGGCCTATGGTGAAAGCCAGATAAGCCATCAGCGCCAAAGGCACCGGTTCGCGCAGCAACGCCTCCATCGGCGCATCGCTCGGCCGCGGCGCCACGGCATAAAGAATGCCAAACAGGACGACCACGCCCAGTTGAACCCATCCGATCAACCGTTCGCTTTCAATCTCTTGCGCCTCGACAAGCCGTCTGACGCGCAGCGGCAGCGCCGGCGTTATCGGCGAGCGAAAGGCGCGCAGGCGCTCAAGGTATTGCCCGACGTGAGCCATCCACCGGCCTCCCTCCTGCAGCGAACGCCGCATCCAGCTTGCCATGCAGCCGGGAGCGCTCGAACCAGCGCCCGAATGGCACCTTGTCGAAGCCCGCTGAAGATGCCACTCCAATGAGCTTCGCGCTTGTCCCACCATCCTCATCCCATGTCGCTGCTCCTGTCCATTCACGCGAGATCAATTCACTACAAGGAAGCTTCCCCGTGCCCCTCGTCGTCACCCAGCCCTTGTCCCACGTCGTCGTGCTCACGATCGAGAACCAGGCCAAACGCAACGCCATGCCGCGCCAGATGCTGGCCGAGATGGCCGAGCTTTGGGATCGGCTGGCAGCCGAACGAGACTGCCGCGCCGTCGTCGTCACCGGTGCCGGCGACAAGGCATTCTGCGCCGGCGCCGACATTTCCGGTGACCTTTCCGCCGACACCGACACCGCGGCAATCATCAACAAGGCCCTCCTCAAGACGCACGTCTTCCCGAAACCCGTCATCGCAGCCGTCAATGGCGACTGCGCCGGCGGCGGTGTCGAGCTTTTGCTGGCAACCGACATTCGCGGCGCAGCCCCCACGGCCCGCTTTGGCCTGCCGGAAGTGCGTTATGCGATTTATCCCTTCGGCGGCGCGGCCATCAAATTGATCCAGCAGATCGGCCACGTGCACGCCATGGACCTGATCATGACAGGCCGCTTGATCTCAGCCGAGGACGCTACCCGTCTGGGCCTTGTCAACGAGGTGGTGACAAGCGGGACCGTGCTCGACTGGGCGCTCGCCAAGGCAAGCCTGATCGCAGCCAACAGCCCGGTCGCTGTACAAGCCGTCAAGACCCAGATCGCCTCGACCATTGCCGACCATGCTATCTCGCGCGAGGCCATGGATCAGCAGCTGGGCGACCGTGTCCGCGCCAGCGACGACTTCAAGGAAGGTATCGCAGCCTTCCGCGAGAAGCGCGTTCCGCGCTATTGATGACGGTGACGTGCGCCCCGGAACGCATGCCGGGCGAGCGCACGCGACGTCGAGAAGCCCTAAGTTTGGATCGCGGCCATGACGACCACGACGGCAGATATTGTCATCATCGGCGGCGCCGCGATCGGCAGCGCCATCGCCTATTTCCTCAAGCGCGATGGCTACAAGGGCCGCGTCACCGTCGTCGAGATGGACCCGAGTTACCAATGGTGCGCCAGTGGCAGGGCCGTCGCCGGCATCCGCCAACAGTTCTCCACGCCGGAAAACATTCGCCTGTCACAGTTCGGCGTTGGCTTTTTCAAAGGCATCAAGGCCGAGTTCGGCCCCGATGCCGACATCGCCTTCCGCGAACGCGGTTACATGGTGATGGCAAGCCCCGAGGGCCGTGCGACGCTGGAGGACAACATACGACTGCAGAAGAGCCTCGGCGCCGACACCGAACTTCTCGAGCCCCACGAGATCACCGAGCGCTTCCCCTGGCTTTCGGTTGAAGGTTTGGCCGCAGCCGGTTGGGGACGTAGCGGCGAGGGCTGGGTCGATCCAGCCTCGCTTGTCCAACTGATGCGCAAGGGCGCCATCGCCAAAGGTGCCACCTACGTTCACGGCGAGGTCTCAGCCATCGAGACCAAAGGCGGTCGCATCGAAAGCGTGCAATTGCGCGACGGCGCCAAGATCGCAACCGGCACGGTCATCTGCGCTGCCGGCTGGCACTCGGCCAAGGTCGCCGCCATGGCCGGACTGAACCTGCCCGTCCGCCCACGCAAGCGTTATGTGTTTGTGGTCGACTGCCCAACACCCCTTCCTGGCGCCGGCTTGATGATCGATCCCAGCGGCCTCTACTTCCGGCCCGAAGGGAAATTCTACCTCACCGGCATCGCCCCGCCCGAGGACAACGATCCCGACGCCGAGGATTTCGACATCGACCACGCCCTGTTCGAGAGCGAGATCTGGCCGCAGCTCGCTACCCGCGTCCCTGCCATGGAAACCTTGAAGGTTCAGAACGCCTGGTGCTGCCATTACGACGTCTCCACCCTCGACCACAACGCCATCCTGGGTTGCCACCCGGACCTGACATCGTTCGTCCTCGCCTGCGGCTTTTCCGGCCACGGCCTGCAGCATTCGCCGGGCATCGGCCGCGCCATCGCCGAGTTGGTCATGCATCGCCGTTACGCCAGCATCGATCTCACCCGTCTGGGTTTCGATCGCATCACCACCAACGCGCCACTGCGTGAGGCCAACGTCTACTGATCCCAAACGACCCGTCGGGAGATTTCAATGGCCCGCATTCTTGCCATCTCGTCCGAGGTTGCCCGGGGTCATGTCGGCCTCTCAGCCATTGTGCCCGCCCTGCACGCACTCGGCCACGATGTGGTGGCCCTGCCGACGATCCTGCTCTCGAACCACCCAGGCCACCCTCACGTTGCCGGCGAGCGCGTCTCTCCCGACCTTCTCATCCGCATGCTTGATGCGCTGGAGACCAACGGCTGGCTATCAGAGATCACGGAAGTCTTGACCGGCTACCTCCCCACCCCCGAGCACGTCGCATTTGCAGCAAATGCCGTCGCCCGCATCAAGGCGACCAACCCACACGCGTCATTTACCTGCGATGCCGTGCTCGGTGACGAACCCAAAGGCCTCTACATCGCCGAGGCCGCAGCCGCAGCCATCCGCGACATGCTCGTGCCGCAGGCCGATGTCGTGAAGATGAACCGCTTTGAAGCCCAATGGCTCACCGGCAAATCCATCGCATCGCCGGCAGACGCAACCACCATCGCCCGCCAGGCTGCATGGTCCGAAGCCGTGATGACGTCTCTCCCTGTCCCAGAAGGCAACGATCTTGCAAATGTCCGCATCGTTTCCGGCGCGACCGCCGAAGCCAGCCACGTCGCTGCACGTAGCGCCGTGCCGAAAGGAACCGGAGACCTTCTGGCGGGCCTGCTTGTCGGCTATCGCGCTTTGGGCACCATGCCCCCCGAACAGGCGTTCAAGATAGCGGTCGCCTCCGTCGATCGGGTGGTCGCCAAGAGCCTCGGTCGCGACGAATTGCAGCTCATCGCGTCATTGCCAGAGTTGAGCCCATGAGCCCGCCGGTCTGGGTTGCAGGCGTCGATGGCTGTCCGGCCGGTTGGCTGCTCGTTCTGCGCGCGATCGACGGCCACGTTCCCCCGCAGGCCCGCATCGTGCCCTCGTTCGCCGAGATCGTCGGCCTGCCGGAAGCACCGCGTGTCATCGCCGTCGACATGCCCATCGGCCTTCCCGAGCGTGTCGGTATAGGCGGCCGCCTCCCCGATATCGAGGCCCGCAAGGTGTTGGGCGAGCGCCGTTCTTCGGTGTTTGCAGTCCCAGCTCGCGCCGCCGTCATGCAAGACGATTACCGCACGGCCTGCGCCGCTGCCCTGGCCCACTCCGATCCCCCACGCAAGGTCGCCAAGCAAACCTTCAACCTGTTTCCGCGCATCCGCGAAATCGATGCCCTGATGACGCCGGCGCTTCAGGACCGCGTATTCGAATGTCACCCGGAGGTAGCCTTCTGGGCCATGAACGGCGAGCAACCCCTGACATTGGCGAAGAAAGTCAAATCGCGCCCCCATCCACCAGGCCTGGATCTGCGCCGCACACTGCTCGCGGCCCAAGGCTTTCCCGAAACCTTCCTCCGCGAAACGACCTTTCGCGCTTCAGCCGCCGGCCCCGATGATTTTCTCGATGCCTGCGCTTGCACCTGGACGGCCGCACGCGTGCTCGCCGGCAAGGCCCGCACCTTTCCTGAAGCGCCCCCGCGCGATGGCAAAGGCCTGCGCCAGGAAATAAAAGCCTAGAAGGCTCACACTAAACAGCGCCG
This sequence comes from Hyphomicrobiaceae bacterium, assembly GCA_041397705.1. GTDB lineage: Bacteria > Pseudomonadota > Alphaproteobacteria > Rhizobiales > Hyphomicrobiaceae. Next base: position 167,353 of record JAWKWC010000004.1, read on the forward strand.
TGCGCGCCGTGAGCGCAACAAACTCCACCACATTTTTTCAATGCGATCCCGGCCGCCCTCAAAGCCCCACCATCTCGTCCTGCAAGCGGCGAACGCGAACGATCTCGGAGTCCACCGGCAGCTCGACAGCCGCATAGGTAATGAGGCTACCCTTCGCGATCGGACTGGTGATCTTGGCCCCCTGTGCCAACCCGATCGGCAACGTGCCCTTCTTGCGCGCATCGCCAGCCGTCAAAGCGAAGCCGCGATACTCGTACTCACCGATGCGCCCCAGCATTTCCCCGGGCTTGAGATCCCGCTTGGCGATGCAGCCAACCTCGGCCACGGGCCGCGCCAGCGCATGCATGTGGCTTTCACCGTGCAACACTGCCGCTGCTGCCGACAGCGGCACTTCCAGACTGGTCAAATGATAGGGACGGTAGAAGCTGTAGTAGGGTCCTTCGCCCAAGTGCAGATCGTTCATCCGCTCCCGTAACCGCGGGTGCCGCATCTCCGCAATGCAGAACACGCCCGGCGCCACGTCCTTGGCCAGCGTATAGTCCACGCAACCGCGGCGCGACAGCAGCCCGCCGTCTTCCTTCGGGCAGAAATAGTTCTGCAGCTCGTCGCGCGGGGCCACCGGCCCATGCATGCCCGGCACGTCAGGCACCAGCCCGGTCGCGTTGGCAATCGCCACCATCTCGACCATCGTCTTGGTACCGTCGACGAACTCGACGAGCATGCGCGGATTCATGTTCCGCCGTGTCGCCTCCGCCCGGTAATCGTCCGGCGTGGCATCCACGTTGAAGGCATTGTTCTTGCCCTTGCCCGCCGCGATCACGGGATAGCCCAGGGCGCGCACGAACCGGATCAGCTCCATGGTCGACGACGGCTCGTCCCCCGCGCCGATGGTGTAGACCACCCCCGCCCGCCGTGCCGCCTCTGCCAGGTAGGCGCCGACCGTCACGTCCGCCTCGACGTTCATCATCACGATGTGCTTGCCGGCACCAATGGCCGTCAAGGCAACCCGCGCGCCCGCGTTGGGATTGCCGGTCGCGTCGATCACAACGTCGACGGCTTCGGCGCGGCAAACGAGATCCGGCGCGTTGACCGCGGCGAGCCGTCCTTGGCCGATGCATGTGGCGACATCTAGCGCCGACGAAGCGATGAGCGGCACCCGGCAGTCGATCTGCGCACTGGCAATCGCCGCCTCGATTCTTTCAGGCTGCGAGTCACAGGCCGCAACCACCTCGATACCGCGCATCAAAGCGATCTGGACGAGAAGATCTGTGCCCATCTGACCGGCACCGATCAGTCCGACACGCACCGGACGACCTTGTCGTTCGGCCAGATCCAGGGCTTCCGCCAGCGGCAAGCGCCGTCCGTCACCGTTGACCTCGATCGCCCCGTCCTCGGCCATTCCACCTCCCGCTGCCCAATGCCACCATCTAATCCCGACGAAACACCTCAGGCTTCCTCACGTCAACCTGGATCAGCCCGGCACGGGGTCCTTGAGCCGCAAGGCCGGACGTCGGCGCCACCCGCACGGCCGCATGGCGCCACGTGGTCTCGCCACACGCGCCGGCGCGGTCATCGATCAATCAGCCTCGATCCGTGCCAGCGCCGCTTCGAGCTGACGCCCGCGAGCCTCCCAATCGGCTTGCCGTTCGCGCAGCTCATCGACAACGTCTTCCGGAGCCCGAGACATGAACTGCGGATTGCCGAGCCGGTCGGTCACCTTCTTGATCTCGCTCGAAACTTTGGCCACTTCCTTCACGATACGGGCACGCTCCGCCTTCATGTCGATGATGCCGGCAAGCGGCAGGGCGACCGTACTGCCGTCGACCACGATCTGCGCCGAACCTGCCGGCGAAGCTGCGCCGAACGTCAAGCCATCGAGCCGAGCCAGTCTGACGAGTGTCTCGGTGTGACGCCCCGCGCGCTCTTTGAGTGCTTGATCTGCGCCAACAAGCACCAGTGGTATTTTGGCGCCCGCCGGCACGTTCATCTCCGAGCGCACCGACCTGACGGCTGAGACAAGACGCACCACCCAGCCGATTTCCTGGTCCGCGCCCGCATCCGCAAGTCCCTGAAGCTTCGGCCATGGCGCCAACGCCAGCATCCCCGGCCGCGCCTCGCCATGTTCCCCGGTCTTGGCCCACAGCTCTTCGGTGATGAACGGCATGAACGGATGCAGCAACGGCAGGATCTGGTCCAGAACCCAGGCCGCCATGGCGCGCGTCTCCACCTTCGCCGCTTCGTCGCTGCCATTCAGGATCGGCTTGATCAGCTCCAGATACCAGTCGCAGTACGTCCCCCACACGAATTCGTAGATGGCGCCGGCAGCCTCGTTGAACTTGAACGCCTCGATGGCACCGGTCACAGCCTGCGCCGCGCGCTCGGCTTCGCCGCCGATCCAGCGGTTGACCGCCTGGCGCACCGACGATGGATCGAACCCAGCCACCCGCCGGCACTCGTTGATCTCGGCAAATCGCGCTGCATTCCAAAGCTTGGTCGCAAAATTCCGGTAGCCTTCGACCCGCCCGATATCGAGCTTGACGTCACGTCCTTGCGTGGTGAGGGCCGCCAGCGTGAAGCGCAGCGCATCCGTGCCGTAGGGCTTGATGCCCTGCGGATAGGATTGCCGCGTCAATCGCTCAACGCGCTTGCCATCGTCGGCGGCGAGACCGCCAACGCGCTTTGCAACCAGGGCGTCCAGCGCGATGCCGTCGATGATGTCCAAGGGGTCCATCACATTGCCCTTGGTCTTCGACATCTTCTGGCCTTGCTCGTCACGCACCAGCCCGTGGATGTAGACGTCGCGGAACGGCACCTCTTGCATGAATTGGATGCCGCTCATCATCATGCGCGCGACCCAGAAGAAGATGATGTCGAACCCCGTCACCAGCGTGCTGGTCGGGTAGAAGCGCGCAAGTTCCGGCGTCTGCTCGGGCCATCCCAGCGTCGAGAACGGCCACAGCGCGCTACTGAACCACGTATCCAGCACGTCCTCGTCGCGCGTGAGAACAACCCGTGTGTCGTAGTGGCGTTCCGCTGCACCCAGCGCCAGGTTCTCGGTCTCCGCGACAAAAACCTCGCCATCGGGACCATACCAGGCCGGAATCTGGTGCCCCCACCACAGCTGGCGCGAGATGCACCAGGGCTGGATGTCTTCAAGCCACCGGTAGTAGTCCGCCGCGTACTTCTCAGGCACGAACCGCGTCTTGCCTTGCCGCACCGCGTCCAGCGCCGGCCTGGCCAGCGTTGCCGCATCGACATACCACTGGTCCGTCAGCCACGGCTCCACGATGGCATCGCCACGTTGCGCATGCGGCACCGCGTGCGTCGTCACTTCGATGCGCTCGAGCAGATTTTCAGCCTCGAGGTCCGCCACGATTTGCTTGCGCGCCTCGAACCGGTCCAGCCCTCGGTAGGCAGCGGGCACCGCGTCGTTGAGCGCACCGCGCGCATCGAGAATATTGATGACCTCCAGACCGGTCCGCTTGCCAACCTCCCAGTCGTTGAAGTCATGCGCCGGGGTGATCTTGACCGCACCCGTCCCTTTCTCGGGATCGGCATAGGTATCGCCCACCACTGGGATCTCGCGCCCCGTCAGTGGCAAAAACACCTTCTTGCCGATCAGATGCTTGAGCCGCTCGTTCTCCGGGTGGATGGCAACACCGGTATCGCCGAGCATGGTTTCCGGCCGCGTCGTGCCAACCACAAGATACGTTGCCGGATTCGCAGCATCGTAGGCGACACCCGCCAGCGGATAGCGGATGAAATACATGTGCCCGGAAGGATCGCGGTCCAACACCTTGTTCAGCGCGCCGGCGTTGAACGCGACCTCGTCGCCATCCTTGTCGACCTGCCCGCGCGACCACTTGTAGGAGCCCGTATGCTCCCGCTGCTCGACCTCCAGGTCCGATACGGCTGACTGAAACGCCGGATCCCAATTGACGAGCCGCTTGTCCTTGTAGATGAGGCCCGCCTTGTAGAGCTCGACGAACACCTTGACGACAGCCTTCGACAGCCCCTCGTCCATGGTGAAACGCTCGCGCGACCAGTCGCACGACGCCCCCAACCGCTTGAGCTGGTTGATGATCGTCCCGCCCGATTGCGCTTTCCACTCCCAGACCTTTTCCAGGAATGCCTCGCGGCCAAGCGCCTTGTAGTCGATCTGCTGCTCGGCCAGTTGGCGGCTCACAACCAGCTGCGTCGCAATGCCGGCATGATCGGTCCCAGGCTGCCACAACACATCCTTGCCCCGCATCCGCTCGAATCGGCACAGCACGTCCTGCAGCGTGTTGTTGAGCGCATGCCCCATGTGCAGCGAGCCCGTGACATTGGGCGGCGGGATCACGATGCAGTAGGTTTCGGCCCCGGCCCTGTCTGGCCGCCCGGCCTTGAACGCCTCGGCCTTTTCCCAACCCGCGCTGATACGCGGCTCGATCTCGGCGGGTTGATAGGTCTTCTCCAGCATGATGAAGGCTCTGGTCAAAAAAGGAAATTGGCCCGGCGTTGGTACGCGCGGGCCTTGTCGACGTCAACCTGACCGATCGGGAGCAGGACCCGGCACCGGGCCCTGACATCAGTGTTTGGGTTGATCCAGCTTGGATTTGACCGAGGAGGCCAACTCGATCCTCAGCGCTTTTTCCACCATACGCGGCATGTTGTCGTCCAGCCATTGGCGAATCATCGGCCGCAAGAGATCGACAACGGTATCTTCCAGCGTCCGAACCGAACCGGCTTGCGCCATGGTCGCAACCGCTTCGGCCGGCGCAGCCGGCTTTGCCAACCGGCCCCGATCCCCCAGCACGGTCGGCTTGGCAACGGCGCCGCCACCACCTGTCTCGACCTCCGGGACATCGACAGGCACGGGTAAGTCGGCCTTGACCGCTGGCTCCACCCTCGCAGGTGGCACTGAGGCTCGCGTGCTGCCCACCCCGCCTGCACCGCCGAACGCAAATGCCGGTTGCATCGGCGGCGATGCAGCCTTGGCCACACTCTCTGCCGGGGATTTCGTCTCCGCGACCGCGGGCTCAGCAGGTTTCTCAGTCCCTGCAGCCGCCGCCGAAGCGATGGGAGCCCGCTCCGCAGGCGTCGCTTTCACGTCTGACGGCATCACGGGCATCTTCGGCAAATCATCCACGCTTAGCGGCGGATCGGCGTCCCCGCCTGACGCGACGTCAGCAGCCTTGACAGCTTCACCAGCAACCGGCGCATTGTCAGCAACAGGTTCAACGGCCGCCTTGGGACGGTCGAACCCATTCTTCATCGGGGTAGGTTCGGGCTCACGCGCAGCAGGGCCCGCCTTGTTCGCGGCCACGGAGCCCGGCGTAACACCATCGCCGGATTTTTGTTCAGCCGTCCCGCTGGAAAGGCCTGTCACCGCCGTCACTTCATCGCCAGTCATGGCAAGCCGTGTCGGCTCGGCCGGGGTCGGAACAGGAACCGGGTTGCTGATCCCTGCCGATGCAGCAGCCCTCCGCAGCCGATCCGGAAAACGCGGTTGCGGGGACCGCCCATCGCCACCGCCCAAGAACGGCTCCTCGTTGCCCGGCCGGCGCGGAACCACAGACCCAAGATCAGGTTCCATGCCGCTCTTCCCCGGCGACCGGGACGCCGACGCAGACTGGTCATCGGCGCTGACATCGCGACTGCCCGTCGCGGCACCGAAAAACTGCCGTGGCGCCTCGGCTTTTATTGTCTCGGGCTTGGCTGGCTCACCGCCTGCAGCCGGTGAACGAGAAGCATCGAATTTGGCTGATTCGCTCTTGGGCGCCTCGGCTTTCGCGGCCTCGTTTCTGTCAGCATCGGCTTTGGCCAGCACATCGGCCTTCGCAAAGGCAGCCAGTCCGGGCCCTGCCTTCGCCGCCAGATCCGCCTTGCCATCGCGCTTGTCTGCGGCCGCCCCATCATTCTTTTTGGGGCCGGGAAACAGCCAGGACGGCACGTCGCGCCCAACGGGCGGCAGAGCCGATTCACCGGCGGGCTTCGGCGAATCGCTATCGGCCATATCCAGGATGTCGTCGATATCGGCCTTGCCGTCTTCGGCCGCAGCCTTGGAGTCTGTCGCCCCAGCCGCCACGCTCGGCGCGACGGGAGCCGGGCCCGGCATCGGCCAAGCTGGCTTGGCGGTGGCAGAAGCCCCTGATTTGCTGTCGTTTGATTTTCCTGCAGGCTCGTCGGCAATGATCTTGCGGATGGAGGCAAGAATTTCATCCATGCTCGGCTCTGCAGCCTTTTCCGCTCGTGCCATCCCCAAAAATCTCCCCAATTCAAGCCGCAGGACAAACGATGACCCGCCGACTCTTCATTCCCTATTGACCCGCAATCGTCGTACTATGCCAAAAACGCGATCGCAACGAGGCCACTGCCCCATTATCCCCCGAATTGCGGCAACCTTGCGTATCTTCATTCAGTCCCGCGGCACGATTGAGGCGTTTACCTGTCGCAAGGTCGGCTGAATGCGCGGGAAAGTATCGTCCAAAACGAAAAACCGCGCCTCACCGGGCGCGGTTTTCGATTCGAGGCCTTGCCTTATCTCCAGCTGGCAGACCGTGATTCGCGGTCGCCCTTTCCTGGAGCGGCTGCCTATTTCATCGACTCGTGGCGAGAGCCGTAGGTGTCCCACATATCGATCCGCTCGCGGCGGCCGTCACGATGCATGATCGAGATGCCCCACCACTTGCGGCGCACTTCGTTGTAGTGAACCTCCGGATCGTAGGCGAGTTCGGTGGCGCCAAGCTCGGCGACCGAAAGACGCCCGACGGCGGCCATCAAGCTGTAGGCCGCCACGACCAGATTGCGCTTGGTGGTCACCAACGACACCTGGGCGTTCAAGGCCTCTTGCTCGGCATTGAGCACGTCCAGCAGCGTACGCTGTCCAACCCGCTCCTCTTCGCACGCCGGTCAACGCCGTCTGCGTCGCGCTCACTTGCGCTTGATCCGACTGCAATTGAGCCTTCGCCGCGGTCAGGGCCGACCAAGCGCTGATCGTCGTCGCCTTGGCTTCTGTGCGCGCCTGCTCGATCTGCTGGATACGGCTCACAGTGTGCTTTGCCGCGCGGATACGGGCCCGCACATCGCCTGCCTCATAGAGCGGCACGTCCAGCACGCCACGGACGGTCGACGTTTCCGTCTCGTCGACGGTCACACTGGTATCGTAACGGTGCGAGTAGCTGGCATCCAACCGCACGCTTGGCAGCAACTCACCCCAGATCAGATCCACGTTATGGCGCGCACCCTGCTCGGTATAGAGCGCCCCGACCACTGTCGGCGCTTCGCGCAACGTGATGTCGATGGCTTCAGAAAGTGTCTTCGGAAGCAGCCTGTAGGGCGGCTTTGATCGGACAACCGGTTTGGCGGATGCCCAACCGTCCGCTCGAAATTTGCCCGGCTGGTCTTCAGGTTGCCCGTGCCAAATCCAGCTGCGACACAGCAGCAGACCGGCGTGCTTCAGCCTGTGCGACGTCGGTCCGCGTGACTTCGCCGACCGAGAAACGGTCTCGCGTCGCCTTCAACTCACGCGAAAGTACCTCGACGTTGTTTTCGCGCAGCTTCAAAATCGCCTGATCGCGAACCACGTCCATGTAGGTCGTGGCGGCTTCGAGCAGAACCGACTGCTCGACATTGCGCAACGTCTCGCGACCAGCTCGGACCGTGGCTTCCGCCACGCGGACGCCATTCAGCGTCCGAAATCCATTGAAGATCGGCTGGCTCGCGGTAACGCCATAGCCCTTGGGATGGGTCTCCCCCAATCCCACCACCCGCGCCTGCAGGCTTGGTATCCGTGCGATTGTAGCCAATGTCTGCAGAGCCCGCCACGGTCGGCCTGTAGCCGGAGTGCGCCCGCGCCACATCTTCGTCGGTGGCACGCTGGCGCGCACGCTCGGCGTCGAGTCGCGGGTTGTATTTGTAGGCTGATGCCGCCGCATCACGCAGGGATTCAGCATGCGCGCCTGTCAGCGCCAAGCCGATTGCCATGCCTGCGCCAACCACGAATGTGCGCGCGGCAATGCTGCGAGCCGGTATTTTTCCGGCAGTTTTTTGTTCGCTGGTCATGCCCCCGCCATCGGTCAAGTGAAGTGCGGTGCCCCCTGCACCATGACGCAATACACAGGTTCATATGGGTCGCTACACCGATTCGCAGATCGCCCCCAACACCACATTCGGGGATCGAAGGACCTGCCGCGCTAATCGGCCAATTTTCGCTGCAACCGTGACACTGAGAGCACGGTTTTCAATGCCGACAGGAGGACTACGCCTCAAAAAATGTGTTGCCGATGAAACGATTAACAAAGTCTTAATGCAGATCGAACGGCACCGGGCAACGCGGGCCCGCCGATCACAGCCATGACGCGCAACGGTCCACCGCCAAGGCCAGCGGCCTGCCGTGACAAACGTTGCATTTCGCTCTGAAGGCGCTTGCCGAGCCTGGATTTGCCTAGAAGACGAATTCGGCTTTCAGCTCGAACCCGGGCAGCGCATACGCCTCGGCATCGAACAGCATACGGTGGTCGTAGCTCGTTCCGTACCGCTGCCAGACCGCGGCTTTGCCGACACCGCCTTGGTCGAAGATCGCCACAAGTTTGCCGCCATCCTTAAGCTGATCGAGCAGCCCCGCCGGGAGAACGGCAACTTTCCCGCCGATCAGAATGCCGTCGTAAGGCCCGCGGCGTGCCAAGCCCTCTGCAAGCGGCCCGGTCTCGATGGCGGCATTCGTAAGGCCCAGAGACTTGATGGCATCACTGGCTTTTGCAGCCAGCACCGTATCGGACTCGAGGCCGTACACTTGCCGGCACATGTGGGCCAGCAGCGCTGTCGAATACCCTGTCGCAGAACCGATATCGAGAACCAACGCGCCGGTATCCAGATCCAGCGCTTGCATCAGTTTGGCCAGTGTCCGCGGCGCCAAAAGCGCCCGGACGGGCATAACGCCCTCTTTGCTCACGACCAGATCGCCATCCATGTAGGCAACGGACTGCCGGTTGGCTGGCACGAACAGCTCGCGCGCAACGGCCATCATGGCCCGCGGAATACGCCGGTCGGTGACATCGTTCGGTCGCACCTGCGAATCGACCATCACCTTCCGCTGGACGGCGCTATCCATCACGAGCCTCTCCCGTCATTCCGCCCCTACCGGGCTCATCCCTAGTGGACGAATAGTGTCTAATACCGGGCCATGGCAAGAGCCTCGACACCCTTGACCGTCAACCGCGGCCGAAAGCGTCGCATTTTGCAACGCCTCGCCGTTGCCGGTCGACGAAAGGTTCATTTTGCCACGAAGCTCATTGCCTAGGGTCGATAGGCTGTGATACACCGCCCTGCTTCCAGGCAAGTTGATCGGGACTGCCTATCTGCAGGCATGGTTTTTGCAGACGGGCCCTTAGCTGACCCGACGACTCTGGACGGCCACGTGGCGGAGTGGTTACGCAGCGGACTGCAAATCCGTTTACATCGGTTCGAACCCGGTCGTGGCCTCCAATGAATATCCCCTGTCGCAGGTCACCTGCCGCCGGCGGGCTCCTAATGCAACACCCCATAAGCAATGCGCCAGAAGCTGGCACCAGCCCCGCAGCAACCGTGCGTTGCCCGAGGCAAACGGCCGTGATCGTTTGCATTGACTTGTGCGGTGCAACATGAGATAAGCCGTCATCGCTCGCATACGAAGCGATTATCGGCGCTCCGCATGCGTGAAGGGACGGAGCTAACACCCGGCAATCCAGTTGCCTCGGGTCACCGGTCTCCCGGTTGAGCGCCCTGAAACCATCCAATCATCACCGGCAGCCCGGGACACGCGGGGCGCCTTCAAAACTGTGGTCGAGCGGCCATGCCTGGAGTCTCTCCGGCATGATGCGCCGCTGGGCGCCACACGTAGAAAGAAGCCACCACTTGACACTTTTCACAGACCTCGGCCTCGCCGGCCCCTTGCTCAGCGCGCTCGAAGCCGAAGGCTACGTCCAGCCGACGCCGATTCAGGCGAAGGCCATTCCCCCTCTCCTTGAAGGCAGCGACCTGCTCGGCATTGCCCAGACCGGCACCGGCAAGACGGCAGCCTTTGCGCTCCCCATCCTGCAACGCCTGTCCGAGGACAAGACGGTTGCGGCCCGTGGCTGTTGCCGCGCCCTCGTCCTTGCCCCGACCCGGGAGCTTGCCTCTCAGATTGCGGAAAGCTTCCGCACCTATGGCCGCCAATTGACGCTGAAGGTCGCGGTTGTGTTCGGCGGCGTCAGCCATCGGCCGCAGATCGAAGCCTTGAACCGCGGCGTTGATGTGCTCGTCGCCACCCCCGGTCGCCTGATCGACCACATGATGGAGCGCAACGTCAGTCTGGCATCCACGAGCATTTTCGTGCTCGATGAAGCCGACCAGATGCTGGACCTGGGCTTCCTCCCAGCCATCCGCCGCATCGTGAAGGCATTGCCGCGCAATCGCCAGAACCTCTTCTTTTCCGCCACCATGCCGCGCGACATCGCGAGCCTGGCAGATGATCTGCTCCACGATCCCGTCCGCATTGCGGTTGCCCGCGTCGGCACCGCTGCCGAGAAGGTGGCCCAGCGCGTCATTCACATCGACCAGCGCCGCAAGAGTGCACTGCTGGCCGAACTGCTCGCCGATAACGGTATGCATCGCACGCTGGTGTTCACCCGGACCAAGCGCAGCGCCGATAAGGTTGCCCGCTATCTCGTAGAAACCGGCACGATCAGCGAAGCCATTCACGGCAACAAGAGCCAGAGCCAGCGCGAGCGCGCCCTGGAAGCCTTCCGCGATGGCAAATGTCGCGTCCTCGTCGCAACCGACATCGCGGCGCGCGGGATCGACATCGACGGCGTCAGCCACGTCGTGAACTTCGACCTGCCGGAAGTGGCGGATGCCTACGTGCATCGCATCGGTCGCACCGCGCGTGCCGGCGCCGACGGCCAGGCCATTGCCTTCTGTGACCCCGAGGAACGCAGTCTTCTGCGCGCCATCGAGCGCCTCATTCGCCAGACGATCCCCTCCGAGGACCGGCGCGGCGACGAAAGCCTCACGGCTCAACAAGCCACGCCCCAGCGCGCCCGTGGATCTTCTGGCGGCCGCGATCGCAACAACCGTCAGCGCCGCCCAGCCGAACGAGAGGCCGCACCGTTCCGCGGCCGCAGCGACGACCGTGACGGCGCAAGGCCACACGGCGACAGGCCCGCCGCCGATTCGCGCAACGGCCAACAGCAGCGGCGCAATGGCGGCGCACCGCCGCCCCGTCCGCGCCATCGCGACGATCAACGCCGGCCCGAACATGGCCAGGCGTCCGCACCGGCCGGCAACCGCAATCGCAATGAAAGCAACTTGGACAATGTGGCGTTTCTCGCCGAGCGCCCGAAGCCGTCCAAGTTCCGCGATCGCAATGCCGGTACGAATGGCGGCGCCAAGACGTCCAACGGTCGTGGCCCCCACCGCAATCGCGATGACCGGTCCAACGACCAGTTCCGCGCCAAACGCTCCTCCAGCGAGCGCAACGGCTCACGTCAGGGTCGATTGAGCCGCGAGCCCGCGTAAGCGGCGTCGGGCGCCATCGATCCATAAACCGACGCGGCAGTGCACTGCCGCGTCGCCGGCATCACACCGCGCCAAGAGGTGAGGTGCAAAACCAGCATCAATCGGCGGGCGACGGCATGACTGAGGTCCTGCCCGCCTGCCTTGCGTATGAAGGGATGTCAGCTATGGCCCGCATGAAACCGAAAGCGAAATCCGAGTTCGTGTTGTTCGACATCACGTATGACGACGGCAGCCAGTCCTCGAACAGGCGCGTCCCGGCCGATCTGGTCGATGGTCTCGAGGGCGACGCCCCCGCAGAAGCCTACCTGCGCGAACTCGAGCGCGAAATATCAGAGCGCTCGGGCCGCCCCCGGCCACAAATCAAGCTGGTCGAGCGCGTCAAACGCCGCTGAGACTTCCAATGCCCGCGCATTGCACAGCACGCCGCTAGGCTAGGTCTGCTCCAACACCAGGATCACGCCATTCGCGTTGACCGGCGCGACCTTCACGGTGTTCGCCTCGACCACGGCAGCCTTGCTGCCGATCGCCGCCGCAGCAGCCTGGGCATCGCGAACACTCAACGCCAGCGTGATCGCACCCTCGTCCGGCACGTCTTCGAGCGCAATACCCGGATGCCGCGCCGTCAGCGTCCGTCGATCCAGGAAAACGAAGTCCCCCCGCCCAGAGCCGGTCTCAACCTTGAGCGCACCATCGGCGAGGCGTTCCGGTGTCCTGTCGATCAAACGGCCCATGTGCTGCGCAGCCGCCGCCGGATCCGGCGAAACCATCTCCACCCGGTCGATCCGGAAGGCCGTATTGGCGTGCCGTGTCAGTTCGCCGATCCAAACGTTCTCGCGCGTCAAATGCTGACAGGCAAACACGCGCAGCCCCCCAGGCCTTTCCTCGATCGGCCACACGAATGTCCGGAATGTCGCCTCGACTTTGCGACCATCGGGAAGATCTACCGGCCGGCCGAAATCATAGGGCCCCAACGCCGCAAATCCCCGCGCTTTCAACTCCGCAACCCCGTCGTCGGCATCGGTGCCGGTGAAGGCTGCGCGCTCGATGCCCTCCCCGCGCCGTGCCAGGAATGCGCGCCCCGGCGCATTGCGTTCGGTTTCAGCCACCACCCCGATCAACTCGAGATAGTCGTGCTCCAGCATGATCGTGTGATTGGCCGTCCCCATCGCCTCGGAATGCAGCCCCCGCGGCGACACCGTGAAACCGAGCTCGGACCAACGCGTCGCGCCCTCCGCAAGATCGCGAACCATGACCACGACGTGGTCGAGACCGATGATGGATTGCATGGGCATGGCGCTGCTCCTTGGCTCGGCACAGTGTCGCGCGATCCGGCGACACGATGCTCACGTTGCCGAGACCGGCGTTGGCCGTCAACCAACCAGCACCCTTTAAGGCCCCGCGGAGGGCCTCTGAATTGTAGTGCAAGCACGCCGTTGCATGGCGTATCAGCTTCAAGCCTTCGGGGCCGAACCGGCAATCGCTTTGCGGCCGAACTGGCCGATCGTCTCGGCCACACTGAGCACCATGAAGCGCGGCGCCAGCACCAGGTACCGCCGCCACAACCGCTTTGGCTCCGACGCCAGCCGGTGCAGCCACTCCAGGCCGTTCTCACGCATCCACAGCGGCGCCCGCTCGATCCGGCCGGTGTGGAAGTCGAACGCTGCCCCAACGCCGATCACGATCTGACCTTTGAGACCGGACTGGTTTTCAAGCATCCAGATTTCTTGTTTCGGACAGCCCAGTCCGACCCAGACGATATCCGCGCCCGACTCGTTGATGCGCGCGATATCCGCCTTCTTCTCGTCCGCCGTCAGCGCCCGGAACGGCGGACAATGCGTGCCGGCGATATTGATGTCCGGATAGTCACGGGCAAGTCGTTCAGCGAGCCGCCCTGCCACACCTTCTGCCCCACCGTAGAAATAGTGCGACCACCCCTCACGCTCCGAGCGCTCACAAACCGCACTCAGCAGGTCCGGCCCGGGCACCCGCTGCACGCGACGCTCACCACGCAATCGGCTGATCCACACCAGCGGCGTACCGTCCGCCGTGACCATGTCGGCGCCCTTGAGCGCGCTCATATGATTGGGATCGTCCTGCGCCCGCATCACGCTGTGCACGTCACAAGCGCACACATAGCGCGAAGGCCCGACAGCGCCACGCCGCGCCGCAATCCAGCCACCAATCGTCTCAACAGCCGATGACTTATCGACCAGACTGACTGGTACACCCAGAATTTCGATACGACCGTGTTGGCCCAACGCACTTGCCATAAGTACCCCTGTAACTCGATCGCCGGCGCGAACGCCGCCGTACTCTCAACGCAAACCAACCGGCCACACGGACACCAGCCATATATCCGTAAAACGATCGCCTGTGAACGAATTAATAACTATTGCAGTCCGTTCCGCCGGTTTGACCCGACCATGTGATAAGCACACAGACAAACCACCTGAACGTCCGGAGATTGGGCCAGTTTTGAGATGACCGTTGCGAGTTTGGCCATAGCGGCGAGCGTCTTGCAGGCCCCGACCGCAAGAAGCTTGCCAGCCCGTTGCGTCTCGATCTGGCACGGCTCGGCTGAAGGATGGCAGGCGGCCGCATCGACCGCCCACAGCCCGTTCCGGCAGTTGCAGCTGCGAGGGTTAACCCTTTATTTCTGTGCCCGTCAGATCGGCCCGCGATTTGCAACATCGCGTACGGCAATGGGGACGGCTCACTGCTGGTGGTGAAGACGCATGCGGGAATTAACAATGGGTATGGTAGACGGGCAGTCCGACGCGCGAGCGCCGATCCCGGTCAGCAATCGCCGTGACATGCCGCTGATCCGCCCTGCGGCGGTCATTGAGGCACTTTGGCGTCGCAAGCTGACGATCCTCGCGACAATGCTCGCTTTTGCGGTTCTGGCCGGCCTGATCTGGGCGGTGCTGCCGCGCACGTACACATCCTCGACGCAGATCCTGATCGACCCACGCGGCCTTCGCGTCCTCGATAAGGATATCACGCCACAGGCTCGCGAGGCCGACCAGAGCATCTCCGTCATCGAAAGCGAGATGCGCTTTATGGCGTCCGACCTGGTTCTCAGCCAGGTCATCAAGAGCTTGTCGCTGCAAAAGTCGCAAGCTTTTCTCGGCAGCCAGGCAGCGGCACCGTCCGCAGCGCAATCGGGCCTCGCAGCCAAGATCGAGGATCTGCGAGCGGCATTGAGAAACCTGCTGGGACGCCCTGAAACCTCAGCTCTCAGCCCGGAGCAGCTGGCTCTAGTCGCACTCCAAAAGGCAATCAGGGTCTCGCGCCAGCCCAACACCTACGTCGTCGACATCGAGGTCAAGACCAAGGATCGCGATCTCTCCGTCGCCATTGCCGACAGCATTGCCAAGGAGTACGTCACCGCCCGCTTCACCAGCCGCGGCAAGACATCTCAGCGCGCCTCCGAAGCAATTACCTCCCGTCTTGAGGAAATGGCACGCCAGGTGCGCGACGCCGACAACGCGGTCGAGCGCTATAAGTCGAGCCAAGACCTTGTCAGCTCGCAGGGCCGCCTGCTCACCGAACAGCGCATGGGAGAGCTGAGCACCCAGCTCCAGGTCGCGCGTGCCGAAACCGTACGTGCGCAAGCGCGCATGTCCGAGTTGCAGGCCCTGCGCAATGCTGGAGACGCCAATGATATGACCGTCGAGGCTCTGCAATCCCCAACCTTGGAACGGCTGCGCTCGAACTATGCGACCGTCCGCCAGCGCGAAGCCTCACTGTCCTCGCAGCTGCTGCCGTCCCATCCCGTCATGCGCCAGGTCCGCCAGGAAGTTCAGGCCGCGCGCGCCAGCATCGACGCCGAGCTTGATCGCATCGCCGGCACTGTCCGCGCCAACCTCGAACGCGCCAAGGCCACCGAGAAGGCCTTGTCGGGCCAGCTCGACGAAATGAAAACCCGCACGCTCGGCGAAAGCCGCGCCCAGATCGAGCTGCGAGAGCTCGAGCGTCAGGCTGAAACCGCCCGTTCGCTTTATCAATCATTCCTCACCCGCTCCCGCGAGCTCGATGAGCAGCGCCGCATCGACCCCAACTCCGCCGTCATTCTGGCCAACGCCGAGCCTGCGCGCGCGCCCAACGGTCCTGGCCTCCTGCCCCTGCTGGCAGCAGCCAGTCTCGGCGGATTGGGCCTCGGCGCCGCCGCAGCTCTGCGTCGCGACCAGCGCGATCCCATTATCCGCAGCGCCCTGCAGATCGAACCCCTCGTCGGCGACCAGTCCTTGCTGACGCTGCCACTGAAGGGCCGCGGCCGCCTTTCGCAATTGATCCGCCGCGGTGCGGCGCACGACAACGACCTCGCGGCAAAGCCCGGCTCGCCCACCGCCGCCGCCAGCGGCCGGCTGTTGCGGCACATCTTGAGCGCGTCTCCCCACAAGGGCCCCCTCGTCAGTGTGGTGACGGCTGCCGAAGCTGATCAGGGCAAGTCTGCCGTCGCCTTGAACCTCGCTGTGGCCGCCGCCCGGTCCGGAGATGCCGTGCTGCTGATCGACGCCGATCGCCACGAGCAGGCAGCAACGCGCGCTGCATCAGCCATAGAAAAGCCGGGCTTGGCCGAGGTCATCAACGCCACCACGCCCTTTGCAACGGCCGTCATCCGCCGGCAGGACCCGCCGTGCGATCTGCTCCCCGCCGGCAAACTGGCCGAATTCATGCCGCGACGCCTCAAGATCGAACGCCTTGGCGAAACCCTGCTATCGGGCTTCGATGCCTACGACCTCGTTGTCATCGACGCCGCCGTTACCGGTCACGACCGGCTGACCAAGGAGCTGTCGGCGCGCGCCCACGCCGTTGTATTGGTTGCGGCAGCAGGCCGGGGCCGCAAAGCCAGCCTCGACGAAGGCGCCGAATGGATCGCCACTGCCACACCGGCACCGATTCACTTCGTACTTGTGACCGACACCTGATATTCCACACACCAACGAGTTTCCCGTCGCCCGATCCGGCGGTGAAGAGGCCGCATCAACAGCAGCGAACCAAAAAGACATGCCAATGTCGCCGGGCACGGTTTGCCTATGAGTAGCGAACGTGAAGGCCTGGGCCGGCGCAGCATCACAGCCATGCTCTGGGGCACCGGCGGCAGTGTCCTGCGCATCATCATGCAGGTCGCAGCCCAGATCATCCTCGCGCGCCTGCTCGGCCCCGAGCTTTACGGTGTCTTCGCCGTGGCACTTGTCGTCGTGTTGTTGTCAGCTCTGTTCGCCGACGTCGGCCTCGCCTATGGTCTGATCCAGAAACCGGCTGTCTCCGCCGACGATATCCGCTTCGTCAGCACCTGGCAGATCATCATGGGTTTGGTGATGACGGTCGTTGTCCTGGCGGCAGCCCCCTGGATCGCCACGGCCTATAATGAGCCGCGCTTGCTGCCGGCCGTCCAGACCCTCTCGATCAGTTGTCTCATTAATGCCGCCGCCGCCACCTCCGGCGCGCTCCTGCGCCGCGACCTCGATTTCAAGACATTGAACATCGCCGCCGTCGTCAGTTATGCGGCCGGCTTCTTTGCCGTCGGCATTCCCCTCGCCTGGGCCGGCGCCGGCGTCATGTCTCTGGTCGCAGCTTACCTGACCCAGGCGACCGTCATGGCAGCGATCCAGTACGCCCGCATCCGCCATCCCATGAAGCCGCTGTTCTGGCAGCCCGACGCCCCGGCAATGCTGGACTTCGGTGTGACGGTGCTTGCCACCAACCTGCTCAATTGGGCCATGAACGGCATCGACCGCGCCATTGTCGGCTCCTGGCTGAGCCTGTCGGCAGCAGGCCTATATGCCACCGCCTACAATCTGATTTACACCCCGCTGATGACCGTTCTGGCGCTGTTGCAGTCGGTCTTCTATTCGGCAAGCTCCAAGGTCCAGGACGATCCAGTCCAGCTCCGTCGCGGCCTCGTCGCCCTGTTCGGTGCCGTGGCCATGTTCATCGCGCCGGTTTTTGCAGGCATGGCCGCCGCAGGGGAAACCATCATCCTGGCCTTCTACGGCGCCAAGTGGGCCGGAGGCGGCGCCGTCCTGACGCCGCTGTCGTTGGCCATGCCCATCTACCTCGCCATGGGCCTTGCCATTCCCGTGCTCTGGGCCTCCGGCGCAACCCGCAAGGAGTTCCTGTTGCAGTTGCCTGTCGCCGTTGTCTGGGTCGGCGTACTGTGGGCCGTTGCCCAGTTGGGGTCGCTGACCGCGTTGAGCTGGGCCGTCTTCTTCCTTTTTCTCGTGCGCGCCATCGTCATCGTCCGCGCAACCTTGCAAGCCGTCGCATTGCCACCTTCGGCAGTGCTCGCGGCCTGCCGGCCTGGCTTGGCCATCACCGCCCTGGTCGGCTTATTGGCTTTGGCAGCCGATCGCGGACTATTGTCATTTCTGGCCGTCACCCAGCCCAAGCTCCGCTTGATCATCGACATTGCAGTGAGCGCAATCGCCCTCGCCGCAGGCTTGCGCCTTTTCGGCCCGATGGCCGGAGCAGATCTGCGCCACCTGTTTTCTCAACTCGCAGACCGCATCCCCGGCAATCACGGCCAACGCTTGCTCAAACTGTTCATGGGCATTTGACCCCCCAACGACAGCCAGCAGCGCCACCGGTTCGAACGCGCACAGATCGCACCTTGCCGCGTCACCCCCTGACGGGCCGCCCGCTATTGCCACGCCCACCGCCCCGCAACGCGTCAACTGCCGCTGCGCCACGGTCGCGCAAACCCCAGTACTGGGCCGAGAGGCTCATGGCCGAATGCGGCGATGCCGACACCAGAACGGCAAACGTCAGGACATGCATGAACGTGTCGCTGACCAGCAGGCTACCGAGCTGCAACGGCACTTCGCTGATCATCCGGATCACGATCAAGGCAACCAACGCGGGCGCCAGCCCTCCAGTTGCATCCGCGACCCTGATCGACTGCCAAATCATGACGCTGACGTACAGCACCAGACCGATCGCCGCCGTCAGCCCGCCCACACTCAGGGCCTGCATCAACTGATTGTGGGCATGGGCCGCATACGACATCCCAATGGCATCGCGGAATTCAGCTTCCCACGCAGTCAGCCCGTATCCGAACACCGGATGCTGCACGAACGTCTCCAGCGCGACCGCCCAGATGTGGCTCCGCCCGGTCACGATATCCTGAGAGGATTCCGTGAGCCCGCCGGTTTGCACCACCCGCTCCGGATCGCCCGACGCCAACAGCGCGATGAAGAGGACAAGCCCCGCGGCCGCCAGGCCGGCGCCCGCCAACAGCATCGCCGGCGAGGGCTTTGCCGAAAACGCCCCGGTCCGCTGCATGTCCCGGCGATAGACGATGAGACCCGTCAGGATCACAGCCGTCGCCACCCATGTCGTCTGCGACTGGGCCAGGATCACCACGCTCCAGGCGCAGATCATGGTCGCCACCTGCAGCCAGCGCCTTTGGAATGGCTTCACGATACCGAGAAAAATCAGGATCAGCGCCATCGGCGCAATCGTGTTGGGTCCCGAACTCAGTCCCCAGAACCGGAACGGCACCAGCGGTAGCCGCAGCTCCTCGCGGTAGGCCCTGACGGTATATTCCGGCAAAATCACGGAAGACACGAGCGACGCGATCAGGAAGACCGCCAAGCCGTTCCGCGCGACCTTTGCGATATCGTCGCCAACCTCTTCCTGCAGCAAGAACAGGGCGACGAACAGCATGGCAACGTAATAGATCGTATGCGGTATGCCTGAAATGTGGCCCATGATGCCGGGCGCCAGCACGTTCGTCCCGAAGTAGAACGCAAAGGCCCCGGCCATGGCCAGCGACGACCGGCGCCGCGCCACGCCGAGATCGCCGATCCCACGCGTCACAATCGTGAACGCTAGCGCCACGACCGAACCGAACGAGGCCAGCCGCAGCACCCAGGCGGCAGCCACCGATGGCTCCAGCACATCCAGCGAGGCGAACGATTCCAGATTGCGCCCGGTCAACAGCACGCCCAACCCCGGCACAATCGTCATGAACACGAGCACCACCAGCACGCCCAGCCGGCCAGCATCCCGCACCAGGCGATCGGTTTGCCCGCTCTGATGTTGCCTCAAGCTCGGCTTGCGCCTGCCATCTCTTAATCGAACTCGCCGATCTGGCTCTCTCATGACCTGACTGTCTGCCGCCTCGATGGCCCCGCCCCCGCGGCAAATGATCTTGCCCGTTCAAGCAGATTACCCGCTAAACACCCTGCAATCTCTGTGCCTTGGCACAGTTAGCTTAACGCCAAACCATAACACCACCGAAACATCTCATGATCGCCCGCCAGCAAGCAAAATGCTATATGTCCGACGACAACATATGGCCCGCAAATTGCTGCATTGAGGCAAGCACCAGCCGTTGGTCCGGCATGTCAAAGCCAAGCGGATCCGGCTGGCCGCATCATGCCCTTGGATCGCTGCAAAATCGCCCATGAAGCAGGCCCACAATCGCCACGCCACGAGTTCGAAAGGTCAAACCAATGAAGCCACGCGCCCTGATTACCGGAGTAACCGGCCAGGACGGCGCCTACCTCGCTGAGCTGCTGCTCTCCAAGGGATACGAGGTGCATGGTGTGAAGCGACGCTCGTCATCGTTCAATACCGCCCGTGTCGATCACCTTTACCAGGACCCCCACGAAGCCGATGTCACGTTCTCGATGCACTATGGCGACATGACGGACTCGACCAACCTGATCCGCCTCGTGCAGCAGATCCAGCCGACCGAGATTTACAACCTCGCAGCCCAGAGCCACGTCGCCGTCTCCTTCGAGAGCCCCGAATATACCGCAAATGCCGACGGCATCGGCGTCCTCCGCCTCCTGGAAGCCATCCGAATTCTCGGCCTCGAGAAAACAACGCGCTTCTACCAGGCGTCGACCTCCGAGCTTTACGGTCTGGTGCAAGAGGTCCCTCAGCGCGAAACGACGCCGTTCTATCCCCGCTCGCCTTATGCCGTCGCCAAGCTCTACGGCTACTGGATCACGGTAAACTACCGCGAAGCCTACGGCATTCACGCCTCGAACGGCATTCTCTTCAACCACGAGAGCCCGATCCGCGGCGAGACCTTCGTCACCCGCAAGATCACCCGCGCCGTGGCCCGCATCGACGCCGGCCTCGAGCCCTGCCTCTACCTCGGCAACCTCGATGCCCAGCGCGACTGGGGCCACGCCCGTGACTATGTCGAAGGTATGTGGCGCATCATGCAGCAGGACACACCTGACGATTACGTCCTGGCAACCGGCGAAACCCACACTGTGCGAAAATTCGTCGAGCTGGCCTTTTCCCATGTCGGCCGCCGCCTCGAATGGAACGGCAAAGGCGTCGACGAGACCGGCATTTGCGCCAAGACCGGCCAGACTGTGATCAAGATCGATCCTCGCTATTTCAGGCCAACCGAAGTCGATCTCCTGATCGGCGACAACACCAAGGCGCGCGAAAAGCTCGGCTGGGCCCCACGCGCGACATTGCAGGACCTTGTCAGTGAGATGATGACGTCGGATATCGCGCAGACGCGCAAGGAGCTGGCCAGTGCCTGATCTGATCTATTCCCTGAAGAACAAAAGAGTTTTCGTCGCTGGTCATCGCGGCATGGTCGGCAGCGCCATTGCCCGCCGCCTTGCTGGCGAAGGCTGCGAGATCATCACGGTCTCGAGATCCGAACTCGACCTCACCAATCAGGCGCAGACCACCGACTGGATGGCCAAGAACCGGCCGCAGGCCATCTTCATGGCGGCTGCCAAGGTCGGTGGCATCCACGCCAACAATACGATGCGCGCAGAGTTCATCTACGAAAACCTGACGATCGCGACCAGCATCGTCCACTCCGCCCACCTGAGCGGCGTCGAGAAGATGCTGTTCCTGGGCTCGACCTGCATCTACCCGCGCCTGGCCCCTCAGCCGATCCCGGAAGACTCGCTCCTGACTGGTCCGCTCGAGCCCACCAACGAACCCTACGCCATCGCCAAGATCGCCGGCATCAAGCTGTGCGAGGCCTACCGCGACCAGTACGGCTCGGATTTCATCTCCGTGATGCCGACCAACCTTTACGGCCCCGGCGACAACTACCATCCCGAGCACAGCCACGTTGTCGCAGCCCTCATCCGCCGCTTCCACGAAGCCAAGGTCGCAGCCTCCCCCGAGGTCGTCGTCTGGGGCACCGGCAAGCCGCGTCGCGAGTTCCTCTACGTCGACGACATGGCCGACGCCTGTGTCCACCTCATGAAGACCTACTCGGGCAAGGGCATCGTCAACATCGGCACAGGCGAGGACATCGCCATCGCCGAGTTCGCCCGCGTCGTCGCCAAGGTCGTGGGCTATGAAGGCAAGATCGTCTACGACACCACCAAGCCCGACGGCACGCCGAGGAAGCTCGTCGACGTCACCCGGCTGACCGGCCTTGGCTGGAAAGCCTCGACCACCCTGGAAGACGGCTTGAAGCGCGCCTACCAGGACTTCAAGGCCGGTGGCGGCAAGTCCAGCGAACGCTGATCGCCCGGGAGTCACAGGGGTGGGAGCGACCCTTTTCCGCCCTTTCCGGCATCGAATGCTGCGCTCGCTTGCCAGTTCCGGTTGATCTCTTGGGCCTGCCCGCTTAGGTTCGCGCATCCAACCCCCTGGGATGTTCCCAGGGCCAGAGCGAGCCCGAAATAATGCGACCTTCCAAGCGCCAGCCGGACGAGCTGCGCCGCGTTTCCATCGACCGTGCCGTCTCCATGCACGCCGAAGGATCCTGCCTGATCAAGTTCGGCAATACTCACGTTTTGTGCACCGCCAGCCTCGAAGAGCGCATCCCGCCCTGGCTCAAGGGCCAGGGCCGCGGCTGGGTCACGGCCGAATATGCCATGCTCCCGCGCGCAACCAGCCAGCGCACCCGCCGCGAAGTGACCCAGGGCAAGCCCTCGGGCCGCACTCAGGAAATCCAGCGCCTCGTTGGCCGCGCTCTGCGCGCCGTCGTCGACCTCCAGAAGCTCGGCGAGCGCCAGATCAGCATCGACTGCGACGTCATTCAGGCTGATGGCGGCACCCGTACCGCCTCCATCACCGGTGCCTGGGTCGCGCTCTATGATTGCATCCAATGGATGCATCAGCGCGACATGGTCGGCACCGACGTCATCCGCGATCAGGTGGCAGCCGTCTCCTGTGGCCTTTACAAAGGCACGCCCGTTCTCGACCTAGACTACCCCGAGGACTCCAACGCCGATGCCGACGCCAACTTCGTCATGACCGGCGCCGGCGGCCTGGTCGAGGTCCAGGGCACCGCCGAGACCACGGCCTTCAGCGAGGAAGACTTCCACGCCCTGATGGCGCTGGCCAAGAAGGGCATCGGCGAGCTGGTGGCCCTGCAGAAGTTGACCGTGTCCTGATCCCACCCGGCTGCCGCCACACGTGGCAGCCGGACCCGCCGACGGAGGTGGCGATGACCGACCATCCGCCGCAGACCCTGAAACCGCAAGGCGTACTGGAAACCATCCTCTACGCCCGCGATCTCGCGGCAACCGAAGCCTTCTGGCGCGACGTGCTGGGCCTCGAGCCCTTTCACACGCTGCCAGGCCGGCAGATCTTCTATCGCGTGCGGCGACCAGGTGGTGTTGATCTTCAATCCCGACGCCACGCGCAATGCCACCCAAGGCCGGCGCCCTTCCGGTGCCGCCGCATGGCGCTGTCGGCGACGGCCACATCTGCTTTCGCGCCTCCGCCGACGAACTCGATTTCCGCTGGCAGACGCTCTCGAAGCGCAGGCGTCGTCTATCGAGGCGGACTTCATCTGGCCCGCGTCCGGTGGGCGGTCCATCTACTTCCGTGCGATCCCGCCGGAAACTGCCTGGAGTTCGCTGAGCCCAAGATCTGGGGATTGACCTGATGCGCAAGCTCCAAAGCGGCACCCGCCTTGTCGTGGCGAGCCACAATCCCGGCAAACTCCGCGAGATCGACGATCTTGTTCGCCCTTACGGCCTTGAAACCGCCTCCGCCGGTGCCCTCGGCGTCAGCGAACCCGAAGAGACCGAGACCACGTTTGCCGGCAACGCACGCCTCAAGGCGCTTGCATTCCGCCCGCACAACAGGCCTACCCGCACTGTCCGATGACTCTGGGCTGGAGGTGGAGGCCATTGGCGGTGATCCAGGCGTCTATTCGGCACGTTGGGCCGGTTCCACCAAAGATTTCACCATCGCTATGGAGAAGGTGCGGATAGCACTCGCCGACAAGGGCGCATGGAGCACCCCGCCAGGTCCCCGCGCCAACTTCACCGCCGCCCTTTGCCTGGCGTGGCCCGATGGCGAAACCCAGGTCTTCGAGGGCAAGGTGTTCGGCCACCTCGTCTGGCCGCCACGCGGCGACAAAGGCTTTGGCTACGATCCGATGTTTTTGGCCGACGGCGAGACCCTGACTTTCGGCGAGATGGAACCAGCCGACAAGCACGCCATCTCCCACCGCGCCCGCGCCTTCAAGCTGTTCGTGGAGGCCTGTCTTGAAGCCAACGCAAGCTGAGACGGCGACAGCAAGCCGTGCGCCACAAACCCACTCTGCCCCGAGCGACGGTGGCTTCGCCGCCTACATCCACTGGCCGTTCTGCGCCCAGAAGTGCCCCTATTGCGATTTCAACAGCCATGTCCGCCACAGCGGCTGGGACGAACACGCCTACCTCCAGGCCTATCTGCGCGAACTCGCGACCACCGCTGCCCGCATAACCAATCCACGCCCCCTCGACAGCATTTTCTTCGGCGGCGGCACACCATCCCTGATGCAGCCCGAAACCGTCTCAACACTCATCGAAGCGCTCGACCGCACCTTCGGCCTCGACCCCAACTGCGAAATCACACTCGAGGCCAACCCCGGCAGCGTCGATGCCGGTCGCTTCCGCGGCTACCGCACAGCCGGCGTCAACCGCATCTCCATCGGCATCCAGGCGCTTGACGACGACGCGCTGAAAAAGCTCGGCCGCATCCACTCGGTTGCCGAGGCCCTCAAGGCCCTCGATGTCGCCAAAACCACCTTCGAGCGCATCTCCTTCGATCTGATCTATGCCCGCCCCGGCATGACGCCTGCCATCTGGGAGGCCGAACTCAAGCGCGCGCTGGCTCTGCAGGCCGGCCACCTCTCACTTTACCAACTCACCATCGAGGACGGCACGCCGTTCGCGGCCCTCCACCGCGCCGGCAAGCTCATCGTCCCCGATCCCGAAACCGCAGACACCCTCTACGGCCTCACTCAGGACCTGTGCGCCGCGGCCGGCCTTCCAGCCTACGAAATCTCCAATCACGCCACCCCAGGCAACGAGAGCCGCCACAACCTCGTCTACTGGCGCTACGGCAGTTATCTCGGCCTTGGCCCGGGCGCACACGGCCGCGAACTGCGCCCGAGCGGCCGCCATGCCACCACGACCGAGCGATCGCCCGAACGCTGGTTGGCCCTGGTGCAGGAGAAGGGCACCGGCACCATCGAGGATGCGGCACTCACACCAGCCGAACAGGCGGATGAACTGCTGTTGATGGGCTTGCGGCTCACGGAAGGCGTTGATCTCGCGCGATTGGCCGACGTCGGCGGCGTCAGGCCCAAGCAGGCCGTCATCAGCCGCCTCGTAGCGCTCGGCATGCTGGATGCCCCCGCGCCTGCCGCCCCGCGCCTTAAAGCCACGACGGCCGGTCGTTTCGTCCTCAACGAAATCGTGAGGCAGCTCTCGCTCGCCTTCGAGCCCGCATCCGGCACTTGAGAGCAACGTCGCCTAAGGCCGATCGGCAGGCGGTCCGAGCTGTGCTCAGCCAGGCGCAACGCCCATCGCACTGCGTTCTCGTCGCAACTCACCGCAACTCACCGCAGCAAGCGAAGAGCCCGCTATTCAACCTTGTACTTGCGCAGCTCCCGCACCAAGCTCGTCAGCTTTTCCGACACCTCGACGCCGGTCTCAACGATCGCTTTGATCGTCGCCCGGTTCTGGATCAGCTTGTTGAGCAAATCCTGCTGTTCGCCGAAGCCAAAAAACAGCTCCTCAGGCGCCGTAATCTCGCCGTCCTCGATCGCACTCATGACGTCGAATGCATTTTGCGAGGCCAGCACCAGCATCGAGGCGATATCGTTCATGAGCTGATGATAGGCGCGCGCCATTTGCTGATCGATCCGTGTCCCGCAAACGCCGAATTTCAGCGGCGCTCCCGAAGCCGGACTGTCGCCCTGGTAGAGGCTGGGATTGCGATGCAGGCGTCGAAAGATCTCCTGCAGGCCCATGCAGCACGATTCGAGATCCCTCAACGCCACACCGGCCTTACGCCGCGCCCGCGCCCGGTCGGCCGTCTTCTCCTGCCCAACCCAATTGATGGCCGCAATCGACGCAATTGCGCCCAGCGCTGAGACGGCCGGAAGCACGGCAGCCAACGGATCTGGCGCAATTCGGCTGTCGTTGTCGCTCGCCTGGTCGACCTTCTGCTGCATTGTGCTGTCCACCCGGTTAGCCCAAGGCTGCGCATCCGACCGGCCCGCACGACCGGCGAATCGAAGCCATTCGACCCGAACCATGCCACAGCCGGCCAACCAGAATTGAGGCACAAGCCGCTCGCCCGCCAGTTTTCCACGAGCAATCCGGCACGCCCCTTTTTGGGTGCGGTGCAGCTGGCCTAGCGACCGAGGCGCATGGCCGCCCGTTCCCCGCAGGGCAGTCTCCACAGGCCACGAATGGCTCTAATTTTTTTCAACCGTCTGCCGTTCGATTTCGTAATGCTCATCCAGACCAATCGCGTCCTCGATCTCCTTGCGAATGCGCACCGCATCGTCGTTGGAAAGCCCGGTATAGGCGCCGGTCGCCCTTAGCTCCGCCAGCGCCTTCTTCTGCACGTCGAACGCCGGCAGCATCATCAGTTGCGCCTCGATGATCGCGACGTATCCCATCTGCTTGAGGTCGCTGGCGCTGAAGATCGGCCGGCCATCCCGGTTGCCCCGGCTCATGACGTAGACGAGCGGCACCCGACACACCTTCGGCGCTCGTTCCGCTTCGTCCATATCGCGCGGAAACAGCAGCCCCAGGTCCGCGCCCGCATCCGCCGCCCGGTTGATCCGGTCCGCCGCCACATCCAGCCCGAACTCGCGGCAACTGTCGGTCCGCGCGATCATCACGAAATCCGGATCCAGCCGGTCGCGCTCGCGGCAGCCGTAACGCACCTTGTCGGCAAATTCCTCCGGACTGATTTCGTGCACCTGGTAGGTGTGGTAGTGCGCCCGCTTCGGGTAGATCTGGTCTTCCAGATGAATGCCCGCAATGCCTGCGTGAATGAACTCACGCACCGTTCGCATTGTGTGCAGCGGATCGCCCCAGCCGGCGCCCGCATCCACCACCATCGGAATGTCCACCACCCGCGCTGCATTGGCGGCCATCGCGATCTGCTCGGTCATCGTCAGCATCGGCTCGCTGATCGCACTTGCAGCCCCGCACACATAGCCGCCCGAATAGACCGCCTCGAACCCCGCCTGCTCCACCAGCCGCGCCCCCAGCGCATCATAGACCGACGGCATGTGCAGAAATGTGCCGGCCTTGAGCAGCGCCCGCAACTTCGCACTCTTTGAGATCGCCATGACCGACCTTTCCCGCTCTCGCGATATCCTTCACCCGCTTTAAGCTGAAGCGAGGACGCGCACGCACGCAAGGCCGCATTTCAACGATGCCCGCAATGACGGCCTCGCCGAAGCTGCAACAAGAGCCGGTACACATCCGCCGCGACTGGCCACGGCAAGCAAATCCGTCCTACACTGGTGTGCTCCCGCGCGACGATGAAGGACTGCGACCTCATGAAACTCGGCATGCTCTGTGGTTATTCGGGCCGACGCCTCGAACTCCCGATGGACACCATCCGCCATGCCGAAAAGCTCGGCTATTCCAGCGTTTGGACGTCAGAGGCTTACGGCTCCGACGCGGTCACGCCCGCAACCTGGATCCTCGCCCACACCGAAAAAATCAAGGTCGGCACCGCCATCATGCAGATGCCGGGCCGCACACCGGCCATGGCCGCCATGACCGCCATGAGCCTCGCCCAGCTCTCGGGCAATCGGTTCATTGTCGGCCTCGGCGCCTCGGGTCCCCAGGTCGTCGAGGGCTGGCACGGCGTGCCCTATGGCCGGCCCGTCACCCGGCTCAAGGAATACACCCGCATCATGCGCCAGATCTTCGCGCGCGAAGGCGATCTCTCGTTCGAAGGCAAGGAATACCAGATCCCCTACACCGGCCCCGGTGCCACCGGCCTCGGCAAGCCGCTCAAATCCATTCTCCACTGCGAAGCGCCGATCCCGATTTACGCAGCGACCATCACCCCGGCAGGCGTCCAAGCTGCCGCCGAGGTTGCCGATGGCTTTTTCCCCGTCTGGATGGATCCCGAGCAGTACAGCGTCTTCGCGGACCCCATTGCCAAGGGCTTCGCCGCCGCCGGCAACAACAAATCGCTCGCTGACTTCGACATCGCCCCCTTCATCACCGTCATCGTCGGTGACGACGTCGCCGCCTGCATGCAGCCCATCCGCCACAACATGGCGCTCTACATCGGCGGCATGGGTGCGCGCGGCAAGAACTTCTACAACGACTACGCAACCCGCCTGGGCTTCGGCGAGGCGGCCGCAAAAATCCAGGATCTCTACCTCGACGGCAAGAAGGCCGAGGCCGCCGCCGCCGTCCCCGAAGCCTTGATCGACGCCTGCCACCTCGTAGGCCCGCCGGCCCGCATCAAGGACCGCGCGAAGCGTTGGCTCGCTGCCGGCAAACAAGGCCACGTCGGCTCCATGCTGATCGGAGGCAAGGACGCGACGGCTTTGCAGGTGGTGGCCGAAGCCGTGCTTTAGGGTGCCCCGTCGGGGGCGAGCGGAATGCTCTGCCGTTGCCCCCGCAGCTCCTCTGTGCGTAGCATTCGCCTCAGCTTGAGGCCGCCCTTCCGGCCCCGCACCCAAACACGAACGCAACGAGGCTCCCATGAACAGGCTGGACGGCAAGGTCGCACTCATCTCTGGCGCAGCACGCGGCATCGGTGCTGCCACCGCAAAACTCATGGCCGAAGCCGGCGCCGCCGTCATCGTCGGCGACGTGTTGGCCGACAAGGCCAAGGACACCGTCAAAGAGATCGAGGCAGCCGGCGGCAAGGCCCAGTTCGTTGCCCTTGATGTCACCTCCGAGAAGGACTGGAATGCCGCTGTCGCTACCGCCACCAAAGCGCACGGCAAACTCGACATCCTCGTCAATAACGCTGGCCTCTTCCTCGGCCGCGACTTCGAGGAGGTCACGCTCGACGAGTGGCACAAGCTCGTCTCCGTCAACCTCACCGGCGTCTGGCTTGGCACCAAGCTCTGCTCCACTGCTCTCAAGGAAGCCGGCGAGAAATCCAAGCACGGCAGCGCCATCGTCAATCTGGCATCCGTCGCCGGCATCGTCGGCTCGCAGTTGGATCCGCTCTATTCCATGACCAAGGGCGGCGTCACGCTTTTCACCAAATCGACCGCGCTCGCCTATGGCCGCAAGGGCTATAAGATCCGCGTCAATTCCATCCACCCCGGCGTCATCGAAACCGACATGGGCGCGCAAACTTTCGTCGCCCGCGCCACCCAGACCGGCACCAACGACACCGAGGCTGCCCGCACCGTCGCGCTCAAGTCACACCCGATCGGCCGCCTCGGCCACCCCGACGACATCGCCAACGGCATCTGCTTCCTGGCCTCCGACGACGCTGGTTTCATGACCGGCGCCGGCCTCGTCGTCGATGGCGGTCTCACCGCGCAGTAGCCAGACGAGACCCCACGCGCGAACCGGCAAGGCGCAACTCACAAGAGGACTGCGAATATGGATTTCGGCCTGCATCTTGGAACCCGCGGCGCCGCCGCCAGCCCGGACAATCTCGTCGAGATCGCGCAACACGCCGACAGGTTGGGGCTGAAATATCTGGGTTTCTCCGATCACGTCGTCATCGCCCGCTCGATTGACAGCCGCTACCCCTATAACGAAAGCGGCGACTGGCCGGGCGTCGCAACCGGCTTCTGCCTCGAGCAGCTCTCCTGCCTCGCCTACACCGCCGCCATCACCAAGGACATCCGTCTGTTGACCTCGGTCATGGTAATCCCACACCGCCCCGCCGTACTGACCGCCAAGACGCTGGCCACCATTGACGTGCTCTCCAAGGGCCGCGTCACGGTCGGCGTCGGCGTCGGCTGGATGGCCGAGGAGATGGCAGCGCTTGCCTCGCCGCCTTATGCACGCCGTGGTGCCGCCTCCAACGAGTTCATCCGCGCCTTCCGCACGCTATGGACCGAAGACAATCCCGCCTTCGACGGCGAGTTCGTCAAGTTCCAGAACATCATGTTCGAGCCCAAACCCGTGCAGCGTCCGGGTCCGCCCATCTGGGTCGGCGGCGAGGGCCTTGCCGCCCGCAAGCGCGCCGCAACGCTTGGCGACGGTTGGTACCCGACCATCCGCAATCCCGCCGAACCGCTCGACGATCCCGCCCGCTTCGCAGCAAGTCTTGCCGACGTCCACGCCCACTGCCGCACAGCCGGCCGCGATCCCTCGAGCCTCGACGTCGCCATCTTCGCACCCAACTACGCCCTCGGTGCCCCGCAAAAGAACCGTGATGGTGGCCGCATGACCTTCACCGGCTCGGCTGATGAGATCGCAGCGGATGCCCGCGCCTTTCGCGATGCCGGCGTCCGCCACATCAACATCGGCTTTGAATCCAACGACCTCGCCGAAGCCAAGGACAAGGTCGAAGCCTTCGCCCGGGACGTCATTCCAAAAGTGGGATGACGCGGACCAAGCGCCCTTGAGGTGGCATGTCGAAGTACCGCAGCCGCCCATCGCGAGTGAACCTCTCCCGGCCTTCGTACGTTTCTCCATTGCAGCCGAACTGCAACGGCGCCCCTGAGGAGAGACGGACATGGCAAGCACGAGGCGCAACATCTTTCGCGCAATCCTGGGCCTGAGCGCCGTGGCAGCCATCGCCGCCGCAGCAGCAGGACCTGTCATGAGCCAAGTCGAGCAATCCGATTATCAGGTGATCAAGACCGCCGGCGCCATCGAAGTGCGCAAATACGACCCCATGATCGCCGCCGAAGCCGAGGTGAAAGGTGAACGCCAGGCAGCCATCAGCGAAGGGTTCCGCCTGATCGCCGCTTATATTTTTGGAGAGAACAAGCCGAACGCGAAAATTGCCATGACCGCGCCGGTTCAACAGCAAAGCAAGCAGAAGATCGCGATGACGGCGCCCGTCACACAGCAATCCAGCAACGGCGTCTGGTCTGTCAGATTTATCATGCCGAAGAAGTGGTCACTCGAGACGCTGCCCGCCCCGACCGACAACCGCGTCAAGCTCATCCCGATTCCAGCCAAGCGTATGGTCGCGATCACATTCTCTGGAACGGCAAATGATGACTTGCTGGCAAGCAAAACCCAGGAACTGAAAAAATTCGTCGCCGACCAGAAGCTGGCCGTCACCGGCGAACCCCTCCTCGCTTTCTACAATCCCCCGTGGACGTTGCCGTTCCTGCGCCGTAACGAAGTCATGCTTGAATTGGCCGCAAGCTGAACCATTGAGCTTGCGACTGATCGCCAACACCCCGCGACCATCGACGTCCGCCAGACCCGGTGCCGACCGGGAATGCTCACCCGACCACGATGGCGCGGTTGCACTCCCTTGCGACCGACGCATAGGCGTCTTTCCGGCGTTCCAGAATAAGTCGCGTCATCTCATCAGACCTTGACGCCATGCCGCGTTCCCGCCACGGGCGGATCTTCCGGTGGACCTGCAAAACATTGGGCAATGGCCATCCACGCCTTGGCCCCCTCACCTTCCACTTTCAACCCGGTGTCCGCTACATTGCGCACTTGCGTCACCACCTGACAGAAGTCGAGCGCGCTGCCGGAAACCTCGCCCGATGTCGACTCCTCGTTCCATCGCCAGATCGCCCCGCTCGGCGCCGTCAGCGTCACCCGTGGCGCCGGCCCAGGCGGTTTCAGGCCACGGTTGGCAAACGTCCAACCGAACGTACGCACCCCAATGACCGCGATGTTATCCAGCCGGTCCTGAGCCACACGTTCGACACCGAGAATGTCGTAGACATCGTGCCCGTGCGCCCACACTTCCATCTGCCGCGCCGTCGCAAACATCTTGACGCCCATGTCCGGGCCCGACCATCTCAGCCGCGCATCGGGCCCAAGTTTGGACAGCGCATCGGCAAGCCGCGCCGCCGCCCCGCGCCACGCCTCCAGCAGCGCCGCGCCGCCGAGGTGGCCATACTCTGCCCGCGCATCGTCACGCGAGCTCAACCCGCCCTCGCGACGCTTGAGCCGTTTGGCCCGCAATGCCGCGAACGCCTCCGGTCCCGCAATGCTCGCAAGTCCCATATGGTCACCCTGATGCAGGTGCCTGACGAGGTCGTTGATCGTGTAGCCTTTGAACTGCGTGACCGTTTCCCACTGCGCATCGGTGAGCGTCTCGAGCAGTGTTCCGAGCTCGGCCACCTCCGTGCGGAAATCCTCGACCTGTTTCACACCAAAGTCCTTTCAAATCTCGGCAGGCGCACGCATACCGGCAAAACGCGGATCTCCCGCGCCCCGACTGGGCCCGCCATTTTTGGCTGCGCCATCGCCTCAAGCTGTTTTGAAGCCCGCGTCGATGGTCTTGTTGAACTTGAGCCCAAGCCCAGGTGTGGTCGGCACGGTCATCATGCCCTTCACCGGCACGACCGGATTGTCGAACAGCGCGCTCGTCCACGGCATGTATTCGACGATCTCACCATTTGGTATGGCCGCGATCAGATGCACGTGAACTTCCGGGATCAGATGCGAAACCACCGGAATGTTGAACGCCTCTGCCATGCCCGACACCTTGGTCCACTGCGTGATGCCACCGACACGCACCAGATCGATCATGGCAATATCGACCGAGCGCATCTCCAGCATTTGCCGGAACGG
Source organism: Hyphomicrobiaceae bacterium (assembly GCA_041397705.1). GTDB lineage: Bacteria > Pseudomonadota > Alphaproteobacteria > Rhizobiales > Hyphomicrobiaceae. The sequence continues at coordinate 199,779 of JAWKWC010000004.1, forward strand.
CTCGATGCCCCACACGTATTCGCCACCAGCAACCGGCATCTTCAGGTTGCGCGTCACCTCGGCAAGCCCCTGGAAATCATCAGCGCGCGAAACGTCTTCCAGCCAGCGCAGATTGTATTCCTCGATGCGGTTGCCGATGCTGATCGCCTGCCATGTCGTCCAGCGCTGGTTGATGTCGCACATCAATTGGATATCCGGCCCGATCGCCTCACGCAGCACCTTGATCCGGTTGACCTCGATCTCGGGCGTCGTATGGCCGGGCAGTGCCAGCTGCGTCTTCATCGCCGTCCAGCCGCGTTCCACCAGCCGCCGCCCCGCCGTCACCACCTCATCCAGCGTGAACTGGCGCATCAACGCGCCGGACGCATAGGCCGGCACCACGTCGCGGTGACCGCCGAGCAGGCGGCTCACCGATACCCCCAGCCCCTTCGCCCGGATATCCCACAACGCCGTATCGAGCGCCGAGATTGCCAGCGTGAATACGCCCGCCGTGCCCGACATGCCCGCCGCATCGCGCAGTTTTGCATGAATGCGCTCGACGTTTCCGGCATCCTCGCCCTTGACCAGCGCGCCCAGATCTTCGGTCGCCTGCCTCAGCGCCTTGGTCATCGCGCCCCCGAAGAACGTCACGCCAAGGCCCTCCGTACCATCTGCCGTAGCCAGCTTGACGACAACGAAGTCCCGTTTCGCCCCCGCCACCTGCGGACCATCGGCCAAAGGCTCGTCCGCCGGCAACTGGACGATTTGCGTCATCACGTGGGTGATCTTCATCGGGCTCGCTCCTCGCGCGCATAAAGGGAATGCCCCATGGTCGCCAGACCCGGCCGCCCCCGTCAACGCCAACCTTGCGCAATTGGCGCAACGCGGGGCTCAATCCTGCCAGATATCCTCGAGATACTGCCGCCAGCGCTTTTCACCGATCAGACAATCATAAGCAGGTGTTGCCGGCCTGAGCTGTGCCGGAATAAGCCTGGGCTGCGCAGGCACCACACCCGCAATCTCCAGCAGCAGCTTGCGCCGGATGCCTTCAGCGAAGTTGTCGCGGTCGTTGACTGCCAGCATGAACGACCCCGGACCTCCGATAACGCAACTGGCGTAGTAACGATCGAGATCAGGGAGGTCGAAATAAGCATATTGACCGCGACCGCTGCGCTTCAGCTGGATCACCAGCCCGTTGATCACGATCCCCTTTGCCAGCACCCTTCGGCGCGCCTCGAGCACCGGCGGGCCGGCATTGTTCGGCCCGTCACCCGACACGTCGATCACGCGCCGCACGGCCACAACACCAGAGCGCTCCAGCAGGTCCGCCCCCGCAGCCAGCGCCGCTGAGATCGATGTCATCCGCTCCCGCTGCAGCGGCTGGCTCGCAAGCGCCACGGCAAACGACTCCGCCTCCACCGCCGATCCGATCAACTGCCAGTCGAGTGTCACCGTTTGCGCATGCGCGCCGGCCCATTCCAGATAGGCAACCGCAATGCGACCGTGCACACCAGAAGCGATGGCTTTCAAAACATCAGGATGGCGAAACGCCGCCACATATCCGTCCCGTTGCAGGCGCTGCTCGTCCGAATCCATCGACAGGGAAATGTCGACAGCCAGCACCAAGGCGACGTCCACGTGTGTCACGTCCTTCGCCGCGCCGCGCGATGTCATGACCATCGCAAACGCAATGACACCGGCAACAAGTGAAAGCCCAAAAGCCGCAATGCGCCCGAGCCTCATCATCCGCCCTCTTCAGTGCTCTTCGAGCAGCCGGCCAAACCCGGCGATCTTGTCGCTGATCCCCCGGGCTCTCAGCGCGTGCCAGTACGTGGCCGTATTGATGGCGATCACCGGTTTGCCGAGCCACAACTCGGCTGCTGCCGCCAAACGCACCATGGAAAGGTTGGTGCCGACCTGGATCAGCGCGTCCACATCGTCGCCGTCGAGCTTGCGCAGCGCCGTGCGGCATTGCTCGGTCGTGGCATGCGCAATCCCGACCCACGACCGGCACTCCAGCGCGATATCACGCACCGTCGTAAAACCGCGATCCCCGAAATAGCGGATCACCTCGGCATTCATCACCGGCCAGTAGGGCGTCAGCAGCCCGATCCGCTTGATGCCGCCGTAAGCCTCCAACGCCGCCGCCATCGCGTGGCTGCCGACCGTCACCTTCAGACCCGAATGCCCTTCGATCTTGGAAACGAACGCCTCCGCGCCTTTCAGCCCCCCGAAAAACGACAGCGCCGAAATCCCCATGATCAGATAGTCGGGCTCCGCCGTCATGACGCGGTCGATCGAAGCCAGCACATTGTCGCCAATCCTGTCGACGCCGGCCCGGAACGTCTCGTTCGAAAGCGCAGCCGCATTCGGCGTATGGATGCGGCTGTAATGGTTGGTCACCCCAAATGGTCTGACGTCATCGAAATCCGGCTGCACAATGGTGTTGGTCGAAGGCGCCATCACGCCGAATTTGCAACGAAACCCGAGCGCATCAGCCATGGCACGCCTCCTCTGACCTCTCGCCTGGGCGAAACCGCCACGCCATCACGCCAGATCCTTCACCGCCGCAATGTAGTCGTGCATTGCCGCCATGTGGTCGTCCATGCCGCGGCCCGCGATCCGCTTGTGCGGCCCGCGCGCATAAGTCGAATTGAGGGTCACGTGCGTCACGCCGGAAGCCTTCCATCCTTCGAAAGCGCGCCGCCAGTCCTCAGGCCCCTTGCCTTCGGCCGTCGACACCCACACCTCGATGCCGATCGACTGCGGATCGCGGCCAGCCTCCTTCGCATACCCTCTGAGTTTGGCGAAGGCGGCGTCGGCTTCCGCGCCCTGGTCGTGCGCTAGCATGATCCATCCATCGCCCCATTTGGCGATTCTGCGCAGCACCACATCTTCATGTCCACCGAGCCAAAGCGGCACAGCGCGCTGCGTCGGCAAGGGATTGATCCCTGCATCCGTAATCGTGTGCCACTGGCCCTTGAAGGTGACATGCGGCTCGGCCCACAGCGCCTTCATCACCTCCAGTTGCTCTTCCGAACGCTTGCCGCGATCCTTGAAGTTCTCGCCCAGCGCCTCGAACTCCACGGCATTCCAGCCGATCCCGACACCCAGCCTGAACCGCCCGCGCGACAGCACGTCGAGCGACGCCGCCTGCTTCGCAACCAGCGCCGTCTGCCGCTGTGCCAGGATCAAGACCTGCGTCGAAAACCCTATTCTTTGCGTCACGCCGGAGAGATAGCCGAACAGCACGAACGGATCGTGGAACAGATCCTTCGACGTATTCCTGTTGCCCCAATCGGGCCGGCTCGCGACGTTGGCGCCCAGCACATGGTCCGGCGCCCCCAGGTGATCGTAGCCGAGCCCCTCGGCAGCTTGCGCAAAGTCCCTGACTACGGCCGGATCGCCGCCGATATCGATCAATGGCAAGGTGACACCGAGTTTCATGCTATCAGCCCTTCGGACGCTGCGTGGTAATGGCCACAGTGAACCGCTGGCGAAAGCCCGGCAAGCCGATTTGCGCGGCATTGGCTTGCCGCAGCCTCACGCTTAGAGCTCCCGGAACGCCCATCCCGGCACGGTCGGCTCCACAAGGTACGGCCACGCATGCTTCGACTCCGCCCCCTCGCGCGGCCCGACGAGATGCAGATGGATCGCATCGAACACTCCGCCGTGAGCAACGAACAGGATGGTGTCGGCGCCATATCGTTCCAGCCAGCGCCCAATGACGGGCGGTACGCGCGTGAAAATCTCGTCCCATGGATCTGCATCCGACGGCATGATGGATCGCGAATTTTTCTCCGTTGGCAGGCCATGCTCCGCCTTGACCTCACCGATAACGCGGCCATCAAAGCTGCCGAAATCTCGCTCCCTGAGCCCCCGATCGATATGGATCGCCGCGCCGGTTGCCTCCGCCACGATCCCTGCTGTCTTGAGCGCCCGGATCAGAGGGCTTGCTACAATTCGATCGATTTTGGCTGAGGCGAGCTTTGCAGCAGCGGCTTGCGCCTGCGCCAAGCCGGTCTCATTGAGCGGGGTGTCGGCAACGCCCTGATAACGACCTTCCAAATTCCAGTTCGTCTGGCCATGGCGCAGGAAATAGAAGGGACGGCGCGGGATCATCACAACCTCCACAAACGGCAAGAGCCAAATCAAAAGCGCCGACTGCCACGCCGCCAACCGCCCGAGAGACAAGTGCGCAGTCTCAATTGTTCCGCGCTTGCAATCGGGTTAGCTTGAGGCCCCGAGCGTCCGACCGCACCGAGAAAGTCCCGCCCCATGCACGAACTCCCGATTGTCGACATGTCCGGTGTGCGCCAGCGCGATGGCGCAGCGGTGACCCGGGCGGCAGCCGAAATCCACAAGGCATTCACCACAGTTGGCTTTCTCTACATCACCAATCACGGCCTTCCCGAGGCGACCATTTCCGATGCGCTGCGCGAGGCACAAGGCTTCTTTCGACAACCCGTCGAAAAGAAGCGCGAGGTCGCCATCAACAAACGCCATCGCGGCTTCAACGCCCTCGGCGACGCCTTGATGTATGAGGCCACCAAGCCCGACTACAAGGAGTTCTACACCATCGGCCTGGAACTGCCGGAGGACGATCCCGACGTCGCAGCCGGCGAGCCCCTGCGCGGCCCCAACAACTGGCCGGCCGAGCGCCCTGGACTCCAAACCGCACTCTCAGCCTACTACCAGGAAATCGGCAACTGTGGCGCCGACCTCCTGGCCTGCGTCGCCGTATCATTGGGCCTCGCCCCCGACTTCTTCGCAGACAAGTACCGCAAGCGCCTACAGCGCACCCAGATCATCTATTACCCGCCCCACCCCAACCGCGCCGACCCCGACCAGTTCGGCCTCGCTCCCCACACGGACTTCGGCTGTATCACGCTGCTCTGGCAGGACTCGAGCGGCGGCCTTGAAGTTTTGGAACGCAGCTCCGGCCAATGGATCGCCGCCCGTCCTGTCGACGGTACACTGGTGGTCAATGTGGGCGACCTCCTCGCGCGATGGACCAACGACCTCTACGCTTCGACCCCGCATCGCGTCATCAATCGCTCGGGCCATGAGCGCTTTTCCATCGCCACCTTCTACGATCCCGACTTCAAGGCTGTCGTCGATCCCCGCCAGCTCGGCGTTTCCGAGGCTGACTGCCACTATGAGCCGACCACCTCCGGCGCCCACATTCTCGGGCGCATCGAACGCTCGTTCGGCTACCGCAAGCAGCTCGCCAGCGCCAAGACCTGACACGCGGCGCGAAGGCCTGCTCCAGGCCTAGTTCGGCTTGTCCGGCTCGACCGGATCGGCAAGCCGGATGGTCCAGCTGCTCTGGCCTTGCGTATCCACTTCCATGAAGCCTGCCTGCTTGAAGCCGCGCTTCTCGCAATCACCGTTCTTGCGGATCGTGAAGGGCTTGTCCGACAAGCACAGCTTCGTATCCCCGGCCCACTCGCCACCCCGGTCGTAATCGATGGCGTGCACGTAGAACACCCGGCTCGGCAGCTTGCCCTTGAGCAACGTCTCGCAGGTCTGCCCCGCGATCGTCCACCAGCCTTCTGTGGTCCAGCTGCTCCCCTCCTGATAGCCGATCACCACACCGATCCGCCCCGCCGTCGAATTGCACAGCTTGAGATCAGCCGCAGCCGGCAACGCCATTAAGACTAGCAGCCCGAAAGCAGCCAGCGCCCCACCTGCAGCCTTTCCAATGAGCTTGTTCCCCATGTCCCCCTCTGCCCCAGCACCGGCCTCAGCGTGACGCTTGCGGATCAACCAGGATCGCGCGGAAGTCGTTGACGTTGGTATGCGTCGGCCCCTGCACCAGAAGTCCTGATGCGCGCTCGAAGAAAGTCGTAGCATCGTTCATGTCGAGCGCTCGGCGCGCGTCAATTCCTCCAGCCAAACCCGCCGCGACCGTCGTCCCGTCGACGATCGCCCCCGCGGGATCCGTCACCAGCCCGCCACCGCCATCGATGCCGTCAGTATCGGCCGCAAGTGCGGCAATTCCTTGCCGGCCCGCAATCCCGATGGCCAGTGCCAGAGCATATTCCTGCGCCCGCCCGCCCCGGCCATCCCGGTTGCGCACCGTCACTTCCAGTTCACCGCCCGAAAGGATCGCCGTCCGCTCGCCCCGTTCCAAAGCCTCCAGCGCCATGCGCGCGTGCGCCGCTGCCACCTCACGCGCTTCCCCGATCACCGCATCCCCCAGATCCACTACCCGGTATCCCGCAGCCTTGGCCTGGGCCGTCGCCGCATCCAGCGCCCCCCTGGGCGTCGCAACAATTGTGTAGCTGCTGCGTTCGAATGCAGCGTGGCCAGGCTTGGGTGTCTCATTCGCGGTATTATCGAGCGCCGCCCGCACGCCATCCGGCACGCCCAGCTCCAGCCGTGTCATGGCCGGCGTCAATGCCTCCAAAACAGCGCGCGCATCTGCCAGCGTCGTCGGATCGGGAACCGTCGGCCCGGAGCCGATCGTCGCGGGATCGTCGCCCGGTACATCCGAAATCGCGAGCGTGATCAGCCGCTCTGCGTTTTGCGCAGCCAGTGCCAGCCGCCCGCCCTTGATCCGCGACAGATGCCGCCGCACCACGTTCATCTGGTGAATGTCCGCGCCCGACTTCAACAACCCGCGCGTCAGTGCCGTCTTGGCCGCAATGTCGATGCCGGCAGGTGCCGCCCACAACGCCGACGCCCCGCCCGAAAGCAGCACCAGCACCGTATCGTCTCGGTTGCCGCCTTGGCCATCTCCAGCGCCCGCTCTGCCGCCGCCACACTCGCGGCGTCGGGCGAGGGATGTCTCGCCTCGAGCAGCTCAAACCCCGCAGGCCACGGCGTGCCAAGCGTCGCCGCATAGCCGTGCGGAGGTGTGAAACAACCACTCACCCTGCCGTTGAGGCCACTTGCAGCGCCTGCGTAATGTTGCGCGGCCACCACGCCCATGGCAGCCGCCGCTTTGCCAACACCGAGCACGATCAACCGCCCCCGAGCCGGCAGTGGCGGCAGATGCGGCGCCAGACATCCCGCGGGGTGGGCGGCATGCACGGCCGCTTCGTACAAGTCCCGCAACACTGCCTTTTGTTCGCTCACGCTGCCCCGCCTGCCGTCGTTCGGTTCCATGCTGGCGCCCAACCACGCCCCGTGCCGCTACACTTGCCACACCCCTTATAGTGTCTTATCCGCTTAGGAACCATACGGCGCGACCCCACAATCGGGACGCCCCGTCACACGCCCATCTGACCTCTAAGACCTCGAGGGTGCGCCACCATCACCATGGCCAAGATCCAAGCAGCCGCCGCTGAAAGCCACGAAGTTCTACCCGGCCGGCTCGATCGCGGTCTCGTCATCCTGTGCGATCACGCCAGCAATTGGCTTCCCGCCAGCTACGGCTCGCTAGGCCTTGATCCGGCCCAGCTGAAGCGCCACATCGCCTATGACATCGGTGCCGAGGCCCTCACCCGCGGCCTCTCGCAAAAGCTTGCTTCACCTGCCGTCATGTCACGCTTTTCCAGGCTGCTGATCGATCCCAATCGCGGCGACGACGACCCGACCCTCATCATGCGCCTTTCCGATGGCGCCGTCGTGCCCGGCAACCGCCACCTCGACGACCGCGAGCGTCACAGCCGCATCGAACGCTTTTGGCGGCCTTATCACCAGGCCATCGACCAGACCATCGACGCGTGCATCGCCACCGGCACCCGCCCCGCCATCCTGTCGATCCACAGTTTCACCGAGAGTTGGAAGGGTGTGCCCCGGCCGTGGCATGTGGGCGTACTGTGGGAGCGCGACCCCCGCTTGGCGCTCCCCATGTTGGAGGCCTTCCGCGCCGAGCACGATCTGATCGTCGGCGAGAACGAGCCTTATCCCGGCAGCTACGAAGGCGACTGCTGCTGGCAACACGCAATGCAACGGGATCTGCCCTGGGTCGTCCTGGAAGTGCGCCAGGACCTCATTCGCGATGCCGCCGGCCAGGCACGATGGGTGGACCGCATCGCCCGCATCATTGAAAGTCTGGGCAAGAGACCCGATCTCAACCTGCAAGGGCAAAGCCGGCCCAACCGCTGATCTGAACCAGGAGCACCCGCCATGTCCTCATCCGACCGTTTCGACGAAAAGACCCGGACAGAGCTCGAAGCTGCGGCCTTCCGGCGCCTGGTCGAGCATCTGCGCACCCGCACCGACGTCCAGAATATAGATATGATGAATCTGGCGGGCTTCTGCCGCAACTGCCTGTCGAACTGGTATCAGGACGCTGCCGGCGCCGCCGGCCACACCTTGAGCAAGGACGAGGCCCGCGAGATCGTTTATGGCATGCCCTATGCGCAATGGCGTGCAAAGCACCAGACAGAGGCCACGCCCGAGCAGAAAGCCGCCTTCGAGACCAATCGTCCGAAGGAACATTGATCGCCGGCACGCTCTAGGCTTGACCCTTCGGCCGGCAACGCCCCTCGATGTCAGCGGCGCACCAGCGTCCAGCCCTGTTGCCCGCCCTGGAGGCTGAGCCCGCGCTGCGCCAGAGCGCCGGCAAGCTGCTCTGCTCCGCCGGGATAGGTCAGCGCCACACGCGCCCCGCGCGGCGACAGACCCAGCACCTCGAAACGCGTCACCTCCGGCGTCTGTGACAGCTCACGGCTGATGCTCTGCCACTCCGTCATGCCACGAAACTGAACCGAAATCGTCATCGACCCGGCCTGCCCGGCGCCGGCCGCCACGCTCCCCCACGGCGAAGACGCAGGCTGCGCCCCGAAACCTGGTTGAGCCGCCGGGGCTCGAGCCTCGGCCGGCATCTTGGAACTGGACGTGCGCACGTTGATGGCCTTCCACCGGCCTTCGAGAATAGCCAGCGAGATTACGGCAGCAAACTCTGCCGTATAGGCGAGATCGTAGCCGTCCAACTTGTAGCTACGTTTGAGGTAGAGCGTCTGGACGGCATCTCGACCGCACAACACCACCTTGATCTTCTTCAAATCCGTCTCAGGCTCGAGGATCGCGACCAGAACCGTGGGCGTCCGATACTCGTTTTCGACCGCCCGCAGGTAGCTGAGATCGCCCCCCGCGAGTTTCTGAATGGTGTCGTCGTGCACCTCCCGCTTCATCGTTTTAAGCACCGCGGGCGTCAGCGAATTGGCAAGATCCAATGCCTTCCAAGCATAGAGCCAAGTATCCGACCCCGCAGCGTCGGAGAAGGTTTGCGGCAGCTTGCCCTTCAGTTCGGCGGGAATGCGATAGGCCGTCACAATGGTGATCGCCGGAGCCTGACGGTCAAGATAGGGGATGCCCTGCGCATCCAGCAGCCGGCGGACGGGATCTGGCGAAAACACGAAGTCGTAGCTGGCGATATACTCCGTGGAACTGTTACGCTCGGACCTGATCGCGACACTGTCGATCAAGTTGCTCGTGTTTACCCCTTTGAGCTTTGCCAGCGAACGATAGGCGGTGACCGGCACGAGCCGCTTCAGCAGCGACCGGAACGCGGCCTGTTGACCGTCGGCAATGGCCTGCTCTTTCGCTGCAACCGCGTTTGCTGCCGTCGCCTGTACGGGATAGTTGCCGACCGCATAGACGTTATCGCCTTTCTCTGCCCGCGCCGGAGCCGCCGCGAGAGTGGCAATTAGTCCAAAAACGGCAAGCGAGCTGGCCTTCCAGCCGCCGTTCATACGCGCCCGCCTGGAAATCGAGTTGCTTGCGCCCGCCATGTCGTCCCCATCCCTCGTCTCGCGCACCCAAGCTCCATGCCCGACCAATCAGGCGGAATTTTGAGGCAACTTGGCAACGCTTTAGCGCGCATGTTTTGCAACGGGCCGTGCCAACCCTGTTGCAGGCCCACACCGCCCCATGCCACTAAGTCCCCATGCAAATCACCACCCAGATATACACATGACCGAGCCAGGCCCGAAGCGCAACGAGACCGTGACCTACGCCGATGCTGGCGTCTCGATCGATGCCGGCAATGCTCTCGTCCATGCCATCAAGCCGTTGGTCAAGGCCACCCGTCGCCCGGGAGCCGATGCCGACCTGGGTGGTTTCGGCGGTCTTTTTGACCTTAAGGCGACGGGCTACGCCGACCCGATCCTTGTCGCAGCTAACGACGGTGTCGGCACCAAGCTGAAAATCGCCATTGAAACCGGCATGCACGACACGATCGGCATCGACCTGGTCGCCATGTCGGTCAACGATCTGGTGGTGCAGGGCGCGGAGCCCCTGTTTTTCCTAGATTATTTCGCCTGCAGCAAGCTCGACGTCGACGTCGCCCGCCGCGTCATCGCCGGCATCGCCGACGGTTGCCGGGAGGCCGGCTGCGCCCTGATCGGCGGTGAAACAGCCGAAATGCCCGGCATGTACCAGCCTGGCGACTATGATCTGGCGGGTTTTGCCGTCGGCGCCGTCGAGCGCGGTGAAATTCTGCCCCGCAATGACATTGCTGCCGGCGACGTTCTGATCGGACTGCCGTCCTCCGGTGTCCACTCGAACGGCTACTCGCTCGTGCGACGGCTTGTTGAGAAGGAGGGCCGCTCGTGGACCGATGCACCGCCGTTCACCAGCACGGCAACCACACTCGCTGAGGCGCTGCTCACCCCGACCCGCATCTATGTCCGCCCAGTCCTCTCCGCCATCCGCGCAACCAGCGGCAGCGGCCCAGGCGGCGCCGTCAAGGCACTGAGCCACATCACAGGCGGCGGCCTCTCCGAAAACTTGCCGCGCGTCCTCCCCGAAGGCCTGGCAGCCCATATCGGGCTAGCCGGTTTGCCCATTCCCCCGGTATTCGGCTGGCTGAGACAGGCGTCAGGCCTGGACGACACGGAGATGCTGCGCACCTTCAACTGCGGCGTTGGCATGATCCTCGTAACCAGCGGATCGGATGCCCCACGCCTGCTGGAAGCTTTGCGCCAGGGCGGCGAAAGCCCGTTCATTCTTGGCGCTGTCGAACAGGGGCGAGGCATCATGTCCGAAGCCAAGGGCAGCGGGCTTGCTGAGGCCGTTAGGTACTCTGGCGACCTGGCCTGCTGAGGCCGGCCGTCAGCCGGCCGCCTCGCAATCAAACCGCTTGCCCTGGGCAAGCAAGTCCGGGCCAACCGCCAGCGCTTTATCGCTGGCTCGTCTTCACGCTGCGATTGCGCAATGCGATACCGCTCGGCAGCGGCGCATCGGCAGCTTGCGCGGACCGCAACTTGTTGATCCCAATTGCAGAACCCGTGAACTGCTGCGCCCACAATAGTGACGCCGTCGCCGCCGTGGGCCGGAAGCGCAAAACGGGCGCCCGGTCAGGCTGATCCAGCATCTCGACGGTGTGGCCGACGTCATGCGCAACCAGTTCCTGCATCACCGGCTGCTCTGCGGTTTCAGTCAGGTAAGGAGCGATCGGAAACGGCCGGTAGCTGAGTTCTTCGGGATGCTCCTCGTCGTAGGCGGGAGCTGCGATCCATCCACCCATCGCAAACCGGTTGATATCCGACATCGTGCTGTTGGCGAGGGCGTTGCCATCGATGGCGGCAACCTGGCGCTCACGACCAGCCCCGACCGAAGCGGGACGCAACAGTCCGCCCGGCGCCGGAAATCCCATGCTGGCAAGGCTTTCCATTGTGCGTTCCGAACTGCGGCGGGTCGCAAGTCTCGGACCGGAGACAAGCTGCGGAATGGCTCCCATGCTGGCATAGCTCGCAAGCTCGCTCAGACGTGCCCTGTCGTTGGCTGAAGGCGCCATCGGTGGCGACAAGCGTGCCGGCAATACGGCCGGCCGCGAGCGCTCGATCAGCGTCGGCTCAGCCGGCGATATGCCTTGCGGCAGGGCGGCAATCCGCGCCGGCATCGGCGGTACCCTGTTGCGCGCATCCGCCACGGCAACACCGCTGCGTCCCGTGCCACGCTCGTCCAGGAACAGCGCAATCTGCTGCGCCAGCGACGCGTTGTTGGCCCGCGCAATGCGCACATCCCCCTGCGTGATGGCCCCGCCCGTCGCCGGCATGTGCTTTGTCGCGCCCGACGGGAACAGCAGCGCCAGTTCTTGCCGCGGCAGCCGCGGCCAGCTACGCACGCGATCCGTATCCACATGAACGAACGGAATGGCCGACGTGGGATAGTACCCCACACCGCCGCGCTCCCGGATCAAGGCGGAGTAGCGCAATTTCTTGATCGGCACGTCGGGGAATTGGATATCGGCGGCCTTGCCCAGCATGTGCCGGCTTTGTTTGGCCTGTCCGCCAACGGTGCGCCGAAGCATCGCGTTGGTCTTGGGCGAGCGATAGCCCGAGATCAGGTGCACCGGCTCTTGCGAGCCAAGCTCGTTGTGCAAGGTCCAGATCAGATCGATGAGGTCGGGATCCATGCGCGTCGGCTCGTTCTGCCGATAGTCCCGCATGATGTGGTTGATTTTCTCGAGCCCGGCCGGATCGAACTTGCCACCGCGCTTGTAGACGACGGTGGCCGTCTCCTTGGTGTGGATATTGTAGATCGAGAGCGTCCGGTCGGCTTCTCGCGCATAGCTGGCCTTGGCCAAGCCTGCCGAGATCAGCAATGCCGCGACGCCTGCGCGGACGAGCAGCCTGAAGCGACGCGAATACACCCGAGCCCCCATGCACAGCCGGCCCCGAGAGCCGATATTGCTGCGGTCCATAAGCTCTCCGATTCCCCCGGAGCCGCTCCACCCGAACGGCACATCATCAGTGCCAACACCGGGTCATCACATATGGTTAACCCGGCATCGTTAAGACTTCGTAAGGATGATTTGTGGGCACAACGGGACCTTAGTGCGGCCGAAAATAGGCACGCGCTGAAAGCGCTTCGAACGCACGCGCTGAACGCGGTCGACTTCGCCCGCCAAACTCGGCCCCGCGCCAACATCGGCGGTAGGTTTGGCGGGAACCCGGACCCTATGACCACCATCACATCCCAGGCGCGCGTGCGGCCCCGTGCAGCACTCGCGGGCGCAACCATCTTGGGCCTGCCGCTCGGCTCGATCTACGCCTACAGCGTCTTCTTGAGCCCTCTCGAGCAACTGCTCAATGCCAACCGCTCCGAATTGGCATCGGTCTTCGGAATATCGGTGATCTTCTTCACGCTCGGCATGAACGTCGTCCCCCGTTTGTTCGGCCGCATGCCCGTGGCGTGGATCATCCTCATTGCCGCAACATTGGCGTCTGGCGGCGTCGCCTTGGCCTCCTTCGCCCGCACCTTCCACGAGCTAGCCGTTGGCTACGGCGTCCTGTTCGCGTTCGGCGGCGGCCTCGCTTACGTCGCAGCCCAGCAGTCCGTCAATGCGTCCCCCCTGACACGTCCGGGTCTCGTCAATGGCTACCTCGTCAGCCTGTTTCCCTTGGGCGCCATGATCGCAGCACCGGCTTTCGGCTGGGGCATCGATCGTTTCGGTGTCCGCCTGACCCTACAATGCCTGGCCCTTGTCGTTGGCCTCGCCGGCATTGTCGCCACAGCGCTGTTGGCCCACTCCGGTGTGCGCCTTGGCCTGCCCGGCACGGGGTCCCCAGTGACAGCCAGCACCGCCCGATCCGGAACCCGCATCGTCTTTTGGCAATTGTTCTTCGTGTTTCTGCTCGCCGCCACCGCTGGCCTGATGGTGCTGAGCCAGGCGGCCGGCATGCTCACGGCCTATGGCGCCACCAAATCCGCAGCCCTCGCCGCAACCACGGCAATCACCGCCGCCATCGCCGCGGCCCGTATCGCCGGCGGCTGGCTGACCGACCGGTTTCCAATCCCCTTCGTCGCCGGCGCCGCCCATGCCATTGCCCTGGCCGGCGGTATCGCGCTCACGCTGGTGCCCACGCCTGCCATGGCCATTCCCACTCTCGGCCTCATCGGTGTCGGCTACGGCCTCGTCTCCGGCGTCGCAGCAGGCGCCATCGCCGCCTATTGGCCCAAGGCCCTCTTCGGCCAGACGGCAAGCCGCATCTACATCGCCTGGTGCCTTGCCGCCCTTGCCCTCCCGATTGCTGCAGCCCGCCTTTACGACCTCTCCGGCAACTACAAGACCGCTATCATCCTGGCTGCCATCGCTAACCTCGCAGGCCTGCTGGTGGGCCTCACGCTTCCCCGCCGCGCGCACAATCGCTAACCTTGCAAAAATTGGCGCCCGCAGCCTCGCGGCCGACGGCCATTAGACACGAACACAATCCATTGCCAGGAGACTACGCATGAGCCGCATCTACGGCGAAGTCCGCCAACTCGGCTATGTCGTCCACGACATCCAGGCCGCCATGCGCCACTGGATCGAGGTGCTGGGCGTGGGCCCATGGTTTTACATCGAACGCCTTCCCGTCACCGATTTCCGCTATCGCGGCCAGCCGTCGGCCCCCGACGTCTCGATCGCACTCGCCAACTCCGGCCGCGCCCAGATCGAACTGATCCAGCAGCGCAACAACGCCCCGTCCATGTATGTGGATTTTCTGAAGGAAGGTCCCGAAGGTCTTCAGCACGTCAGCACCTGGCCCGTCGACTACGACGCCACCCTGTCCCGCGCGCTCGCCGCCGGCCACACCATCGGCCAGCAGGGCCAGTCGAACCGTGGCCCGTTCGCCTACATGGAAACGCAGCGCGCCCATCGCGGCACCGTCATGGAGATCGCCGCCTACACGCCCACCCGCAAGGCCCAGTTCGACGCCATCGAGCGCACCGCCATCAACTGGGACGGCACCGACCCCATCCGCACCCGCATCCCCGATTAGCGCCCAAACGGCGCACCCCAATCACGAACGGCTGCAGTGCGGAGATTCCGGACATTGACCGGTTGCCGGGGGCGGCCCCATCGTGCGTTCAGTGGCAGGGCAGAGGTACCCCCGATACCTGCCGTTGGGCCGAAGACGTCATGAGCCAAATGCTGTCGTGACCGTCTTGCGCCACCTCGAAATGCGCAATCGACGCTAGTCGCTAAAATTGCCGACATTTGAGCAGGTGGCAGATCTGCGTGCGCGAATGTGAGACGCTGCCCAATTGCCGAAGCGATACGTCAGAAACCAGTCAACCGCGTATGCTATTGGCTCAGATACGAGCATTTAGACAGCCTTCAACTGGACGATTTCATTAGGCACGTCGTTCTCGTGCATCCAAGCGATCCAAGCTTTCTGCGACTCACGCACCGACTCTCTCACCCGCTTGGTTTCAACAAATTTGATTTCGTCCTCATTCCAGATGACGAAATCCGCAACACCAGCCCTATTTTGATTGGGGTTTTGAGCGATGCGGTAGACGATCATTGCAAACGCTTCAGGTTCAATCCGCGCTAGGAATTCTGTACGATCCCGCTGCGGATGTAATCGACGGAGCCGGAATAACCATCGTTGAGTAGACGCGTCCAATGTCCGTCCGCTTGTGATAGCTGGCGCTGAATGAACGATGGCAACGCGTGGCACGTGAGTGCTTCGCGTTTGGCGTCTATGGCATCTTGTCGCCGAAGATAAAACGCGTCGTTCTGGAAGAGGTCAAATGGAATATCTGAACCTTGCGACGGCGCACCCATGCCAGATTTCCTCCCAAAATGAAAGACAGAACATCGCCTGCCAGAACGATACTTCAGCGCGCATCACCGTCCAGCCACGCTGCTCCATGTAGTCCTTGAACGCATCCTCCGTCGAACAGGCGTGGCCACTGCTGTTGACGAAAAAGAGCTCGCCCTTTCCACCGGACTTTGGAACTTCGATGGTGCAGGTGATCGACGTCAAATCAAACTCGGCAGGCGGCGGTGGCTGGCTCGCTTCAGTGGCGCCATACCCAATGCGGTCACCGATCGTCTTGAGCCAATCGAGCCGGTCGTGGTCCTGCTCGTTTGCGTACAGTTCCTCCAGTAGGTCATACGATGGCAAGCGAGGCACGAAGTAAAATTCAGCAGCCCTGACATCTTCAAACCGAATCGCCGCTAACTTTTTCGCTCTGAGTTTCAGTCGTTCGTGGAAATCAACCCGCTCATCTATCGTGAATAAGTCATGTTCATGAGACTCAATGAGGAAGGCCTCGTAGAGCGCTACATCCTCTAAGCACCACGCTTCAAGGTCATTCCGGTATTGCGGGTTGAACTTGTGCCGCCGCGACAGATACTCGACGATGCCGTTGCATAGGAAATGCTTCTCTCCAGCAGCGGTGGCCTTATCAAACTTGAGGCAGTCCTGCTCATACTCGGCTACAGCTAAGCGACGTGAGTTCAAAATTCGAACGTGCGCTCGATGTCTTGCGACAGTTTACCGGCGGCTTTGTGTTCTGGGTAGGTTTCAGAGAACGCCGTCATGAGTTTAAGTAGTTCGTCGAAATACTCTTCGGCCTTCAAATTTGTTTGAAGCTTCTGAAGCCCTGCGAAGTTCGACCATTCGATCTGGTCATTGGTCCAGTTGAAGTTCTGCGTGTTTCAACGAGATAGATCGCCAGCACCTTCGACGACAGGTTTGCACGATCTTTGTAGGCTGTGTTGATCGCCTTGCGCAGCAATAACTCCTGTTGAACCGGGTCGGCCGGCAAGCCAAGCGCATCGACGCCTGAAGTTAACTGATCAGTGTCGCAGTTGTGGTTTCGTGCAAAGGCTAGGACAGCAGAACGTGCGGCGTCCAATGCGTTAGTAGTGTCTGGCGATTTGCGAAATGTCTGCTTCAGCCGCATGAGCGCATCGGCTTTCTGCTTTTTGTTCGGTCCAGCCGCCATCATCGCTGTGGAGGGATGCAGTGATGTGTGGCTCAACACGCTTTCGGCCTGCGAAGATGATAGGCGATGGCGAGTATGACAGCCAGTACGAGTAAAATGTACCCCATCCATTTCTGCTCTTGGTTTGTGTCAGCAAGAAAGCTCTTTGTGGCACTGCGCGAGAACGCGAGAACCCCTTCCCCGCGGAGCATAGATGATCAACGATTCGCGTCAGGCTGTTTCATCCTGCTGCTGAAAATATCACTGTAGCGCAATTCTAATAAACGGACGCCACGGAATCGATAGATTTTGCAGATCGACGAGCTGATACCTTGCGCTCAAAGTTGCCGTCACCATTGGCACGATAGGCCGTGACCTCCGATCATCTGATCGTGCCGTGTTCCGCCTCGGGTCCTTGCCGCATCAGGGCCTCTCCAACTTCGGCAAAACCACCCCCAGCAACGGACATGATCCGTCGGCTTGATGGCCCTCTCAACGCCGAACCGCCCGACATTCGCCCCTGTATAAAAATCCGCCCCAAGAAAGAAAAACCCGCCGGATGCAGCCATCCGGCGGGTTTGATTGTGGGGACAGCGGCGCTCTGCATCACCGCTTGGCGTGCACGGCCTCCGCCGCCACCGCAGGACCGCCCGCTGCGGCAGGCTTCACCGCGGCATTGTCGCCGTCACGGCCGTAGACGAACTCCTCGCCGTTGAGATCGATCGCCGGAAACTCATCCTTTTCCCGCCAGTAGTCTTGCGTGTGCTGCCACTCGCGTTTGGCGCCACGCTTGGGAAGAATGCTCATGCCGCGCATCAGATAACCCGGGTTGAAGTTCTCCGGATCGATCCACTCGAGCAGAGGCATGTCGCGGTCCTCTTCCCTGAGCTGCAGTTTCACGCGCTTGGCACCGATCGCCTTCATATGGTTGAGCAGACGACACACGAAATCGCCGATGAGATCCGATCTGAGCGTCCAGCTCGCGCGGAAATAACCGAATACCCACGCCAGGTTCGGCACCCCCGTGAACATCATGCCGCGATAATTCACCGTTTGCGAAAAATCGACCGGCTCGCCGTCCACTTCGAACGCGATATCGCCGAGCACGTTGAGTTTGAAACCCGTCGCCGCGATGATGATGTCTGCTTCAAGCTCGCGCCCGGATTTCAGCAGGATGCCCTTTTCCGTGAAGCGCTCGATTTCATCGGTCACCACAGAGGCCTTGCCAGACGCAATCCCCGTGAAAAGATCGCCGTCGGGAATGAAAGCGATCCGCTGCCGCCACGGCCGATAGCTCGGCGTGAAGTGCGTGTCGATGTCGTAGTCGGGCCCCAGATACTTGCGCACGTCGGCAAGCAAATCGTGCTTCACCTTTTCCGGTTCATCAAAGCAGCGCTCCGTGAACACCGCTTGATCGTGCAGGATCTGCTTGCGCGCAATCTCGTGGATCCACTCTTCCTTGATATGCAGCTTGCGCAGGTGCTCCGCGATCTCGATGGCATTGCGCCCCGTCCGGAAGAACGTCGGCGACCGCTGCAACATCGTGATATGGCCAACATCCTCGGCCATTGCCGGCACCACCGTCGCAGCCGTGGCCCCCGAACCGATCAGGACAACGGTCTTGCCCTTGTAGTCCAGATCCTCGGGCCACTCCTCGGTGTGCACGATCGGCCCCTTGAACGTGTCCATGTCCGGCCACTCCGGCATGTAGCCGTCGTTGTGGCGGTAGTACCCCTGACACATGTAGAGGAAATTGGCGGTGAAATGCGCCTCTTCACCGGTCGCCGTGTTGGTGGCCGCGATCTGCCAAAGGTTGCTCGCGCTCGACCAGCGCGCGGTGTGGATCTTGTGCTTGTAGCGGATGTGGCGAGCGAGATCGTTCTCCTCGATCACCTCTTTCATGTAGGCGCGAATCTCGTCCGCCGTCGCGATGGGCGGTCCGGTCCACGGCGAAGCGATAGCCGAAGGTGTGCAGATCGCTGTCCGACTCGGATTCCCGGGTATTTTGTGCGACCACCACGTCCCACCAAACGTCTCCAGCGCCTCCAGCACCACGAACGTCGTGCCGGGCACTGCTGCGTCAGGTGATAGGCCCCGCCGACGCCGGAAATGCCCGCCCCCACGATCAGCACGTCGAAGTGTTCACACCCAACCGCGCGCTCGACAGTACGACCTGATCCATCCATTGGCTTAACCTCGGTCCCGATCCTGCTCCGCCTGCCACTATTCCGCTGAAGTGGCCCACAATGCAACTTGGCTGCGGCCAAGCAGCCTTGCAAAACTCAGGCGGCCGCCCGACCAAGGATCGCACCCCTTCGGGTCGACGCGAGCACGACACAAATCAATCGACAATAAACAGCCGCACCTTCCGGCCCGGTCCGCGAGCGATGCGGTTCCGCTACCCATCCCGCCACTTGATAGCTCTGCCCCGGCAGTGTCACCGCCGCCCGTCGGCCAGCTCCGTGTCGAGGCGGCCTTCCAGCACCAGCAGGATATGCCCCTTTTCGCACCAGTGATCGGCCAGATAATAATTCGTACAGAGTAGTCCTCAGCCATGCGCACGCGGATGGGCCCCGAATGTCCAGGTCCGCCGCTATCGCAAGGCCCGTCTCGCCCTTGTGCTCCGTCCGCTCTACCAACCCAATCGGTTGTCCCGAAGGGAATATCTTGCATCTGCATCAGTCCCTCCTCGCAGCCAGCCACCGCCACAATTGACCTGAATCAGCCCTGGGGCTCCCCGTCGGACGCTGCGGCGGCGATGCCTCGCTCGCCTCGTCCTCATCATCCGTCGTGCCGCCGGGAATGAAGTAGTTCCCACCCATCCAGCGCGCGAGATCAACATCCGCGCAGCGCTTCGAGCAAAACGGCCGATAACTCGCCACGCCCGGTTCCCTGCAGATCGGGCAACGGCCGTGATCATTGGCCGGTGTCAAATCGCTGATGCGTTCTCGTTTCGCCATGCCGTCCCTATTCAGGCTCCGCTTCACCAGCTTTGAGCCAGTTGAAATGGATCGGAAAGCCTTCGCCCATCAACATTGCGGCCACTTCTGTCAACGGCAAACCGACCACATTCGTGTACGAGCCCGAAAGCTTCTGAACAAAACACCCGGCAATCCCCTGGATGGCGTATGCACCAGCCTTTCCTCGCCACTCCCGCGACGCCAGGTAGCTCTGCAGATCTTCCTTTGACAGACGCTTGAATCGCACGCGCGTTTCGACCACCTTCAGCCGAACTTTGTCCTCCGGCGTCACCAGCGCCAGCCCCGTCAGCACCCGGTGATTGCGGCCTGAAAGGCGCAGCAACATCGCCAACGCCTCGTCGATCGTGTTGGGCTTGCCGAAAATGCTGCGGCCGTGGCTGACAACCGTGTCCGCGCCAAGCACGTAGGATTCGGCCAGATCCTTGTCGTTGGCGATCAGGTCCCGTGCGGCCTCGGCCTTGGCCCGCGCCAGTCGCGTCACATAGCTCCGCGGCATCTCCGCCCGTTTTGGCGTTTCATCCAGCGAGGCCGGCCGCAAGGCATCGGGCTCGATACCGATTTGCGACAACAGCATCAGACGCCGCGGGCTGGCACTTGCAAGTACTAGCCTCGGCATCAGCTCCTGACGGCGGCCAACCGGCTTGGTTCGAGCCCGCGTCTGACGCAATGTCTCGCGGTTCGGCAGCACCGAGCGGCCAAACACGCCGAAAACGCCGGGCTTCGATGCGGTCATCTCTGCGCAGTCCCCTCAATTTGGCCGGCCCAATGCAGCGTCCCGCCATCCTGCGGCAGGAACATGCCAACGAGGCCCTACCGCGATCAAGCGCTTTTCTCCACTCTTATAGACGCACCAGCCCCTCCATGGCGCATTATCCAAGCCTACAGAAGGCTCGCAGCCGCCCGGTCAGTCGGCTAATGTGGCCACTTGCAAGTCCGCATCACGCTCATGGCGACAACAGCAAGCCGACTTTCAATCTGAACACCACACTCAGCTCATGATATTTCGGGTGTCCCTTTGATCGAAGAGTTCGTTCGGAGCATGCCATGCAATGTAACGAACTTTTTGCTCGGGACCCGAGTGCCCCCACCGCCCGCCAAATGCGACAACCAATCAGGAGTTCTTGCCGAAATGACCGCAAAACCGCCCCGCATGCCCCTGCTTGCCGACGACAAGATGACCCCTGAACAGAAAAAGGCGGTCGCCGACATCGTTTCCGGCCCGCGTGGCCATCTCGTCGGCCCCTTCATCCCGCTGATGCGCAGCCCTGAGTTCATGGGCCGCCTGCAACGCACAGGCGAGTACTTGCGCTTCAACTCGGCCTTCGAGCCTCGCCTCTCCGAGCTGGCCATCCTGATTACGGCTCGCATCTGGTCCCAGAACTTCGAGTGGCACCATCATCGCCCCATCGCCGAGAAGGCAGGGCTGAAATCTGCCGTCATCGACGCCATCGCCGAGGGTCGCCGCCCCGACGCCATGGCGGCTGACGAGGCCACCATCTACGATTTCCTGGACGAACTGTCCCGCAACAAAACCGTCTCGGAAGCCACCTACCAGCGCACCGTCAAGGCCTTCGGCGAGAACGGCGTCATCGACCTCATCGGCATTCACGGCTATTACAGCCTCCTGGCCATGGTGTTGAACGTCACCCAGGCCCCTTTGCCCGACAACGCCAAGCCCGGCCTCAACCCGCTGCCCTGAGACCGGCCACCGCAGCCCAGCCCAACCAGATGGTCGCTTGAAATACCCCTACCGTCGCCATTGTCAGCTGACCCAATGTTGGAAAATCGACGCTGTTCAACCGGCTCACCGGCCGGCGCACCGCGCTCGTATCCGACATGCCGGGCCTCTGCGACGCAGGAGAACACCGCCACGCTCCGGCGGCAACGACGTCGATGTCGTCGACACGGCAGGTCTGGAGGAAGCGGCCCCGGAAAGCATCTCAGCCCGCATGCGCACGCAAAGCGAGACGGCGGTGGCCAACGCCGATCTCGTCTTGTTTGTCATCGACGCCCGTGCCGGCATCACGCCGGCCGACAAGACCTTTGCCGAGATCGCCCGGCGCACGTCTGGCAAGATTTTGCTTGTCGCCAACAAATGCGAGGGAAAGGCCGGCTCCGGCGGCTTCTACGAGGCCTACGAGCTTGGTCTGGGCGAACCCGTTGCCATTTCCGCCGAACATGGCGAAGGCCTGAGCGACCTCGAAAGCGAAATGCTGGACGCACTGGGTTTGCATCCCGTAGCCCGCCCCAAGAGCCGCCGGCGCACCCGGCGTGAAGCAGCCAAGGCACCCGCGTCAGCGGCCACCGGTGCCGATTCCGACCTCACCGATATCGGCGACACCGAGGACACGGAAGACACCAGCACTGATGATGAAGGCAATGCCTTCGCTGATCCCGCCCGTCCCATCCGCGTCGCCATCGTAGGCCGCCCGAACGCCGGCAAATCCACCCTTGTCAACACCGTGCTCGGCGAAGAGCGCATGATCACCGGCCCAGAGCCCGGCCTGACGCGCGACTCCGTCTCGACCGACCTGGCCTGGCGCGGGCGATCCATCCGCCTGTTCGACACCGCAGGCCTGCGCCGCAAGGCGCGGGTCCAGGACCTTGCCGAAAAGCTTTCCGCCAGCGATGCGATCCGGGCCATACGCTTTGCCGAGGTCGTGGTTCTGCTGATCGACGCCAACCGCCCCTTCGAGCAACAGGACTTGGTGATCGGCAATCGCGTCGTCGAGGAAGGTCGTGCGCTCGTCATCGCCGTCAACAAATGGGATCAGGTCACCGAGCCACAAAAGGTTCTCAAGGACCTCCGCGAGACCGCAAACGAAAAATTCGCCGGTGCTGCAGGCGTCGCGCTGGTCCCGGTCTCCGCGCTCTCAGGCCGTGGCGTCGACAAGGTCATGCAGGCCGCCGTCGAGGCCTATGACATCTGGAACCGCAGGGTTCCAACCTCGGCCTTGAACCGCTGGCTGGACGAGGCGCTGACCCGCCATTCTCCACCCGCCTCCTCCGGCCGCCGCATTCGCATCCGCTACATAACTCAGGCTTCGAGCCGACCGCCCACCTTCATCGCGTTCTGCTCAAAACCGTCCGATTTGCCCCAGGCCTACATTCGATACCTAGTGAACAGCCTGCGCGAAGCCTTTGATCTGCCGGGAACCCCGATCCGCTTTGCCTTGCGCAAAGGCGCCAACCCCTACGCAGACCGCCGCTGACGGGCCGTTGCTGGACCACCACAGGGGTTTTCCTTATCGCCATGGTCGTCCTGCCGGAACTGGCCGCCACGTCTGCGAACCCTGATGTCAACACATCCGCACGGCAATAGGGGGCTACCGCCATGCATATCGCCAAATCCGCAGGCTCTGCGTTTTTGCTACTTATGATTGCGTTGATCGGAACGCTCGCGCCATCCGCACAGGTGAGCGCCAAAGAAAAAAACCAAGCCACGCGTCTACACCTACCCCCCTCAGGTGGAGGAGCAATGCTCCGACGACTACTTCCGCCATTGCTCGCCCTATGCCCTGGGCTCGACCGAACTGAGGCGGTGCATGGAAGCCAGGGCAAAGACCTCGAACCCAACTGCCGCCAAGCCTTGAAGGACGCAAGGCTACGTCCGCTCAAGCCGCAACTGACCGCCCTCGGGAGAACGCAGCGCCAACCGCGCCTGCCGCCCACCCTCAGCACCTCACCAACGATATGATTGTCTCTCCGCCCTGCCGCGTGCTGGAATAGCCCAAAGACGCACACACACGCGGAGGGATGCGCAATGAAACTCGGACTACTGCTGCGCTACAGCGGCGATCCCGGGGGACCCAACACTGACCTCGTACTGGAGGCCGAACGCCTCGGCTACGAATCCGTCTGGCAGGGTGAATCCTACGGCATCGACAGCGTCGCCGATCACCTGGACGCTGGACCTCCGCATCAAGGCCGGCACAGGGATCTGGATTCCCGCCCGCACCCCGCCTGCACGGCTATGACCGCGATGACCCTCGCCGCCATGTCAACGGTCGTTTCCATTTGGGGCTTGGCCCGTCTGGACCTCAGGTGGTCGAAGGCTGGCACGGCGTGCCCTACGGCAAGCCATTGGCACGAATGAAAGAATACATCCAGATCGTGCGCAAGATCATAGCCCGCGAGCAGCCGCTCGAGCACGCCAGCGAGCACTACCAGATCCCCTACACTGGTCCCGGCGCGACCGGTCTTGGCAAGCCACTGAAAACCATTCTGAAACCCAATCCGGACATCAAGATCTACACGGCCGCCATTGCCCGCTGGCCTCAGGACCCGCGGTGAGGTCGCCGACGGTGTCCAACCCATCTTCTTGAGCCCCGAAAGTCCGACCTCATCACCAAACCCGTGCTGGAGGGCATGGCTGCCGCCGGTCGCCCGCAATTTGGAGAATTTCGACATCGCCCTTCATCAAGGTCTCCATGGGCGACGACCTCGACAAATGCCGCGACACTCCGCCCCGAGCTTGCCCTTTACATTGGTGGCATGGGGGCCCGCGAAAGAACTTCTATAACGACTACGCCAAGCGGCTCGGCTACGAGGACGCCGCCGTCGAAATCCAGGATGCCTTCCTGGGCGGCCGTCACCAAGGACGCCATGGCCGCAGTCCCCGCCGCCATGATCGACAGATGACGCCTGGTGGGCAATGCCGACCGCATCAAAAGGCCGCCTCAAGGACTGGAAAGCGGCGGCATCAGGCAACAAGATTGGAACGCTCCTGCTGAGCGGCGCCAACGCCGACGTCCTGCGCTTGGCTGCCGAAGCCGTCGCCTGGTCGCCCCGACTGTCCGGCCAGGTGGTCGCGCCCGGCTGGCGAAGGCATGAAAGTCGATCCAAGCCGGCAGCCGAGCGGCGCGGCCCAGGTGTAGGCTTTCTCGGCCTTTATCAGGCTTTCCGTGAGAACAAGGCTGGACAAGCCCGCGTCCATCGGCAATGAGCGATGTAGGCGGAAGCAGGCCGACGGCCAGGCGCCACTCACATCAACAGCGAGGTTGCCGCCCATGTCCCTTCTTCCCGAGCACTTGATCGACAGCTACCGCCGCTTTCGCTTCCGCCACCACGCGCCGAACCAGCACCGCTACGAGGAACTGGCCGAGCGTGGACAGGCTCCGGACGTCATGGTCGTCTCCTGTTGCGACGGCCGTCGATCCCGAGACCATCTTCTCGGCCATGCCGGGCGAGCTGTTCGTCGTCCGCAACGTCGCCAATCTTGTCCCGCCCTTCGAGACCAGTGGCAAATACCACGGCGTCTCCGCAGCTTTAGAGTTTGCAGCCCTCAATCTCAGGGTCCGCCACATCCTTGTGATCGGCCACTCCGGCTGCGGCGGCATTCGCACCTGCCTCGAGCGCGACGCCGCACGCCAGACCGAGGCCCAGTTCATCTCAATTGGATGTCGATGCTCGACGAAGCCCGCGCGACCATGTCCGTCGCCAATTCACGGGCCGCCCCGTCAACGAGATGGCAGCAGGAACTGGAGCGCGCAGGTGTCAAAGCCTCTCTCGCCAATCTGCGCACATTTCCCTGCATCCAAACGTTGGAAGGCCAGGGCCGCATCGCACTGCACGGCGCCCATTCGACATTTCAGCGGCGCCTTAACCGTCCTCAACCAGGGCACCGGCTCCTTCGTCGAGGCATGAGGCCAAGCCGCGCGTCGACCCGACCACAGGTCGCGAACGCATTTTCACGTCCACCCTGCGCGGTGGCCACGATCGCCTCCGAGATCGAGTATGGCAAGCATCAGCATCCACGCTCGCTTCAAAGGCCATAACGGCTTGATGCTGGCCGGCCTGTCGAGTTGCCGGCAGGCCCCTTCGAGCCTTCGCTCTCTTTGCCCATTGCTTCACTGCACCAAGGACAACCTCGCAGCCCGTCGCATCGCCTCAGGCCTGGCAGCAGCCGGCATCGGCGTCATGCGCTTCTTCGATTTCTCAGGCTCCGGCGCATCCGAAGGCGATTTGCAAACGCAATTTTTCCTCGAACGTCGATGACCTCATCGCCGCTGCCGAATATTTGCGCCAGAGCTATGAAGCCCCGCCATTCTCGTTGGCCACTCCCTCGGCGGCGCAGCGTGCTGGTCGCCGCCAACGCCATCCCCGAATGCAAGGCCGTAGTGACCATCGCCGCCCCCGCCACGACGTCGGCGAGGTCCTCCAGGCACTTTGGCAGTTCTCGAGGAGATCATCGAGAAGGGTGAAGCCCAGGTCACACTGGCGGACCAGAAATTCACCCTCCGCCGCCAATTTGTCGAGGATGTGCGGGCGCAAAAATTGACCAGACCATATCCACCACCTAGGACGTGCCTGCTCGTCATGCACGCCCGCTCGATCGAATTGGTCGGGATCGACAAACGCATCCCGCATCTTCATGGCGGCCCGCCATCCCAAGAGCTTCGTATCCCTCGACGACGCCGACCACCTCTTGTCCGGCCCCGACACGGCAAACTACGCCGCCCGGCGTCATTGTGGCCTGGGCAGAGCGCTACGTCCCCATCCCGCGCCCGCCGAGGTGGCCACGACCACGTCCTTGTGCAGGGAAACGGGCAACGGCCGCTTTCAAAACATTGCGGTCTCCGGCCGCCATCGTCTGATCGCCGACGAGCCAACGTCGGTAGGTGGTCTCGATAGCGGACCAAGCCCTTACGATTTCCTCTCGATCGCGCTTGGCACCTGCACCGCCATGACATCGCATCTACGCCGAGCACAAGAAACTCGCTCTCGGTCGCATCTCCGTGGAGGTGCGCCACGGCAAGATCACCGCCGACCACTGCTCCGATTGCGGTGAGACAGCGCAGGGTCGCAGCGGCAAGATCGACCGTTTCGAACGTATCGTCCGGATCGAGGGCCCGGTCGACCAGTCATTGGCCGACAAGGTCGTGGAAATCGCCGGCAAGTGCCCGGTGCATCGCACACTGGAACACACCTCTGCAGTCGTCACCCGCTACGAGCACGACTGACCAAACGGCCAGCGCCTGCGATTGTCCGATCACTCGGCCAGTGCCGCCTCGATCAACCAGGTGCTGAGCACGGCCGACGCATCCAGAAAATCGGCGATCTCCATCGCCTCATGTGGATTGTGGCTGCCGTTGGCGTTGCGCACGAACAGCATGCACGACGGCACGCCCGCAACCGTAAACGTTGCCGTATCGTGCGACGCCGGGCTCGCCAGCGGCATCGTCGCAATGCCGGCTGCTTCGGCTGATCGCGTCAGTCGCGCCATCAGCTCGGGATCCGACGGCGCCACGTCGGCCGAGCCCTGACCGAAATCAATCTTCACTCCCGCGCTTGGCCTCGATATGGCCTTGCCCAGCGCCAGCACGCGCGCCGAGTTCGGCAAGGTGCACACGATCGTAGGCCGCACATCCAGGCTGAGCGTCATCTGCCCGGCGGCATGGTCAGCGCATGCTCGGCGGATCGGTTCCAAACCGGCCGATTGTGAACGCCATCGGCCGCCCATCCACATCCTCGCCCTTCCAGATCTCGTCCATGCCCAGCGCAAAATCGCTGCCAGCCAACACCGCATCGTGCCGGAAGCGCCTTGGCAGGCCCACATGCGCCCACTCACCGTCGATCGTGATGTAGGGATAGCGGAAGTTCCCGGGCACGCCTGTGCCGATCGCCACCGATTTGCCAGCCTCGATCAACTGCGGCGCCTGCTCGATGTGCACCTCGACCCAGGCGCTAATATCCCCGGCCTTCAGCGAGGCTTCCCCGCGGCGCACAGCTTCGATGTCAGCGCCGCATTCAGCCATGTGCTCGCCCAGCGGCCGTCCCGTGTCCGTCCGGGGCGCCGCCAGCGCTCCATCGGGCAACACGCCGAAAGCCGACCTCGAACCGATATAGGAGACCTGGAACCAGACGCTTTCCTCCGCCCGGATCGCCATCGTGGTGACGTCGCATTTGGGCTGAATCCCGAGCGTCGCCATGACCCTCATCGCGACAAGGCCTGCGATCACGCCCGCCGCCCCGTCGAAGTTGCCGCCATTGCCGACCGAGTCCAGGTGCGAGCCCATCATCAGGCGCGGACGCGACCTGTCGGATCCCGCCCGCGTCATGAACAGATTGGCCGCGTGATCGTAGCGTCGCTCCAGCCCCATCGCCTCGGCCTGCGCCTCGATCACGCGATAGGCGAACTGCTCTCCGGCACCATAGGTATCGCGCGTGACGCCCGGCCCGACCTTGTCGAGACTACCGGCCCTGAGCGCGTCGAAGAGGTCGCTGACCCACTTCCCTTGCCCCTGCACGGCAGCGCGAATATCGCCACTGGCAATGCCCAAGCGCACCTCCCTTATCACCCTGGACCGAACGCAGCCCCAGCAGGTCTACTTCGCCATGGCAGGTTGACGATCAGCCCCGACCGGTGCCCGATCCGGCTCACCCGCCCTCTTGGGTGGCGTCGGTTCGATCAGGCCCTCCTCGACTGCCTTGATCTGCTGCGCCAGGAACCGCGAGTAGATGCGCACGTGCGGCAGGCCGCCACCGACGAACCACAAACCCTGCTGCGGCGTGCGCCGCCACATGTTCTTGAGCTCGCCATCCTCGCCGAAGTCCCAGACCTCGCCGATGCGATCGGCAATCTCATCGCCCAAGAAGTGGCGCACCACCTCTTGCTGGTTCTTGTAGCCGGTCGCCGCCACGATCACATCGGCCGCGACCACCCGGCCATCCTTCATCTTCAGGCCTTCCGGCACCACCCGGTCGATCTCCTGGTGGTGCTCGATCTTGATTTTGCCATCGATGATCAAGTCCGAGCATCCGACATTGAAGTAGTAGCCGCCCCCCCGCGTCAGATACTTCATCTGGAAGCCCATGTTGCCCGGGTTGCCATTGTCGAGGCGGAAGCCCCGTGCCCTGAGCCCGTCGAGCAGGTCTTTATCACCGGCTTCGCACGCCTTCGCGGTCAGCTGATAGCCCTGCCGAAGCACCGGCAATGGCGAAGCCGAAGCGATCAGGTCGCAATCTTCGACCGGTGCGCCTTCCTGATAGAGGTCGTAGACCCTTTGCGCTTCCTTCAGGCTGACGATCAACGTCTTCGCCCGCTGCACCAT
The DNA here is from genome assembly GCA_041397705.1 of Hyphomicrobiaceae bacterium. Lineage (GTDB taxonomy): Bacteria > Pseudomonadota > Alphaproteobacteria > Rhizobiales > Hyphomicrobiaceae. The sequence continues at coordinate 228,397 of JAWKWC010000004.1, forward strand.
GGTCGTGTCGACACCGCTGACACACAAATCGTGCGCCACGTCATGACCGCTGTTCCCAGTGCCCAGCACGATCCCTTTCTTGCCTTTCCACTTGTGGCCGGAATCGTAATGCGCCGAATGCATCAGTTCACCGGCAAACGTCTCGATGCCCGGTAGGTTCGGCATGATCGGAACGGCGCTGACACCCGTGGCAAACACCACATGCCGCGGCTTCACCGTGCGCGTGCTGCCGTCGGCCCGCTTGACTTCCAAGGTCCAGGTCTTCGTCTTTTCGTCGAACGAGCCGCGGGTGAACTCGGTCGAGTTCCAGATGTTGATCTCCATCGTATCCGCGTAGAACTCGAGCCAATTCGCAATCTTGTCCCGCGGGATGTAGACGGGATAGTTCGGCGGAAACGGCATGTAGGGCAAGTGATCGACGAACACTTCGTTGTGCAGCGTCAAGTTGTGATAGCGCTTGCGCCAGGGCGTCTCCCACCCGCTCATGCTTGTCGATCACCAGCGTATCGACACCGGAAGTGTGTACTTGAGGCGGGCGGCAATCCCAAGACCCGACTGGCTGCCACCGATCACCACCACAGCCGGCTCACGGTCTTCGTAAGCCACCGTCTTGATCCGGTGATCCATCCGATTATCGCCACCCAGCCGCCCGACCATTCCTCGCCCCGTGGCCGGCGCGGGCCGATCCGCTCCCTCGACCCGCCGGTCGTCGAGCGCCGTGAGCAGGATCCACCCTTTCACCTCGCTGCCACCCTCAGGGTCGGCAATCAACCACAGCACCGCTGCCGCTACCTCCGGTCTCGAACGTGATCAACGCTTCGATTGTGCGCGTCCCCGCCCGCATCACGACACGCGGCGGCGGCGTCCGGCCCCTTCCACCAATCTGGAAATGACGCGGCTGCATTTTGGGCAGCAGTGCGAAGCTGACGCTCGATGCCATCGCGACCACTGACGGTATCGATATGCCAGGTGAAGGCAACGAGATCACGCCAGTGACTCTCCGGCGCAAACAACGCCGCAGCCGCTTGCGTGTTGCCGGCTCCAACCGCCGCCTCGAAGCGCTTCAACCAGGCCTCGGTCGCCTGGGTTGGATCCAATGGCATCCAGCTTTATCGCCGTCGTCATGGTTCGAGCCTCCTATGTGCGCGCCAACCCGACGCCTTCAGGGCCGAACCGGGCGGATGATGTCTCTTGATGTGCTATCGTTGCGAAAGCATATGTCCAGACAAGTGCAGCACAACGCCTAACATTCAACTGATACAACCAGAGCGCGTAACGTCACGAACGAACGTATCACCCGTCGTTCCACCTGCGTTAGCCGCAGAACCCGCCACCCGCCAAGCCCAGTAATCAGTTAACCAGTGCCGGTATCGTCTTCGCTGTCATCACCGACACTGGCGGGCCTGACACCGACGATCTTCGCTTCGGGAAACGTCTGCAGCAGTGACGCCAAAGCCGGGTGCGCAGCGAGCTGCTTCCAGTTCGGCGGCCTCGCGCGCCCGGCGGACTTCGCCGATCGGCGGCTCGCGCGTCCTGCCCAGCGCGCCACCACCCAGCGCCGCCCGGTCCGCGCTGTTGAGCTTTTTCCCTGAGATCGTTGGCAAGCTCTGCCGGCGCCCCCGGAAGCAATGCGATTTCGATCGAACCCTGTGGGTCGAACCGGATCAGGCTGACATGCTCTTCCAGATGCACCAGCATTTTGGCATCGCGCCGTTTGCCGACAACCGCCACCACTTCCTCGAACGAGCGTGGGTCGTCAAACCCGAGAACAACCGCCGGAATGACCTCCGGATCCTCCTCATCGAAATCCGGCGCCTCCATGTCAGCCGCACCATAATCGTCGAGACTGACCGGCGGCGGCGGCTCGTTCAGCCCAGAGCCCGCTTGAACTGGCACCACAGATGCCACCCGCGTCGGCACATGATCGGCGCCCGAACCAGCCCGCGCGGTCGATCCATCTCCACTGCGGTCCATCTCCCCTGAACGTTCTTCGTTCAACGGCCCGCGCGTATCCCGTGAAACTTGGCTGCGTGCCTCTGTTGGCGCCGCTTGCCGGCGCTCACCACCACTGCCAAGCCGCCGGATGATATCTTCAGGCGACGGCAGGTCGGCCGCATGCGCAATCCGGATCAACACCATCTCAGCGGCCGAAAGCGCATTCGGCGAACGGCCTGCCTCATCGTGCCCCTTCAACAGCATCGACCATGCCCGCGACAGCACTGCCAGCGAGAGCTTCTCGGCAAGCGCGCCAGCCCGGCGCTTTTCCTCCCCCGAGAGGCCTTCACCCGCTGCTTCCGCGCCAGCCACCTTGATCCGTGTCGCGATATGCACCCCCTCGCCCAAGTCGGCGAGAGTCTGGATCGGATCAGCGCCGTCATGGTTCAGCGCTGCCAGGCCGGCCAACGCACCCGCCGCATCGCCCTTGAACACCTGCTCCAGCAGATCGAAGAGCCGCCCGCGATCGGCAAGCCCGAGCATCTCCCGAACGCCGCTCTCCGTCACTTTGCCCGACCCCATGGCAATCGCCTGGTCGAGAACCGACAGCCCGTCACGCACCGATCCGCCTGCCGCGCGCGCAATCAGCGCCAGCGCCTCCGGCTCGGCCTCCGCCCCTTCCTTTTCCACGATCCCCTTGAAATGCCGCGACAACACCGGCACATCGACCCGCCGGAGATCGAACCGCTGGCACCGCGACAGCACCGTCACCGGCACTTTCCTGATCTCCGTGGTCGCAAAGATGAATTTGACATGCGGCGGTGGTTCTTCCAGCGTCTTCAGCAGGGCGTTGAAAGCGCCCTTCGACAGCATGTGAACCTCGTCGATGATGAACACTTTGTAGCGAGCGACCAGCGGCTTGTAGCGCGCGCTCTCGATGATCTCGCGGATGTTGTCGACGCCCGTGTTGGACGCCGCGTCCATTTCTATAACGTCAGGATGCCGGCTCTCGATAATCTCCCGGCAGTGTTGGCCCGGCACCGACAAATCCACGGACGGACCATCGCCGCCGGCCTCGCCCACATAATTCAGGGCGCGCGCCAGAATGCGTGCGGTCGTGGTCTTCCCCACGCCCCTGACGCCGGTCAGCATATAGGCTTGTGCGATCCGCTCGCTGGCAAACGCATTGCGCAGCGTCGTCACCATCGCGTCCTGGCCGATCAGATCCTCGAACGTTTGCGGCCGGTATTTTCGGGCCAGCACGACATAGCCTTGCGCAACCTTCGGCTCGTCACCGAAAAGGCTGGGGCCGTCCATGCCCATGCTGTCGCCGTCTTCGCTCATGGCTGATGCTCGCGCGGCAATAATGATCCGCTTATACGCGGGGCACGGTACCCCCCGGCTCCGCCTCGCGTCCACATTGACGGGCGAGGCCCCGCGGTGCCTGGATCAAGGCACCCCTCCGCCCTGCCGCTCGCAAGGGCGCAAATTTGAGAGGCTGGCGACGACCCGAATCCTGATCGTTAGGGCTGCTTCCTTCCGGACCTGACCCGGTTGGCGAGGGACGCGTCCGCCACCAACCTCCCGGCCCCTACTTAAGGGAGCCTGATCGGGGGCGCAAGCAGCCTCTCCCGCCCCGTATCGATCTGACAACGGACAGGCGCATCCGGTTATTGCACTATCGCCCCGCCTGTGCTTCCGTTCCGGCCCTGCCGGGAGGAGCCATACATGCCGACACTTGCTGCAACTGCCCTTCTTGACCGTGTCAGCGGCAAGCGGCCTGACAAGGATTGGGTCGATGCTCACCTGGCCTCGCCGACGGTGCGCATTCTTCCCTTGTGCGACCTCAAACCCGTCATCGAACCTGGCCCCGACCAGACCACGGCCAAGCTTCGCTGGCTCACCCGCGACGAGACCACTCAGCTTGGCCTGCCCGACGAGCGCGCACTCTTTCTCGGCCTCACCCGCGATACCGGCATCCCCCACTTTGCCATTGCCATTACCGAACACGAGGCTCAGGCTCTCGCCGGCGCCGCTCAGTTTCTTCGCCCCGCAGTCGATCTGCGGTCTCTGGCCATGCAGGGCGTGCTGACACCTGATGAGCAATCGTTGGCTGGCAAGGCGCGTGCGCTGGCTCAGTGGCACGAGAATGCTGGCTATTGCGGCAAATGCGGCGCCCACTCGCGCATGATGGACGGCGGCTGGCGCAGGAAGTGTACCGGCTGCGGCATCGATCATTTTCCTCGCATCGACCCCGTCGTCATCATGCTGGTGACCGACGGCGAGCGCTGCATCATGGCGCACGAATATCGCTACGCCAACAAGATGTGGTCGACGCTGGCGGGCTTCCTCGAACCTGGCGAAGACATCGAGCATGCGGTGCGCCGTGAGGTTCTCGAGGAAACCAACATCAAGGTTGGCCGCGTTGAGTATGTCCGCAGCCAGCCTTGGCCCTTCCCCCATTCATTGATGATGGGATGCATCGCCCACGCCGAGACGACCGACATCACTGTCGACAAGAACGAGCTGGCCGAAGCCCGCTGGTTCACGCGCGAGGAGGCCAAGGCGATGCTCGACGGCACCCACCCCGAGGGCCTCACCGCGCCCGGCAAGCACGCCATCGCGCATATCCTCGTGAAAGCATTTGTCGACGGCAAAACCGGTTGAGCCCGATCGCAACGTCAACAGCCTAAGTGCGGCAGCATGACCACACTCCCGAGCCGCTGTCGCATCGGGGCCGCACGAATATGGAATCTTGAGCCCGCCCTTGCTGTAATCCAAACAGGCGCCGCGGCAGAAGATCGGCGCGAGCCGCCTGCAGTGTTGCGTGGCAAACGAGTTCTGTACGGGCGCGTCGACAACCTCACTTGAGCGGTCCGTTACGCGCCATCGGGGGGGAGCAGTGCGTCAGCTTGCACTTTTGTTGCTCGGGCTTTTGGTCGCCCTCGGCGCCGCCGCCGCCGTCGCCGTGTCTTTCCTGGATCTGCCTAACGCGACAGTTCGCATTGCAGCCGGCGCACCCAACGGCGCCTACGCCAAACTTGCCCGAACGTGGAAGGAAGAGCTCGAGCAGTTCGGCGTCGATCTCGTTCTGACCAGCGATGAAGGCTCAGCGGCGAGAACGGCGGTGCTCGAAAGGCAGGTCGAGGCAGCCTTCCTCGTCGGCGGCTATTCCACCAGCAAGAAGTATTTCTCCTACGGCAACGCATCCGTCATCGCCAACGAAGCAGCCTTGCGCTCGCTCGGCCGCATGTTCGATGAACCGCTGTGGGTCTACTATCGTCGTCCCAGCCAGCCGATCGAGGGCCTGCAGGCATTCAAGGACAAACGGATCGCCGTCGGCACCGAAGGTAGCGGCCGCGCCAACATCATATCGATGATTTTGCATGCCAACGCCATTACCGCAAAGCCCAAGACCGCAATCTTCAGTTACGAAAATTTCCCCAGCGACGCGAAACCGCTGATTGAACCGGTCGACGCTCCCGATGCCGTCGATGTCGCCTTTCTGATCCTCCCGAGCGACAATCAGACCGTCAAGGATCTCCTCGACAATCCCAACGATATTCTCTTGATGAATTTCGAGGATTTGGCCGGCGCTTACATCTCGAAGTTTCCATTCTTTTCAAAAGTCGTCATGGACAAGGGCGCACACCGCCTCTCACCCAACATCATCCCAACGGCACAGATCACCTTGCTCAACACCGCGCCCGCGCTCGTGGTGAACAAGGATCTGCACCCCGTTCTTGCAACCCTCCTGACGCATGCCAGCGCGGTGAAGCCCAAATCAGCCGTCGACCCCGCCACTGGCTACCCAGTCATGTTCTTCAAGGCTGGAAAATATCCGAACCTCGATGATCCCGAATACGAGGTCCACACCTCGGCCACCGCTTATTACAAAGCTGGGGAATTGCCTGTCCTGTTGCGCCATCTCGGTCGCTTTAATGCAAGATGGGGCATTCCGTTTTGGGTGACAGCCGTCATCGCTCAGCACGGCGCCAAAATCGTCCTGCTCGCCATTCCAATCTTCACCGTTTTGATCCCATTGAGCCGCGCCATTCCCACCGTCTATGCGTGGATCATCCGGCGCCGCCTACTGAGCTGGTACGACCGCCTGAAGTCCTTGGAAAATACCCTCGACCGTGGCGACATAACACCGGCCCAGATCTTTGTCGCAACCCAGGAACTCGATCACATCGACAGGGCCGTCAGCGCGCTCACAATCCCACGCCAATTCACGAACCAGGTCTACGAACTGCGCAGCCACATCAATCTCGTACAGCAACGCTTGAGCCTGCGTCCGACACATAAGCCGAAGAACCAGTGGACCTAGCAAATTTGGGTCAAAACAAGCCTAAGCGCGTGTGAGCCAGCCCTCGTTCCCCATTTGCCACAATCGCGCTTAATGCCAGCACGAGAGAAGTGCTCGCTTTGGCGCTCAATTGAAGCCATCAACCACTTAGAAAGTCGCTGGAACCAGTCTTACCATCAGGCAAAACATCGCCCCACGTCCTGTGCAATATTGAGCTGCCCGCCTCATGCGCCTCGATGAAAGCCGATATGATGCGTTTAACTGCACTTCGCTTTACATGTCGCCCGTCCGCGAGAAACACATCTTCCATCATTGCAAATTCAAATGACGGCCAGTACGTGACCTGGTCATAGGCCCGGCAAATCTCATGAGCGACTGCACGCAGCGTGGTTTTGCTTGCCATGTTCGCGACAACCACGTCAGCGCCCGACCAGGTGCACCCGAGCGCGACGGGCGATACCGTCAAGACGATACCAGCCTTCGGAAAGGCCTCACTCAAACGATCAATCGTCGCCGAAACGTTGTCGAAATTCTCTTTGAATGTCGATTCGTGAAAGCTCACGGACTTCTGCGTCTCATCCCCGTCCGACACCGCGGGAACACAGACGAGCCAGCATCCCCCCAATACGGCAATCCGGAAAGGTAGGTAGCGTTTGCCATTGGAATCAACTTAAAGTTCATTCAAGCGATTGATATCAGACAGAAATATTTGTTCGAGGCCAGAGCCGTGACGCGCTTTGGACCTCACACGGACGCGGCCAAGCGGACTTCCCAGCTCCGACCGCACGATGAAATACAAGCGCCTCAAAACTTGCCGCCCCCTCTCACGTCGGCTTCAATTGGCAATGCCAGCGGACGGAAGTCTTCCGATGCAGCTCATCGACCTCTCGCGCGAGATCCACCACCGCACGCCAGCGCACCCGTCGCATCCCCCGTCGTCATGACCGTGTGGAACGACCACAACGAGATCAAGCGTGCCGGCGCCACCCAATTCACATCGAAGGCCTGCTACTTGTCGCTGTCCGATCATGCCGGCACGCACGTCGACGCACCCTGTCACTTCAATCCCGATCCCAAAGCCGCCAGCATCGACGAAATCCCGCTCGAGAACTTCTATACCGAAGCCATTTGCCTGGACCTGTCGCACGTCCCATTGAAACACCAGATCACCGTCGCCGAGATGAAAGCCGCGCTTGAGAAATCAGGCCAATCCATCAAGCCGCGCGACACCGTTCTCATTCACATGGGCGTCAACCGGCGCTTGTTCGGCACACCGGGCTACCTTCACGACTTCCCCGGTCTACATGTCGATGCCGTCCACTGGCTGGCCGATCAGGAAATTCTCATGTTCGGCGTCGAAGCCATCAGCCCCGCACCTGAAGGGGAGCCGAACTTCAAGGCCCATCTGGCCTGCGCCGAGCGTGGCATCACCCACATCGAATGTCTGTGGAGATCTCGAAGCCGTGGTCGGCAAGGGCCGCTTCCGCTTCATTGCCTTCCCGCTGCAGATCCGAGGCGGCACCGCCAGCTCCGATCCGCGCCGTCGCCGTCATCGAAGACTGATCCGCTCGGGACAACCACCCCCATTCCGCGGAACACTTGCCGTCAACGCTCCAGCAGCACCGGAAACACCCCATGCACGCCCACAAAGCCATCCACTTCTATTCCGAGGGTCACAAACTGACCGGCGACCTGTACGTGCCGGCCGGCCTGAAACCCGGTGAGCAACGCGCCGGCATCGTGCTGTGCCACGGCTACACCGGGGTCAAGGACCTCTACCTGCCCGACAACGCGCGCGTCCTGAACGATGCCGGCTACGCCGTCCTCACCTTTGACTACAAGGGCTGGGGCGAAAGCGAAGGCACAAGAAGCCGCCTCGCTCCAATGAGCCGCGTTGCCGACGTGCAGGCCGCGATGACTTTCCTCGGGCTTCAAGACGGCGTCGATGAAAATCGCCTGGGCATCTATGGCACCAGCTACGGCGGCGCCACAGTAGTGTGGACAGCAGCCATCGACCCACGCGTCAAATGCGTCGTCTCCTGTGTCGGCATTGGCAATGGCCGGCGCTGGATGCGCTCCGTCCGCCGTCCCGACGAGTGGGTCGACCTCCTGGCCCGCTCCAAGAAGGACCGCGAGGCCCGCGTGCTGACCGGCAAATCGGAATACGTCGCCCGAGAGGAGGTGCTCTTGCCCGACCGCCAGTCGGCCGAGCTCGCCGCCGCCGCCCGCAAGAACAACCCCAATGCCGTCGGCTCCATCCCGCTGGAGTACATCGACGAAACACTCGAATTCCACCCCGAATGGGTCGTCGACAAGATCGCGCCCCGCCCGCTGCTCCTGATCACCACCGACGACGATCGCCTCGTACCGCCCGATGAGTCGGAAGCCCTCTACGCCAAGGCCGGCGAGCCCAAGAAGCTGGTCACACTGAAAGGATGGGGCCACTACGAAGTCTACGCCGGACGCGCCTTCGAAGAGGTCATGGCCGAGACCATCGCCTGGTACCAGTCCCACCTCCCCGCCCGCGCCTAACCAGACACTCCATCAACGCACCCCGTGTGTCCGCCCGGGAAGCGGCCGGCTCTATTCAGGAGAGTCGGTTCGCGCAATTCAAGAAGGCCCGGCGCTCCGCAGGAGAGCCGGTTTGAGCCCAAAAGGAGCCCCAACCACATGACGACCAAACCGCTGGAAGGCAAAGTTGCACTGATCACGGGAGCAGCCGGAGGTCTGGGACGTGCGATTCTCGCTGGCCTGCTCGATGCCGGGGCGCAAGTCATGGCAGCCGACATTAACGAGGCCGGATTGGTGGCGCTCAAAGATGCCAACAAAACCGCCGCCAACGCCTTGGAAACGATCAAGCTGGACATCTCCGTGCAGCAAGCCTGCGCGAAGGCCGTTGCCGACACCGAACGGGCCTTCGGCCGCATCGATCTCCTCATCAACAACGGCGCACTCGGCATGGGCGTCATTCGCGAAGACCATTTCACCCATCTGGTCGCCATCGAGGAGATCGAACCGGCGATCTGGGATCAGATGGTGCGCGTCAATCTGAACGGCGCCTGGTACCTGACCCGCGCCGTCGTGCCCGGCATGAAGCAGCGCAAGTTCGGCCGTATCGTCAATGTCACCACCAGTATGTTCACCATGCTCAGAGGCAAGTTCCACCCCTACGGCCCATCCAAGGCAGCTCTCGAGGCCATGTCCGCCGGCCACGCTCAGGAGTTCGAGCCGGACGGCATCACCGTCAACGTCGTGGTGCCGGGCGGTCCCGCCGACACCGCCATGGTCCCGGAAGCCTCGGGCCTGAAACGCGCAGAATTGATTCCCCCCTCGGCGATGGCAGGACCAATTCTTTGGCTGTGCTCCGATGCGGCATCAGGCGTCACGGGCAATCGTTACGTCGCAGCGCAGTGGAAGACAGGGCGCAGCATCGAGGAAAACCGGCGTGCTGCCGAAAGCCCAGCAGGCTGGCCGAGCCTCGCGCAAGCACCGGTTTGGCCAGGCGGCAAGCCGGCGGACTGAGAGAATGCGCCCTCACGCACCGCCAAACGTGTGCAGCGGCAGCACCAACGCCGCCGCGGCACACGTTCACTTTTTCAGGGCCGCCTTCGCCGCCTCGACCACTTTCCCCGCCGTAATCCCAAAGTGCTCGTAGAGTTTTCCGGCCGGCGCCGAAGCACCAAAGCCGGACATGCCGATGAACACATCGTCTGGCCGCAACCATTCCCGCCAGCCCTGCTCGACGCCGGCTTCGATCGCAATCCGTGGCCCATCGCCCAACACCTGTGCCCGATAGGCCGCGGGCTGCTTGCGGAACAGTTCAAAACTCGGCAAAGAAACAACCGCTGCCGAAATCCCGTCCTTCGCCATGGCTTCGGCTGCCGAAACCGCCAGTCCCACTTCAGAGCCGGTGGCCAGCAAGGTCACATCGCGCTTCGCTGCATCACCACCCCAGATCACATAGCCGCCCTTGGCGCTCTGGTTCTGCGCTTCCGGTTTGGTCCTCAGGTTGCGCACACCCTGCCGCGTCAATGCGAGGATCGACGGCGTATCGCCCGGCGCAATCGCCAACTCCCAGCACTCGGCTGTTTCGACACCATCTGCAGGCCGGAACACGTACAGGTTTGGCATCGCCCGCAAGGCCGCCAGATGCTCGACAGGCTGGTGTGTCGGACCGTCCTCGCCGAGCCCGATGGAATCGTGCGTCATGACATAGACGACCCTAAGACCCATCAGCGCCGACAAGCGGATCGACGGCCGGCAATAGTCGGTAAAGGCCATGAACGTACCGCCGTACGGAATCAATCCGCCGTGCAGTGCTATGCCATTCATCGCCGCCGCCATGGCATGCTCGCGCACACCGTAATGGACGTAGCTGCCCTTGAAATCCCCGGGGCCAATCACCCCTTGCGATTTGGCCTTGGTGTTGTTCGACCCCGTCAGATCCGCCGACCCACCGATCAAAGCAGGACAAGCCTCGACCAGCCGGTTGATCGTCAGTTCCGACCACACCCGCGTCGCTTTCTCGGATGTCTCCGCCTGAGCCGCCGCCTTGGCGTCGGAAATCGCGGCGCCAATCGCTTCCTTCACCGCGCCAGCCGGATGCGCCAGCGCCTCGCGACGCGCAGGATCGAGCTTGGCAAAACCCTGCTCCCATGCCTGCCTGGCCCTGGCCCCGCGCGCACCCGCAGCCTTCCACGCCAACGCGATCTGCTCGGGGATTTCGAAAGGCCCATGCGGCCAGCCGATCCGCTCGCGCGCCCCCTTGATCTCATCGGCGCCAAGCGGCGAGCCGTGCGAGGAGGCCTTGCCTTCCTTTGTCGGCGCACCGAACCCGATCCGCGTCTTGCAAGCGATCAGCCAAGGCTTGCTGTCATCTGCTTTCGCCTTGGCGAGCGCCGCCGAGACGGCCGCTGCATCATGCCCATCTACAGACGCAGTGGCCCACCCTGAAGCCTTGAAGCGTGCTATCTGGTCCTCGCTCGTCGCGAGGCTCGTCGGTCCGTCGATGGAAATCCCGTTGTCATCGAACAACACGATCAGTTTGCCGAGCTTCAAGTGCCCGGCGAGTGAAATCGCCTCTTGGCTGATGCCTTCCATAAGGCAACCATCACCCGCAATCACCCAGGTGTGGTGATTGACAATGTCATCCCCATAGCGGGCATTGAGAATTCGCTCGGCCAACGCCATGCCGACGCTATTGCCAAGCCCCTGCCCCAGCGGCCCGGTCGTGGTTTCGATACCGGGCGCATGGCCAAACTCGGGATGTCCTGCCGTCTTGGCGCCAAGCTGACGGAAGTTGCGGATATCCTGCATCGTCATGCCAGGCGCACCGGTCAGATGCAGCAGCGCATAAAGCAGCATCGAGCCGTGACCGGCCGAAAGCACGAATCTGTCGCGATCCGGCCAGTCCGGATGGGCCGCATCGTATTTCATGTGCTCGGCAAAGAGCACGGTTGCCACGTCCGCCATGCCCATCGGCATGCCCGGATGCCCCGATTTGGCAGCTTCGACCGCGTCCATGGCCAGCGCTCGAATGGCGTTTGCCATGTCTTTATGGGAAACAGGCTTGTCAGCGTTCACGGGGAGCCCTCGACTTTCGCGCAAGACAACCCGCGCAGACCAGAGTCGCCGGGCACGCGACAGCATTAAAGCCGTTTCCACCAACCGTCCACCCGACGAGACTGACGGACAGTCATTCTTCACATGTGCAGTCTGCATCCACACGTGTTCGTCCACCGCCCGGCTAGCTTTGGCCGCTTGCCCCTCGAAGACTGTGGGCAAATGGACCGCCGCAGTCCACCCACCGCTCAGGGCGCGACAAACGAGGCTCTTGAAAAAACCGCTGACCACCGCTGCATCGCAACCTAGGCGAGGGCGTCAACCCCGCCCGCCGACCGCGCTCGGACACAGGGCAAATGCCTGAGCCAACGCGCCTTGGCGGTCCTCGAACTCGCCAACCGCCTCGCCACCCTGGGCGTGCGTACGAATGAAGCTTTCAGGCCAAGCCCTTTTCCCTCCCGTCCAGCACCTGCAATGCCGTATAGCGCATCTCATCGCCGACCCGGTGTCGGATAAGGACGTTGCGCTTGCCTCCATAACTGGCCGTGAACACCTTGCACGTCCCATCAGATCCCCCATGCTCGGGCAGCGGCCGACGTGCCGGCACAGGCGGCGGCGGAACACCAAGGCTTGCAACCGATGCACGGCTGGCGAAGCCGGCGGCGGCCTGCCGCATCCTGGCCCTCGGACGCTCCGGCGCAGAGCTTACGCCGGTTGATGCCGTTGCCAACAGCGCCTTGCGCTGCCCCAGCTCACGCGCTTCTTCAACTCCCTCCCGGCCGTGGCAGTAGCGCTTGGTGAACCGGTCGGCGATAAAGGCGATCGAGCGCCAGTAGCGCCGATCTGCCGCCCAGCGCCCGGAAAGATCCCGGAAAGTCACCGGCCGCCGCAGCCGGCGCGATTGCGCAATAATGTCATCCTGTTTTTCGCGCGTGCGCCGCGCCACAGGCTGAGCAACCGGCTCCCCCGAGTAAGCGATCAGGTGCTGCATCTGCGCGACAACGCCCGTCGACACATCCGGAAAGCTGTCACCGGGTACGCCCCCTCCCGTTGTGCCGATCCCAGCAAAATTATTCTGCCGCGGACTGACGTCACCCTTCCCTGCATTGTTCTTGAATTTCAGATAATTGGTCTCGATGATCATTTGATAGAAAGCATAGTCCCACCGCACGCCCATCCGCTCGCCGTGAAGCCTGTAGTAGCTCGCAATCGACTGGAATTTTCTTTCCAGCCGGGGATTGCCATCGGCCAGAAATGCCTGCATGCGAGAGGGCGTAACGCATGCCGGAACCTGATTGCGGGGTGACAGTCTGATCTGCGGCAGCGATTGCGCCATCACACTCAGCGCTGCACTCGCCCATAAAATTGCGCCCAGCACCACCGCTGAGCCAAATCTTGTCGTCAGTCCGATCGCGTACTTTTGCGGCATCGACCCGAGGTCCTTCAACGCTACTCAATTGACCTGCCGTAGACCGGGAAAACGCAGCCTGACGGCAATTGGCGGTGTCATCCGCTTATCGAATGCGCGCCGTCGCGCCACGTCGTTCGCAACGGCACTGCAAGCGCCGCAAGAGCGCCTGCGCTGTGTGCACAAACCGGTCAGATCACTTCTCTGGGCAAAGCTCGAATGCCTTGTCGAGCGCCTGCGTCTGGGTGGCAAATTCACCGGCAATCTCGCCGCCTTTCGCGTAGGCCGCGATATAGGCATCAGCCTCGCGCTTCTCCGCCCCCTCGTTCACATCCAGCACGGTATAGTCTGTGCCCTTGTCCGAACGAACCCGAATGATGAGAGCCTTGAGGCCGCCATAACTGGCGGTCCAGACCCGGCACCCCTGCTTATGCGGTGGCGCCACCTTGGGTATCTCGGCTTTCGCCAGGCTGCCGGCAGCTGAGGCCGTCATGAATCGGGAGCGCTTGCCGTTGGCTGGCTTTTGGGCATTCGCCGAAGGAGCAAGCACCGCCGGTTCCGTAGCTTGCGGCGCTGCCTGCGCCGTATCCGAAGGCGCATTGAGGAGGCTGTAGCTCGGCGTGGCAGCCTTTGCCATGCCCGGCGCACCAAGCCCGCTCATGCGCGTGTTGCCCTCTGCCTTGCCATCTTCGATCGCACGCCGGGCCAACTCATCGCCAGTGATCTTGTCAGGCGCACGCTCGCTCACGGCCGCCACCGTCGTCACTGGCGCAACGCCACGCGCTTCCGCCACCCACTCCGGGTGTGGATCCGGCCCGTTGCAGAAATCTTCCTGGAATTTTCGTTCGACACCCTGAAGGCCCGCCACATAGTCGGAGCCTGGTGCCCACTTCTTGGCCAGATGCGCAAACGTCACCCGACCGTGCGCCCGCTTCTTCATCGAGGCCAGAATGCCCCATTCCTGGACCTTGCGCGTGCGCTCAGCCACCGGATTCTCAACGGTCTCTCCGGCATAAAGCAACACATGCTGAAGGTGGGCAAGCACGCCCGTCTTCATATCGGCAAAGCTCTCACCGGGATTTCCCCGGCCGGTTGCGCCAAGTCCGGCAAAATTGTTCTGAGAGGGGCTCACGTCACCACGACGCCCCCGGTCACCCCGGTATGTCAGATAGCCCGTCTCCAGCACCATCTGATAGAAAGTGTAATCCCACCTCAATCCTAGCTCTTCGCCGCGACGCATATATTCGACAGCGATCTTCTCGAACCGAGGATCGAGGCGATCGTTGCGTGCCTTGAGGAAAGCAGTCAGCCGCCCGGGGGTCACGCAGGCTGGCACCTTGTTGGAAGCCGACACCTTGATCGGCGGAGCGCCGGACGCGAACGAGGCGGCAGGAAACAGCATCAATCCGGCAGCGACGCCAAGGGAAATTCGACGCTTCATTGGACCCCCAACTAATCTTCGCAGCAAATCCACGGACGTGGGACGCAGTTGCATACGTCTTTACTAATCCGTTAACCTTAACAGCTCGTTAAGCTGTCTCCCCCGCGCCCTCTCCTGTGTCCCGTAGATTTCAGGCACCAATAGGGCGCGCATGCGATGAAATATGGCGCTTTCGCAGAACACCGCTCCGGCCAACAGTCCGCCAACGGCCCAGCCAAGTCAGCGAACGGTCGGAACAAAAATCTGCATCCATGCGCCAGCAGAAGACTTGCTCCTGCAGGCGGGCTAGCGCGGCCAATCCGTTTGATGACGCACGATGGCGATCCCTACGGCTTTGCAGCCCGGAATTATGTCCGGCTTGTCAATCCGCACACGCACACGTTTGACCCGTTGATCGCGCAATGCGCCCTCCGCGATCCGCTCCGCCAGCGTCTCGATGAGGTTGAAGTGCGTTCCATCGACCAGCCGGCGGCAATGATCGACAATCGTGCCATAGTCCAGCACTTGATCCAGCCTGTCCGAGACGCCGTCATAATCATCCAAGACTTCGAGCGTCACCGACACCACGATCCGCTGCTCATAGCGCCGTTCGACTTCGAAGATCCCGACGCTGGCCAGTAACTCCAAACCTTCGACGAAAACCAATCTCTGCCGGGAACCGCTGGGTCCGGACTTGAAGTCGTTTTCGCTGTCGAACGTCGCCATCGTGCCTCGTGATGCGGGGATAGACGCCTTGGTATGAGATCACCCGACGTAGGTGCGAGAGAGATGCTGCCCGGCATCGATAGCAATCATCTGCCCCGTCAGCGACGGCGACGCCAGAATGAACTGCACGGCGTGTGCGATCTCTTCAGGCGGAACCGCAAGCCCGAGCAAGGTCGACTTCACCTCAGCCTCGAAGGCCGCCTCCGTCTGCAGCACGCTGCGCAGCACCGGTCCGGGCCCGACGCCATTGACCCGAATGTTTGGTGCCAACGCCTGAGCCAGCAGCTTGGTCGCCGCAAAAAGTCCTTCCTTAGCAAGAGCATACGAGAATAGACCTGGCAACGGCTGGAGCACGCGCTGGTCGATGACATTGACGATATTGCCGCTGCAACCGTCCGGCAGCTGTCGCGCAAAAGCCTGCGCCAGAAACACAGGCGCCCTGAGATTGACCGCCAGCTGCTTGTCCCACACATCGGCTTGCAGATTGGAAATCTCGTCGTCGATGAACGTCGAAGCATTATTGACGAGGCATGTCAGTGCCCCGATCTTTTGCCCACAAGCAGCAATCAGCTCCGCGCCGGCCTCGACCCGCGCAAGATCGCACGCCACCGCCACGGCACGTTGCCCCATATCCGTGATTTCAGCGACCACCTCATCCGCGGCACTTTTCCCCGACGCATAGTGAACGGCCACATCCCAGCCGTGCCGTCCGAGATTGAGTGCAATGGCCCGGCCGATCCGGCGGCTAGCCCCTGTCACGAGCGCAGCTTTGGGTGTGCGCTGGATCTCCATATGTACGATCGCCTCATTTGATGATCATCGCATAGCGAGCGCAATGCGGCTCGCCTTCATACAGGTCGCCTCGTGTGCCTCCGCCAAGAGACTCACCCAACTTCCGGCGCCAGAGAAAGTCCATTCAGCCTGCCCATCGGCCCCAACAAATTCAAGCCCGCGCGCTTCCGTTCAGCGTCGCGCAATCAACGCCATCGCGTCAAGGTTGCATCAACCTATCGCTCAGCGGGGTAGTTTGCTGACGTCTTACCGCCCTCAAGAGCTCCAAAATTCGGACCGGAGGAGCGTCAAGTGTCTGCTTTCGCGCACACCGCACTCGGCCCGCGAAAGTGCCGGCCCTTCTGCACTCTTTTTGGGCAAACATCATCCGAATAACCAGCATTTTCACAACATTGTCACTCGGTGGCAACATCGGCGCTCCAAACACGAAATGCCTAGTTCTTGATCTTGTACCAGCTCCCCAAAATGACGGATTCTGGGCTCAGAAGAGAAGATTCGGACCCAGTCAGGTTCCGTGCTCGGAGAGGGATAATGAGCATCATCAAGAGCGGCAGCCTATTTGCAACCGTCGCGGGTATCGCGCTTTGTGGTTTGTCGGTCACAGCGCTGGCCGACGGTTACGACAAAGGCAGCTTGAAGGACGAAGCGCCCGCGGAGACCAAGCGGGAGCTGCAGATCTCCGGCAACTTCGCTGCGACCACCGACTACGTCTTCCGCGGCTTTTCGCAATCGGCCTCCCGCCCTGCCGTCCAGGCTGGTATCGACGCCACCTACAAGTGGTTCTACGTCGGCACCTGGAGCTCACTGATCGATTTCGGCCGAGTCGGCGTGAAGGACGTCGCCCACGCTGAGGTCGACTACTACGCCGGCATCAAGCCGGTTCTGGGTCCTGTCACGATGGACCTCGGCGTCATCTACTACACCTACCCGAGCGCCTTCGATCCTGGTGCCGAGCTTGATTACGTCGAACTCAAGATCGGCGGCAGCTTCAGCCCCTGGAAGGATGCCTCCGTCGGCCTCACGTTCTTCTACTCGCCCGAGTACACGGGCAAGACCGGCGACGTATACACCATCGAGGGCACCTTCGCGCAGAGCTTCGCAGCCATTCGCAACGTGACGCCCTCGATCAGCGGCACGCTTGGCTATCAGTCAGGCGACACGCTGGCCTATCGGGCAGTGTTCGGCAACGGCTCCGACGACTACCTCTACTGGAACGTCGGCCTCGGCCTCGGTTTCGGCGACAATCTCTCGCTCGACTTCCGCTATTGGGACACGAACGTGAAGGACAACAACGCAGCCGGCGGCTTCAGCGACGGCTTCTGCTCGGCCCGGCTGTTCGGCTGTGATGAGCGCTTCGTCGCAACGATCAAGTACACCCTGTCGCCCTGACCGGCACGGCCTGGCCGGGGTACCGCCAGAGTGTTGACATATGACGGCCGGGGCCCAGCCCCGGCCGTTTTTTATTAGCCCAACCATGTTGCTTGACCCTTTCGACGCATCACCGAGGCATGCCACACTGTCGGCTCATGCCTCAGCAGTTACCCCCTCAATCGACGGTCCGTCAGTAAGCAGGACCACGGATGACCGACACCGCCATCGATCCGGTAGACTTCGAGCTCTTCAAGAACGCGATCTTCTCCATCGCAGACGAAATGGCCCTGACGGTCTTCCGCACCACCTACTCGGCTGTCCTAAAAGACAACATGGACTACTCGACGGGCTTTGCTGATGGCGCTGGTCGCCTCGCAGCCCAGGGACTGACATTGCCCGGCCACCTCGGCTCCACCCCCACCGCGCTCGAAGCGGTCATGCGCCACTACGGCGACGACATGGCCGAAGGCGACGTTTTCATCATGAACGACCCCTTCGACGGCGGCATGCACCTACCCGACATCTTCATCTTCAAGCCGCTCTACCACGAGGGCGAGCGCCTCGCCTTCGCCTGCACCGTCTGCCACCACACCGATGTCGGCGGCCGCGTTGCTGGCTCCAACGCTTCCGACTCCACCGAAATCTACGCTGAAGGCCTGCGCATCGCGCCCATGAAGCTCTACGACAAGGGCGTCCTCAACAAGACCATCATGACCTTCATCGAGAAGAACGTCCGTGTTCCCGTGATGGTCCAGGGCGATCTCCGCGCCCAACTCGCAGCCTGCCACATCGCCGAGCAGCAGTTTGCCGAGATAGTCGCCAAGTGGGGGCCCGAGCTCACAAAACGCATGCTCAACGAAACCATCGACTACTCCGAGCGCCTTACCCGAGCGGCATTGAAAGAGCTGCCCGATGGCGAGTGGAGCTTCGAGGATTGGATCGATGACGACGGCGTCGATGTCGGCAAGCCGATCCGCCTCTTCGTCACACTGCGCAAGAAAGGCGACCACATGGTCGTAGACTGGACCGGCACCAGCCCCCAGGTCCGCGGCGCCATCAACAACACATTCTCCTATACCAAGTCTGCCTCCTACACGGGCGTGCGTTCGGTCTTGCCACAAGGCATTCCCAACAATGAAGGCGTCTTTCGCGCCATCGAGGTGATCTGCCCGGAGGGCACGGTTGGCCGTGGAGTGCTCCCCGCCGCCTGCGCCGCCCGTGGCCTCACCGGCTTCCGCATGGTCGACTGCATGTACGGTGCACTGGCCATGATGCTGCCCGACAAGGTCAAGGCGGCGGGTGACGGCGGCAACAGCGGCATCTCGATCGGCGGCTACGACAAAGACAGAAAGCCCTTCGTCTATGTCGAGTTCACTTGCGGCGCCTGGGGTGCACGTCCCTGGGCCGACGGCCTCAACGGCAACTCGCACATGTTTGCCAACCAGTCCTGCCCCTCAGCCGAGGTCATCGAGGCCGAGCAACCCGTGTCCGTCCTCGCCTACGAGTTTGTCCCCGACCGCGCCGGCGCTGGGAAATACCGCGGTGGCGTCCCGTTCAAGCGTGCCTACCGCTTCAACGAGGAAGCAGCCCAGCTCTCTGTCCGCTCCGACCGCAAGACACACCGCCCCTTCGGCCTTTACGGCGGAAGCCCTGGCCAACCCTCCGAGAACCACCTCAATCCCGCCACCGAAAACCGGCCGATGCCCTCCAAGGTCACCATGGACATCAAGCGCGGTGATGTCTTCCAGCACACCCACCCGGGCGGCGCCGGTTGGGGCGATCCCCTCGACCGCGATCCCGCCATGGTCCTGAAAGACGTCCGCAACGAGTTCCTGTCGCCCGAAAAAGCCAGGGCCGATTATGGTGTCGTCATCTCGACGGCCACCTGGACCATCGACGAAGCCGCCACCAAGTCCTGCCAGGACGAAATCCGACGCCAGCGCGCTTGGCATGAGGTGCCCAAAGTGCAGTGGCACGATCCAATTCCGCCCACAGATACGACCAAGGCCGCGGAGTAACGCCCAATGACATCCCCCACCTCCTACCGCGTCGGCGTCGACATCGGCGGCACGTTCACCGACATCGTGCTGTTGGGCACGGACGGCACCATCCACACCAAGAAGATCTCCTCCAGCGTCGAGAACTATGCTGCCGCCATCGTCGAGGGACTGGCCCAGATCTTCACCGAGGAAGGCCTCGCAGGCACCGCCATCGACGAGATTCGCCACGGCACCACCGTCGCCTCCAACGCCATCCTCGAGCAGAAGGGAGCCAAGGTCGGTCTCATCACCACCAAGGGCTTCCGCGACGCCCTCGAGATTCGCACGCTGCGCATGCCGCGCCTCTACGACATCGCCTGGGAAAAACCCCCGCCCCTCGTCGACCGCTACTTGCGCCGCGTCGTCGACGAGCGCATCGACGGTCGAGGCAAAATTGAGCGCCCGCTGGATCTCGCCGATGCCGAGCGCCAGGTCGAAGCGTTACTCGCCGAAGATGTCGAAGCCATCGCCGTCTGCCTCATCAATTCGTTTGCCAACCCGGTCCACGAGCTGGCCATCAAGGACATCATCACGCGGAAGGCGCCGTTCCTGCCGTATTCGATCTCCTACGAGGTCCTGCCTGAGATCAAGGAGTACGAGCGCACGTCGACGACGGTGATCAACGCCTATGTCATGCCCATTGTCGCCACCTACCTCTCGGCACTTCGCAAAGGCCTCGATGCTGCCGGCATTCCGGCCCGCCTTCTCCTGATGCAATCCAACGGCGGCCTCACAACCGACCGGGCAGCCGCCGAAAAGCCTATGAACATCATCGAGTCCGGTCCCGCCGGCGGCGTCGTCGGAGCGGGCAAGCTGGCCGAAGCCAAGGGGCTCGAAAAAATCATTACGTTCGATATGGGCGGCACCACCGCCAAGGCCTCAATGGTCGAGGCCGGAGAGGTCATGCGGGCTCAGGAGCAATCGGTGGGGGCCGGGATCATGGCTGGCTCGCGCCTGCTGACCGGCGCTGGATATGTGTGCAAGGTGCCAGCCATCGACTTGGCCGAGATCGGCGCAGGCGGCGGCAGCCATGTCTGGATCGACAAGGGCGGTGCCCTCCAGATCGGCCCCGAAAGCGCCGGAGCCAAACCCGGACCCGTCTGCTACGACGCCGGCGGCACGGTCCCCACAGTCACAGACGCCAACGTCGTGCTGGGCTACATCAATCCCGAGCATCTGGTCGGCGGTGCCCTCAAGCTCAACGCCGCTCGGGCCCGACAAATTCTGCACCATGACATCGCCCAGCCCTTGGGCCTCACCACCGAGCAGGCTGCCCTCGGCGCCCACCGTATCGCCGCCTCCAACATGATCCGCGCCATTCGCGCCGTCTCGACCGAGCGCGGACGCGACCCCCGCGAGTTCACACTGTTCGCATTCGGCGGCAATGGCCCGTTGTTCGCCTGCGGTCTGGCATCGGCCCTCGGCATGAAGCGCATCGTTGTGCCACCCTCCGCCGGCCTATTTTCCTCCTTTGGCCTGCTCTACGCCGATGTCGAGCATCATTACTCGCGCACCTTCCGCCGGCAGCTCCGCGGCTCCGACCTCGCCGCTATCGACCGTGCATGGCGCGAACTTGCCGGCGATGCACGCCATCAACTCGAGATCGAGGGTTTCGCTGGCGACCGCGCCAGCATCACCAGATCGGCCGCCATGCACTACGTCGGCCAGAGCTTCGAGCTGGTCGTCCCGGTCCCCGACGGCCCCATCGACGAAGGCCTCGCCCGCAGACTTGAAGAGGCGTTCGGCGAAGAGCACGAGCGGGTCTATGGCCACCGTGCCGGCCCGGACGAACCGGTCGAACTCGTATCCATCCAGGTTGTGGGGCGCGGCCTACGCCACGGCCCGCCCGTTCCCGATCGGGTCCGCCCCTCGCGGCCAGAGCCCAACCCTGGCCCGCCGCGCCGTGCCTATTTTGGCGAACCTCACGGCTGGGTCGAAACCCGCATCTGCCGCCGCTCGGATCTGGCAACTCCGGTCATTGGCCCAGCCATTGTCGAGGAGTATGACTCGACCACCGTGATCACGCCTGGCGCAAGCGCCGCACTCGATCCCGGCGGCAATATCGTCATCGACCTCGCTTGACTGGCACCAGAAAATTGATCCAAGTCGCGAGATCAATAAGAATGGAAGCCTCATGCGCGAAGAAACACGCAAACGCCTGGATCGGGCGCTCCTCGCTCGCAAACTCAAATGGGCAGGCCTCACAGTTGCCGCAGTCCTTGCAACGGGCGTCGCCATCTACGTCAAGAACATCGATGACGTCGTCGAGACCAGAGCGGTCGATGGCGTCGTCGTCTTCGTCGG
Organism: Hyphomicrobiaceae bacterium; assembly: GCA_041397705.1. Taxonomy (GTDB): domain Bacteria; phylum Pseudomonadota; class Alphaproteobacteria; order Rhizobiales; family Hyphomicrobiaceae. The sequence goes on from JAWKWC010000004.1 coordinate 250,263, forward strand.
CCCGCTCGTCGGCAAGTACCGCGCCGTGGTGGCCCGCAACAACTTGGAAGTCGACGTAAAGCTGGACGACACACACACCGCGCGCCTACTCGCACCAAAAGGCTCGGCGCCGAAAGTCGGCGACCACATCAAGGTCGCCGACCAGATCCACGGCACGGGCCGCCACACCTACAGATGGAAGTAGAAAGCGGCCAATCGCGCCTCAGCCTCTCGGCGCCGCTTCACCGCGCCCGGAGCGGCCAGGAAGCCGCCAGCCAGACGCAATCCCGGTGGCTCGAGCCACAAGACTTGGCAGGCGCCCGCGCCTCGGGCTAACCTCCCCGCCAATCCTTCACCAAGCCTCAAGGAGCGCTGCGCGCCCATGCCCCGGATCACAATCACGGTCAACGGCTCGGCCCATACGGTCGACGCACCGGCGAACCAGCTCCTGTCTTCGCTGCTGCGCGACACCTTGCGTCTCACCGGCACACACATCGGTTGCGACACCAGCCAGTGTGGCGCCTGCACCATCCACGTCGATGGTGCTTCGGTGAAAAGTTGTACGATGCTCGCCGTCGAGGCGGACGGTGCCAGCATCACCACCATCGAAGGCCTCGCCAACGGCGACAAACTGCACCCCATGCAGGCCGCCTTCCGTGATCATCATGGCCTGCAGTGCGGCTTCTGCACACCCGGCATGATCATGGCCGGCGTCGCCTTCGCCGAATCCCATACCAACCCAACCGAGGCCGAAGTGCGCGAAAGCCTCGAGGGCAATCTGTGCCGCTGCACGGGCTACCAGAATATCGTTGAAGCCATTCTGGCTGGAACGAAGGCAATGCACGACGCAAGGAGCCGCAGCTGATGAACCCCTTTACGTTCCACAAGGCGGGCAGCATCGACGCGGCCACCAAGAACTTCGCTGATGCCGCCGAAGGCAAATACCTCGCCGGTGGCCAGACCCTGATCCCAGTGCTCAAGCAGCGCCTGGCCGCACCGAGCGACCTCATCTCGCTGGCCGCGATCGACGACCTTGCTGGCGTCACGGCAACAGCCGACAAAATCACCATCGGCGCCATGACCCGCCACGCCGCCGTCGCCTCATCGCAAGAGGTTCGCCGCGCCATTCCCGCCCTGGCCGAGCTGGCGGGCGGCATCGGCGATCCCCATGTCAGAAACCGTGGCACGCTTGGCGGCTCGGTTGCCAACAATGATCCCGCAGCCGATTACCCCGCAGCTGTCCTGGGCCTTGGCGCGACGGTCGTCACCAATAAGCGCCGCGTCGCCGCCGATGATTTTTTCCAGGGCCTGTTCACCACAGCGCTTGAGGACGGTGAGATCATCACAGCCATCGAGTTCCCGGTTCCCGAGCGCGCCGGCTACGTGAAATTTCCGCACCCCGCATCGCGCTACTGTCTGGTCGGCGTCATGGTCGCAAAAATGGCCGGTGGTATCCGCGTGGCCGTTACAGGCGCGGGTGAGAGCGGCGTTTTCCGCGCCACCGCATTCGAGCAGGCACTCGCAAAGAACTTTGCAGCCGACGCCATCGCTACCGTCAAACTTCCGGAAGACGGCATGATGAGCGATATCCATGCTGGCGCTGCCTACCGCGCGCACCTCGTTGGCGTCCTGACCCGCCGCGCCGTCGCCAAGGCCTGAACAATGGCGCGCATGCGCAAACCGGGCGGCATCACCACTCGCCGAACCGGTAGCCGCGTGCCCGCGCGCCACCCGTCACGCGACGAATGAACTCGTGCGTCACCGTCGTGCGCGTCTTGCGGCTCAGCGCCCACGAGAACAATCGGCCCTTCATCTCCTCCAGAACGCTGGCATGCTGAGCACTCTCACCAAGATCGGCCAACTCGTGCGGATCAGCTTCGAGATCGAATAGCTGCGGCCTGAACCGCTCGAAATGCACATATTTCCACCGCTCGGTTCGAACCATGAACCCGCGTGCTTCGTCCACATCAAGGCCCAGTGTCTTGCGCGCATGCCGAAGTGCAAAATCGCTATCGCAGAACACAGCCTCACGCCATCCCTCAACCTCATTCGATGCCAGCAACGGCACAATCGATCGCCCTTCGAGCCGATGCGGCTCGGCTGCCCCGCCGGCCCATTCGAGAAACGTCGGCGGCAAGTCGATCGCCTCCACCAGCGACGCGACCGCGCGACCGCGTGTCCCGTTCGCTTGCGGCCGCGGATCCACCACGATCATGGGAATGCGCACGATTTCCTCGTGGAAGAGATCTTTCTCGCCGAGCCAATGGTCGCCAAGATAGTCGCCATGATCCGACGTCACGACGATGATGGTCGTCTCGATCTCCCCGGTCGCCTCCAGATGATCGATCAATCGCCCGACATGCGCGTCGAATTGTGTGATCAGCCCCATGTAGGTCGGGATCACCGTCTCACGCACCTCTTGGCGAGAAAAGTGCACACTCTCGTCGTGCTTCATGAAGGCGGCAATCACCGGATGCGGATTGTCCCGCTCCGCCTCGCTGCGGTTGGCCGCAATCACATGCTCGGGACCGTACATGGCGTGATAGGGCGCTGGCGCAATATAGGGCCAGTGCGGCTTGATATAGGAGACATGCAGACACCAAGGCGCCCCGCCCTTCGCCTGCCGCATGAACTCCAGCGCCCGGTCGGTCATGTAGGCCGTCTCCGAGTGCTCCTCTTTCACGCGAGCCGGCCGTCGGGCATTGCGCATCGCCCACCCCGACAGCACCTCGCCATTGTCTCCCTCGACGGAATTCGCCCACTCATGCCACGGGTTCATCCCGGGATAGCCGAGCTGTCGTAGCCATTGATTGTAGTCTGGATCGGCGCCAGCAAGCTCCCCGTTCACTTCCGGATGCAAACCATCGTCACGCTCGAACGGCTCGAAACCGCACTGCCAATACGGCAACCCCGGATTCGTACCGGGATCGATGCCAAGACGCGCCATCGATTCCAGATCCGGCTTGAAATGCGTCTTGCCCACCAGCACCGTGCGATAGCCGAGCGGCCGCAGGTAATCTCCGATGGTCTTTTCGTCGATGCGAAGCGGAAAGTTGTTGTAGCTCGCGCCGTGCGTGATGTTGTAGCGCCCCGAGTAGAAGCACATGCGCGAGCCGCCACACACCGGCGACTGGATGAAGGCTCGCGTCATCTGCACGCCGCGCGCGGCCAGTCGATCCAGGTTCGGTGTCTTGATATGCGGATGGCCCGCATGCGCCAGGTAATCCCAGCGCAGTTGATCAGCCATGATGAACAGTATGTTCGGCTTGCCGCTCATGGCCGGCGTCCTCTCTCGATCCCTCGCTCCGAAACGGACGGGGACCCAAGGCCGCCCGTCCTAAATCTTGATCGCACAACCACTTGCCTCGTGACTACTCGAGGTGCTTCGCCCGGTACGCCTCCCAGTACGCCACCCACTCCTTTTCGGAGTCGAATTTTTCTTTCTTGGCGGCTTTTTCGGCGACGACCTTCGTGAAGTCTTCGGTCGCCTGGTCCCAGGCTGCCCGGACGGCCTTCAAACGCGCCAGTCGCTTGTCATGCCAAGCCTGCGCTTCCGCAGTCCAGTAGCCTTTTTCCTTGGCGTACTTGATGGCTCCGTCATGCCATGGCGCATCGGCCGGCGGCACGATGGATTGCTTGGCCTCCCAGTTCGGCGTACTGGCGGTGGTGTTCTTGTACATGTCGTAGGTCTGATCGATGGCCTTGACGAGGTTGTAGACCTCATCAGCCGGCGTCTTGGCGTAGGTCGTGATGACGGGATAGCGGAAACCGATCAGCCAGGCTGGATTCTTGTCCGACAGCGCGGCACCCTTGGTCTCCTTGTAGGGCGCCATGAAACTCAACAGCTTCTTGATTCCCTCCCAGCCCTTTTTGTTCTCGGGATCGAAATTCGGCCAGAAGAGCCCGCGCTGCGACGCCTCGATCTGACGCATGTTCGACGACGACGTCGCCGAGATCATCGCATCCAGCTGATTGGCGATAATGGCATCCTTCATGGCGCCATAGCTGCCAAACCAGACGATCTGCACATCCTTTCGCGACAGGCCTGCGAAGGCGAGGGCCGCATCGTTCTTCGAGTTGACCGAAGGGTTGCCTTTCACATAGCCGAGGCGCTTGCCCTTCATGTCACCGATGGTCTTGACGTTGGCGTCCTTGGCGGTCGCCAGCCCCGTTGTGGCCGGTCGCCCCATCAACACGCGAATATCCTGCGGACCCCACGACTGGGCAGCGAAATCGTAGGTCCCTTCAGCAGCAAAATACGCCTCGCTTGCGAGAAACCCATAGCGCACTTTGCCCGTCAGCATCGGTAGCATGCGCCCGATCGATGTCCCTGCTGGCACGATCCGGATGCGCGTCTTGAACTTCGTTTGCAACGCATTGGCAATACCCGAGGCCTCAGCATGTCCAGCCGACCCCAGATCATAGGAACTCCACACCATGCCGCTTGGCAGCTTGATGTCTTCTGCATAGGTTGGCCCGCCAGCCAAAACCAGACTGACGGCCGCCAGCGCGAATATGGTAGCGCTCGATTTTCTCATTTCAGATTCCTCCATCATTGAAGTCCCTGTTTTGTTATGAAAATTATTGGGACCGCTGATATCATCGGTTGCATTGTCAGCCCTTGTCCATGGCAAAAGCGCCTGTGCTCATGAACACTGCCGGACGAACTGACGAGGCCAGACCTGAGGAGACGCCCGTTTGAGCGAAGACACCGCGCCACGCTCGCCGCATCCGTGGCACGCCACCGTGCTGACGATTTTTCCGGAAGCGTTTCCCGGACCACTCGGCATCTCACTCAGCGGACAGGCCTTGCGCGATGGGCTCTGGCAGCTCGACTGCATCAACATTCGCGACTTCGGTCTCGGACGCCATCGTCAGGTCGACGACACGCCAGCTGGCGGTGGTGCCGGCATGGTCATGCGCGCTGACGTGCTGGGCCCGGCCATCGACCACGCACTCACGAACGCGCCTGCCGCCCCGCTGATCTATCTCTCACCGCGCGGCGTGCCGTTGACACAGAAAATCGCCAAGGACCTTGCCGCTGGCCCCGGACTGACGCTGTTGTGCGGCCGCTTCGAAGGCATCGACCAGCGCGTCATCGATGCCCGGCCCATGCGCGAAATATCGATCGGAGACTACGTGCTCTCTGGCGGCGAATTGGCGGCAATGGTCCTGCTCGACGCCTGCGTCCGCCTCTTGCCAGGCGTGTTGGGCGCCGAGGCTTCGCTCGCCGAGGAAAGTTTCGAAAGCGGCCTGCTCGAGTATCCGCAATACACCCGCCCCCGGGAGTGGGAAGGCCGCACGATCCCGGAAACGCTTCTCTCCGGCGACCACGCCCGAATCGCCCGCTGGCGCCGCTCCGAAGCTGAACGCATCACAAGGCAGCGCCGGCCAGACCTCGCAAAACCCGATTAACTTAACTCTCAGAGGCCGAAAGCCCCTCGACCGTGCAACCGTACGCACTGTTGCAAGCTCCCGAACTCGTATATGCTGCCGCCAACTTTAGCCCCTTGAATGAGGCACCTTATGGCTATCGATACGTCAGCCGATGGGCGCGTCCGCGTCTATTGGCACCCTGGTTGAACAAGCTGCCTGCGCACCAAGGAGTTCCTTGGCAAACACGGCATTGACTTCCTGTCCCGCAACGTCCTCGAAGACAAGGACGCGTGGGACGAATTGAAGCCCTTTGGCATCAAGACGGTTCCCGTTGTCACCCGCGGTAAGTCTTGGGCGAACGGCCAAATCCTGCGCGACGTCGCCGACCTCGTCGATATCGACCTGGGTGACCAGACCATGCTTGCTCCAAAGGAGCTCGCTCGGCGCATCAATTTGGTGCTGGACGCTGAACAACGCCTGTTCGGCCAAATGCCCGAGGAGAAGATGCAGGGGGAAGTTCCCGGCCGTCCGCGGACTTTCGCCAACCTGGCATGGCACACCTTTAATGTGGTCGATGCCTGGCTGGAGCACGAGGTCGAGGGCATAGCTCTCGTCAATGGCGCCTACGCCCGCAATGCCCCGGAAGGCGGCAATTCGAAAGCCGATATCTTGGCCTACGGCGCGGACGTTCAACGCCGGTTCGAGCATTGGTGGGAAACCCAAGGCCAGCACACGGACTTCGACGAGCCTGCCGAAACCTACTACGGCGAACAGTCGAAGCATGACTTCCTCGAGCGCACCACATGGCATTCCGGTCAGCATTGCCGGCAGATGGCCATGATCCTCGAGACCTTCATCGGCATCGCACCCAATGCCCCGCTTCCAGATTCGACCTGGATCGGCCTGCCAATGCCCGAAAAGGTATGGGACGACGAAAAGCCGATCCGCTGATGAGGGCCGGCCCCTCTCGCTGACGGCACCCCAAAAGCCAGTTTGCCGCTCCGGCAAACTGGCTTTTCATCTCCATGCGGCGGCTTGCCAGCCTTGAATGCGTCTTGACCGGCAGCTATAACCCGCCGCGAGTGAAGGGCGGCGCGTGGCCGTCACATAAACCATCGACAAATCAGCCTTTTTGACAAACGAGGAGCCTCATGGCGGTCGAGCGCACGTTTTCCATCATCAAGCCGGACGCCACCAGGCGGAACCTGACCGGAGCCATCAACGCTGTCATTGAGAAGGCAGGGTTGCGCATCGTGGCACAAAAGCGTGTGCTATGGACCCGCGCCCAGGCCGAGAAATTCTACGAGGAGCACAAAGCTCGCCCCTTCTACGGTGAGCTGGTCACCTTCATGACCTCGGGCCCAATCGTCCTGCAGGTCCTCGAAGGCGACAACGCCATCGCCAAATACCGCGAAGTCATGGGCGCCACAGACCCCGCTGAGGCGGCAGCTGGCACCATCCGCAAGGAGTTTGCAGTCTCCAAGGGCGAGAACTCGACCCACGGTTCGGACAGCCCTGCCTCTGCCGAGCGCGAAATTGCCTTGAACTTTCGCCTCGACGAGATCGTCGGCTGAAGTCTGACAGGTCCGCGGTGGGCTGCCTGAGCAATCCACCGCGGCTCCCGCCCGCGCCAAGCGGGTGGTCCAGGGCGCAACAGGCAGGACAGGCGCCGCCCCCGTGTCGCACCCGTCCTCGCCCGTGAGGGAAGGACAATCGCATGCCGCAATTGCCAAGACTGACTATTGCAGCCGCAGCGATCACAACCCTGACGGTCCTAGCGATCACTGCATGGCCCGCTCCGACGCCCGCCCAGCAACGCGTGCTCCCACCATCCCGCGAGGCGGTCCGCTACTCCTTCGCGCCAATCGTCAAGCGCGCCGCACCCGCCGTCGTCAATATTTTCGTCCGCGGCCGCGTTCAGGTCCGCTCTCCCTTCGATGACCCATTCTTCCGTCAATTCTTTGGCGAACGATTCAACATGCCGCGCGAGCGCACCCAGTCCTCTCTGGGCTCAGGCGTGATCGTCTCCCCCGATGGCGTCGTCGTCACCAACACCCATGTCATCAAGATCGGCGGCCAGGCCGAGATTCGCCTGGTCTTGTCCGATAAGCGCGAATTCGACGCAAAAGTGCTCCTTCAGGATGAAAAAACGGACATTACAGTCCTCCGCATCATTGGCGGCAAAGGCCCGTTCCCCTTCCTCCGGTTCGACGATTCCGATGATCTAGAGGTCGGCGACCAGGTTCTCGCCATCGGCAATCCATTTGGTGTCGGCCAGACAGTCACCAGCGGCATCGTCTCCGCGCTGGCCCGCTCCGAAATCGGAAAGTCCGACCAGCAAGTCTTCATCCAGACCGATGCCGCCATCAATCCTGGCAACTCCGGTGGCGCCCTCGTCGACATGATGGGCCGCCTGATCGGCATCAACACCGCCATCTATTCCCGCTCCGGCGGCTCCCACGGCATTGGCTTTGCCATCCCCTCCAACCTCGTCCGCATCTGGGTCGAGAGCGCCGTTACCGGTCGCAAGATCGAGCGGCCATGGCTCGGCGCCCGCCTCGAGCCCGTCACCCGTGACCTCGCCGATGCCTTGAACCTCGAACGCGCAACGGGCGCCGCCGTCATGCGGATCCACCCCGCGAGCCCTGCTGCTGCCGCCAAACTCGAAATCGGAGACGTGATCGTTGGTGTCGACGGGGTAGAAACCGCAGATCCCCGCGCCGTCAATTACCGCCTGACCACCATCGGCATCGGCAAGCGTGCCTCACTCGACGTCATCCGCAATCGCCGCCATATCAACATTGATCTGGCCATTGAGCCTGCGCCCCGTCCGAGCAAGGGCGACGTTCGCAATCTGGCCGGTCAGCACCCCCTCGACGGCGCCCGCGTCGTCAACCTCTACCCGCCTCTTGCCGATGAATTGGGCCTCGAGGAAACCGAAGGCGTCGTCATCGTCGACGTGCGCTCAGGCTCGGTCGCCGAGCGTTTGGGCTTCCGCCCCGGCGACGTCATCACCTCGGTCGGCGATACGGGCATCGATAGCGTCGAACAGCTCGAGCCCTGCTCAAGAACCGCCGTCGCCTATGGCAAATGTCCGTCAAACGCGGCGGCCGCCTTCTGAAACTGCAGGTGCCAGGCTAGCACCGAACCTGAGACACAAGCCAAAACCGCCAAACGTCTCCCCCGGTTGAGACCGGCATGCCCATTTCCATGGACCGGTCGAGTTGTGATTTGCGGCGCTTTCCCACTCCATGCGAGCGTTGAATACACAACGAACTGTCCGGTTTCGGGAGAAGAGCGATGTCTGCAATTGACAAGGTCTTCGCTGGTTCGATCCCCAAGATGTACGACGACTGCATGGTGCCGCTGATTTTCAGCGGGTTCGCCGATGATCTCGCTGAGAAGGTAGCCACTCATGCACCAGCCGCAGTTTTAGAGACAGCGGCGGGTACCGGCGTCTTGACGCGAGCGCTCGCACCGAAGCTGTCTGCAAACGCCAGATATTGTGTGACCGACCTCAATCAACCCATGCTCGATTACGCCGAAAGGCGACAAGGGCACGATCCACGTATCACATGGCAACAGGCAGACGCCCTCGCGTTACCGTTTCCCGATGCCCATTTCGACGTCGCATGTTGCCAATTCGGGGCCATGTTCTTCCCTGACAAGATCAAGGGCTATCGGGAGGCAAACCGGATCCTCCGCCCCCTCGGACATTTCATTTTCAATGTCTGGGACTGCATCGACGACAATGAGTTCGCAAACGATGTCACGCGCGCCCTGGCCGAGATTTTCCCCGATACCCCGCCAAATTTCCTGGCGAGAACACCGCATGGTTACTACGACGAGCACCAAATCGAGTCGGAGTTGCGGGCGGCTGGATTTTCCCGGGTCGCGATCGAGAGAAAGTCCAGGCAGAGCCGTGCGAAGTCGCCCCTCGACGTGGCTATCGCCTATTGCCAAGGCACACCGGTCAGGAACGAAATCGAATCTCTCGGAGGCGATAAGCTCGACGCGGCGACCAAGCACGCTGCAGCCGCAATCTCCAAGCTTTACGGTGATGGCGTGGTGAGTGCCAAGATCCAAGCACTCGTGGCCGTGGCTCAAAAATAGCTCTCCCGTCAAAGTCGACGTCTGAAGCCCCCCGCGAAAAAGCCAGCCGCGCCTGCGCGGCCACATGCCTGCAATCGCCCCATTGCACGCCTGCGCAAATGCTCCCTACACTCGGGTCAATTCTCGTCATTCTCGCCCCCGTGGAGGCTCCCAATGCGCCAGATGGTTCTCGTAGGTTTCCTGCAAGCCCAGAACTGCTCGAACTTCGCCGGCTCCTGGCGCCATCCCGACAGCCGCCTCGACTTCATGAGCCCCGAGTTCTACGCCCACATCGCCAAAGTTCTGGAAGCCGGCAAATTCCAGCTCGCCTTCTTCGACGACCGCCTGGGCATGCCGGAGTTTCACGGTGGCCGCTTTGCCGAGGCTATCGAGAACGGCATCCGCTGCGTCAAGATGGACCCCATCGCCTGCCTCATGCCCATGGCGATGGCAACCAGCCGCATGGGACTTGGCGCCACCTACTCCGTCACCTACTACCAGCCCTTCCACGTCGCCCGCATGTTCCAGACCCTCGACCACATGACAAAGGGCCGCGCCGCCTGGAACGTGGTCACATCCATGAACGACATCGAGGCGCAGAACATGGGCCAGCCTGGCGCGCCGCCGCACGACGACCGCTACGACCGCGCCGACGAATTCCTGGAGATCGTGCATGGCCACTGGGATACCTGGGCCGACGACGCTCTCATCGTCGACCGCAAAACCAACCGCTTTGCCGACGCCAGCAAGGTCGCCCGCGTCGACTACAAGGGCGAGCACTTTTCCTCCCGCGGCCCCTTCACCGTCCCCCGCACGCCCCAGGGCAACCCTGTCGTCATTCAGGCCGGCCAATCCGGACGTGGCCGCCAGTTCGCCGCCCGCTGGGGCGAGGTCATCTTCACCTCCAACCCCAATCGTGAGGATGCCGCGAAGAATTACGCCGAGATGAAAGCCAACGCCGCCAAGCTCGGCCGCAACCCCGATCATTTGAAGACCGCGCACTTGTGTCACCCCATCGTCGCCGAAACCCGCGCCGAGGCCGAAGACAAATGCGCTTTCATCGAGACGCTGCCGCTCGAAGTCGACAGCCTCATGCTGCTGTCGGAAAACAACAACTACGATTTCGGCGCCAAGCCCATCGACGAGCCGTTCACCCAGGCCGAACTCGACTCCATGTCCGGCACCCAGGGCGGCAAGGACCGCGTCATCAAGACCTTGGCCGGCAAGCGCATGCCCACCCCGCGCGACTTCATCGACATTACCCGTCGCGGCAAGCTCCCCCACCCGTGGGTTGGCACTCCCAAGGACGTCGCCGACATCATGGAGGAATGGTTCACAACCCCCGCCTGTGACGGCTTCGTCATCGGCGCGCCGTGCGTGCCGGGATCCTATGAAGATGTCGTGCGCCTCCTGGTGCCCGAGTTGCAGCGCCGCGGCCTCTTCCACACTGATTACGCCGGTACCACCCTGCGCGAAAACCTGGGCCTACCCCGCCCCGTCGTCAAACGAGGTTGAAGCAGGTTTCGCCATGACAGCGATGAAAGAACAGAGATTCTGGGCCATCATCGATGGCACGCTCAAGCACAAGGCCGACCCCGAGGTTCAACTTGCCGTGCTGAGAACTGCACTCGAAGCGCTGAGCCTTGAAGAGGTCGAAAGCTTCGAGCTGCGCTTTGGTGAACTGATGGAGCGCTCCTACACCTGGGACCTCTGGGCTGCCTGCTACATCATTCATGGCGGCAGCAGCGACGACAGCTTCGACTATTTCCGCCACTGGCTCATCTCACGCGGCCACGAAGTGTTCGAGACCGCCGTCGACACTCCGGACGCGCTCGCCGACATGGAATTGTCCACCATCGAGGACGTCTGCGAATTCGAGGACTTCTCCTATGTCGCCAGCCAGGTGTGGCATCGAAGAAAGGCCTCGACCCGGACGATCCCGACCCTGCGTTCCCATTCGGCGGAGCCTCCAGCGGCGATCCCGAGGGCGAGCCATTCGATGAGGACGAGGGTCATTTGTCGAAGCGCCTGCCGAAACTGTGGGAGCGCTACGGCGAAGACCCGCTGGGGTGACGCGCGGCGGCCGAGACTGCCTTGAACGTTCCGCTCCACAATACGGACGCACGTCATCGCGATCCCCGACCTGTGGGGGCTGATGAAAACGATGTGGTGCGAAATTGGTGCCGCGCGTTCTCGAGAAAGGCACATTCTCACGCAGGCTCAGGACAAAGCGGAAGCGAGCCCGCAGCCGGGCCAGCCCCTTCTCGCGTTCATCACCGCGGCAGAGTTTCACGCAAGAGCCGAAAGTGGGTGCGGCAGGTCATGGGTCATGTGCGGCCGACATCGAGTGCTCAACGGATCAGAGCTTGAAGATCGTCAAGACATAGTTAGGGTAACGGACGATCATGGTGAGGAGGGACGTTCAAGCGTGCCTCGGAACAAGGCGAGCTCAACATGAGACGATCGATGACGGGAGGGGCAAAGTTGAGCATTCGACACATCACAGCTTCACTCCGCGCTGTTGCTATCGCTAGCGCATTCGCTCTTCTGGCTCACGGACAAGCAAGCGCCCAAGATGAATCACTATATAAAAGGATCGGCGGCTACGACGTGATCGCCGCTATCGCTACTGACTTCACCAAGGGTCTCGGCGGTGACCCCGTGCTGAGACCTTACTTCTTTGCCCGCTCCGCCGATTCCCGTCGCCGAATTTTGCAAATGTTCCGTGAATTGCTCTGCGCGGATGCCGGTGGCCCTTGCTTTTATGTCGGTCGCGACATGAAGACTGCGCACGTGGGTCTCAAAATGGGCGAGACAGAATGGACTGCCCTCATGAAACTGTGGGGTGAAATTCTTGACCGCCATAAGCTGGAAGGGCGCAACAAGGACGGGATGGTCGAGATTTTCGCCAAGTACAAAGGCGACATTCTAGGCGCCGCCAGCGCCAAGTGAGCCTTGCCGCGTAGGTAGGTCTGCTTATCGCCTCGCGCCAACCCTCGACGCGAAAAACATCAGTGGCCCTGTCAGGCACCGCATGCACCGAAGGCACGATGTCCAAGTCGGGTCACTTGCACGCACACGGGCCTAAGGCCGAAGGCAGCACCACCCTGCGCTGCGGAAATGCGCGACAGCGTGGTCAGCCCCCGTCAACGCCTGATGCCCAAGGACGGCTCCCGCAAGAGCGCGCGCCTCGACATCAATCGCCATTGCCCACGCGCCTTGCTGCACCAGCCCCGCGCCACTCAGAAGACGAACTCCGGCCCGTCGATGTAGCGGAATTTCTCCAGCGCATCGGCGCGCAGCGTGAAGCCGAGGCCCGGGCGGTCGGGAGCGTGCACGCTGCCATCGGCGCGGATGTCGAAGGGCTCAGTGAGCAACTCCCACATCATCGGCATGTAGCCCTGCGTCACCTCCAGGATGTGGCAGTTGGGCTGTGACATCGCCACATGCATCGAAGCCGCAAATAGGATGCCGCTGCCCCACGCATGTGGAGCAAGGCGCACACCATGCGTCGACGTCAGCGCGGCAATGCGCCGGATCTCGGTCATGCCACCGGCACGCGCCACATCCGGCTGCGCGATGTCGAGTGCGCGCTTGTCGAGTAGGTCCTGGAAATCGAAACGCGTGAACTCGCGTTCGCCCGAGGCGATGGGAATGGTGGTGGCGCGGCGCACTTCCGCCTGGCCGGCGTGATCATCCGGCGACACCGGCTCCTCGAACCAGGCGATGTCGTAGGGCTCGAGCGCCTTGGCAAGCTTGATCGCGACCGCGACTTCCAGCGAGCCGTGCGCATCCACCATCAACTCGACATTGGGGCCGATGCCACGTCGCCGCCGCCACACGCGCGCGACGCACTTCTCGATGGAAAAGCCATCGCGCCCGACCACGCGCATTTTGCAAGCCGTGAAGCCTTTGGCCGCATAACCGCCAAGCTCGGCCTCCGCCTCCTCGCCTGGCGCCCACCCGCCCGACGCATAGCCGCGGACCGAGGATCGCACGGCGCCAAGCGCCTGATAGAGCGGTACCCCGAGCGCCTGTGCCTTGACGTCCCACACCGCAATGTCGACGCCCGCAATAGCCTCCATCGCCATGCCACGCCGCCGGCTCTCGTCGGCTTGGGTAACGCCCCGCTCGAGGGCCGGCCAGCCCGCGAGCCGTTGTATTTTCTCGAATATCAGCTCCGAGAACAGCGGATCTTCGCCAACCACCTCTCCCGCCAACTCGTGCTCAACGATCGCCTTGACCACCGGCGGACTCCCCAGCGCTGCCCCGAGACCCACGAGGCCGGTGTCCGTCTCGACTTGGATCAGCGTCGCATCGCTCTTGACCTTGGTACCCAGGTCCGTCCGGTGCTGACGCTCAGGCGGCACCCGTGCCGACATGGGCGTGGCGGTCACTTTGGTAATCTTCATGGGCGTGTTCCCTGCTGGGCTGAGGCATGATGCTGGCGGAGATAGGCGGCTTGAATTTCAGTGTTACCGACGACGAACAGGCGCCGACGGACCCCGGCGCAGGCATCGCCCTCGCGGTAGGGCCACAGGCTCGCGAGCGAAAAAGTTTTGCGCTCAGCCCTGATTGAACAATACCATCGCGCCAACGTCGATAGCCGCGGAAAGGCACAGCACACGTCATGCCCTTCATCGAAGTCAATGGCGCTGCTTTGCGCTACGACCTGACCCGCGCCAGCGCCGGCACCAGCGACAACACTTTGGTGCTCGTCCACGAGATGGGCGGCACGCTCGAAAGCTGGGACGACGTTCTGCCGGCCCTGAGCCGAAGCCGCAATGTCCTGCGCTACGACACCCGCGGCGCAGGACTGTCGAAAAACTCCGCGGCACCGGCTCCATGGACCAGATGGCCGATGATGTGGCAGCCCTCCTCGATGCCCTTGGCCTCAAGGGCAAAGTGGCCATCGCCGGAATCGCCGTTGGCGGTGCCATCGCCATCCATTTCGCAGCCCGCCACGCCAGCCGCACCGCAGCCCTCATTCCTATGGGCCCGGCCGTCGGCATGCCGCCGGAGCGCCGCCAAGCCACCGCCGCCGCTGCTGACGCCATGGAGAAAAACGGCGTCCGCGCCACCATCGACGCCAGCGTAGGGCCAACCTACCCGCCCATCCTGCGCACCGATATGGCCCGTTATGACCGCGTCAAGGCCCAGCGCCTCGGCAACGATCCCGCCAGCTACGCAGCCATCTACCGCATGCTGAACGCCATGGAACTCTCGGCTGACTACGCGAAGATCACATGCCCGACACTGATCATTGCCGGTCGCCACGATGGCCTGCGGCCGCCCGCAGTCGTCGAACCGCTGGCCAAGCTCATCGACGGCGCCGAGGTGGAGGTTTTGGATACCGCCCACTTCATGTCGCAGCAAACGCCGGAGCTGGTGGCAACCACGATGACACGGTTCCTTGAAAAGATCGGCTGCTGAAGGTTGCCTTCGCTCGCGAACCGGGCACAATGGCGTCCAAATTCGTCGGTCCTCCGCCAGCCATCCCTCCGACCGGGATGGCGATCGTTGAGCCCGGCACCCGACACATCCGTTCACGCAAGGCCCTCTAGCCTTCAACGCCCACTGGAAACGACACGGGAATGATCAACAAGATCGTACAATCGCTTGCCGACGCCATGGCCGGCATCAAGGACGGCTCCATCGTGCTCCTCGGCGGCTTCGGTGCCGTCGGCCAGCCCAACCAGTTGCTGGATGCGCTGACCGAGCAGGGTGCCAAGGACCTCACCGTCGTCGCCAACAACGCCGGCACCGGCCGCACGGGTCTCGCCGGTCTGATGGACGCGGGCCGCGTCAGAAAGATCATCTGCTCCTTCCCGCGCTCGGCAGGTTCCGTCGTGTTCGAAGAGTTGCACGCTGCCGGCAAGCTGGAGCTGGAGCTCGTCGCACAGGGCACCATGGCCGAGCGCATCCGCGCAGGCGGTGCCGGCATCCCCGCCTTCTATACCGCTACTGCCTATGGCACCCACATTGGCGAGGGCAAGGAGGTCCGCGAATTCAAGGGCCGCAAGTATATCCTCGAGGAGGCGATCAAGGCCGACGTCGCCCTGGTCGAAGCGTGGCAGGCAGATCGCTGGGGCAACCTGCGCTTCCGCACCTCCGCGCGCAATTTCAATCCCGTCATGGCCACTGCAGCCGACCTCACCATCGTGCAATCCCAGCACATCGTCGAGCTGGGCGAACTCGGCCCCGACGACATCCATACGCCTGGCATCTATGTCGACCGGGTGATCCATATTCCCTATGGCGATCCGCCCCCCGCCATGAAGAACCCCAACGAATAAGATCACGTCGCATCAACGAACCGGAGGTCTCATATGACCGCAGCCACAGCCACCGCCACAGCCGACAACGTCCGCGGCTGGAGCCGTAAAGAGATGGCCAAGCGCCTCGCCGACGACATTCCCGAGGGCTGGTACGTCAACCTCGGCATAGGCATTCCCTTGGCCGTCGGCGACTTCATTCCTGACGATCGTGAGGTCGTACTTCAGTCGGAAAACGGTATCGTCGGCATGGGCCCGCTGCAGAAGTGGGAGAACCTCGACACCTGGATCGTCAACGCCGGCAAGCAGAACGTCACGCTCAGGACCGGCGCCGCCATCGTCAGCCACTCCGACAGCTTCGCCATGATCCGTGGTGGTCACCTCGACCTCTGCGTTCTCGGCTCCTTTGAAGTCGCAGAGAATGGCGACTTCGCCAACTGGACGACGTCTTTGAAATCGGTTCCCGCCGTCGGCGGTGCCATGGATCTGGCCGTTGGCGCCAAGCGCATCTGGCTGATCATGGAGCACACCTCGAAAGACGGAAAACCACGCCTGCTCGAGACATGCACCATGCCGTTGACCGCTCCCGGCGTCGTCAAGCGCGTCTACACCAACCTCGCGGTCGTCGACGTGACAGAGCGCGGCTTCGAGCTGGTCGAAATGAATCCGGAGATCACCTTCGAGGCCCTTCAGGCCCGCACCGGCGCGAAGCTGCACCGCAAGGCGTAGGGGTGAGCAACAGGCACAGCCCGACGGCAAGATCGGCAAAACCGGTGCAATAAGCGCTTTTGCCGATCAATCAAGCCGGTGGGCTGAAAGGGCGGGAGAGAACGGCGGCGACACGAGGCGCGGTCCTTAAGTCTCATTGGTTGGGCCGCGATCTTTCGCCGGACTGCTTAGCGACCGTTGCCGGAAACCGGATTGGGACGACCGGTGCCGAGCAAGTTTGACAATTTCAACTGAAGCTTCGTCGACGGGCTCCAGATCGTCGGCGACGAGCCCCCCAATGAAGGCGTCCTCGCCGGGACCCTCGTCTGCTGCTGCGGGCTTGGCAGCGGCAATCCGCAGGCGCCCTCTTGGCTCTCCGAGGCTTGCTCCGCAAAGCCCAGCGCCTTGCGGTTGCCGCGACGCCCACCGGTCAGTTTTACGATCTCAACCTCCGCTTCGTCCTCGAAGACATGGCCGCCGCCCAATGCTGCCGCTTCTTCCGAAAGCCAGCTGTCATCTGGCTCATCCGCCGGGAACCCGTCCCCGGACCACGCAACGCGGTGACCGGAATGGTCCCCCGGTCGCACCAGCGCGCCCTCATCAATCGCAGTCGTCCGATCCGCAGCCGGCAAAGTGGGATTTTGTAGGATCGACTTGATGTCGGCCTTCGGCGCGCGCCCCTCAATGCCAGGCGATGCTGCGTCCTGAGGCGGACTGGCATCGCCATCGGCTGGTGCCGCTTCCCCGATGCGCCCCGAAGGCGGTCGCTCGAGCCCAGCCGACTTTGGCGAGCTGGCCGAGGCAACCGCGGTCCGTCGATGTGCCTCGCCCGGCGCAATCGAACGGATCCGCTTGAGGATGGCGCTCACATCGTCACTGATCTCAGGCAACGACAGCCCGCTGTCTTCGCCTCTTGTCCGCGCCGTCTCGGCTTCCTCCCTCCCAGACCTGTCGCGATTGAGCATGTCTGCCCGCTTGTCACGCCCACCTGCACCAGCTGCCGCAAGAGGATCTAAAGCCTTGGCCGGGGCAGCTTGGACGAGGGCACCTGCAACAGCCTCGATTCCGACGGCTTTGAGCGCAGCGATTGCGGCTTCCAAACCGGCCAGTTGCCGCCAGTTCGCAACCTTCAGGTCCAGCGTTTGCGAAAGGCGGTGCTTCAACTGGTCATCAGATACAGCTTCTAGGCTCTCGCCGGCAGCTTCTCGCGCGAGAAGCTGACACATGGCGGCCCAGGCGGGCTCTGCTGCGAGCTGATCACTGAGTTGCTGGCGCCCGCGCTCGAGCACACCAAGCGCCAAGGCGATTTGTTGACCTGCTGCGCCCATCACCGACCGCTCCGGCCTCCTGCCCATCACCAACGTCCGCCGCACAAATCGCGTACCAGTCTACGCCAATACGACTGCCCGTACACACCCAATGTCGGATTTGGAAAGCAGATCAGCTGGCTGACCGCTCCAATCGGCCTTTAGGGCGAGGCTTTACGGCACAAGCGGCCAAACTCTCCAAGTCCGAACCGGCAGACAGCGGCGGCGGCTCGCCCAGCCGCCCCCGAAGCCAGCAGCCGCGACGGCCAAGCCACCTGCCCCGCCGGACTACCAGGATGATTGCAGGGCCTGCCCGTCGAGCTATCAAAACACCAGCCACAGCTCAATCCCGAGGTAAACGACATGGCCGGCAGCGCGCCCAAAACCCTCTATGACAAAATTTTCGAGGATCACGTCGTCGAACGGCGCGATGACAGGACCTGCGTCCTCTATATCGATCGCCACCTTGTGCACGAGGTCACGTCCCCACAGGCCTTCTTCAGAGGGCTTCGACTGGCCGGACGCAAGGTCCGCGCGCCCCAGAAGACCCTGGCGGTGGTTGACCACAACATCGCAACGTCCGATCGCCGAGCCGGTATCAAGGAAGAAGACAGCCGCATCCAGGTCGAAACGCTGGCCATAAACGTCAAGGAATTCGGCATCGAGTATTACGACGAACTCGATCCCCGGCAGGGCATTGTCGTCATCGGACCCGAGCAAGGCTTCACCCTGCCCGGCACCACCATTGTCTGCGGCGACAACCACACCTCCACACGGGGCCTTCCCGGTGCGCTCGCGCGGTATCAGCACCTCCGAGGTCGAGCATGTGCTGGCCACGCAAACACTGCTGCAGCGCAAAGCCAAGAACATGCGCGTGACCGTCAACGCTTAAGCCCGGCAAGGGGTCGGCTCGAAGGACATCGTGCTTGCCATCATCGGCAGATTGGCACCGCCGGCGGCGCCGGCTACGTCATCGAGTACGGCGGCGAAGCCATCCGCGGCCTCTCCATGGAGGCCGCATGACGGTGTGCAACATGTCGATCGAGGCGGGGCGCCCGAGCCGGAATGGTCGCGCCGGACGCAGCCCCACCTTTGCTTATCTGAGCCGGCCGAAATCGCCGCAGGGCGCTACCTGAGACCAGGCGCTGCGCTACTGGGAAGACACTGCGCACCGATGATGGGCGCCCATTTCGATACCACCATCACCCTCGATGCCGGCGCGCTTCCGCCATTGGTCACCTGGGGCACCAGCCCCGAACAGGTCACCACGATCGACGGCATGACCCCCGATCCCACCAAGATCGAGGACGATGCCCGCCGCGCCTCGGTTGTCCGCGCACTCGAGTACATGGACCTGCAGCCCAACACGAAGATGACCGACGTCGGCATCGACGTGGCCTGGATGGCTCATGCACCAACGGCCCGCATCGAAGACATCCGCGAAGTGGCAAGATCGTGAAAGGCAAGAAGGTCTCCCCACGTCTCGCCTACGCCCACGTCGTCCCGGGTCAGGTCTCGTCAAGTTGCAGGCCGAACAGGAAGGCCTCGACAAGATCTTGAAGGAAGCCGGATTCGACTGGCGCGAACCCGGCTGCTCCATGTGCCTCGGCATGAACCCGGACCAGCTGAAGCCAGGCCAGCGCTGCGCCTCCACCTCGAACCGGAATTTCGAGGGCAGACAGGGCTATAAGGGCCGCACGCATCTCGTGTCGCCTGCCATGGCAGCGGCAGCGGCGATTGCTGGCCACTTCGTTGACGTTCGTTCCATCAGCTAAGTGAAGCCCCGCCCAAGCGACCAGCTTTGGCGCACACAGCCTAGCAACCAGAGCATGGCGGGTAACCGCCATGCTTCATCCCCCTAAGAGTGGCATCTCGACAGGTAAGTGGCCGGAGGCCTGCCCAGTCGACGCCAGCGCCCATCCGTGCCACCAATTGACGTGAGCAACCGGCGCGCCCGCGCCGCAGCCTGCAGTTTGACAGCCACGGGAGTTGAAGGATGCGCGTCGGCATCGAGGTAGGCGGCACGTTTACGGATCGTCGCCATCGGGCCGGACGGCATCCGCGTCACCAGGTGCCGAGCGTCCCCAAAGCGCCTGACTGAAGGCGCCTTCAACGCCCTTGTCGCGAGCGGCCTGGCCATCCCGGCGACATCACCGATCTCGCCCACGGCTCCACCGTCGCCACCAACGCGGTGCTGGAACGCAAGGGCTTCCCGACCGCATTCATCACCACTCAAGGCTTCCGCGACATTCTGGCTTTGCAGCGCCACGGACGCGCCAGCATCTACGATCTCGAATACAAAAAGCCTGTCCCCGTCGTCACCCGCGCCGGCAGCTTCGAGGTGACCGAGCGAATTCTCGCTGACGGCACGATCGAAACGCCACTCGACCTCGAAACTGTCGAGAAGCGCTTGATACCGGCTTTGCGATCAGGCGGCTTTTTCAGGCTGCGGCCGTCTGCCTGCTCAACGCCTACATCAATCCAACTCACGAACTTGCGGTGCGACAGGCACTTGCAGAGGCGCTGCCCGATCTGCACGTCACCATCTCATCGGAAATCACCCGCGAGTTTCGCGAATTCGAACGCGCGTCAACGACAACACTCTCCGCCTATGTCCAGCCGGTCATCGACCGCTATATCTCGCGCTTCCGCAGCCGCCTGCATGAGGCGGGATTCACAGGTCGTTTCTCGGTCATGCAATCCAATGGCGGCAGGCTCCCGGCCGGGCCATGCGCGCCAGCACTTCAACGCGTTGTTGTCAGGCCCCGCTGCTGGCGTCATGGGGGCCTGCGCCAGACCGGACGATCCGGCTTCAGAATCTCATCACGCTCGATATCGGCGGCACATCCACCGACGTGTGCGTCGTCACCGCCGGCGCACCCCAGTTGACGCGAGGTTTCAGCTCTGACAGCCTGCCGATCCGCATCCCCCTGCTCGATATCAACACCATTGGGGCCGGGGGTGGCTCCATCGTATGGATCGACGACGGCGGCATGCTGCGTGTCGGCCCCCAGTCGGCGAGCGCCGATCCTGGCCCGTCTGCTAATGGCCGCGGCGGCACCGAGCCGACATTGACCGACGCCCACGTCATTGTGGCACCGTGCGCCCGAAGCCTTTCTTGGCGGGCGCATGCAGATCGACCCTGATGCTTCGGCGCGCCCTCGCGCCGATCGCCAAGCGCTTCGACGCTGTCGCTCGAAGCTGCAGCTGAAAGCGCCGTTGCGCTGGCCAACGCCAACATCGTCCGCGCCATTCAGTTGATCTCCACCGAGCGGCCACGACCCCCGTGACTACGTGCTCGTCCCCTACGGCGGGCGCGGTCCCACTGCACGCAGCTCAGGTCGCAGCAGACTTGGGCATCAACAGCATCGTCGTTCCCCCGTCCGCCGGCATCATCTCGGCCTATGGTCTCATTGCTTCCGATTTCGTCCTCTTTGAAAGCCTCACCCGCCGTGCGCGCGCCGATGACGCAGCCGCCGACGTCCTGCGCGATGTTTTCTCCACGATGCGCGAACGTGCCCTCGCCCGCGCCGACCAGAGCGGCCTTGGCCGCAAGGTCAATCTATCCCTGACCGCCGAGATGCGTTTCGTTGGCCAGGCCTTCGAGGTGCCCGTGGTCTTCGACGAGAAGGAAATCAAACGCATCACTGCCGCAGGCGTGCGCCAGCGCTTTGCCGAAGCGCATCATCGCATGTTCTTTTTCGGCGGTGAGGCGGATAAGCCAATCGAGTTCGTCTCGTTTCGCATGGGACTTGCAGCCCCCTTGGATGAGCTGCCCCTGCTGGCTGAAACCGACGCCCCCTCGGCTGAGCACAGACCAATTCGCCTCTTCGACAATCGCGGCTGGCAGGATGGTCTCCTGAAGAGCCGAGCAGCGCTGAAATCGCGCGACCGTGTCCCAGGTCCCGCCCTGCTCGAAGACCCAACCTCGACCCTCTACGTGCCAACAGGCTGGATCGCCCGCCGCGACCAGAACGACAATACAATTCTGGAGAGGAAATAGGCGAAACCGCGAAGATGCAAAGGCGCAGGTTGGGTGAGCACGGTCCCCTCACCAATCATCCGCCCCCTCGTCCCATCCACGCCTATCCCAACGCCTTGGAGACGGCCGAAGTCGCCAACGCAATCAGACAAACCAGCCAGGAACACGATGTCATGCAGGACCAGGCGCCGAAGTCGAAAGCTAGGACGAAGGACAAGAGCGTTCCCGCAAGGAAAGGCGTCCAGCCCACCCTCGATCCCGTCGACTATGCCGTCATCTCGCAGGCGCTGATCGCCATCGCCCGCGAGATGGGCACCAAGCTTATTCGCTCGTCCTACTCCAATATCGTGCGCGAGGCACAGGACGCTTCGGCAGCGCTCTTTGACAAGACAGGTAATGTCGTCGCCCAGGCCGAACTGATCCCCATGCATCTTGGCTCGATGTCGGAAATCTTCCGCGCCTGCGTCGAACGATGTCCGATTGAGGACCTGCGCCCCGGCGACTTCTACATCAACAACGATCCCTATGGCGGCGGCCAGCACCTGCAGGATGTGTTTATCTTCACGCCCATATTCCACGACGAAGAGCTGGTAGCCTTTGCCGGCACCGTCGCCCACCATCTCGACCTAGGTGGCGGCAACCCCGGCATGACGCCCGATGCCGTCGACGTCCACGCGGAAGGCATAATCATCCCGCCGTCGCGCTATACCTACGATCGCGACTGGAACGGCGGACCGCTCGAGCGCCTGGTGGCCGCCAATGTCCGCGTGCCCTCTCAGACCATCGGCGACTTCTATGCCCAGTTCGCAGCCAACGCTATTGGCACCGCCCACGCATCAGAGAGCTCTGCGAGCGTTATGGAACGGCGACCGTTTCCGCCGCCATGCAGGAGCTCATGTCTATTCCGAGCGCCGGTTCCGGACAGCCCTTGCAGCCATTCCCGATGGCACCTGGCACGGCGGGATGCCGTCGACGATG
Source organism: Hyphomicrobiaceae bacterium (assembly GCA_041397705.1). Classification (GTDB taxonomy): domain Bacteria; phylum Pseudomonadota; class Alphaproteobacteria; order Rhizobiales; family Hyphomicrobiaceae. Next base: position 272,960 of record JAWKWC010000004.1, read on the forward strand.
ACGGCCTCACCGACACCCCGCTCCACGTCAGGGCCAGCGTCACCAAGAAGGGCGAACATCTCCGTCGACTATACCGGCACCATTGACCAGGTTGGCCGCAACTTGAATTGCCCCTGGGCCTCGACCGTGTCGGCATCGCTCGCGGCAATCAAATCTGCCCTCACCAGCCCCGACATCCCCTTCAGCGAAGGCTTCAAGCGCCCATCACCGTGACCGCGCCGAAAGGCGCACTGGTCAACCCGAACTACCCGGCCCCCGTTCGCGCACGCCTGCTGCCGGCCTACCGCTGCTTCAACGCGGTATTGAAAGCCCTCTCCCAAGTCGTGCCCGACAAGGTTATCGCAGGGGGCAACGATTCCACACACGCACTGGCCATCTCCCACCTCGGCGACGCCGGCTATCGTGTTTATCTAGAGATCTACGGTGGAGGCTTTGGCGCAGGCCCCCGCAGCGACGGTTGCGATGCTGTCGACAGCCCCCTGTCCAACTGCACCAACACACCCGTCGAAGCTACCGACATGGACTTCGCGCACTTCCGTATCGTTGGCTACGGCCTCCTTCCCGACACCGGCGGCGCCGGCACGTATCGCGGCGGCCTCGGCCTTTTTCGCCGCTTCCAGATTCTCGAGGATTCGAATTTCGCCACCTACACCGACCGGGTCCGTCTCGCGCCCTACGGCTTGTTCGGCGGCAGCGACGGCAGCAGAACCCGCATCGAGATAGAACGCGACGGCAAGATCATCAAGGTCAAGAGCAAGGATCGCGTCGATCTCAAGAAGGGCGACTTTCTCACCCTCTATTCATCTGGCGGCGGTGGTTACGGCAAACCCGAGAAGCGCGATCCCCGTCTCGTCGATCGAGACATCCGCGAGGGTTTCATCTCGAAAGCCGCGGCCAAACGCGACTTTGGCTGGAAAGGAAAGTCGGCATGAGGAAAGAGGATCATCGCCTCGTCACCGGAACCGGCGCCTTCACCGATGACACCGAGGTGCCCGGCGCACTTTGGGCGGTCTTTGTCCGCTCTCCATACGCCCACGCCGCAATCCGTGGCTTCGACACGAAGCAGGCTATGGTGATCCCAGGCGCCCGCCTCGTCATCACCGGCGCCGATTGGCATGCAGCCGGCCTCGGCGGCATTCCCGTTCAACGCCGCCTGACGGATAGCGACGGCAATCCTCCGCGCGATGCGCCCTGGATGGTGCTCGCCCACGATCGCGCACGCCATGTCGGCATGCCTGTTGCCGTCTGCGTCGCTGAAACCCACGACGCCGCCGAGGCCATGGCATCGGCCGTCAAAATCGATTGGCAGCCACTCCCCGTAGCCCCCAGCATTGCCGCAGCGCTCGCCCCAGATGCGCCCCAGATCTGGGAGACCGCACCCGGCAATATCGCCTTCCATTGGACACTGGGCGATCAAGCTGCCACCGACGCCGCGTTTGCCAACGCCGCCCATGTCGTCGAGGCCCGCCGCGTCAGTCAGCGCCTCGTCATCGTGCTCCATGGAGCCCCGCGCTGCCGTCGCCAGCTATGATGCAGCAAACCAGACCTTTCGCCTGCACACCGGCAACCAGGGCATGGCCATCGTCCGTGATCAGGCTGCCGACGCCCTGCGCATTGACAAGCACGCCCTTGTCGTCACATCGCGCGATGTCGGCGGCGGCTTTGGCATCCGCAGCGGTAGCTATCCCGAGTACCCCGCGCTATTGCACGCAGCCCGTCTCGCCGGCGCCCCCGTGCGCTGGACGGCGACACGCTCCGAAGCCTTCGTTTCCGACGCCCAGGCCCGCGATTCCGAAATGGCCGGCCGCCTAGCACTGGATGCAGACGGCCGGTTTCTCGCTCTCGCTGTCGATACGCACGTCGCCATGGGCGCCTGCATGCACCACACCGGCTACTTCATCGCCACCGCCAACCTGTCGCGATGCCTGCCGGGGCCCTATCGCATTCCAGCCGTCCACTCAGCCGTCACCTGCGTCTTCACCAACACCGTGCCCACCGCTCCCTATCGCGGCGCCGGCCGGCCCGAAGCGGCCTACATCGTCGAAAGCCTGGTTGAAGCTGCGGCCCAGAAGCTCGGCCTCGATTCGATCGAGATCCGGCGCCGAAATCTCGTCGGTCCGCAAGATATGCCCCATACCACCGCTGTCGGCATGCGCTACTGTTCCGGCAACTTCCCCGACCTCCTCGACAAGGCATTGGCGGCCGCCGACTGGGCCGGGATCGAGCGCCGCAAATCCCAATCCCGCGCCAATGGACGCTACCGCGGCGCCGGTATTGCCATGTTCGTGGAAATCTCCGGAGGTGTTCCAAACGAGCGTGCCAAGATGCGCCTCGATCCTGGAGGAATCGTGCGCGTGCGCACCACCCTCGGCGCCACGGGCCAAGGCCACGAGACGATCTTCGCCATGCTCGCCGACGAACTCCTTGGCATTGGCATCGACCAGATACTTGTTGCCCAGGGCGACAGCACCGGCTTTGAAGATGGCGGCGGCGCCTCTGCCTCCCGCTCGACTCAGATGGCTGGCCTCGCCATTCGCGCCACCGGCCTCAAGCTGATCGACGCTGCCAGAGCCCGGGCCGCCGAGCGTTTCGGTGTTGCATCCGACACCGTACACTATGCTGCAGGCCGCCTCACCGTACCCGGCACCAACCACGCCCTTGGCCTTGCCGATTTGGTGACAGATGACCGCGATGCCATCGATGTCGAAGCCCGCATCGAATCGGAGCCGACCTGGCCGTCCGGTTGCCACATCGCAGAAGTTGAAGTTGACGCCGAGACAGGCGCGGTCGAGGTCTTGTCATTCGCCGCCGTCGACGACTGCGGCCGCGTCATTCATCATGAGATGGCAGAGGGTCAGGTGCACGGCGCCTTGGCTCAGGGCTTCGGTCAGGCACTCATGGAGCACGGCCACTATGATCGCGACAATGGCCAGCTCATTGCCGGCTCGTTGATGGACTACGCCTTGCCACGCGCTCGCGATTTGCCGAAGTTCAACTCGATCCTGGCTCCATCGCCCGCAACGTCGAACGTGCTCGGCGTCAAGGGCGTGGGCGAAAGCGGCACGGTCGGCCCTCTGCCGGCCATCATGAGCGCGATCCGCGATGCCCTGGCCCCCCTTGGCGTTACCGAGATTGAAATGCCGGCCACACCCGCACGCGTCTGGGAAGCGATCGAAAAGGCGCGCGCGGCGTCGAGCTTGCCAGCACAGCGCGCGCAGTAAAAACGGGAAGCAAAAAGGGCTCCCCGTTGGGAGCCCATTTTCGCATGAGCCGGACGGTCATCTCGTGCAGGAGGCACTACCCGCGAATCTCGCCACCCGTCGCCTTGCCGACCTCAGCCACGATCTTCTTCGCCACCGCGTCGATCTCTTCATCGGTTAGCGTCTTGACGGTTGGCGTCATCGTCACTGCAATCGCCAAGGACTTCTGATCGGCAGCGAGGTTTCCGCCCTCGAAAACGTCGAAAACCTCGACGCCCGTGATCAACGCCTTGTCCGCCTTCTCGGCGGCCCGCAGCACGTCGCCGGCCGCCACATCTTTTTTCACAACGAACGCAAAGTCGCGGGTCACCGGCAACAGATCGCTGGCAGCCAGCGCAGGCTTCGCGCGACTTTTTTTCCGCTCGGGCGGCAAAGCATCAAGGAACATCTCGAAGGCCGCAGCAGCACCCGTGATATCCATCAATTTGAGGGTCGAAGGATGCAGCTCGCCAAAGTGCCCGAGCACCACTTTCGGGCCAAGCCGCAGCGTCCCCGAGCGGCCCGGATGATACCAGCCCGGTGCATCACGAGTCACTTGAGCCTTGGCTGCTTCAAAACCCAGCGCCGCCAGCCAGGCCAGGAGATCGGCTTTCACGTCGAACAGATCAGCAACCGAAGCCCCTCCCTGCCAGTGTCGCCCCCCACCGGTAAGGCCGGCAGCACCGGCACGAACGCCGGCTGCCACCATCATCTGATCCTTCTCCCCGTCACCTCGATAGGCCTGCCCCACCTCGAACAGCGAGATGTCCCCGAAACCGCGATTGTGATTTCGGTGGACCGCGGCCAACAACCCCGGCAATAACCCCGGCCGCATCGTCGTCATTTCCGACGAGATGGGGTTTGCAAGCTGCAACGCCTCGGCGCCGCCGCCGAAATGAATGGCCTCTTCGTTCTTGATGAACGACCACGTCACAGCCTCGACATAGCCGCGCGCCGCCAGGCTGCGCCGCGCGCGACGTACCCGCCGCTGGCCGGCGGTCAGCGTCGCGCGGGTGACGCCGCCCGTGAGGCGTGGCAGCGGCACCGACGCAATTGTCTCCAGCCCCGCGATCCGGGCCACTTCTTCGACGAGGTCGGCAGCCCCATGCACATCCGGCCTCCAGCTAGGCGCGGTGACCCGATACTTCGGCCCCTGGCCTTCGATGACAAAGCCCAATACATCGAGCGTCCGCCTGATCTCGGCATTTGGAAGATTGATACCCATCAGTTTCCCGACCCGCGCGAACTCGAAGTCCACCGTGAACGGGACCACAGGCGGCTTGCCAGCAATCTTGCGCCGCGACGGCCATCCGCCGGCAACCTCCACCATCATCGCCGTGGCAAGATCCAGCCCCGGCTCGACATAGGCCGGATCGACGCCGCGCTCGAACCGATACCGCGCATCCGTTTGCACGTTGGCCTTGCGCCCAGTGGCAGCCGTCCGCACCGGATCGAAATAGGCGCACTCGATCAGAATGTTCTGCGTCGTCTCCGTCGACCCCGTGTCCTCACCACCTAATATGCCGCCAAAGCCCAGCACCGCCCGCTCGTCGGCAATGACGCACATGGTCTCGTCGCACGCATACTCTTTGCCGTTGAGACCGAGGAAACGTTCGCCCTCCCGCCCAAGCCGAGCACGGATCGCACCGACGAGCTTATCGGCATCGTAGACGTGCAGCGGACGCCCACGATCGACAGAGATGTAGTTGGTCACATCGACCACGGCGTTGATCGGCTTTTGCCCGATCGCCTTCAGCCGCTTCTGCATCCACGCGGGCGATGGTCCGTTTTTGATGCCCTTGATGTAGCGACCCGCGAAACAGGGACACGGCGTCGTATCTCCACCTGGGAATTCGAGCAGGATATCCACCGGGCAATCGAAATCGCCTTCGACGCCTTCGATTTTTTTCTCGGCCTTCAGCGACCCTAGGCCCACGGCCGCAAGATCGCGCGCCACACCGCGCACACCCGTACAGTCAGGCCGGTTCGGCGTCAGCTTGATCTCGATCACCGGGTCGGAAAGTCCGAGCACATCGACATAACGCTTGCCGACGCTGGCAGCCATGCCCTGATCGAGATCGACGATACCGTCGTGGTCTTCGGAAAGCTCCATCTCGCGCTCGGACAGCATCATGCCGTTCGAGACGACGCCACGCACCGGCTTCTTTTCGAGCGTAATCCCCGTCCCTGGAATATGCGCACCCAACGGCGCGAACACGCCCACCAGCCCCGCCCGGGCGTTGGGGGCGCCACACACCACCTCGACCGGAGCTTTGCCTGGCTCGATTTCGACCTGCAGCACCTGCAGCTTGTCGGCGTTGGGATGCCTCTTGGCTTCAAGCACGCGCGCGATGGTAAACGAACCAAGCTTTCCCGCCATGTCCTCGATCCCCTCCACCTCGAGGCCGATCTGATCGAGCGCCTTGCGGATTTCGGCCACCGAAGCTTGTGTCTCCAGGTGATCTTTCAGCCAGGAAAGCGTGAATTTCATGAAGCTCGTCTCGGGATTAGCGGAAGCCGGCGATGCTCAGCGTTAGTCGCATCCGGCATCGGTTGATCTCGACGGCTTGTCTAATAGGGCTTGGCCTTCGAGCCAAGCGGCAATGCCACAAGCTGCAGCCAGGGATGATCAAGATCACCGTTCAGAAACAGCATCCGTAACGCCGGCCCGAGACCCGCCATAGCCTATGACTCCCCAGCGGGGATCATGCGCAGCCCGAAGGACAGCGGGCATGCCCCTTGGCGACCATAGCCCAGCCTACATGAACCCCTCGTCCTCATGCCCCAGCAGAATGCGCCCGACGGCCTCGAAATGCGCCCCTCGAGACTGAATCTGTTGCGATAGCGTATGGATATCGCGAAACCGCCTCTCGAACGGGCTGCCAGGGAAGATCGCGCTAACGCCGGCCGTTTTGTAGACCATATCCGCAACCTCGATCGAAGCCTGGATGGCATTGGCCGAGACCAGCCGCACCCGACCTCGATCCTTGATCCCGATCACGTCCCATTCCCCGGCACTGTCATAGACATCGTTGAGCACGCTCTTGAGGTAGGCCGACGCAGCCCCAAGCTTCGCTTCCGCCCGTGCCACATCGCCCTGCACCTGAGCTTGATCAGCCAGGCGCGCCTGTCCGCGCGGCGTCTTGTGACTGGCCAGAGCGACAAGTTCGCTCAGCATCTCCCGGGCCAGCCCGACGGCAACGCCGGCCACCCCGATGGCATAGAGGCCCTGCATGGTGAAAGCGTACAGCGGCCCTGCCACCCGTCGCCCTGCCGGGTCTTCCCTGGTGCCGGAAAATGCTTCCGTCACGAACACATCGCAGACCGTGTAGCTGTCCGACGCTGTACCCTTGAGGCCAATCGTATGCCACGTATCCAGCAGCGTTGCCTGCGCCACGGGAAACAGCACTGTTCGGACGGTCGGCCGCCCCCACTGATTGAGGCGCATCGACCCGTCCGCCTCCTCAACCAGGGCATGCGCCCCCATCCAGTTGGCCTGTCGAGAGCCGCTTGCGAAATCCCAGCGCCCATTGACGAGATAGCCGCCCTCGACGGCCTTCAAACGACACCCGTTCGGCGGCCCCCACGCGATCAAGGTCCGCCCGCCGGCAAAAATTGTTGCTGCCGTCTCTGGCGCCAAGTGCGGCGCAATCAGTGCCGCACTGTTGGCAACGAACATGTTCCACGCCACCGAACCATCGTGGCGCGCGACTTCGGCGACCGCATCGAAATAATCGCTAGGATGCGCTTCGCTGCCGCCGAGGCTCTTAGGCAGAAAGAGATGCAGCAGGCCGGACGCGAACAACGCGCTCAATAGCGGCTCTGGAAAGCGCCGCGTCCGCTCCACGGTGTCGGCAGCATCGCGAATGGCCGGCCCAAGCTTAGCAGCGATCTCTATGGGCCGGTCCACAGCACGATTGCCCATCTTCACTGCGGCCTCGTACGCGGCTCCGGCCATTGCTTGCCCCTCCGTTATTCCGCCGCCGGAAGCATCCACTGAGACCCCTCGTAACCCGGCGCATAGACACGGTTGGATTGGGAGGGATTTCGGTTGACGTGCTCGCGCGCATAAAGCGGATGCCGCATCGAACGCACCTCGTGTTCCAGCTTGAACAGCACCGCGCCCGAAGCCGGATCGGTGATATCTTCGAACCGGTACTGATGCTGATCGCTTTCTTCACTGACGAGATTGCGCTCCAGCAGGCGATTGTAGGGTCCGGAGAAATCCGCCAAGTATACAGCGATATGGTGCCCGTCGAACGCAGGGGCATTTGCTGCAGCCGCACTCTCGCGGAAAATCAGCTTCTGATCCGGGCCGACGCCAGCCCACGCTGCTTTCGCGCCACCCTTTTCCGTGATGCCGGCAGACGTGCCGATGATCTCACGATAGAAACGCTGGATGCCGTCGGCCGTGCCGACTGGCACCTCGAGCTCGACGTAAGGCATGCCGAGCCTCATGGCACCGAATTCAAGTGCCGGCTCATGCACGTGAATCCGATTCCCCCAGGGACAGGTCGCTTCCACGTACCCATTCGCTTCCTTGAATGAAAATTTGGTGCCCGCCAGTGGCTCTCTGACCGCCTCAAGACGTTGCAGCAGCGCCGCACGATCCGGCATCACGATCCCGGTCACCCCGCGCAGCACCTGCGGTCCGCCGGATGGCAGGTGAAACTGGCTCCGCCCGACGTTGACCCACATATTCGTGACGCCGGTCATTAGATAAGGGTCGCGCGTCAACCCCAGCCCCGAGACATAGAACAGCGTCGCCAGTCTTTGATCCGGCACGGTCACGTTGACATGCTCGAGCATGACGATGTTGCCGAGATCCTCGATCGACCGGTCAAAGTTGCGGGCCTTGGAGCCGCGCGGGTTCGGCGGCGGAAAACGTTTTGCCTGGACTTGCATAGTCACCAACCTCCACGGGAGCAGGGACAAAGGACTGAAACCTTATCCTCGCGCAAGAAGCGGGCCCCCGTCAAAAAACTTCGTTCGGCCCCTCGCCAGCCCTGCTGCCGCAAGGGCAGCCGAAGCCCCTGGCCAATAGGGCTTCGCATTGGGGCGCCAGCTTGCTCTCCCATGGAAACGACATATGATGCCCGCAACTCATGACAATTGATCAACCAAGGGCTTTCCCCAGCCGGACGCCACGTCTTGGCCACGAATTGTCTAGCCCTTCAGATCCGACAGGCCTGGACCAAAGGCCAAAGCCCAGGAGACAACGTCAATGCGCGCAGTCGGACTAATGACCCACGGTGGCCCAGAAGTGCTTCAGATCGTCGATGTTCCGGAAGTCCACGCCGGCCCTGGCCAGGTGCGCATCCAAGTCCAGGCTGCAGCCGTCAACCCGACCGATACCATGGCCCGCAATGGCTCACGCGCCGAACAGCAGAAGGTCGACCCGCCCCCCTATGTCCCCGGCATGGACGTGGCCGGCATCGTTGACGAGGTCGGAGAAGACGTCACGACAGGCATCAAGGTGGGCGACACCGTCATGGCCCTCGTCGTTCCGAAGGGCGCACACGGTGGCTATCGCGAGCAGATCGTCCTGGGCGCCCGTTCCGTCACAAAGATCCCCGCCGGCAAGTCCGTCGTCGAAGCCTGCACCCTGCCGATGAATGGCCTCACCGCCCGCCTGTCGCTCGATATCATGGACCTGAAGCCGGGCCAGGTCCTTGCCGTCACAGGAGCCGCTGGTACCTATGGCGGTTACGTCATCCAACTCGCCAAACACGCAGGACTGACCGTGATCGCCGATGCATCCGAAGCCGATCACGCTCTGGTCAAGGGACTCGGCGCCGACATCGTGGTCCCCCGCGGCAATGATGTCGCCGACAGGATCCGGCAACACTTCCCCGATGGCGTCGACGGCCTCGCCGATGGGGCCGTCCTCAATGAGCGTGCCGTCCCTGCCGTGCGCGACAACGGCATCTTTACCGCCGTTCGCGGCTTCGAAGGCCAAGCCGAACGCGGCATCAAATTCCGCCCGACTTGGGTCCGCACGTATGATGGTCAGTTCGAGAAACTCGATCGTTTGCGGGAACTTGCCGAGCAAGGCGTGCTGACTTTGCGCGTTGCCGAAACTTACCCGCCGGAGAAAGCGGCCGACGCCCACCGTCGCCTCGAAGCTGGCGGCACACGCGGACGCCTTGTCATTACATTCTAGCCCGTAAACGCATGCCCGCCGACACCGAGGCACCATCTTCGGTTCATTCGCGGGAACAGAAATATTCATGCGCCAAGGGCCGGCGGTGATAAACTTCAGACTTGGCGTGAGCAGCGGCCGCCAGCGAGCCGCGCATGACCTGAGGAACAAGCTATGAGCATTGCCGATCCCAACAAGACCATTCTGACCGGCGAGAACCCCTTCATTCGCCTTTCCATGAAGGATGGCGATCCAAACACCACCGACGCCAGCTTCTGGCGGATCGTTTTTTCGCCCGCAGGCCCTGGACATGTCCTCTACATGAAGAGTGAGCTGACCGAGGACAAGTGGCGGATCTACTCGGACAACATCGCCATGGCACGATGGCTGCAAGGCTCCATTCAGGGCATGTTGAACCCCGAGACCGCCGATACCAGCATCCCCGTCGTCGACGCCGCCTTCGAGAAAGAAGGCGATCCCCGCTACTTCTGGACCGAGCACATCACCACGACGGAGGAGGACATCACCCTGACCTGGTACGACATTGGTGATCCCCTCATGCTGCACACTCAGCCCAACCAGATTCCCGGCCGCAAGTATGGGCTGAATACCATTTTGATCCCCGCCCTCGGCACACGTCTCGTCAGCAACGGCGTCCAGGCCAAGGGCCAAGCCTGGAAGCGCGAGCGCGAAGGCCGCCCGTTCTCGACCTGCGCCCTCGCCTTCTCCGAAAGCTGGACCGAGCCGCGCTAAGCCCAAGGCTGCAGGGGCGGCACGGCTCTACTGCGTGCTTCCCCTTCGAGCGACACGCAAGACGCGATGAAGGGCGACTTTGCGATGATGGACCCTATCACCAGCCACTACGCAAAAGATGGCATCGCCGAACGGGTTCTGGCAGCGGTCCGCCAAAGCCTTGGCCCGAACGCCCCCATCACACCTGACGCATTGGCGCCCGCCGATCAACTCCACAGCCGCGGCTTGGCTGCCACGCGTGAGCTTGCCGGAATGCTGGCGCCCAAAGCCGGCGAGCATCTCCTCGACATTGGTTCAGGCGTGGGCGGACCGGCACGCTGGATGGCCGCCCACTATCACTGCCACGTCACGGGTATCGACCTGACGCCGGCCTTTTGCGAGGCGGCCGAAAAGCTCAATGCTGCAATGGGCCTTTCCGCTCGTGTGACCATCGTTGTCGGAAGTGCGCTCGCATTGCCGTTTGCCGACCAAAGCTTCGACCGGGCCTGGTCACACAACGTGGTGATGAACATTGCAGACAAACGCACCTTCCTGCGCGAAGCCTGGCGCGTCTTGAAGCCGGGCGGGGTGCTGGCCCTCATGAACCTTACCGCCGGGCCAGGCGGCACCCCTCACTACCCAACGCCCTGGGCGGCGAGCGCCGCAACCAGTTTCCTCGCCACCCTCGAAGAAACCCGCGCGGACCTGGAAGCCACCAATTTCGAAATCTTGCACTTCGAAGACAACACTGACCGCACCCGCAATGCCCGCCGCGCCCGCACTGATCAGCTCATCGCCGCGCAAGTGCCCACACTTGGAACACACCTCGTCATGGGCCCCGCGCTCAAAACCTATCAGGAGAATTCGCTGCGCAACGACCAGGAGAACCGGATCAGGGCCATGGCAGCATTGGTGAAGCGCCCGCATTGAGAACACCGCCCGCAGGCACTGCACACAAAACGCCAGCCGTTACAGATCCCGGTCCCAGGTTTCGCTGACAAGGTCATGACCAAAGCTGCGGTAAGGCTCGGACGCTACAAGCTCGAAGCCGAGCTTCTGGTAGAGCGCCCGCGCCGGAACGAGCACGTCGTTGGTCCATAGCGTCATCCGCCGATACCCAGCCTCGCGGGCAAAGTCCATGCACGACTGAACCAACATCCGGCCGAGCCCCGTGCCGCGCATACCAGGCTCCACATAAACCAGACGAAGTTTGGCGACACCCGCCGCACCACCGTCGACCACAAAAGCAGATCCCATGATGGCGCCACCAACTTCAGCAATCCTGCAGCAATCCCGCGCCGGATCGAATCCCTCGATGAATTCGCTCGCCACCTTCGAGACCAACGCCTCGAACGTCCAATCCCACCCATATTCCACGTGGTAGAGCACACCGTGGCGATGCACCACCCAGCCGATATCGCCCGGCCGTGGATCGCGCAGCACAAGACCATCGAGCCGACTGTCACGCGCAGAAGGCATGCTTCTTCACCACTCGCTCTTGCGACGCCGGGAACTTTGTCAACCGATCGGCCGGTCGGATGGGACGCTTCACAAGCTCGCCCCCGCAATTGGGACACACGCCCCCAGGCAGCTTGCTGTGTGCACAGTCCTGGCAAAACGTGCATTCGAACGAGCAGATCATCGCCTCCGTCGAGTCGGGCGGCAAATCACGATCGCAACACTCGCAGTTGGGCTTGAGCTTCAGCATTGTCACGCATCCTCCTTCGCAACCGTCATTCCAGCCTTGATCTGCTGTCGCATGGCGCGCGCAACGGCCGCTTCCGCCCATCCACCACGCCACGCCAGCATACGCGCCGCCTCCATCCGGTCCGCAACTGACTTGTTCTGACCAAGCTTCGTCGACGCCTCGATTGTCTCGACTTCGATCTCGATCGCCACGATCGCCCGCAGCATCGCCTCGAGCTTTTTCGGGCTTACCTTGCTCGTGCTCCATGGCTTCTTGGGCGCCAGCCGCTCCTCGAAATGCAGACTCATTCGCTCGACATGTTCGAGCGTCCGCCCTGCTTCCATGGCCAACCCTGTACCGACGATATGCGCCGACTGATAGTTCCAAGTGGGAACCTGATCGGCAGATGTATACCAGTCGGGAGAGATGTAGGCGTCAGGGCCCGAAACAGCCACGAGTATGCGCGGATGGCGCGCGATGACCTCGTGCAGAGGATTGGCTCTGGCGACATGGAACTCGAGTGTACGCAGTCCCGTGCCTGCCTGCTCCCGAACGAGCAATGGCACCTGCGCCGCCAATGGTTGGCCCCCGTCATGGGCGACCACGGTGCCAAAGCCCCGCTCGCTGACGTAAGCCCAGGCGGCATCTTCGTCGGTTTTGAAGGCTGGATTGACGTACATTTGGGGCCTCTCGGTTTTGCTCCGGAGGCGATGCCCATTATGCAGCGCCGCCTCGGGGCAGGCGCAGCGCTAGGAAAATGCTGTCTTGAGATGAGGTGTAGATCAGACAACAACCAGCGCCGCGCGGGTTTTCACCCAACGAAGTTTGCGGCAAGCTCGTGTTGCAAGGCTGATCATGGCCAAAATGGCTAGTGCTTCGCCGTTCCGCCGTCAAGCGTCAATCAAGCGGGCAGCTGCGCAAATTCCGGCCCGAATGGTAAACCGGCAACCTTCAGTACCAACTGGACGCCAAGCCTTCGAAGAAGGCATGCGCACCGACACGCAGGTTACCAACCGAATAACCGCCTTCCTGCACCACCACGATCGGATAGCGCAATGTACCGAGCCGCCGTCCAATCCTGTCGAGACCACGGGTCGTGAGCGAGAACGAGCCCGTTGGATCGCCCCGCATGATGTCGAACCCCAGTGCAACCACCAGGAATCTGGGATCGAACTTTCGTGCAACGGCGATCGCCTCCTCCAGAACATGGATATAGCGGTCATCATCCACCGGCGGGTCCAGCGGCCAGTTGCGGTTGAAGCCTTTGCCCTCGCCTTCGCCACGCTCATCGGCATAGCCCGAAAAATTCGGGTAGGCATGGCTCGGGTGCCCATGGATCGAAAGTGTCAGCACGTCGCTGCGGTCATAGAAGATGTCCTGCGCCCCGTTGCCGTGATGGTAATCGATATCGAGCAACGCTACTTTCCCGCGTCGGGAGAGATAGTGGGCGGCAATGGCCGCGTTATTGAGGAAACAAAAGCCCCCATAAATGCGCCGTTCCGCATGATGTCCCGGCGGCCGGCACAGCGCATAGGCAAACCGCTCACCCTCCGCCACCAGCCGCGCGGCCGTCAGAGCAACGTCCACCGAGTGTCGCGCTGCCGGCCAGACGTTCCGCGTCAACGGCGTAAACGTATCTGCGCAATAGTAGCCGGCGCGATCTTCCAGCGCGCGCGGTATCCGGTCGGGCCGGCGTATCGGAAAAACTTCTGGGTAGACAATCGCCTTTTCATCGAGCCGCCGCGACATGGCCTTGAGGTAGTCGACCAGGTGCGAATTGTGCACCGCAGTCACGTGCTCATCTGAAAAATGCCGCGCCGGAACCCGCTCGAAAGCCAGTCCTTCAAGCCCCCTCAAGATCTGGCGCACCCTGACCGGCCTCGCCACATAGCCGCGCTCTCGCAGGTGATGGATGACATGCAGCTCGGCCGCCACAACCTTCAGCGGCGCGATGTACTTTCCCCGGCTCGGGCGTGCGACCACTCGTTTTCCAGCGAGCGGCTCGACCACCACCGGATCCTTGTCGAAGGACTCGACGATGCGCCCCACGAAAGGATCGTCGGGCTCGAAGCCATACTGTTCGACCAGGATGAAGCGCACGCTGCGCCGCGCATCGCGCCGTGCCAACCGCGGTCGCCGCCCGAGCGGATCATAGAGCAGCGTCGTCAGGTAACCTTCATTTCGCGGATTGGGCTCCACGTCCCAAAGCGTCCCGGCAACCTTCTGCACGTCATAGCGCGCATAGAACCTCAGTCGCTGCCGGTTCACCGAGAGACGCGATAGGTCTTTGAGCTTGGAGGCCTCCGCTGGCGGCACGTCCAGCAGCAAGCCCCGTGCGCCCTTTGCCGCCAGCACTTCGCGAAGTGCCTCATAAAGGCCGTGCCGATGCCACGCGCAGGGGTCCGAGGATCGCTGGCAATATACTGCAGATAGGAAAATTCGATTTCCGGGAAATAATAGGCGAATGCAAAACCAGTCACCCGACCGCGCCTGTTCGTGGAAATAACCAATACGGGATCGAAACCGACCCGCTTGCGCTCACGAATAACCCGGCCGATCTGCTCGATGCCTTCCGGTTCATAGGGGAAAGCGGCATTGAACATCTCAACAACTTCGGCAAAACGCTGCTCGTCAGCCTCCGAGGCCAGATCGAAAATTCGCCGAAAACGAATCATGGACGTCGAGCGCTCCAGGTCTGCCGATGGCGTCAAACCGCCACCTTGCCATATCCGACTGAGGCCACCGCCCGTTGCTATGTCAACGGCAATGTCGACCGCTGGCGCCAGCAAGCAGTGCGCCAATTGACACGTTGACCCCTGACGCCGCCTCCCGTTCTTAGCCCCAACAACGGCAAATTCCATCACGGGCGGCCCACTTCCGCCACACCAGGAGCAGCGCGTGACCGAGAGCGATCTAACGGCACCCTGGTCGCAAGCACCGACGCGCACCTTCGTTTTGCTGGCGCTCAGCCGCTTTCTCGAGTTCCATAAATCTGCGCGTGTGCGATCCACTCCTCCCACAAATCGCCGCCGATTTCCGCGCAACCGTGGGACAAACCTCAACCATGGTAGCAGCATTTGCAGTCGGTTATGGCCTGCTCCAATTGCTGTTTGGCCCTGTCGGCGATCGCTATGGGAAGTATCGCGTAGCCGCATTGACATCGCTTGCAACAGGCGTGGCGACAGCATTTTGCGCCAGATCCGCCACGCTCGACCAGCTCGTGATCGCACGCTTCGTGGCTGGCGCTTGTGCTGCCGCCCCATCCCATTGGCCTTCGCCTGGATCGGCGACGCCGTCCCATTCGAGCGCCGCCAGGCAGTCCTGCTCTCGGTTCCTTTCGGCTCAGATCAGCGGCATTGTCCTCGGCCAGGCAGCCGGCGGCGCTCTTGGCGACGTCTTGGGCTGGCGCGCCGTTTTTGTCCTGGTCGCAGCCTGCCATATGGTCGCCGGCATCGCCATGCTCATCGAGCTCAGACCAATCCGTCAGCACAACCCCGGGCGCCATCAGACACTCGAGCCTCGGTGACGTCCTCGCTGCAATGTTGAACCTCTTGGCCCGGCCTTGGGTCCGGGTCATGCTGGTGTCCGTTCTTATCGAAGGCTTTGCCTTTTATGGTGCCTTCGCCTACATCGGCGCAGACCTTCACCACCGTTTTGATCTGGGTTTCGCCGTCATTGGCGCGGCAATGGCGGTCTTCGGGCTGGGCGCGATCACGTATTCGTTGTCAGCCCGGTATCTGATCAAAGTTCTGGGCGAGAGAGGCCTTGCCATTGGCGGTGGTGGAATCTTGTGCGCGGCTTACGTCGCCCTGGCCCTCGCACCGCAGGCGATCCTGGTTCCGCCGGTCATGGTCGCCCTCGGCCTTGGCTTCTACATGATTCACAACACGCTGCAGACCAACGCTACGCAAATGGCGCCCGAGACGCGGGGCCTAGGGGTGTCTCTCTTTGCATTGGCGCTGTTCATCGGCCAGTCATTGGGCGTGTTTCTGGCAGCCCCCATTGTCGACCGCTGGCATGCGCCTGTGATCTACCTGATCGCTGCCGCTATCCGTCCCGCGATTGCGCTGTGGTTTCAGGCCATGCTGCACCGGCGCCCATCCACGAACGCCTGACAGCCGAGTTTACCGGCCTGATCAATAGAATAGGGGCGCGCAATTCTGCGACACGAAAAATGGCCGGCAGGAAGATCTCCTGACCGGCCATGTCTTATTGTGGGCAATCACAGAAGTACGACCGCTCAGCGCAGCAACGCCCGCTGTCGAACGTCAACTGGCAGGGCGCGTTTCCGACTCCCGATCCGACGTGACCTTGCCGGCAACGAAGCTTGCAACCACCAGCGCCGCACCAGCGATGTCAGTATAGACGCCCGGCACCAGCAGGCAGCCGGCTGCCGCCAACAGCAACCCCCTGGACAAGAGGCTGATCCGTCCGACTCCATGCAGGAACCCCTCGAACGCACACGCCATCAAGAACACAGATATCAGCGCCGTGCTGACATTGTGAATGATGGCCAGCGTGTCGCCACGCAGGATCAAGGTTGGGTTCAACACGAACAGGAACGGCAAGATGAAGTTGATGAGCCCCAGCCGCATCGACAGGAACCCGGTCGGCATCGGCTTTGATCCTGCAATCGTCGACGCAGCAATCGCAGCCAGCGCAACCGGCGGCGTGATGTAACTCAAAACACCCCAGTACAGGATGAACAAGTGGCTCGCCACGGGGTCCAATCCGGCGTTGATCATGGCCGGGCCCATCACCACCGCCAGGAAGATGTAGCAGGCCGAAACCGTCATCCCCATGCCGAGAATGAACGACGTGACAGCACCGAAGAACAACAACAGGTAGATGTTGCCACCGGCGAACTGCACCAGTTCCCGCGAGAAGGCGCCACCCACACCCGTGTAGGACAATGCGCCCACGATCAGGCCGATGCCTGCGAGGATGCCGACGATATTGGTGACGTTCTTGACGCCATCGTCCAGCATGTGCAGCAGGCGCCCGAAGTGGAACTTGTTCACCCCTGTGATCCAGCCATTGATGATGCTGGTCACGATCAGAACGAGCGTTGCATAGAAGGGCGCATGCGACTCGTTGCCAACCCACACCAGCAGATAGATAAGCAGAATAAGCGAGAAGAGGTAATGCCAGCCCACTTTGACGACGGGCCAAAGCGCCGGAATCTCGCTGGCTGGCTGCCCCTTGAGACCGTTGCGGGCAGCATAGCAATCCGCCTGGATCAGCAAGGCCACGTAGAACATCAAAGCCGGGATAGTCGCCGCGATCATGACGGTCGCGTAGGAGATATTGAGATACTCAGCCATGATGAAGGCAACGGCACCCATCACGGGCGGCATCAGCGCACCGCCTGTCGACGCACACGCTTCCACGGCCGCCGCATATTGCGGCGGATAACCGACCCGCTTCATGGTCGGGATCGTCATCTGGCCGGTCGTCACTACGTTGGAAATGACGCTACCGGAAAGAGAGCCGAAAAGCCCCGAAGACAGGATTGCGACCTTCGCCGGCCCACCACGCGCCCGACCCATGAGCGCGGTCGCAAAGGTCATGAAGAACTCGCCGCCCCCCGTGGCAACCAGCGCCGAGCCGAACAACAGGAAGCCGATCAGCAGGCCGGCGACGGTGCGCATAGGCACGCCGATGATGCTCTCGGTGCCGAGCGCATGTTGACGCACGAACTCGTCGACCGGGCTGGCTGGCCCCCAAAGGAAGCCAGGCATGTTGTCGGCAAACAGCGGATACATGAAGAAGAAGAGGCAGATCAGGAACAACAACGGGCCGCCAACGCGGCGCATCGATTCAAGCACAAGCAGACACACGATACCCGCGGTGATCGTCGCCGAAGTCGGCGCCAGGATGTCCCATCCCTCTTGCACGATCCGTTCGCCATTGGACGAAAGATAACCCATTGCCCCGCAAGCAACGATGAACAAGATCCAATCGAACCAAGCCGGACTGCCCTCGCTATACGAGTGCGTCGGATAAACCAGCACGATTTCCAGCGCGAGCAGCGCGATGACAAGCGCTGCAAGCGCCATTTCCAGCGGCTTCAGACTACCAAATCCGCCCTGGAGCATGCCGAAGCCGTGCCAGCCCACATAGGCAATGGCCATTACAGCGACAACAAAAACGATCCACTCGAACACCCCCGGCGTACTCTTGTCGTGCGCGGGATAAACCAGAAAAACGAGTGCGAGGAAGATGCCCGTCAAAAGATAGTAGTAAGAGGTGTCGATGAGCAAAATGCCCATACCGAATTGAAAATTGAACAGCCGATTGATATTCAGCAAAATACCGATCAAGCCCAACGCCATGACCAGCCAGAGTGTAAATCCTGAAAGGCGCCGCTCGCTCGGGCCCTCCGCAATCAGTGGTTTGTCCGCCGCCACGTAGCTCATGTTGTCACTCGGATTAGCTGGGCGCCGCCATCATCTGGCCGGCTGATCACTTCATCATGCATGCTTGCGCTGGAGTGGAGCCCGAGCCTCCACCCATACGTGGAGCCAATGCCCGGTCATCTCTGCCGCCCGCAGACACATAGATGTCCGAATAAAATGCGAGGACCGGCAATGGATGCGAAACATCCCCTTCGACCGGCTCAGATTGTGCTGCACGATCGCCCGGAAAATGACACGTGTCCGTGTGCTCTTCCGGCGATCGCAATCAAACAGCTTTAGTTCTTCAGGTTCTTTGATGTAGGCTTCCCAATATTCGGGCCAGCCCTTTTCAGCCGAGAATTTTTCTTTCTTGGCAGCCTTTTCGGCAACAAGCTTGTCGTAATCTGCCTGTGCCTTGTCCCGCCCTCACGCACCTCTTCAGGCGTGCAAGCCGCTTGTTGTTCCACTCTCGGCTTCCTTGGTCCAGTAGCCTTTTTCCCGGCATACTTGATGGCGCCTTCTGGTTGAATGGGCGCATCTGCAGGCGGCAGGATCGAGCGCTTGACTTCCCAGTTCACCGAGCTGGCCGTCGTTGTCTTGAAGAGATCGAAGGACTGGTCGATCGCTCACCAGATTGTACACCCCATCAGCCGACGTCGAAGCATAGGTCGTGATCATCGGATAGCGGTAGCCCACCAGCCAGACCGGATTTTTCAGACATTCCCGCACCCTTGGTTTCTTTAGGGCCCGGCAAAGCTGACAACGTCGGTGATGGCTTTCCGCCGCTTCCGCTGGCTGGATCGAACGGCGCCGACCAGGCCACGCGGTGAAGATCTGATCTGCCGCATATTGGCCGACGTCGGCACCGAGCCGAACGCGTCAAGCTGATTGGCCAGCACGGCATCCTTCATGGCGCCATAGCTGCCGAACCACACGACCTGGAATGTCTCGCAGGGTCAAACCGCCAAACGCAATAGGCGTCGTTCTTCACATTGACCGACGGATTGCCTTGACGTAACCGATCCGCTGCATCTGAGGTCCGCGATCTGTTTGACGCCTGTATCCTTGGCAACCGACATACCAACCGAGGCGGACGCTCCCAGCACGATCTGAGGTCTTGGGTACCCGAGGCGACACCGGTAACGCAAGTGTGCCTTCGGCCGCAAAATAGGCCTCGTTGGCCAGGAAGCCGTATCACCTTGCCGGTGAGCATCGGCAACATGCGTACCAATCGAAGTTCCGCCGGCACGATGCGGATGCGTTCTTGAATTTGGTCTGTAGGGCATTGGCGACGATGCCTCGGGCATAACCGCTCGAACCGAATCAGGCGCTCCACACCATGGACGGCGGCAGCTTCACCTCCTGCGCGCGTGCCGCACTGCCACTCCACGCAACAACGGACAACGCGACGGCACTGGCAACAGTGCCGTACGAGTTGAACAACTTCATGGATTCTCCCTTCAGTGTTTTTGAACGACAGAACGCGAGCAACACGCGCGCCGCGCCTGTCCGTCGCCACCATGGTGCCAATTTCAGCGGCCCCGGACAACCCCCCAATCCGTCAGACGTCCCGACCAGCCCGATTGCGCTGAAGCTTCATCGCTCGAGCAATGGTCGCTGCCGGGACGCCTCAGAGCAGATGAAAATTCGCCTCCAGCCCGGGGATTATGGCGACTCCGAACTTAACCATTCCAAAGAATTGCTCTATGAATGCCGCACTGCACAACGCTTGTCGTCGGTCAATGCCACGTAAGACCCAAGAAGTCTGCTGACGCCCCTGCCAACACCTGAACGAGGCAGCACGCCGCGCCCGTTACGAAGGACTTGCCAATGTCGCGCAACGAAAAGAACCTGATGTTCCTTCGAACCTCGTTTCTGAACGGCGTGAACGCTGCCTACGTCGAGCAGATGCAGGAGCGCTACGAGGAAAATCCAGGCTCTGTCACCGACGAATGGCGATTGTTTTTCCAGGGCTTACATGAGGAGCAGGAGCGCGGACCGAGACATGGGGAAGGCCAGCAGGACGGCAACGGTCATCGCCCGACCTGGGGCCGCGAACTAGGCGAGATGACCCAGTCGAGCGAGTTGATTTCCGCTCTCACCGCCGACTACGCCAGCACCGAGCAGGACATCCGCTCGAAATTGGGCCAGCGCGCTCAAAGCCTGGGCGTCGAGCTTTCGCCCGCAGCATCCTTTCGCGCCACGCAGGACAGTTTGCGGGCGTTGATGTTGATTCGCGCTTACCGCGTCATGGGGCACTTGGCGGCCGATCTCGATCCCCTCGGCCTGGTTGAACGCAAGCGCCACGAGGAGCTCAAACCCGAAACCTACGGCTTCACCGAGGCGGATCTTGACCGCCCGATCTTCATCGACAAGGTGTTGGGGCTGGAAACGGCCACCATTCGCCAGATACTGCGCATCTTGCGCCGCACCTATTGCCGGCACGTTGGTGTCGAGTTCATGCACATCACCAGCCCGGCACAGAAGCGCTGGATCCAGGAGCGCATCGAAGGCGAAGCCAAGGACATTCGCTTCACCGACGAAGGCAAGCGGGCCATCCTGAACAAGTTGATTGAAGCCGAGGGCTTCGAAAAATTCTGCGATGTCAAATACACTGGCACCAAACGCTTCGGTCTCGACGGTGGCGAATCCCTCGTGCCCGCCCTCGAGCAGATCATCAAGCGCGGCGGTCAGTTGGGCCTGAAAGAGATCGTGTTTGGCATGGCCCATCGCGGCCGGCTCAACGTTCTGGCCAACGTCATGTCGAAACCACTCCGCGCGATCTTCAATGAATTCAAGGGTGGCTCATTCAAGCCGGACGACGTCGAGGGTTCGGGCGATGTCAAATACCACTTGGGCGCGTCGTCCGACCGCGAGTTCGACAACAACAAAGTGCACATGTCGCTGACCGCCAACCCCTCCCACCTCGAGATCGTCGATCCCGTTGTGTTGGGCAAGGTCCGCGCCAAGCAGGACCAGCTCGGCTGCAAGCCCGGGCATCGTGAGCCGGTGTTACCCTTGCTGATTCATGGTGACGCAGCCTTTGCAGGCCAGGGCGTTGTCGCTGAATGCCTGGGCCTCTCGGGCCTCACGGGCCACCGCACCGGGGGCACTATCCATTTTGTCATCAACAATCAGATCGGCTTCACGACCAATCCGCGCTACTCGCGCTCGTCCCCCTATTGCACCGACGTCGCCAAGATGGTCGAGGCGCCAATCTTCCACGTCAACGCCGACAATCCAGAGGCGGTCGTGCATGTTGCCAAGATCGCCATCGAATTCCGCATGCGGTTCCAAAAACCGGTCGTCATCGACATGGTCTGCTACCGCCGCTACGGCCACAACGAGTCCGACGAACCGTCGTTCACTCAGCCGATCATGTACCGGAAAATCAAGGCCCACCCGCTCACGTCGGATATCTACGCCAAGCGACTGGTGGAAGAAGACGTCATCACCCAGTCCGAGCTCGAACAGTTGCGCGCCGATTACCGCCAGCGACTGGATGAGGAAATGGTGGCCGCGGAGAGCTACAAGCCGAACAAGGCCGACTGGCTGGACGGTCGCTGGGCCGGTGTCGGCTTTGCCGAGGACGACGCGCGCCGTGGCAACACGGGCGTCGATCTCGACGTCCTCCGCGACGTCGGTCGCCGGATTACGACGCTGCCTCAGGACTTCAATGCCCATCGCACCATTGTGCGTCTGGTCGAACGTCGGCGAGAGATGGTCGAAACCGGTCAGGGCATCGACTGGGCCATGGCCGAGCATCTGGCTTTCGGCACTTTGATGCAGGAACGCTATCCCGTTCGCCTGTCAGGCCAGGACGTCGAACGCGGCACGTTTTCCCAGCGCCATTCCGTTCTCTACGACCAGCAAACCGAGCGCCGCTTCACCCCCCTCAAACACATCTCTGCAGACCAGGGCCGCTTCGAGGTCATCAACTCGATGCTGTCGGAAGAAGCCGTGCTTGGCTTCGAATACGGCTACTCCCTTGCCGAGCCCAATTGCCTCGTCATGTGGGAAGCCCAGTTCGGCGACTTCGCCAACGGCGCACAGGTCGTCTTCGACCAGTTCCTTTCGTCCGGCGAACGGAAATGGCTGAGAATGTCGGGGCTCGTCTGCCTGCTGCCGCACGGCTACGAAGGCCAGGGCCCAGAGCATTCCTCGGCCCGCTTGGAGCGCTACTTGCAAAGCTCTGCCGAGGACAATTGGCAAGTCGCCAATTGCACGACACCAGCCAACTATTTTCACATCCTGCGTCGCCAGCTGCACCGCAAGTTCAGGAAACCCCTGATCCTGATGACCCCGAAGTCCCTGCTGCGGCACAAGAGGGTCATATCGCGGCTCGACGAGATGGGCCCTGACACCACATTTCATCGCGTGCTGTGGGATGATGCTCAGCTAAATCGCGGCGAAAAAATCATCCTCAAGCGCGACGAGCAGATTCGCCGTGTCGTTCTATGCTCCGGCAAGGTCTATTACGACATCTATGAAGCCCGCGAAGCCGCAGGCATCGACGATGTCTACCTGATGCGCGTCGAGCAGCTTTACCCGTTCCCAGCCCGGGCGCTCATTGCGGAACTGCAACGCTTTCCCAACGCCGAAGTCGTCTGGGCTCAGGAAGAGCCACGCAACATGGGAGCCTGGACCTTCGTTGAGCCGAACCTGGAATGGGTGCTCGATCACGCCGGCACGCGTTCCAAACGCGCCCGCTACGTGGGCCGGCCAGCATCGGCAGCAACGGCAACGGGTCTCGCATCCAAACACGCAAGCGAGCAGCGCGCCGTTTGCGATCAAGCCCTCGCCAAGCTCGAATAGCAGTTGCCAACCGACAGACACGCGGCAGGCCATTTTGGCCTGCGTATCGCCAATCCATTGACCACCGCGGGAGCCAAAATGGCCATCGACATCAAAGTTCCGACCCTCGGCGAATCCGTCACCGAGGCCACAGTTGCCAAATGGCTGAAGAAACCCGGTGAGGCCGTCGCCATCGACGAGCCATTGGTCGAACTCGAGACTGACAAAGTGTCCGTCGAAGTTCCCGCCCCGGTCGCAGGCGTCATGGGAGAAATTTCGGTCGAAGAGGGCCAGACCGTCGCCGTTGGCTCCATCCTCGGCAAGATCAAGGAAGGCGCTGCAGCATCATCTGCTTCCCCAGCGTCAGCCGAGACGAAGCCTGCTGCTGCCAAGCCCGCAGCCAAGCCGGCTTCGCAAGAAACACCGCCCTCTCCCGCCGCTCGCAAAATACTGGAAGAAAAAGGCCTCGCAGCAAGCGCCCTGGCAGGAGCCGGCTCTGGTCGCCGTGGGCAAGTCCTGAAGGAAGACGCACTGGCGGCGAACGCACCGGCACCTCTCAACAACCAGCCTGCCCCCCCATCGCAGCCATCCCAGGCTGCCGCGCTCTATGTGCCCCCGCAACAGTCACCGGCAACTTCTGCCGAATTCCGTGCTCCATCGTTGCCGAATGATGCCGCACGCGAAGAACGCGTACGCATGACACGCCTGCGCCAGACCATCGCCCGCCGCCTGAAAGACGCGCAAAACAACGCGGCAATGCTGACGACGTTCAACGACGTCGACATGACCAACGTCATGGCCTTGCGCAACCAGTACAAGGATTTGTTCGAGCGCCGGCACGGCACCAAGCTCGGCTTCATGGGCTTCTTCGTAAAGGCCTGCCTCACCGCGCTCCGCGAGATCCCGGCCGTCAACGCCGAGATCGATGGCACCGACATCATTTACAAGAACTACTACCACATCGGCGTCGCTGTCGGCACCGACAAGGGCCTGGTCGTCCCCGTCGTACGCGAAGCCGACCGTATGAGCCTTGCCGAGATCGAAATGGCCATTACCGACTTCGGCAAGCGCGCCCGCGACGGCAAGCTCGGCATCGATGAGATGCAAGGCGGCACATTCACCATCTCCAACGGCGGCGTGTACGGCTCGATGCTGTCGACGCCCATTCTCAATGCCCCCCAGTCCGGCATTCTTGGGATGCACCGCATCGAGGAGCGCCCTGTCGTTCGCAACGGCCAGATCGTGGCCCGCCCGATGATGTACCTGGCGCTGAGCTACGACCACCGCATCGTCGACGGCAAAGAGGCCGTGACGTTCCTCGTCCGCGTCAAGGAGTGCCTCGAGGATCCCCAGCGCTTCTTCCTGGAGCTGTGACGGCACCAGCCATGGCCGTTGGACCCAACCCACCGCGGATCCAGGCGCACATTTGCGTCAGCAACGGACTTGCGGCGATCGCCTTCTACCAGTGCGCGTTCGGGGCTCATTGCAGCTTTCGCCAGCTAGCCGGCCGTGTCTGGGCTTTCGTTGCGCCATTGGCCCAAACCTCTGCGAGCAAAGCATGACCACCAACCATGACCTCATCATCATCGGCACCGGCCCCGGCGGCTATGTGTGCGCCATCCGTGCAGCCCAGCTCGGCCTCAAGGTCGCCGTGGTCGAAAAGCGCCCCACCCACGGCGGAACTTGCGCCAACGTCGGCTGCATTCCCTCGAAAGCACTTCTGCACGCCAGCGAATTGTACGAGGAAGCAAAACACGGCTTTGCTGCGATGGGCATCAATGTGAAGCCCGAGCTGGACCTGCCGAAGATGCTGTCCTTCAAGGACGAGGGTGTCGCAAGCAACGTGGCGGGCGTCGCCTACCTCTTGAAGAAAAACAAGGTCGATGTCGTCTTCGGCACTGGCCGCATAGCTGGCCCCGGCACCGTCGATGTCGCCCTCAATGCCGGCGGCAACCAGCAACTCGCCGCCAAATCGATTGCCATCGCCACCGGCTCCGACGTCGCCCGCCTCCCCGGCATCGAGATAGATGAGAATCAGGTTGTTTCCTCCACCGGCGCACTCACGCTGGCCGAAGTACCCAAAAAGCTGCTCGTCGTCGGCGCCGGCGTCATCGGGCTGGAACTGGCTCCGTCTGGCGCCGCCTTGGCTCTGAAGTCACCGTGGTCGAATATCTGGACCGCATCCTTCCGGGCATGGACGGTGAGGTCGCCAAGCAGTTCCAGCGCATGCTCGAGAAGCAAGGCGTGAAATTCCGCCTGTCCCACAAGGTCACCGGCATGGCCAAGTATGCGGAAGGCTGTGTAGCCGCGATCGAGCCCGCGTCCGGTGGCCCCCGGAAAACATCGCGGCAGATGTCGTCCTGGTTGCCATTGGCCGCACACCGTTTACCGACGGTCTGGGACTCGACGAACTTGGGGTGAAACGCGACACGCGCCAACGCATCGAGGTCGATGCGCATTACCAAACCAATGTCGCCGGCATCTACGCCATCGGCGATGTGATTTCAGGACTCCATGCTGGCCCACAAGGCCGAGGATGAAGGTCTGGCGCTGGCCGAGCAGCTCGCAGGCCAAGCCGGCCACGTCAACTACGCGGTGATTCCAAGCGTCGTCTACACCAAGCCGGAGGTTGCCTCTGTCGGCGCCACCGAGGAGGAATTGAAGGAAGCAGGCCGCGCCTATCGTGTTGGCAAGTTTCCCTTCACCGCCAACGGCCGCGCCAAGGTCAACCACGTCGCAGAAGGCTTCGCCAAGGTCCTGGCCGATGCCGAAACGGATCGTGTCCTGGGCGTCCACATCGTCGGCCCGCAAGCAGGTGAATTGATCGCGGAAGCGGCACTGTTGATGGAGTTTTCAGGATCCTCCGAGGACATGGCCCGCACCTGCCACGCTCATCCGACCCTGGCCGAGGCGTTGAAGGAAGCAGCCCTCGCCGTCGAGAAGCGTGCCATTCACATGTAAAGAAAAACGGACGCTTATTGGGCGTCCGTTTGCTCCCGTTTGCACAACCGAACTTGTTGCCCGTGAGCGTTAGGCCCCGGCCGCCGAGAGCGCCTCCAATTGTGAGGCACTAAGCTTCACGTTGGCGCATTTCAGAATGTCAGCCAATTGGGCAGTGCTGGTCGCGCTTGCGATCGGAGCCGCAATTGCCGGCTGCGCCAGCAGCCAGGCTAGCGCGATTTGGGCCTGCGTGGCGCCCGTCACTGCCGCAATTTCGTCGAGCGCGGCTAGAACTGCCAACCCGCGCGGATTGAGATACTTGCCGGCGCCCGCACTCCGTGCCCGCCCCTTGAGATCGGCCTCCAAGCGATACTTTCCAGTCAGGAACCCGCTCGCCAACGAGTAATAGGGGACGACGCCGATCCCTTCTTTGACACAGAGATTCTGAATGTCGCCCTCGAACTCACCACGCTCCACCAGACTGTAGTTGGGCTGCAATGTCTCGTAGCGTGGGATACCCGCCTTGGCACTGGCCTCAAGTGACGCCTTCAGCCGCGCTGCGCTGAAATTCGAGGCACCGATCACACGCACTTTGCCCGCTTTCACCAACTGCGCATGCGCCTCCATCGTCTCTTCGACCGGCGTCGAGGGGTCGTCGCGATGGGATTGATAGAGATCGATGTAATCCGTTTGCAGCCGCTTCAGCGAATCCTCGACAGCTTGCACGATGTAGGCCTTCGCGAGCCCCTTCTTGTCGGGCGCCATTTCAAGCCCGCATTTCGTGGCCAAGACCACCTTGCTACGGCTTCCCCGAGCCTTGAACCAGTTGCCGATAATGATCTCGCTCTCGCCGCCTTTATTGCCCGACGCCCAGCGTGAATAGACATCCGCCGTGTCCACACAGTTGAAACCGGCATCAACAAATGCATCCAGCAAGTCGAACGACTGCTTCTCGTCGACCGTCCAGCCGAACACATTGCCGCCAAAGATCAGCGGAGCAATCTTGAGCCCACTTCGACCAAGCTGACGCATTTCCATGAACTATCTCCAATGACGAAACTGCTGCGCTCACGTGCAATGGGCACGAACCTAAACCTGAAACCTCAGCTGCGGGCCGACTCGGCCGCCTTGCGGATGGCCAGTATATTGCGGCCATAGGCTTCAGGCTTTTCCACCGAACCGCCCTTGAAGGCTGCAGACCCCGCCACCAGCACATCAGCTCCCGCCGCAATCACAGCGCCTGCCGTCTCCGGTGTCACACCACCATCGATTTCGATATGAACAGGCCTTTCGCCGATCATCTGGCGCAGCCGGCGAACCTTATCGACTTGCGAATGAATGAACGATTGCCCACCGAAACCCGGGTTGACCGTCATCACGCAAACCAAATCGATGAGATCCAGCACATGGGCAATGGCGCTCTCGTGTGTCCCGGGATTGAGCGCCACACCCGCTTTCTTACCGAGCGCCCGCACAGCTTGGAGCGAGCTATGCAAATGCGGCCCAGCCTCGGCATGCACAGTGAGAACGTCGGCACCAGCTTGAGCGAACGCCTCCAGATACGGATCGACCGGCGCCACCATCAGGTGCACGTCCATCACCGTTTTGATGTGCGGCCGGATCGCTGCACACATAGCCGGCCCGAACGTGATGTTGGGGACGAAATGGCCGTCCATGACGTCGACATGCACCCAGTCCGCACCTTGCGCTTCGACGGCACGGCACTCCGCACCGAAATTGGCGAAGTCAGCGGCCAGGATCGACGGCGCGATGCGAATGGGAAATTCCGGTCGGCTCATCGTCAATGTCCTCGGTTGGCCGCGCTCACGGCATACCAGCACGCACCGTCGCAGAAGGCGCGCCCTCGTTCGCGACCCAGCGGCGAACTTTGCGCGCGCCAGTCTCGGGTTACCAGGCCCTTGAAACCGGTCAGTGGCGACCGTGACAATGCTTGTACTTCTTGCCCGATCCGCAAGGACATTTGTCGTTCCGCGCAACCCGCCCCCACGTCGATGGGTCATTGGGATCTACAGCGCCTGCGCCCTTGCGCGATTTGACCGGCGCCACACGCGGCTCGGCCGCTTCCTGCATTGCATCGGGCCTGCCCGTCAATATCGCATCCGCAAGCTCGAACTCGTCCTCGCCCGTGATCGGATTGATGTGATGCGCGTACATCTCCGGCAAGGGCTCATGCGCCTCGTTCGGCAACGGCTCGTCAGCCGAGAACGTCAGGCCCATGATCTGGCTGGTCACAGCTTCGCGCAGCTCGGCCAGCATGGCCTCGAACAACTGGAAGGCCTCGGACTTGTACTCGTTGAGCGGATCGCGCTGCGCATACCCTCGGAGATGGATGACCTGCCTGAGATGCTCCAGCGTCACCAGATGCTCGCGCCACAGATGATCGAGCGTCTGCAACAGGATCGATTTCTCGATGTCCTTCAGACGCAATTTGCCGACGGTTGCAGGTTCCTTGCTCGGCGCCGAATTGATGGCCTCGACCAATCCCCGTGCATCGAAATACTGACGCAGGAATGAGAAGCCGATGCCATCAGCCTGCTCGTAGGCTTCGTCCAGACTGTCCGCGTTGATTGTGATCTCGCTGCGGTTGGCATCCAGAATGGCCTTGCCAAGCGCCGTCAGCCCCTCCTGTGTCGGCTCTCTTTCGAGCTGCTCCTTGAGCTTCGGCTCGCTTTCGACGAAAGCCAACATGCTCTGCGCGCCTTCGTAATTGCGCAGGATCTCTTCGCCAAGCTCTGCAGCCTTTGCATCCGCAGCTTCACCGATCGTCTTGCTCAGGCGTTCGCGAATTTCCTCGTCGGCAATGCCTTCTTCCGCCGCCCATGCGTTGATCGGCACATCCAGCCCGAACACGCGCTTGACGTCGCTTTCCAGCCCTTCGATATCCCATTGCTCGGCATAGGCATTCTCAGGAATGTGCCGGCTCACCATCTCGGCAATCAGCTGCTCGCGCATGTCCTCGATGGTCTCGGACACATCTTCCGTCGCCATGATGTCCAAGCGCTGCTCGAAGATGACCTTGCGCTGATCGTTCATCACGTCGTCATATTTGAGAACCTGCTTGCGGCCCTCGAAGTTGCGATCCTCGACCTTCTTCTGGGCATTCTCCAGAGCCTTGTTGATCCAAGGATGGATGATGGCCTCGCCTTCCTGCAGGCCGAGCTTCTGAAGCATGCCGTCGATGCGGTCGGCGGCAAAAATGCGCATCAAATCGTCTTCGAGCGACAGATAGAACTTCGTCCGGCCCGGATCGCCCTGGCGGCCTGAACGTCCGCGCAGCTGATTGTCGATGCGCCGGCTTTCGTGACGCTCTGTCCCCATCACATAGAGGCCGCCGGGCAATGTCACGGTCTTGGCTGCCTTGCCGTTCTTCGCCGGCGCCAGTTCCACAACCTCCGAGGCCTGCATCACCACAGCCTTGTCGCGCTCGACCTCCGCCCGGATTTCTCCCCTGCGCTTTTCGATCTCGCTCGGCGTCGGCGGATTGCCCGCCTTCTCGCAAACGCCGATCCATTCATTGACCCGGAAGTCCACGTTACCGCCGAGCTGGATGTCCGTTCCGCGCCCCGCCATATTGGTCGCAATCGTCACCGCACCAGGTACACCGGCTTGCGCGATGATTTGCGCTTCCTGCTCATGGAAACGGGCGTTGAGAACCTGATGCTTGATGCCCTTCTGCTTCAGCAGCTCCGACAGCGTTTCGCTCTTCTCGATCGAAACCGTGCCCACCAGCACCGGCTGCTTGCGCTGCTGCGCCGCCACGATATCCCGGATGATGGCATCCCACTTTTCACGCGCCGTCCGGTACACCTCGTCATCGAGGTCCGCGCGCGCAACCGGAACGTTGGTCGGGATCTCCATCACCTCCAGGCGATAGATGTCCATGAACTCGTTGGCTTCCGTCGAAGCCGTACCGGTCATGCCCGACAACTTCTCATAGAGGCGGAAGAAATTCTGGAAGGTGATCGAAGCCAGCGTTTGGTTCTCGGGCTGGATCTCCACCCCTTCCTTGGCTTCCAGCGCTTGATGGAGGCCTTCTGAATACCGCCTGCCTTGCATCATGCGGCCCGTGAACTCGTCGATGATGACGACTTGGTCATCCTTGACGATATAGTCCTTGTCCCGCTGGAACATCTTGTGTGCCTTAACGGCCTGGTTCACATGATGCACGATGGAAACGTTCTCGACGTCATAGAGCCCACTTCCGTTGAGCAGGCCCGCTTCCTCCAGCAATTCCTCGATTCGAATGCTGCCGGCTTCGGTCAGCGCCACTTGCCGCTGCTTCTCGTCGAGATCGACCAGCCCCTGCCCCTTCAAGGCCTCTTTCAGTTCTTCACGGCTCAGCGTCTTGGTAAGATCGGCCTCGAGCTTGTTGTGCTCCGCCACCAATTCCTTCACATAGCCATCGACCTGGACGTAGAGATCGGCCTTGTCCTCGACCGGCCCTGAAATGATCAGCGGCGTGCGCGCCTCATCGATGAGGATCGAGTCGACTTCGTCCACGACCGCAAAATAATGGCCCGCCAGCTCCGGCGGCCGGCCGCCGAATTGCACCATCTCGTGCGCGCTCATTTTCATGTTGTCGCGCAGATAGTCGAAACCGAATTCGTTGTTGGTGCCGTAGACGATATCGCAGGCGTACTGCGCGCGGCGCTGTTCGTCGTCGAGCTCGTGCAGGATGCAACCGACGGTCAGCCCGAGGAACCGGAACACCGTACCCATCCACTCCGAGTCGCGCCGTGCGAGGTAATCGTTCACGGTCACGATGTGGACGCCGCGCCCTGTGAGCGCATTGAGGTAGGCCGGCAATGTCGCAACCAGCGTTGTGCCTTCGCCGGTCTTCATTTCGGCGATGCGGCCCTCGTGGAGCACCATGCCGCCAATCAGCTGGACATCGAAATGCCGCATCCCGAGCGACCGGCGCGCACCTTCCCGCACCGTCGCAAAGGCGGGAACCAGCAGCTCATCGATGGCGGTCCCGGCCGCGATCTGCTCGCGAAACTGCGTCGTCCTGGCCCGCAATGCGTCATCGGACAAGGCCTTGACTTCGTCTTCCAGCGCATTGATCGCCGCAACCCGCGGATTGTAGCTCTTCAGTCTGCGATCGTTGGATGAACCAAAAATCTTCGTTGCAATCGAACCGATCGACAGCATGGAAAGTGGCCTCAAGTCAGATGGCCCGCGCCCGATATCCGGGACGGGCTCGGCGCCCTTGGCGGCGCGTTCAAGATCTGCTCGTCCACAGACGTGCTTTTGCGCAGAGTGATGCGCCCATCTTGCAATGGGCCACAACGTGATGCTCAAAGACGTCCGCTGCGAGCCGGCCAAGCCGGTCCGCAACAGATAAGGAGCACAGGCTTTTCTGTCAACGCGACGCCCGGTGCAGCCACGTGAACGAATGATAAACACCGTCCGGCGCGGCCGGGGTATTGTGAAGCACCTGTTGATCGTGCGCCGCCGGCCGCAATTCGGCCACGTCATCAAGTCCCATCTCTGCCTGAACTGGAGCCTCGCCAAAGCATCCACTTGGCTGTGGCGCCCCGGACGTGTACCAACCGGCCACGCCGCCCCCCGCTCGACAGCCAACAGTCTTGCGGCCCCGACTGCGCATCGCCGCGTGGCCCGCAGCACCAGCTAAAGCAAGCTCGGATCAATTCTTCAAGGATCAGTCTCGGTGAACAGAATAAAGCAAGCCGTTCCCGCACGTGCTCGTGACCCTGTCGCTCGCGGCCGCAGTTGCAATTGCGGCCGGCCCTCCGCCAGCATTTGCACAGGATGCAGCAGTTTACAGCCGGGCAAGGTGAATGGCCGCGACATCACGGAGGCCGATCTTCGCCTCGCCGAAAGCGAAATCGGGGCAGATGTGGGATCGCTACCGCCCGACCAGCGCCGCCGCGTCCTGCTCGAGTACCTGATCGAGAACATTCTGTTCGCGGCGCCGGCGAGAAAGCCAAGTTGGCCACTCACAAGACCTACAACGAGCGCCAGCACTACTGGCAGCGCTGCGCCATGCGCGACACCTATTTCGAAGAGACCATCAAGGCCTCCGTCACTGAAGCCGACGCGCGCAAGTTCTACGACGCTGAAAATCGCCAAGGCCCCACCGCGCGAGGAAGTTCGCGGCCAGTCATATCCCGGTCGAGTCCCAGAAAAGGCGCGCGAGATTTTCGAGAAGATTGCCCACGGGGCTGAATTCAAGGATATGGCCCGCCAGTTCTGCCGACCCAGGCTCCAAAGAGGATGGCGGCAACCTCGGCTATTTCGGCCGCGGCCGCATGGTGCCACAGTTCGAGGAAGCCGCCTCTGTTGGCCAAAGGCGAAGTGTCGATGCCGGTGAAGAGCCAATTCGGCTGGCATCTGATCAAAGTCGAGGACAAGCGCAACCGTGGCGCCCCCGTTCGACAAGATCAAGGATCGCCTGATCGCCTCTCTGATCCACCGCCGCGCCCAGCAGATCGGCGCCGAGCTGCGCCAGAAGGCCAGTCGATCGTCGATCCAGCCTTGGGCCTGCATCAGAGAAGGAGCAAGCCATCGCCAGCTTCCGGCTGAAGCCGCACCCAAGCACAACCAGCGGCATACCGCCTGGAACCAACCAGCGGGTAGCGACGAGCATGAGCTCCCCTGCCCGTTTCGCGGCTAGCCGAACATGGCGTCGGTCATGGTCGCATAGGCCAACCGGCTTTCACCGGCAGCGATCCGGTCAGCCGCGGCACGTGCGCGAGGCAAAGTGACACTTGCCACATGGCGGGAAGTCGCGACCAGCCCGTCACGAAATGCCGCCTGCAGCATCCGCCGGCGCCCGGCCTTGGGCTCCAACGGGCTTGCTCAAGCCAGATCCAGATGAATGAGGTTGCCCGACAAGCTCCAGTCAGTCCCACGCTAACGCCAGACTGGCTCGCACGCCGGACTGCTTTGAAGTCTCATGAAGCTTGGCGGTCGCCGCCACGACAGCTTCGGTCGCTTGCCTGAGAGCTTCGGCGACATCGTCCAAGCCACTCCGTCGACCAGCCACACTGGTCTCACTCAGGCGATTGAGGAAAAGCCCCAATGCGCGACCGTTCAGCATGGTCGCCTTGCGTCCCAGAAGGTCCAACGCCTGAATACCGTTGGTCCCCTCATGAATGGGGTTGAGCCGATTGTCCCGATAGTGCTGCTCGAGGTGGTCACGCGTATAACCAGCCCTGCCCAGAACTTGAATGGCATTGAAGTTTGCGAGTAGACATTCTTCCGAGAACCAAGCCTTTGAAGACGGGTGTAAGAAAATCGAGCAGCAGCCCAGCCTCGTCGCGCACATGTGCCGACCCGCCGGCCCGTTTCAAGTCCGCAAGCTTCGCAAGGTAGAGTGCGAACGCAATGCCGCCCTCAGCCGCCGCCTTTTGTTGCAGTAGCATTCGGCGCACGTCGGCATGCGCGATCAAGGGGACCTGAGCTGTCCCAGGATCCTTGGAATCGGGATGGCGTCCCTGCAGCCGCTCGCGCGCATAGGCAAGGGAATGGCGGTAGCCGGCACTGGCATGCGCGACAGCCCCCATCGCGACCCCGATCCGCGCTTCGTTCATCATCGTGAACATGGCCGCCAGGCCTTTGCCTGGCTCGCCGACGATCTCGCCTATCGTGTCCCCGCCTTCGCCCACATTGAGAATCGTATTGACCGTGCCGCGCTGCCCCATTTTGTGATTGAGACCCGCAAGCGCGATGTTGTTCCAGACCGTCGGCCGTCCTTCCGCGTCGAGACGCATGCGCGGCACCGTGAACAGCGATATGCCCTTCACGCCCTTGGGCGCCCCCTCGATCCGCGCCAATATCAGATGCACGATCGTTTCGCCCAGCTCGTGCTCACCGCCCGAGATCCACATCTTCGTGCCCTTGAGCGCATAGCGCCCGTCGGCCAGCGGTCGAGCCGACGTCGTGATGTCGCCAAGCGAGGAACCCGCATGCGGTTCAGAGAGCGCCATCGTACCGTGGAAGCGCCCTTC
The DNA here is from genome assembly GCA_041397705.1 of Hyphomicrobiaceae bacterium. GTDB lineage: Bacteria > Pseudomonadota > Alphaproteobacteria > Rhizobiales > Hyphomicrobiaceae. The sequence continues at coordinate 306,886 of JAWKWC010000004.1, forward strand.
CAACAGCGGCTGCATGTAGCGCTGCCTTTGATCGGGGCTGCCATGATGCGCCAGCAGCTCGGCCGCACTCATCGAAAGCATCGCATAGTTGGCAATCGAGATGTTGGCGGCCTGGAACCACAAGAATGCGGCATTGCCATACGTCCGCGGCACGCCTAGCCCCCCATCTTCGGGCATGGCCAACATTGCGGGAAACCCTGCGTCGCGAAAAGCATCGAGCGCCATCCGGATGTCATCCGGCAAAACCACACGGCCATTCGCCACGTGCGGCTCGCTGGCGTCGAGCCTGGCATAGGACGGCAGGAAAAACTCCCGCGCCATCCGCTCCGCTGTATCCAGAATGGCGCTCACCCCCTCGCGATCATGGCCAGCGAAACCGTCAAGCGCGAGAAGGGCGGGCGCGTCCAGCACCTCGTCGAGGACAAACGACAGATGCCGGCGATCGATCAGGTCGGACATACGCAAACTCTCAGTTCTGCACTCTGCACGAGGCCGCGTCGAACGCCACACCGCGCAAGGTCTGGCGTACCGCGCAGGCCGTGCAATTGTTCTCACGCACTGTGTATTGCCGCCGCTGATACGATGACGGCCCCACGAACATATCGCGGATGCTTGGAATCGGATCGCACTGATCCGCTCGTCCGACATGATGCATCACCACGTCGCGCGTGAATGTCGACAATTGCCAGCCGAGTGGCAACCGGAAGTCCTCGTGATTGAGCACCAGGAACCGCAATCCGCCTGACCGACACTTCTCGGATTGGTTCGGCTTGCCGCAGTGATAGCCGCGCTGCAGAAACAGTCGGTAGGACGCCATCCCCGCGCGCTGCACCCTGGCCGACAACATCGCCGACACCGGCGACAGCAGTTCTCCCCTGAGCCCTGAATCCCGCGAGGCCTGGTTGAGCTGATAACCGCTGATCACCAGCGGATGGAATTCGACCCAAGGCTCCACCCGCTGCGCCGGTGTTCGGGCCGCATGGCCGCTCGAACTCGGCTAAGTCGATAAGCATGTCGGACAAGGTATCAACACCGGAGTTCTCGAAGATGCCCCCGTCCAGCAACCGCAGCTTGGGCCGGCCATCGGGCAGCCTCACCGTTGCGGCCGGCATTAGCCACGGAAAGCGAGATGACAGGCCGATCGCCGTCGCCAGTGTAACGTCCCCGCCGCTGCCGTCCGCCCCACCGCCAGAACCGCCCGAAAGGGCATTGTAGAAATCCTGCAAAGCGGAGTATTCGCCGGGCACATTGCCCGCAACGACAAATGGCGCCAGCACAGTCCGGTAACCGACATCCACATTGGTGGTGTTGAACACAAGGGCCGGTGCTGTGTCCGTTGGGCGCCACGTCTCGAGAAACGGCTTCGAGAACGGGCTGCATCCAGGTCCACGACATTCCGGCCGGTTATGCTTCCAAACTTGGTCGAGTGTTGCGTCGAAAGCTTGCGACCGGTCCAAGGCCGCAATCGGGAAGGGAAGCAGACGCTGCGGGAAGTCCGTGAACAGCCCTGCGGCGACGACGGGCGCCAGATAGTCCTGCGAAACCAGCACCCGCGCCCGCGCCTCCAGGCTGACCTCGCCCGCCGCTGATGCGCGCCGTCCACATGGATCGCCCCCGGCAATGTCCTCGTTGCGAACTTGGGGGTTACCCGCAAGCAACGTCGTGAAGATCGCGCCGCCGAAGCTGCCGCCAGAAACCCCACTGATCGCAAACGTATGCTGGGCAAAAGCCGGACAACCGTCCTGCAGCCGTGCCAAACCCGTCGCCGCAAAGTCGGCCGCATAAAGTCCGCCGCCGGCAGCCGTAACCAGAAACACAGGATAGGGCTTGCCCTGGCGCTCGTAGAACTCCCGGTCGCCGCGCGCGCGATACCAGTCGAGAAACGCCTCTCGGACCCCAGGGCGCGCACCAGCAACATCGCTCTTTGCAACCTTGACAGCATGGTTGTCGTTACAGTCCGCCAGGGACAGCAGCGCCGCGTAGACTGCAATCAGCGGCACGATGGGCACCCCATACCGCTGGGCCACGATGCTCAAACCCGTCGCAAAGTAGGAGAACACGATAATGAACAGGCAGAACAGCGCCGGCGTCCCAAGCGACCAAGCCGCGACGACGTTCATGCCGTGACTGAGAGGCGCCGAAAAAAGGACGATCAGGCCCAAACTGAACGCGATCATCAGCAATACGGCCGGCGTCGAAAACAACCAGCGATTGGCCTGCGTGTATTTGTTGCGCCGCCGTCCCGCAGTCCTCAGGTAAGCGAACAGGACCAGCGCGAACGCAATGAAGAAGAAGAAGACGGCCATATACTTGAGATTGATCGCAGCATCGACTTGCCTCGGCGCCGACGGCGACGCCAGCACATCGAACGGCAACTTGTGAACTTCGCCGACCGCCAGCAACAGCCCCACGCCGGCTCCCAATGGGATCAGCGCGCCGCACAGCCTCGGCAGCCAGCGCAAAGCAAATCCGCGGGCGGTATCCGTGCCGATGTAGTCGCGCGCAAAGAGCAGCGTCAGGTTTCGCGCAAAGATCCAATTCAGAACCCCGGCAAGCGTCGCGCCGATCCAGCTCAGGTCGATCGGCGCAAAGTGGAGGCGCTGCCAGGCCCACTGAAGCACCTTCGGCCAGTTCGCTGTCTCAGGCGTGGCGAGGTCGAAAGCATAATCGCGCGCAAACAACCGATAGATCTCGCGCGTTTGATCGGGCAACGCCAGCGCAAACGCCGCCAGCAGTCCCACCATCAAGGGCGCAATGACGATCGACATGCCTTCCACAAGGTGTCGGGCCTGGGTCGCCTGGGCCGGACTGAGCAGCCGCGCCGGTTCTTCGTTCGCGAGTGCCATTCTACCCCTCCCCCGACTGGTTGCTCGGCTCCGCTAAGCGAGCGCCGCATGGCGCGGCATCATCTGTGCCCCCGCGTCCGGCCCATCACATGCCGCCCACCGCATAGCACGCCGCGTAGGAGGGGATGCCGGTAATGCCAGACCGTCAACAGCCAATTTACACACCAATACAGGGCCTTGCCCAAACGCCACCGACCGCCGGCGATCCCTACGGACGGATCGCGTCCGCAGTCTTGCCAGCAGCCCAGCCCGAGTCGATCAGCCTAGGCCGCCAGCATCCGCCCGACGGCGCCAATCAGAAGCGCTATATCTTCAGGGCGCGATAGCCGGTGATCCCCATCCGGCACCGCCTCCACCTCGACCCAATCGCCGTCACAGTGTGCCACCAGGTCGAGGGTGTGCTCCCATGGCACATCCGGGTCCTGCAGCCCGTGCAGAACGATGACGGGACGCCCCGGATCAAACGCGCTGCTCCCGAGTAGATGATTGCGCCCCTCTTCGATCATAGCCAAGCGTTATGGGATAGGGGCCATCGCCATAGCGGGATGGCCGCAAAAGACGCCCGTTTCAAGAACTTCGCGGCGCACACTTTCGGGAAATCGCGCCCACATCAAGCGTTCGGTCATATCCCAGGCAGGCGCAATCAACACCAGGCCCTTGATTCGGCGCGCCTCCTCCGGCGCCTCCTCCATCAAAGCCCGCACCAAAAGCAAAGCCAGATATCCCCCCATGCTGGAGCCGACGATGACGTATTCGCCGCTGGTTTTGCCCGTGAAGACGCTCCGCACCTCCTCCAGCCAACGCCCAATGCTGCCGTCCTCGACGCGTCCTTCCGACATCCCATGTCCAGAATAATCGAGCCGTGTCATGGCAGTACCGCGCTGGCGTGCCCACTCTGCCAAGGCGGACACTTTGGTACTGGTCATTTCCGATTTGAACCCTGGCAGCCACATCACACCAGGGCCACCCGCTGCCGCGCCCTGTCCGGGTTCGCAGATGTAGGCGATGCGGCGGCAATCCGCGCCATGGCCAACCATCAGAAATTCAGCTTCCGCTGTCGCCATGGATCACACCTCCTTAGAGACCAACAGTTCGGCATTTGGCACCGAGCCGCCGACCATACTGCAGATCGTGCCTCGCCTCGACACCGGAGGCGCTGAACTTTCGGCCATCGAGATCACGCAAGCATTGGTCCAGGCCGGCGCTCGCGCCATAGTCGCCACCGAGGGCGGCCGATTGGCAGGCCGGATCAGCGAACTTGGCGGCGAGCTGTTGATCATGAGCGCCGCAAGCAAGAACCCGGTCCGCATGGCAGCCAACGCGGTTCACTTGGCAAAGATCGTCAAACGCGAAGGCGTCTGCCTCCTCCATGCCCGCTCACGCGCGCCGGCCTGGAGCGCGCGATGGGCAGCGCAGCGTTGCGCTATCCCGTTCGTTACGACCTATCACGGCGCCTATGCCGAGAACGGTGCCGCAAAGCGCCTGTACAATAGCGTCATGGCGCGAGCCGATCGCGTCATCGCTAATTCGCAATATACCGCCGATCTGATCAAACAGCGCTACGCCACACCCACCGAGCGCATCCGGGTCATCCATCGCGGCGTCGACCCCGCCACTTTCGATCCTGACGCCATTTCCCCCGAACGCATCGCCGCTTTGCGTCGCGCCTGGACTGTGGCCCCCAACGAAGTCGTGATCCTCCAGCCAGCGCGCTTGACCGCTTGGAAAGGCCAGCGCGTGCTCATCGAGGCGGCCGGCAAACTCGTCCGCGCGGGGACCTTGGCCAGCCCGATCAAGGTCGTCCTTGCCGGTGACGATCAGGGCCGCACAGGCTACGCCAATGATCTGGCCAGACTTGCCAGCGGTCTCGGACTGGGGGACCGCGTTCACTTCGCCGGCCACGTGACCGATATGCCCGCTGCGTTCGCCGCCGCCCACGTTGCCGTGGTGGCCTCGATAGAACCCGAGGCCTTCGGCAGGACGGCCGCAGAGTCGCAGGCCATGCAGTGCCCGGTGATCGCCACCCGCCTCGGCGCCCCTCCCGAAACAGTTGTCGATGCAAATAGGGTTGGCCTCGAGGCGGCAACCGGCTGGCTGGTGCCGCCCGGAGATCCGGTGGCGCTGGCCGGGGCGCTAACCACCGCCCTCAGCCTCGATAGCACCGCCCGCCAGGCCCTCGGCATCCGCGCGCGGGGGCATGTTGCCGCCCGTTTCACCGTCCGCGCCATGCAGAAGTCGACCCTGGCGGTCTATGACGAGCTGCTCCACACGAGTCTGTCGGCAGCCTTTTCCCGGGCTGACGAAAAATAAATGCATTGGAAACCAGCGCCGGTTCATCTTGACTTCGCCGTTGCACATGCCAAATTCCTCAGACATGCGTCGAGGTGCCGCGATTGCAGCTACCTCCAGTGCGTGTCAGCGAGAAGCATGCCATTTTGCCGACGCTGCAAAGTATCCGAAGTCAACTTCAACAGCTAACGGAGATCGAACATCCGCCGTCCAATGCGAGCCGCGCCTGAGCGCGAGCAAACCGGTCCAAGGACTAATGAAAACATCCGCGTACGCGAGTTGCGGGTGATCGACGAAGATGGCAACAATCTGGGCGTCTTGCCGAGGCTTGAAGCCTTGAGCAAAGCCATCGACGCTGGTTTGGACCTGGTTGAAGTGTCGCCGGAAGCCAATCCGCCGGTAGCCAAGATCATGGACTACGGCAAGTACAAGTACCAAGAGCAAAAGAAGGCTGCCGAGGCACGCAAGAAGCAGAAGATCGTCGAAGTCAAAGAGATCAAAATGCGTCCGGCGATCGACGACCACGATTACGAGACGAAATTGAAGGCCATGCGCCGGTTTTTCGAGGAAGGCGACAAGGTCAAGGTCTCGCTCCGCTTCCGTGGTCGGGAAATGGCCCACACCGAGCTGGGGATGCAGGTCCTCCAGCGCGTCAAATCAGACACCGTTGAAGTGGCCAAGGTTGAATATGAGCCCAAGTTCGAGGGCCGCAACCAGATGATCATGATCCTGGCGCCCAAATGAGTGACGTGAAGCCCTGAGGGTCCACCCTCCCGGCAGCAGTATTCAAGCGATATCATTGCACAACCAAGGAGCCGCCCGCACGTCGGGCGGTTTTCTTTCGAGCCGCGTTAACGCTTGCCATTTGCACGCAATATTGCCCTTCGCACCGCTCCTTCGAGCCGCTACCATCCGTTGACGCAAAAGCACGGTAGTCCAATGCCGCGCCTCGCAAGACTGTCATCGCTGCCCTCATGGAGGCGTAATGCTTCGCAACGAGCCCTATTGGTGGGTGGCCGCTCCACCTGCATTCCTGCCGCAAAAGCCGGTTGCTGCCCGCTCCGACGTCGTCATTGTCGGCGCCGGATATACGGGCTTGTCGGCAGCCTTGACTCTCGCGCGGGCTGGGCGATCCGTTCAGGTATTCGACCGCCAGCGCCCGGGCGAGGGGGCATCGACGCGAAACGGCGGCATTGCCAGTGGCAGTCTGCGCCACAGTTATGCTGAACATGAACGCCGCTTCGGCACGGAACGCGCCAAAGCCATTGAACTGGAATCGAAGTCCGCGCGCGAAGATCTGGCCCGCTTCATTGCCGAAGAAGGCATCGACTGCGAATTCAAGCTGACCGGTCGTTTCACCGGGGCATCAACGCCGGCTGATTATGAGTCCCTCGCCCGCGAGGCCGATCGCCTCAAGCGAAGCCTGGGCATCGAGGTCTATGCCGTCCCCAAGGCCGAGCAGCGCCGCGAGCTTGGTACCGACTTTTATAGTGGCGGCCTTGTCCGCATGGACATCGGCGGTCTGCATCCGGCCAAGTTGCATGCCGGGCTCTTGCGCCGCGTCCTGGATGCCGGCGCCATCGTGCACGGCGAAACTGCTGTCCTGGGCATAAGACCCGAAGGCTCGGGTTACGAGGTCGAGACATCCCGCGGTCGCGTCGCGGCCTCCTACGTCATCACCGGAACCAACGGCTACGCCGACAAGTCGGACAAATGGTTCCGCCGCCGCATGGTGCCGGTCAGGAGCCGCATCATTGCCACCGCCCCCCTGTCGGACAACCTCATGCGGGAGCTGTGCCCAAAGGGCTATATGCTGAGTGAGACCCGGGCGCTGCACTACTATTACAGGCCCTCACCCGATGGGCGCCGCATTCTCTTCGGCGGCCGTGATGGTACCATTGCCGGCGACCCGACGTGGCCGACGGAAAGCCTGCGCCGCGCCATGGTCGATATTTTCCCCGTGCTCGACGACGTCGAGCTCACGCACAGCTGGTTCGGCAATGTGGCCATGAACCGAGATTTCATCCCGCGCATTTTTTCCAAGGACGGAGTACGCTACGCGGCAGGCTACTGCGGATCAGGTGTCGTGTGGGCACGTTGGTCAGGCAAGAAGGCAGCGCAACAAATCCTGGGACAGCCCGAGGGCCAGTCGGCGCTCGACTTCCGTCCACCGAAACCTGTTCCCCTCTATGCCGGCACGCCCTGGTTCATGCCGGCCGTCTTTGCATGGCTGTCCACCAAGGATCGGCTCAAGCATCCACGCAAACGCAAGACTGTGAAATGAATGCATTCCGGGACCGAAGTCCCGGAACCGGCTGATCGGGATGTAATGCAGACCGCCAACTCATCTGTGTCAGGCTCCGGTGCGTGGCAGCTTTATCTCCGCGCGCTTGGCATGCTCAAAAGCGAAAAGGGGCTGGCCGCAGCTCTCATCCTGGCAGGCATGGCAATCGCCATCATTCAAGTGATCGAGCAGCAATTGTTCGGCCGCGTGGTCGACGCCCTGGCCAAGGGTGGCGAAGCCTACCAGATCATTGCCATGTGGGCTGGCCTCGGCTTGGTTGCCATCATCGCCAGTGTCGTCGTCGCCGTTGCCGCCGACCGATTGTCCCACCGCCAGCGTCTTGCTGGCATGGGGAACGCGTTCGAGCAGGCCATCACACTCCCCATCAGCTATCATGCGCGAACAGGGTCCGGCGCCGTCGTAAGGGCGATTCTTGCTGGAACGGATGCGCTCTTCTGGCTTTGGTTGTCGTTTCTGCGCGAGCAGCTCACCGCGCTGATCGGCGTCGCCTACCTCATCCCCGTCGCCATCGCGATGGATTGGCGCATGACCATCATTCTGGCCGTTCTGGCAGTCGTCTACTTGTTCATAAATATCTTTGTCGTCCGCCGCACGAGCACGGGCCAAGCGGTTGTCGAGGACTACCACTCAAACGTCTACGGCCAGGTCGGCGACGTCCTTGGCAACGTCACAGTCGTCCAATCCTTCTCCCGCCACAGCCTCGAAATGCGCGCCATGCGCGATATTATGACCCGGCTGCTGGCCGCCCAATACCCGGTCCTGACATGGTGGGGATTGCTCACTGTTCTGACCCGGTCCGCGGCAACGATTGCCATGTTGATGGTTTTTTCTCTCGGCGCCTACCTGGCTTCCCGTGGCGAAATCACCGTCGGCGAGATCGTGACCTTTGCCGGCTTCGCCCAGTTGTTGATCGGCAAGCTCGACCAGATCTCGGCGTTCGTGGTGCGCGTCAATCAACAGGCGCCAACCCTGAAAACGTTCTTCGATCTCCTCGACGCCCGTGCCGATGTCATCGAACGTGCAGGCGCCAAGGACCTCGAGAACATCCGCGGCGAAGTCGTGTTCGACAATGTCCACTTCCGCTACGGTCCAGGGGCGCAAGGCGTCTTCGACATCGATATCACAGCCCGCCCCGGCGAAACCGTGGCCCTCGTCGGACCAACAGGCTCAGGCAAGACCACAACGCTGGCGCTGCTTCAACGCATCCGCGAGGTCAACTCAGGCCGCATCCTGGTCGATGGCCACGACATCACCGACGTCACACTCAATTCCCTCAGACGTTCGATCGCCGTCGTATTCCAGGAAGCCGGCCTCTTCAATCGCACCATCGCCGAGAACATTCGCGTCGGCAAACCCGACGCGACCGATGCCGAGGTGGAACGCGCAGCGCGTCTCGCGGAAGCGCACGACTTCATCATGCGCAAACCCGGCGGCTACCAGTTCGTCATCGGTGAGAGGGGAGCCCAGCTTTCAGGCGGCGAACGCCAGCGCATCGCTATTGCCCGTGCGATTCTCAAAGACTCGCCCATCTTGATTCTGGACGAGGCCACCAGCGCCCTGGATTCGGAAACAGAAGGTAAAATCAAACGTGCGCTCGATGCGCTCCGTCAGGGCCGCACGACGTTCATCATCGCCCACCGCCTGTCCACTGTCGCCAATGCCGACACCATCCTCGTCTTGAACGAGGGGCGCATCGAAGAGCGTGGCCGCTTCAATGATCTGATCAAGAACGGCGGACTGTTCTCACGCCTGGTGAAAGAGGGCGGCTTCACCGCCCCCGAGGAAGAGGAGTGACCCGCCATTGTGCCTCCCGGGCGGACGCCTTCAAGCCGAAGTTACGACTGAGTGGCCAGAGTTATCCGACTGAGAATATTACATATTAACGATTCATTAAGCGACCTTTCCTAGCGTCGCCGCCAGTAGGAGCGTGATTCGACCTCCGATCGGCGGGACGCCATGATCATCGAAAAGCTTGCAACGCTGGCGGTGCTCGCCTCAACCAAGACCAATGCGGTACTGGGCCTGCTCGGATTGGGCATCGCACTTTCCACGACGAAAGCTCACCGCTTGTCGCCGGTGCGGTCGCAGCGCCAAAACGGCTTGATCAGCCGTCTGTATCCGCAACAAGACGCAATAACCGTTCCCGCCGCTCCGTTGACACGCGACGGTCAATGGAACCGGCTGTGCATGGCGGCCTCGATCCCTTCAAATGCGATCACAACCATATACGGCCAACAGAACGAGGCTGCCGCCGCCCTGGCCGAAGTCGCCGACGCGCTTCAGGATCTGTACGCCGAATTGGCGCAAGTCTCCCGCCTGAACGAGGCCGCCTGAGGCATCATGCTTCTCTTCGAGCCCAGGCGGATCACGGAAAAGCCGTGCGCGGGACGCATCGCAGCCTTCCGCCATCAAGGCACGATGATGCCGCGTTGCTTCAGATAGGCAAGCGCCAGCGTCACCGTCACGACACTCACCATGGTGGAGAGCGCAACAGCCCCTGACACCGCGGCCACCGCCCGGTCGTAGCGCGCAGCATAAACGAAGGCATTCGCTCCAACAGGCATCGCAACATAAATGACCAGCGCTCCGGCCCACACGCGCGGCAAAGAGAACACTTCGGTGGCCAACCAGAATGCAAACAACGGGTATGCCACCAGTTTCAGGACTACAAAGCACCAGCACACTGCCAAGCTCACCCTTGATCGGATACTGCGCCAGCGACATCCCAAGTGCGAAGAGCGAAACGGGTATGGCCGCCCCGGCCAACAAATCAATCAACGTCTTGGGGGCATCGGGCAACGCCAATCCGCCAGCGCGCCAAGCCAATCCCATACCGAGTGCGATAATGAGCGGATTGGTGGCGATATCCTTGAGAACACGGCCAAGTCCGTCGAGGAGACCATGCCCCGGCTCCGGCCGCACCGCCCCCATGTGGATGGTCCCGATGATCCACAACAACACCGTTTCGCAGGTTGCGAGAAACGCCATTGGCGTGGCGGCTTCCGGCCCCATCGCCAGCAGGATCAGCGGAAACCCCAACATCACCCCATTCGAGAAACTCGCGCCCATCGCCATCGCCGGCGCATCGGACTCAGGCCGCCGCAGAAGCGCAAGAGAGACCAGCGAGGCAACAATCCATGTGGCGCAAATGCCCGTGATATAGGTCGCAGCCAGCCACAACGGCGACACGGCACCGTCCCGACATTTGCCATCGCCCGAAACAACAGCGCCGGCATCGCGACCTTGTATCCGAACAGCGCAAGAAGCTTGGCTGAGACAGGATCGAGATAGCGCGTCTTCTCGGCGATCAGTCCAAGCGCAATCAAGGCGAACACTGGCGCGATCAGCAGAACGATTGCAGCCATGCCACCTAGAACCCGTAACGTGACCAAAGAGAGCGCCGCTCGACGGCTGAAAGCAGGCCATCAGCAAAATGTCCTGCGTCGAGCGCACCAGCTCGCCAAGTGGAAGGGGGGCGATAGGAGAGCCGCGGCCGGAGCAGGCGTCCAAGCAATCCGCCACTGCTCGGAGACACGATCCGCAGCCGAACATTTTCCCCGTGCAAGGCGCGCATCTTCGAACGCATGTCGTCGATACCATCGATCAGCCCGAGATCGCGTGCCTTGCCAGCCGCCCAGAACGCACCGGTGAAAAGATGTGCGTCGTCTTGCGGCAGCTTTCCCGCCCGCCTTTCGCGCACGATCGCGATGAATGCATCGTGGACATCGCGCTGCACATCCTTCAAGCGTGCAACATCGTCCGCGTTTTCAGGCCTGAAGGGATCGAGAAAACTCTTCGAGCGCCCACTCGTATAGATGCGCCGCTCGATGCCGAGCTTGTCGATGGCTTTGTCCAAGCCGAATGACGCCGAAATGACCCCGATGGAACCAACGATCGAAGAGGGGTCGGCGTAGATCTCATCTCCCGCCAGCGCCAGAAAATAGCCACCCGACGCCGCCACATCCTCGCAGAACACGTAGACCCGCTTTTTCCGCTCGCCAGCGAGCTGTCGGACACGCTTGTAAATCAGGTGCGATTGTGCCGGCGAGCCCCCTGGAGAATTGATGGCAATGGCAACCGACGGCAACTTCGACATCGAGAAGGCGCGCTCGATTACGCCCGCGACTGTGGCTAGCGAAAGCCCAGGCCTGAGCGGCGTCGCCATGCCGATCGGTCCGGAGAACCGAATCACAGGGACTACCGGCTTGCGCTGAAACCATTTCATCGCGACGCTCTCTTCGTTGAAATTGCACGAACGGCAACACTGACGGGCCCCGTTCATCTGTCACCGCGCACAAGCGATCAGGCGGCTGCGGTAACCACACCCAAGCCCGGGAATGTTGCCCCGTATCCGGCCCACCGTCGCAGCGTTGACCTCGAGCCCCTTGCCTAGCACAGGTGCCCGGCTAAACAAGATCACGCCTTTGCAACCTCGCTCGCGCCACGCATGCTAGTCTCTTGGCTCTGCGAGGCAAAAGCGCGGCCGCCACCCTTACGGTTGGAAAGACATGTCCTCGCCAATGACCAAAAAAGGAGTGAGCGCGTGTTGAAGGGCATTATCCAAGGGCTGCGGCGCGCCGGCATCTTGCCACGGCAGCGACGCGAAGTGCTCGTCATTCTCAATCATAATCCCGCCGACCCGAAGGAGCCGGGCGACGTCGACTTTTACGGCAGCATCGCAGATATGGCGCGCGACCTGCGTTCGATTGATCTCTCCGAAGGCGGCTACTTCGCCCTCGACACGACCGGCCGCGTAATCACGTTACGCCCGCTCGGCAATGATCCCGAAGATCTGGTTGAGGCGGTGGCGGCCCAGTATCCGAGCGAAGCGCAACTCGCCCAGCGGATGATCAAGCACTATCTCCTGAGCGACATCGATGATGAAGACGAAGCTCCCGAAAAGCAGCGCCACCTCATCGAGCGCGAACACAATACGGCACGGCTGATCGAAATGCTGCCCGATCACATCGCTTACGAATGACCATCGCATCCGCTACCGCGCACAACAATTCCATGGCTCAGTCCCGCACGAGTCGCGCCGTAGACGATGGCCAGAGCGGTCAGGGCGCAGCCTGAATTGCATCTGCATACCATAGTATCGCAAGCAGGCGACGAACCCCGCGCTTGTCCACGTTACCGCAATAGCAGCACTTGCGCCTGCCATCAGTCGGGGATTGACCCCGCTGCGATACGATCTATAGACTGATATATCAGCAGGCAGCGCTGGCGCGATCCGGGATCTCCGCACGCATCAGGGCAGCTTCGACGGCCAACGATCCATTGCAAAGCAAGGCTCCGTGGGCCGGGGAGGCGGTGACAAGGGTTCCACCGCGACAGACCCGCAAGCCGAAGTCGGACACATAGAGACACGAACGATGATCACAGAGCGCCAGAAGTCGTTCCGCCAGGAATACCGGTCACGCATTATGGGCTTCTACGATGGTTACCTCCACATCGTCATCATCTACGCGATGGGCGCGGCGGCGTTCTACATCTACCTCCAGCACTTGACCACGCCGAGCTGGCTCGAGCTTCTGGCCATTCCCTGCACATTCTTGTTCACGAACCTGTTCGAGTGGTGGGTGCACAAATACATTATGCACCGCCCGATCAACGTGAAGGGCCTGCGCGCCGTCTACGAGCGCCACACCCTCAATCATCACCAGTTCTTCACGGACGAGGAAATGCGCTTTCGCGACCACAAGGATTGGCGCGTCACCGTTTTCCCGCCTTACGCCCTTGTCGTGTTCATCCTGATGTCGATCCCAGGTGGCATCATCCTCGGCAACATTTTCACCCCGAACGTCGGCTGGCTGTTCATGATGACGACCACCGGCATGTACCTGCTCTACGAGTTCATGCATTTCTGCTGCCACGTCGAGGAGAACTGGTTCGTCAGGAACTGCCCCTTCGTCAATACGCTGCGCCGCCACCATACCGCCCATCACAACGCGCGCCTGATGATGGAAAGCAACATGAACCTGACCTTCCCCATCGCCGACTGGTTCTTTGGCACATCCGACCTCGACCGCGGTCTCCTTGGCCACCTTTTCAATGGCTACGACACCACGCACCTGAAAAAGAACCTGCGCGGCACGCCCAAACGTCCGGACGTGGCTGCTGCCGAGCCGATGGGCAACTACTGACCACCGGCGCGCGAGAGGCGGAGACCTTGAATGCCCAACGACGTCAAAGCCATCCTTTCCATTGTCACGCTCATCGTCGGCGTTCTTGCAGCCTACTGGGAAGAATCGATCGGCAACGGACGGCTGTTCTGGCTCGTTGTCGGCTTTGCCATCTTCGCCGTCATCGCCATGTGGGTTTTCCCTGAGGCCCAGACCAAGAAAAGCGACCTCGCCAAGAAACCTTGACGGGCCAAGGCAGCCTCTCCACTGAGACAGTTGATTGCGGCGATTGACTTGGCGCCGCCGAAGCCTATCCTGCAAGCTCCGCCGTTATAGGCTGGCGGAAGAGATCGGATGGCGAGCTTAACGCCCTTGCACATCCGGCGCCGAAGGAGCAACCGCCCCGGAAACTCTCAGGCAAAAGGACCGCCAGCCGATGGCACTCTGGAAAGCAGCAGCGCCAATGAGGCACTGCTCACCGAAGGGGTAAGGTGGAGCTTGGTCAGGCTCTTCGTCCACCCGCACTGCGACGGCGCAGGTGGTCAAGCGAAGGGCTCGAACTAAGGTCCGCTCAAATCTCTCAGGTCCCGTGACAGAGGGGGCTTCCGTTCATGCGCAATTCCGCGCATGGCCGAGAAGCCGTCGTGGGACATGACCGATGAGCGCGCCGAGCCAGTCTGCCGCAGACCACAAGCGCACACCTCTCTACGAGACACATGTCGCAGCCGGTGCCAAAATGGTGCCGTTTGCCGGCTACGAGATGCCCGTGCAGTACCCGATGGGTGTCCTCAAGGAGCACCTGTGGACTCGCGAGAAGGCAGGCCTGTTCGATGTCGCACACATGGGCCTGTGCTTTCTGCAGGGGCCAGACCACGCCACCACCGCCCGTGCGCTGGAAGCGCTCGTCCCTGCTGACATCGAAAGCCTCAATCCCGGCCAGCAGCGCTACACGCAGCTGCTTGCGCCCGACGGCGGCATTCTCGACGACTTGATGGTGACCCGCTCCCCCGGCCCCGTCGAAGATGGCAACCTCGTGCTTGTCGTCAACGCCGCCTGCAAGGATGCCGACTTCGCCCATATCCGCGACCACCTCCCAGGCAACGTCAAATTATTCGTCACCGACCGCCGCGCCCTATTGGCCTTGCAGGGGCCGATGGCTGCAGCCGCACTGTCCCGCCACATCCCTGGAATCGGCGATCTGGACTTCATGACAGGAAGCTTCGCCACGCTGCTGGGTCAGACGGTGTTCGTCACGCGATCCGGCTATACCGGTGAGGACGGTTTCGAAATCGCCGTCCCCGACACCGACGCGCCCGCCATTTGGGCTGCCCTGGCCAAAGAGCCGGAAGTGGAACCCATCGGCCTTGGCGCCCGCGACTCCCTCCGCCTCGAGGCAGGCCTTTGCCTGTATGGCCACGACATCGACACCACCACGTCGCCGATCGAAGCCGGCCTCGCCTGGTCGATCCAGAAGCGGCGGCGCACCGAGGACGCATTTCCGGGCGCCGACCGGATCCTGCGAGAGCTGGCAAACGGCCCATCGCGCCGCCGCGTCGGCATCAAGCCGGAAGGTCGCGCGCCCGCACGCGAGGGTACTGAAATCCTCTCGGCTAGCGGCGCCTCGATCGGACGCGTCACATCCGGCGGATTCGGTCCCTCCGTGAATGGCCCGATTGCGATGGGCTATGTCGAAGCCGAAAGCGCCCAACTTGGTACCAAGCTGCAACTCGTCGTTCGCGGCAAATCGCTTCCAGCCGAGGTCGTGAAGATGCCGTTTCAACCCCATCGCTATCACCGAAAGGCAAAAGCCTAGGCGTCAGCAAATATTGCAGGCGCCAGCCATTCTGCCCACTTGAAAAAGTCAGAGGTCTTGCAGACCGCAGACCACACCGCAACTGCATCGTGAGGAGAGATCACCCATGCCCACCATCAAGTTCACCAAGGATCATGAATGGATCAGCGTTGAGGGAGAATTGGCGACCATCGGCATCACCGCCCATGCAGCCGAACAGCTGGGCGACGTCGTTTTCGTCGAAACACCCGATATCGGACGCAAGGTGACGGCCGGCGAAGCCTGCGCCGTTGTCGAAAGTGTAAAGGCAGCTTCCGACATCTATGCCCCGGTGTCCGGAGAAGTCGTCGAAGTGAACGCAGACCTGCAAGGCCATCCCGCAGGCGTCAACGAGGCGCCGGAAGCCACCGGGTGGTTCTTCAAATTGAAACTGGCAGGCCGAAATGAGATGGACGCGCTGATGGATCGGGCTGCCTACGACCAATTCGTGAAGGACAACGGCTAGCATCGCGGCACGAGCCGCAATAGCCGATCCCCGACCACACAAACGGAACCGCAACTCATGCGCTATCTCCCGCTCACCGACGACGACCGCCGCGAAATGTTGAGCCGCATTGGTGTCGCCAGTATCGACGAGTTGTTCGTCTCCGTACCGCGCGAGAAGTTGATGCGCGAATTGCCGGACCTGCCGCGCACGATGGGTGAGCTGGAGGTCGAGCGCGAGATGTCGAACCTCGCAGCCCGCAACGTGCCGGCTGGCTCAGTGGCGTTTTTCATCGGTGCTGGCGCCTACCGTCACCACGTGCCTGCGAGCGTCGATCATCTCATCCAACGCTCCGAGTTCTTGACGAGCTACACGCCGTACCAGCCGGAAATCACGCAAGGCACCCTGCAGGTCCTGTTCGAATTCCAGACGCAAGTTGCCAACTTGACCGGCATGGATGTCGCCAACGCCTCGATGTACGACGGCTCGACATCGACTGCTGAAGCCGTCCTGATGGCGCATCGCATCACCAGACGCAAAAAAGCAGTGCTTTCGGGTGGCCTCCATCCGCAATACGCCGACGTCATCCGCACGCTCGCCCACTTCGGTGGTTCCAGCGTCGCTGCCCTGCCGCCAGACCCGCAATCGAGCGAGGACATCATCGCCGCCATCGACGATGAAACCTCGTGCGTGGTCGTTCAATACCCAAGCTTCTTCGGCGGCATCGGCGACTTGACCCCGATCGCCGAGGCAGCGCACGCCAAGGGTGCTTTGCTGATCGCCGTCGTCACCGAGGTTGTCGCCCTCGGCCTGATCAAGTCCCCCGGCGAAATGGGCGCGGACATCGTTGCAGCCGAAGGCCAGTCCATCGGCAATGGACTGAACTATGGTGGACCCTATGTCGGTTTGTTCGCTACCCGCGACAAGTACGTACGCCAGATGCCCGGACGCCTTGCCGGGGAAACGGTCGATGCAGAGGGCCGGCGCGGCTTCGTCCTGACACTATCGACCCGCGAGCAGCATATCCGCCGGGAGAAAGCCACAAGCAACATCTGCACCAATTCCGGCTTATGCGCTCTGGCATTCTCGATCCACATGACGCTGTTGGGCGAAAGCGGATTGCAACAACTCGCCCGCATCAATCACGCCAACGCCTGCGATCTGGCCGACAGGCTTGCCGACGTCTCCGGTATCGAGCTTTTGACACCTACTTTCTTCAATGAATTCACATTGCGCTTGCCTCGCCCCGCTTCGAGCATTGTCGAAAGTCTCGCGGCCAAGGGGATCCTCGCAGGCGTACCCGTAGCCCGGCTGCTGCCGAACGAAAGTCGGCTCGAGAACCTTCTTGTCGTCGCCTCGACCGAAATCAACACCGATGCCGACCGCGAGGCGTTCGTGCGGGGATTGAAGGAGGTGTTATGATCGTCAGGGACTGGACCATGCCCCTCGATGAGGAAGATCGCGCCACGCTTGCCCAGGTCCATGAGCAGTTCTCAAAATGCAGCGAGACAATGCGGGCATCGCAAGGCGATATCGATACCACCACCAAGGCCTTCTCGGAGCAACTGGCGAAGATCACCACCTGGCAGCTTCCGCCCGCCGCCCAGCACGTGTGGACGGAGCGCGTCGCCAGGCCCGAAAGCCGACCCAGCAAAGCCCCTGCCAGAGCGATCTCTTGCTGCAATACGTTCCTGGCCCTCCGCCCGCGTCGCCGAACTCGTGGAGGTCGTGAGGGAGATCGACGCCATCCTCGAGGAGACAGAGAACGAAGCTCTGCACGAGGCCATCTACGTTGAAATTTCGCGAACCTATTCTTGACCGCCTGGAAAACTCGCACGCCATGACGCGCGCCGATTGGAGAAGACGATGAGCGAGCAGCAGATACTCTTCGACCTTCGTGATGGCGTCGGCGTCGTCACGCTGAACCGGCCGGAGGTCATGAATGCGTTCGGCGGCACGATGCGCGAGGACTTGTTGGGCTTGTTGCAGCGCGTGAGTACGGACGCAAGCGTGCGATGCATCCTCATTACAGGTGCCGGTAAGGCGTTCTGCGCCGGTGGCGACATTGCCAGCATGGCCGAACTGCAGGCCAAGAACGATGCCTCACCGATATCGCAACGTATGGACCTTGGCGCGCGTATCGTCGAATTGATCCGCGCCATGCCGAAACCTGTGATCGCCGCCATCAATGGCGCAGCCGCCGGCGCCGGCATGAACATGGCGCTGGCGTGTGACATGCGGCTCGCTGCAGAAAGCGCGCGCTTCTCGGAAAGCTTCGTCAAGATCGGCCTCGTCCCAGACTGGGGTGGAAGCTACTTGCTTACGCAGCTGGTCGGAACGGCCAAGGCCATGGAGCTGATGATGACCGGCGACCGCTTTGACGCCCACGAAGCCTTGCGCCTTGGCATTGTCAATCGCGTGATCCCTGACGCGACGTTCCGTGACGAGGCGATGAAGTTTGCAGTCACCCTTGCACGAGGTCCATCCATGACACTCGCACACATCAAGCAGGCCACTTACCTGGGGGCAACCGGAACGATCGCTCAATCGCTGCAATTCGAAACCACGTCGCAAGAACAGTTGTTTCTGGCCGAGAACGCCCGGGAAGGCATGCGCGCCTTCCTCGAAAAGCGCCCGCCGAAATTCTCCTGACCGCTGCACCGAAGACCGCGCAGAACAAGGGCACCGCGCATGACCATGCCGATCGGATCTTCGCAATCAGAAGCGACGCGAGACGTGACAGCGTTTCTTGCCGCCGTCGATGCGAGCGATGGAACCGGTGATCCCGTTGCCACCGCCGCCGCAGCATCGCTCGTGACCATCACGGCCACATCGCTTCCCGCACCAGCACAGCCCGTTTGGCGCGATCTGACACGCCTTCTGAAAGCCTCGAGCGACGAGCCACTTCCCCTGCGCGCCATCGAAGCAATGCGGTCTTGGCCCAAGACCCGCATCACCCAGTTGATCGACCTCACCCGCAAACTTCAATCCATCCTCCAGCAGCACGACAACGACCGCTGGGAGGACGAAATCCGCGACAAACTCAGACACAACTATCTTTGAAAGTGACGGAAATCCCCATGGCCATGAACACTCAGGGACGACCCACCGCCCCCCCGACGTCCAACGATAATGACTTCCCGAGAAGCACCTTCACCGGCAACCGCGGCCTCGATCACGAGGAGCCGCTCCTGTTCGAGATTGGCCGCCCTGACAATTCCGGCGTCGATCTACCCAAACCCAAGCAGGTTCAGCAGCGCCTCGGCACCATGCTGCGTACCGCTCCGATCGGCTTGCCCGGTTTGAGCGAGCCCGAAACCGTCCGCCACTACGTCCGCCTGTCGAGCCGCAACTACGCGATCGACTCCGGTCTCTATCCGCTGGGCTCGTGCACGATGAAGCACAACCCCCGCCTCAACGAGAAGATGGCGCGTCTGCCAGGTTTCGCCGATCTGCACCCATTGAGCCCCCAATCCACCGCGCAGGGTGCACTCACGTTGATGCAGGTCTTGGCCGGCTATCTGATGGAGCTGACCGGCACGCACGCCATCGCCATGTCCCCCAAGGCTGGCGCCCACGGCGAATTGTGCGGCATGCTCGCGATCAAGGCGGCGCACGAAGCCAAAGGCTCGAAACGCAGCGTCGTTATCGTCCCTGATTCAGCACATGGCACCAATCCAGCAACAGCGGCCTTCATGGGCTACTCCGTGCGCTCCGTGCCTGCTCGCAAAGATGGCACGGTATCCGCAGACGCCGTCAAGGAAGCCTTGGGCCCCGACGTCGCAGCCATCATGCTCACCAATCCCAACACCTGCGGCCTGTTCGAACGCGAAGTCGTGGAAATCGCCCGCGCAGTGCACGAGGCAGGCGCCTATTTCTACTGCGATGGCGCCAACTTCAACGCCATTGTGGGCAAGGTCCGCCCCGGCGATCTCGGCATCGACGCCATGCACATCAACTTGCATAAGACGTTTTCAACCCCGCATGGCGGCGGCGGCCCGGGTTCTGGCCCTGTCGTCCTGTCGCAAGCGCTCGCTCCCTATGCGCCCGTACCATACGTCGTCCGCGACGGCGACCGCCTCAAACTGATCGAGCACACGGCCGAGGCCACGAACGGCGCCGACCCGCTCGGACGGTTGACGGCGTTTCATGGCCAAATGGGAATGTTCGTGCGTGCACTGGCCTACATGATGAGCCACGGTTCTGATGGCATGCGGCAAGCTTCGGAGGACGCCGTACTCTCCGCCAACTACATCCGCGCCGGCTTGAAAGACGTCATGAGCCAGCCATTCGGCGACCAGCCCTGCATGCACGAAGTTCTGTTCGACGACACTTGGCTGAAAGACACCGGGGTTACCACCTTGGACTTCGCCAAGGCCATGATCGACGAGGGTTACCACCCGATGACCATGTACTTCCCGCTGGTCGTGCATGGCGCGATGCTCATCGAGCCGACAGAATCGGAATCGAAGCAATCCCTCGACCTGTTCGTTGCCACCCTGCGCGACCTCGCCAAGGATGCCACATCCGGCAACGACAAGAGCCGCTTCAAACAGGCGCCACGCCTCGCCCCGCGCCGCAGGCTCGACGAGACCAAGGCAGCCCGCGAGCCACGACTGCGCTGGCGCCCGCAGGCGCCGCGACAGGCAGCGGAATAGCGCTGGCAAAGGCCCACAGGCAACGGGCGTAGTGCCTGCCGGACGATGGTGCGGCAGGTGGTTTCATGCCAGGCGCGATGCCGTCATGCGCGGATATTCTGATAGCCCTTCTCAGCGCGGCTCGCGAGCTTGGCCGGGTCCGTGCCGGGCCGCTCCGAGGGGGCAGAGAATTGCACAGCGAGCACCTGCGCGCCGTCGGGGCCCGCCACCAGCTCCATCGTCGGATCATCGGCTTCCAGGCGAACAATCGACCGCTCGGGAAGCACCTTGCCGTCGGCCAGTAATGTGCCCGCACAGACCAAATAGAATTGCCCCTTGCGCTCGCTCGCCAACCCCGCGGCGCGCGCATTGGGCCCCAGACGGATGCCAACCGCATCGACACCATCGTCCTGCCGCGGCATCAATTGCTCACGAATGACCTGCCCCTCGGTCGGCACGCCGGCCTCGAGATCGAACACCCCTTCAATGTTGCGACCCGCGCGCCCTGGCATGCTCTGCTTGTTGCCGGGCATCGCCCAGAAGCCGCCGCTTGCAATGTTCCTGAGCGTGAAGAACGACAAGCCCTGTTCATTCGCGATAATCGGCCCGTAAGGCGTGAACGCGTCGGCATATTGAAAGGTAATTGGGCGAACCTTCTTCTTGCCGATCCGGCCATCGCCATCGACGACCACCTGGAATTGATCGACATCGTGGAAGTGCGGCTCGATGCGGGCCCCCGCAAACGGCCTTACGACCAGAAAGACCTGTGAGGATACGTCGAGCTGGCCGGGCTCACCGATATAACCATGCCGCTCGCCGATCCCGCCAGCGACCTTCACTTCCTTGATGCGCGCCTCGGATTTGGCAACGGCATGCATGGCTTTTCCCTCCAAAGGCGGGCCGACGAGCCCCGACAATTGGGCCATTTTGAGCGCCTGTCCGGGGGCGGCGCAAGAGGCGAGATGGGGACGGCGTAAAGGCCAGCAAAATCAACTGACCACGCCTTGCCGCCGCGTCACCTCCTACATCTGGTCGAAATCGATCACGACCCGGTCGGAGTTCGGTCGCGCCTGGCACGCAAGCAGGAAGTCTTGCTCGAGTTCCCATGGTTCCAGGCTGTAGTTCACAGCCATCGTTGCTTTGCCTTCGACCAGCTTTGCCCGACAAGTCGAGCACATGCCGCCCTTGCAGGAATAGGGGGCCCGCACGCCTTGGCGCAAAGCTGCATCGACAATCGCTTCGCCAGGCGCCACGTCGAAGCGGTGGCGAATACCGTCGATGATGGCCACGACCTCGGCGCGCCGCCCCGCAGCCTCGGCAGATGAACCGCTCGCAGTCAACGCAGCTTGACCGGAAGCTGCCCCGGCTTGGCGATAGGCGCCACCACCCGCAGCGAAGAATTCGTGATGCACCCGCTCCCTCGCCATCCCCAACGCAAATAGCGCGTTGCGGACGTCGCGGATCATGCTGCCCGGACCGCACAGAAACGCATGATCGACATCCTCGACCTGGAACACGTGGCGCGCAAAGGCCGCAACCTTCTCCTGGTCGATGCGCCCCTCGAGCAGAGGCATATCGCTCTCCTCGTTGCGCGACAGCACGTGCACCAGCGTGAAGCGCTCCAGATACCGGTCCTTCAAATCCTCGAGCCTTTGGCGGAAGATGATGCTGCCGGCATCCCGGTTGCCGTAGATCAGCGTAAATCGAACCCCGGGTTGCTTGACCATGGCATGCTCGGCCATCGACATGATCGGCGTAATTCCGGCACCTGCCGCGAACGCCAACACATGCCCGTGCTCCCCCGGCGGCTCGGGCAAAACGAAACGGCCCGCCGGCAACATACTGTCGATCTCGACACCCGGCGCAATCGCATCATTGGCCCAGTCCGAAAATACGCCACCCGCAATCCGCTTCACCGCCACACTGAGCAATGGGTCCTCAGGGCCCGAGCAGATCGAATAGGTCCGCCGAACCTCCTCGCCGCCGAGCATCACCCGCAGCGCCAGATGCTGGCCGGGACGAAAGCGAAATGCTTCGACATGCTGCCTCGGCAGCTCAAATCCGATCACGACCGCGTCCGCCGTCTCTCTGCGAACATCAGCAACTTTGAGCGGAATGAATTCGTGCATCCGTTGGATCCTGCTTCGCACAAGCGCCTGAATAAGCCCCCGCACGCCCTCGATCGCCACCTCCCGAACCGGTTTGGCCGGTGCATGGGAGTAGGCCCATCTCCAACCACTTGACGGCGTCGAAGGGCTCGTGGCAAGCCCTGCAACGCCACAAGGATTTGCATGGTGTCGAACCGAATTCCGAAATCAGCGACGTCTCCGCCGAGCCACAGCGCGGACAGGCCATCGATTGGGTCCCAAAGAGCAACGTGCCTTTTCCCGCGCCTTTGACTGGCGGCGCGATACCATAGCTCTTCAATTTCCGCCGCCCCTCCTCGGTGATGTCATCCGTGCTCCAGGCCGGCGCCAGCACGGTTTCGACATGCACATGCGAAAAGCCATGCCGGGCCAGCGCCGTCTCCACCTCGAACCGAATGATGGAGGTTGCCGGACACCCCGTATAGGTTGGCGTCAAGGTCACGACGATTTCATCACCCCGTCGTCTCACCCCCCTGAAAATGCCGAGATCAGCCAGGGTGACGGCCGGTATCTCAGGATCTGGAACACCGCTGACCACGGCCTTGACGCGCCCCAGCTCCAGGTCTTCCACCCCTCCGAGGCCGGCAACCGCCCCATCATCATCTTGAGCTGATCTCATGCTGGCCACCTTAGTGCCTATGCGCCGCTTTGGCCGCCCCATTTCACACGCCCGAAGACCGGGGCGCAATCACACAGGCGAGGCTGAGCGAACAACGACCAGCTACGACCATTCTCGACGCCGAGCCATTGCGACTGGTCAAGCGCATTCAAGATATGAATGGGCAAAGGTGCATACAGCCGTGCCTACGCACGCGGCAGTAGCAGTGGCGAAGCCGGCAGATCGCCCCGGCTCAAGCGCAGGGCGAAGGCCGCAAGCCCCGGCGGACGCACGATATCGTTGGTCGACGCCAACTGATCGAGCTTCCACCAGCCCAGATCGCTCATCCACCGCTTGTCGCCCTCGAGCCATCCACTCGTATCCAGATCATGCGACACCGCCCGCGCAAAAAAGAAATGCTCGATCGTATGTACCCGCCGCGCCTTCCAGACGAAGGTGACATCGCGCATGGCAACCAGCGGCAACGGCCCCGCAGCAACAATACCCGTTTCCTCGGCAAGCTCCCGGCGCGCGGCAGCCTCAGGCTGTTCTCCAGCTTCGATGCCGCCCCCCGGCAACGCCCAGAATCCCTTGGCATCAGGACGTAGAACCGGATCCACGGATTGCCCGAGGTTGGCATGAAACAACAGAATCCGATCTTGCGGATCGAGCACGATGACCCTCGCGGTGGGGCGCTCCTTGACGGGAAATTCGCTGCTCATCCGCCTCACCTTTCAAGCCGAGCGCCCAGGCCGCCCGCCACGGCTCGCTTCGGTTGGCAATCGAAGCGGCGGCCATGCCAGTTCGCCACCGAGCAATTGCCTCGAAGGTTGATCCGCCAGCGTCCGCACACAACCTAGAATGTGATCACCAAGCCAACGTGCGTTCGATTCGGCTTTTGGGTCCGGCACGTCGCGCCCAACTCGGTAGACATGCTCAAGCAACGCCCTGGCAAGTCCGCCGGACCGCGTCTCAGGCCCACTCTCGGTCGACGACACAGGATCGAGCCAGGGGCCATAATCGGCAACGCGCTCTTGCAGCGCGCCCGACATCAGCGGCACCCGTCTCGCAACACCGTCATCGCCGATTCCGATTTGTCGAAACGCATCATCGACATCCCCGACGAGCCGCTCCAACAGCAACTGCCCAAGCCTCTGACCTTCCTCGCCCTCGCGTTTCAGGCGCCGCAGAACCACCACGACCAACAGCAGGATCATTTCCAGCCTGCCGTTCATTGTGTCTGGAACGCCACACTGTGCGTAGAAAGCCGGAAGTCGAGAATGCGCCACAATGGCTTCGTAAAGACCATCTGCCGATTGCTTGCGCCTCGTCCGTGCTGTCAGCCAATTGAGCATGTTATCGCGTCATCCTGGAGCAGCAGCACCAAAGCACATGTTGAGGAGCGTCGAGAGCCTGTTGTTTTTCCATGGCCTTCGGGCTAGTGGCTGAGAGATCGAGATTGCGGTCGATTCCCGGCGAGATATATCGCCCTGGCGCGCAATGCACCAGTGAAGCGGCCGATTTGAAGCGGACGAGCGTCGGCGCCACCATCGGGCGCAGGGAACTTGCGAGGATTGGTAAGGCACATGCTGGTGGACAAAAGGCGTTCACGTGTTCCGGACCAACGCGACGCCCAACGGCACGCGACAGTCAAGGCATATTCTCCGCGCCGCATCCTGCTTTCGGCAGCAGCACTGGTGGCACTTGCCGCAACGGTCGGTTGCTCGTCGGTCACGATCAAGCATGGTCATCATTTACGCGACAACGACCTCCAGCAAATACAGCCGGGCATGGGTGAGGATTCCGTGCGCATGGCGCTCGGCACGCCCGACACGACATCCGCCCTGCCGGGCGGCAACGCCTATTATTACATCTCCAGCGTCAATAAGCAGACGGCCTTCTTCAAGCCCGAGGAAGTCGATCGCAAAGTCATCGCTGTCTATTTCAATCAGGTGGGGAGCGTATCGCAAGTCGCCAATTACGGCATGAAAGACGGCCGCGTTTTCGACTACGTGAAGAACGAGACACCGGCGTATATGCGAGACAAATCGTTCATCTCGAAATTTTTCCGCGGCATCGGGCCCAAGCAGAAGCTCATGGACGAGTAGGCGCGGTTCGGCACGACCAACCGCAAAGCTCCACAGTGCAGCCCTGCTAGGTGCAAGCCGTCCAGCGATACCGCCCAATACGGCTTATATCCCAAAGCGTCAGCACCGAAACAACAACGGGCCCGAAAGGGCCGCTGTCTTTTAGACCTGAAGAAAGAATCGGAGCCGGCATACGCACGGCTCCGACGATCTACCGTTAGCTACCGAACCGGCGTTGCCACCAACCACGACGTTGCGGGCGCGGCGGCGCTGACTCCAGCGGCTCTTGCGCAGGTGCGACGTCCTCGACGGTTGCCTCGGGCTCGTGAGCGTGTGCCCCATTGGCCCCGTTGCCTGACCGCGACGCAACCTGAGCAACATCAGCCGGCGGCGCATCGACCGCGTCCACCGCTTGCATGACGGGCGCTGGCGCTTCCTCCGCAATCGGCGCCGCAACCGGCTCTGGCGCTTTGATCCGGATCGGCGCCGGAACGGGCGCGGCCACCATGGGCTTCAAGTCGCTAGCCGTCGCCGTCACAGTCGCGGCGGTATCCGCCTCGGACCTAGCTTCCCGACCGAACGACGATCGCACCTCGTCCCGCGATGACCGGTGCCGGCTTTCACCGTGCTGGCGGGCATCGTCGCGCTGCGGTGCCTGTTCCACATCGACCGCAAGATCGACCGCGGTATCGGACGCCGACACGGTTGCATCCTCGCCCACCACTTCGACGATGCTCGATCGCCGCACGGCGCGACGGCCGCGACCAGCAATCAGGACGTCATCCGCCGAGGTGACGGGCTGCTCGGCACCGGGACGCGCAATTTCCGCAATGCCCCACTCGTGCCGATCCGGATCGTCCAGACTGGGCTGCACGTCACTGCCACCGGCAACTTGCTCGCGCCGCCGCGAACGCCCGCCACGCCGGCCTCTGCGCCGCCCGCGCTTGCCGTTGCGCTCACCGTCTTCCTGCGGGCCACTGCTGCCGCCAGCGATCGCCGGCTCCTGCTCGGCATCGTCATCCACGTCGCCGTCGACCGGCGCATCCATGTCACGATCCGCGACGTTGTCGCCATGATCATGGTCATGGTCATGGTCGTGGCCGTTGGATTTCCCAGCGCCCGCAGAGTGCTCCTGCGACTCGCTCTCGCGATCCCTCCGTCCACGCCGCCGCCGCCGCCGGCGGCCACGCGTTCCCTGATCGCTCTCTGAAGCATGATCGGCATGCTGCGCGCCGACGTCCTCATCGGCCTCGACTTCGGCCTCGACCTGAACCTCTTCGTCGTCTTCGACATCGCTGTCACGATCGAAGCCCCACTCCATGCTCACCGCGGCCGGAGCCGTGCGAACCTGGGCCACGGGAGCCGCGAAGCGTTCAATGGCAAAGTTGGCGCCGTGCATGCGATCGCTGGCCTCGACACGAACCAGCACGCCGTAGCGCCGCTCCATCTCGACAATGAACGCACGCTTATGGTTGAGAATGTAGAGGGCAACCTCCGCGGTCGTACTTGCAGCAAGCGAGGTCGATTGCTTGACCAGATGATCCTCAAGCGCTCGCAAGACCGCAAGGGCGACCGACTCGATGGACCGGATGATGCCCGTGCCCTGGCAGTGCGGACACTGCGAGGTCGAACCTTCCAGCACACCGGCCCTGAGCCGCTGACGCGACATTTCGAGCAAACCGAAATGCGAGATGCGACCAACCTGGATGCGCGCCCGGTCGTGCCGCAAGGCGTCCTTCAGCCGGCGCTCGACCGTACGGTTGTTGCGCTTCTCCTCCATATCGATGAAGTCGACGACGATCAGGCCCGCCAAATCCCGAAGCTTCAACTGCCGCGCAATTTCCTCGGCAGCCTCCACGTTGGTGTTGAGCGCGGTTTCCTCGATTGAAAACTCACGCGTCGACTTGCCCGAGTTCACGTCCACCGAGACCAAAGCCTCGGTCTGGTTGATGACGATGTAGCCGCCCGACTTCAACGTGACGTAGGGACTGAACAGCGCATTGAGCTGCCTCTCGGCCCCGTAGCGCGCAAACAACGGCTCGGGATCGCGATAGCTGACCACATGCCCACCGCTGCCCGGCATCAGCATTTCCATGAAGTCTTGCGCTTCACGGTGGGCTGCCGCACCTGCAACGACGATGTTGTCGAAGTCCTTCGAGTAGAGATCGCGGATCGCCCGCTTGATGATGCTGCCTTCCTCATAAACGAGACAGGGCGCGGTCGACGACAACGTCACCTCCCGCACACTCTCCCAAAGGCGCAGCAGATACTCGTAGTCGCGCTTGATCTCCTGCTTCGTCCGCGCTGCACCCGCCGTGCGGATGATGAGGCCCATGCCCTCCGGCACGTCGAGGTCCTCGGCGATGGCCTTCAGCCGCTTGCGATCCTGCGGTTGCGTGATCTTGCGCGAGATGCCACCACCGCGACCCGTATTGGGCATCAAGACGGTATAGCGGCCCGCAAGCGAGATGTAGGTGGTCAGCGCCGCGCCCTTATTGCCGCGCTCCTCCTTGACGACTTGCACCAGCATGATCTGGCGGCGCTTGATCACTTCCTGGATTTTGTACTGCCGAGCGCGCCGACGCGGACGCTCTGGCAGCTCTTCCAATGCATCGTCGTCGCTGCCGACCTGCTCGACTTGATCGTCGTCGCTGGCGCTTGCGTCGGACGCATCGTCGTCGTCGTCGCTGCCCCCGTCGGAATCGATATCCCTGTCGCCGTCATGATCCGCCTCATCGGCGTCATCATCGCGATCATCTTCTTCACGTGTCTCCGAGGCCTCCTCGGTCGCCCGAGCTTCCACGGCGCTGGCATCAACCGCCATGCCCCTGGGCATCGCCGGGATTGGCGGAGCGACCAAGGGGCGTAGCGCGGTGCCGTCACTGTCCCGGCCATCATCATCGTGTGAAGGCTCGGACCGGATGCTGTCGTCAGAATGGCCGTGGCTCAGAGCCGACGCGGCCTGCTGACCCGCCTCCGCTTCATCTCCCGAAGGGCCGTCTGCCGACGTGCCGACCGAAGGCTGAGCTCCGGCGCCCGGGCGGTCTCCCCGAACCCGCCGACGCCGCCGCGGACCGCGCGACCGTGCCCTGGCGTCCGCCTCTTCCTCGGCGGCAGCTTCGGCTTCCGCCTCTTCCTGCTTCAACGCTTCGCGGTCAGCGACCGGGATCTGGTAGTAGTCCGGATGAATCTCGTTGAAGGCGAGAAAGCCGTGGCGATTGCCGCCGTAATCCACGAAGGCGGCCTGCAATGACGGCTCGACCCGCGTTACTTTCGCCAGATAGATGTTGCCTCTGAGCAGCTTTCTCGCTGCCGATTCGAAGTCGAAGTCCTCTACCCGGCCGTTTCTGACTGCCACCACCCGAGTCTCCTCCGGGTGGGTGGCATCGATAAGCATTCTATTCTTTTCCATCGATGTTCGTTCCTGCCGCAGTCCCAGGGCGGCCATGGGTCTCGGGCTATGGGGCCTCTGGCCCCGTGAGCACCCTGGACTGCGAGCTGATTGTAGAAGGTTGAATTGTTAAGGAGCGACATCGCCAAAGCGGGAGCGCTGCTGGAAACAGGCCGCTCCGAGGATGCGAGTTGCATCTCAGACCAGACCCGATCCGCCCTGGCGTGGTGCCGGGCTTCAGCGCTCATTCTGTCACTCCGCTGTTTCATGCGATCCTGCTTGCGCCAGCTTCCGAAAGCCTGCGCTTGGCCCAACGCATGGGATGGACCGTTTTCTAATGCGGCGAGAGGGCGCGAATGAGGAGCAAAAGCCCAGATTCAGCCTTCTCAGCCAAGGTTATGTCCCATCCGGATTGGAGGGCTTGCCACCCTGGCGCGAATTCATAATGCACCCACGCCCTTTGACTGCGTCAGCACCTGATTGCTTCGAACGAACGAGCAACAGGGCGCCACATGGCTCACACCTATGGCAGCAGCGTCTGGAAGTGCAGGCAGATCTACCCTTGTATAGGACCAACACCCTTAACCCTGAAACGTGCGGCAGGCGCATAGCGCTGAACAACCGCGACACAGGAGTTGCAGGTCAGGCGCGCTCCAACGGCAGAATAGCAAGCACGACGAGGCACACTCTGGACTTTAGGGGTCGCACACCTTTATGGCAAGACCGTAGCGTGAGCCCTGCCAAGAGCTATCCCTGCCGTCATGGAGCACCCGAATCAGCAAACGAGTGGTTAACGCCATGAATTCGCGCAGCAATCAAGGTCGCAGCCGATCGCCGCAACGTACACGGGCCGGCGCAAACGGGGAGATGAGGGATTGATCTCGACGAGGCCTGTCGCCGCCCTCCAATACTGCGTTCTGGCGATCTGCCTCTCAGGCCTGTGCGCCTGGTCGATCATCGCAGCCCCAGCTCACGCCCAGCAGGCTGGCAGATCCCCGGCCGCTGCGGCGAGCGGGTGGGGCGCCGCAACCGTCGTCCATCCGCGCAAGCGCGCAATAACGCCGCCCCAACCGAGTGCAGCCACCACCCCACCTGCCGCCCTGGCCGACGCCACCCCTGCCGCGACTGGCGTCGTCGCAACAGGCGACACCACAGCCACCAAAATCACCTTCGACCTGACTGCCTCGGTCCTCGCCACCGCCCGTTCGGTCGCAAATCCGCCGCGCGTCATCGTCGATCTTCCCGAAATCGCTTTTCGTTTGCCCCCGCTCGCCGGCAAATCCGCGCAAGGATTGATCACCGGCTACCGCTTCGGTCTGATCGCGCCCGGAAAATCGCGCATCGTGATCGACACGACCAGCCCTGTCGAGGTCGCCAAGTCCGAGGTCATCGGCCCGATCGCGCCTGGCGTTTGGCGTCTGGTCGTCGAACTGGTCCCCACGACCGCCTCGGCCCTTGCCGCGCGCGAACTCTCGGAAGCCGTCGCCATCTTGAAGCCCTCCATCGTGACGACGCCGGTCCCGCCGCGGACAGGCAACACACGGCCCGTCATCGTTGTCGATGCGGGCCACGGCGGCATCGATTCCGGCGCGACGGGCGCCAAGTTCCAGGAGAAGGATGTCGTCCTTGGCGTCGCGCGCCAGCTTCGCCGCCGGTTGATAGCCACCAGGCGCTATGAAGTCGTCATGACACGGGCAAGCGACGTGTTCATTTCACTCGACGAGCGAGTTGCAATATCAAGGCGCACCCAGGCCGATTTGTTCGTGTCGATCCACGCCGACTCCCTGCCCCCCTCCGAGCACGCCGCCAGCGTCCGCGGGGCCACCGTCTACACGCTCTCCGACCGCGCCAGCGACGCCTTCGCGGCCCGCATGGCCGAGAAAGAGAACGCCGTCGATCTGCTGGCCGGCCTGCCGGCTTCGAGCACCAGCGACGACCATGTCCGCGCCATTCTCGTCGACCTCATGCGGCGGGAGACAGCGACGTTCTCCTCCGCCTTCCGCAAGGTGCTGATCGACCGCTTGCGTCCCAACATAAAGCTTGCCGCAGAACCATTTCGCTCAGGCCCCTTCCGGGTCCTCAAACAGGCCGGTTCGCCGTCGGTGCTGATCGAACTCGGCTATATGAGCAACCCGACCGACGAACGCCTGATGGTGGCAGCCGGCTGGCAACAGAAAGTTGCAGATGCCATCGTCAAGGCGATCGATCAGTACTTCCGCACCCACCGCCACTGATTGACCAACCCCACCCACCGATAGAACAATGCCGAACACCAATCCCGGCAGCACTGCGATGTCGGTATGTCGCCGGTCTGTTACCGGCTCGGCATGTTCGCGCCATTGGAGGCTCAAGCAATGAACCTGTCCCGCATCCTTCAATCGGTCGCCCGGGCCTTGCCGGATAGACCTGCGATCTCCGGCCCCGGCGAGACCCTCAACTATGCCGGATTCGAGAACCAGGTTGCCGCTATCGCAGGCGCGCTGGGGAAGTCCCACGGACTGAGAGCCGGCGACCGCGTTGGCATCTGGATGGAGAACTGCGCCGAGCTCTTCCCCGTCATGTTCGGTATCTGGCGCGCGGGCCTCACGGCTGTGCCGATCAATAACAAGCTTCACCCCAAGGAGCTGCATTGGATCCTCGAGAACTCTGGCGCCAAGCTCTGCGTCGTCACGCCAGACCTGGCCGAAAAGCTCGGCGAATTACCGCCCGCGACCAACCTTCCCACCATCATTGCCACGGCCAGCAGCGATTATCGTGCATTGCTGGCAGGTGAACCCGTTTTGGACGCCCCCTCCGATCCCGGCGCCGAAGCCTGGCTCTTCTATACAAGTGGCACCACCGGCCGGCCGAAAGGCGCCGTTCTCACCCACCGCAATCTGCTGTTCATGCTGCATGCCTACTACGCCGACATCGACCAGCTCGGCCCCGACGATACGACATTGCACGCAGCCCCCATGACGCACGGCTCCGGTCTCTACGGCTTGGCCTTCATCCTCAAGGGCGGCCACAATGTGGTCGTTCCCGGTTCCTTCGAGCCAGAACGCATCTTCGCCGCTCTCAAGGCCTATCGTCAGGTCTCCTTCTTTGCCGCCCCGACCATGGTTTCCCGCCTCATCAACCACCCGCTGGCCGGCACCGCCGACACCCGCAACCTGAAAACCATCACCTATGGCGGCGCGCCGATGTACCTCTCCGACCTCAAGCGCGCGCTGGAGATTTTCGGCCCGAAGCTGTTCCAGGTGTACGGCCAGGGCGAAAGCCCGATGACCATCACGGGGCTGCCGAAGGACATGCATTTTGAGGGCGGCAGCATGGCCAGCGACGACATCCTCATGAGCACGGGGTTTGCCCGCACCGGCTGCGCCGTCCGCGTCGTCGACGATGCCGGCCGCGACCTGCCCTTGGGCGAAATCGGCGAAATCATCACCCGTAGCGATTGCGTCATGGCGGGCTATTGGCAGAACCCGGAATCCAACGCCAAGTCGCTGCGCGACGGCTGGCTGTGGACCGGCGACATGGGAAGCCTCGATCGATCTGGGTTCCTGACCCTCAAGGATCGATCCAAGGACATGATCATCTCTGGCGGCTCCAACATCTACCCCCGCGAGATCGAAGAAGTCCTCCTGTCCCACGCAGCCGTCCTTGAATGCGCCGTCGTCTCCCGCCCGCATGCCGATTGGGGTGAGGAGGTCGTCGCCTTCGTCGTTCCTCACCCCGGACAAAACGTCACGATTGCAGACCTCGACCGGTTGTGCCTCGACAACATCGCCCGCTTCAAGCGCCCCAAGGGCTACCGCATCGTCGACACCCTGCCCAAGAACAACTACGGCAAGATCCTCAAGACTGATCTGCGCGAAAAGCTGAAGAGCGAAGGCTGAAACAACCATGAACTTCGACTTCCCCGACGACATGAAGACACTGCGCGACGAGGCACAGAAATTCCTCGCCGATCGCTGCCCGCGTTCGGTACCGCGCCGCATCCTCGAGAGCGACGAGCCCTACGACAAGGCTTTGTGGCAGGAGATGGCGGGATTGGGCTGGGTCGGCGCGTCGGTTCCCGAAGAGTACGGCGGTGTCGGCCTCGGCCATCTCGCTGTGTGCGTGCTGGCAGAAGAACTCGGCCGCGCGCTCGCCCCCGTCCCCTATGCCTCTACGGTCTACGGCGCCATCGAGGCTCTGCTGGTCGCCGGCTCAGAGGAACAAAAACAACGCTTTCTGCCGTCCCTTGCCAGCGGCGAACGCATTGGCACACTGGCCTTGGCCGAGCGCCCCGGCACGCAGGACTTCAGCGCTCCACAAATGCGCATCGCCAGCGACGGCCGCCTGACAGGGACCAAGCTCGCGGTCCCCGATGGCGATAGTGCAGATATCGCCATCGTTGCCGCCAGCGACCCGAGCCGTGGCGCCACACTGGCGATCGTAGACCTCACCGGGCCCGGAATCCGGCGCGAGACCGTCAAGACGTTCGACCCGACCCGCAGCCACGCCAATCTTCACTTTGAGAGCGCTGCTGCCGAGCCGCTTGGCCAGGGGCGCGGCGACAGCGTTATTCGCCGCGTCATCGACCGCGCCGCCATCATGATGGCGTTCGAGCAGTTGGGAGGCGCCGAAGCCGCCCTCTACATGGCCCGCGACTACGCACTCGAGCGCTACGCGTTCGGACGCCCCATCGGCTCGTTCCAGGCCATCAAGCACAAGCTCGCCGACATCTACGCCGCCGTCGAGATCGCCCGTTCCAACACCTACTACGGCGCTTGGGCCCTTTCGACCAATGCCGCAGAATTGCCGATCGCAGCCGCCGTAGCCCGCATTTCCGCCTCCGACGCCGGTTGGGTGGCGTCCAAAGAGAACGTCCAGACCCACGGCGGTATGGGCTACACCTGGGAAGGCGACGCCCACCTGTTCTATCGGCGCGCCAAATTACTGGGCCTGACGCTCGGCTCATCCCGCGAGTGGAAACAGCGCCTTGTGCGCGAGCTCAAGACATCCAACGCCTCGGCCGCACCGGCTGCCGGCTGACCCCCTCACAAGATACAGATTGCGGGAGCCCCCGATGGACTTTTCAGATTCACCCGAAGAAGCCGCCTACCGGGCCAAAGCCCGCGCCTTTCTCGAGGCCAATGCCGAGCGGCGGAAAACCGGCGAGGTGGCAGGCTATCGCCGCGGCCAAGACGAGCCGGGCGCCCTGGAGGCAGCCAAGGCCTTCCAGAAGAAGAAGTTCGAGGCTGGTTTTGCCGGCATCACCTGGCCCAAGGAATGGAGCGGGCAGGGTGGCACGCCGATCGAACAGGTCATCTACAATCAGGAGGAAGCCCAGTTCCGGGTCGTCACCGACTTCTTCACACTTGGCCTCGGCATGTGCGTGCCGACCATTTGTACCTGGGGAACACAGGAACAGCGCGACCGTTTTGCCGTACCAGCCCTCAAAGGCGACGAGGTCTGGTGCCAATGGTTCTCCGAGCCGGCCGGCGGTTCTGACCTCGCAGCCCTGCGCACCCGCGCCGAGCGCGACGGCGACGACTGGGTGATCAATGGCCAGAAAATCTGGACCTCAGGCGCCCATTACTCTGATTTCGGCGTGCTCGTGGCGCGCTCTGATTTCTCAGCACCAAAGCACAAGGGACTGACCTACTTCTATCTGTCGACCAAAACACCCGGCATTGACATCCAGCCGATCCGCCAGATTTCCGGCTCCCGCCACTTCAATCAGGTCTTCTTCAACGACGTCCGCATTCCCGACAGCCAGCGCCTGGGCCCAGTGGGAGAAGGTTGGAAGGTGGCCATCACCACCCTCATGAACGAACGCTTCACCATCTCCGATAGCATCGGCCCCGATGTCGACGAGCTGATCACCCTGGCCCGCTCGGTCTACACGGAAAATGGACTGGCCATCGACGACCCCGCCGTCGCCGAACGCATCGCCGAGTTCTATGTCCGCACCCAGGGGGTGCGCTTCACCAAGTTCCGCTCTATGACCGAACTGTCGCGCGGCCAGACGCCAGGTCCCCAGTCTTCGATAACCAAACTCATCGCCGCACCGAAACTGCAGGATGTCACCAGCTACGGCCTCGACCTCCTGGGCATGGCCGGGCCAGTGTCAGAGGCTGAAATGCCCCTGAAGGGCATTTTCGAGGAAGCCCTGCTCTATTCACCCGCCATGCGCATCGCTGGCGGTACGGATGAGATCCTCCGCAACATCATCGCCGAACGCGTGCTGGGTCTGCCGTCCGATGTTCGCCTCGACAAGGACGTGCCCTTTACCGAGGTGCCCACCAGCGGCAAGCGCGGCTGACCAGTCCGACACCGCACGGCAAGCCGGCCCGGAGCCGAAATCGCGAATTTCCACATGTTGCATTTCCGGCTCCGGGCGAACGGAAAAGACGAAAAAACAAATGAATACAGAAACTTAGCTTAGAATAATCTTTGCAAATCGGCTCGTCGGGCTTGCTCCGTGAAGTCGATCTGCATGCTGCCGCCCTGCCCCCTATTGCGTTCTGGCAGAGCGCACCCAACATAGGTGGCGCGGCCATTCGCCCCTCAGGAGACTATTCATGACGCCCGATGAACGGCAATTGATCTCAGATCTGTTCAATCGCATGCGCGCCAATGGCGCCGTCGAGAAGGACCGGGATGCCGAGAGCCTCATCAACCAGTCTGCGCGCCAAACCCCGGATGCAGCTTACCTGCTGGTCCAATCGGTTCTGGCCCAGGAGCACTATTTGCAGGAAGCCGCTGCCCGCATCCAGGAACTCGAGGCGCAAAATCGCGAACTCGAGGATCAGCTTGTTGAAATGCAACAGGCGCAATCGTCCCAGCGCAGCTCAGGCGGAAGCTTCCTGGGCGGCATTTTCGGTGGCTCGCGCC
Organism: Hyphomicrobiaceae bacterium; assembly: GCA_041397705.1. Taxonomy (GTDB): domain Bacteria; phylum Pseudomonadota; class Alphaproteobacteria; order Rhizobiales; family Hyphomicrobiaceae. The sequence continues at coordinate 342,451 of JAWKWC010000004.1, forward strand.
AGCCCGAACCGCCACCGGCGCGCGCGACCGGCAGCGTGCCGGCCTTCGGCCAACGACCGGCTTCGGCAGGCGGCAGCTACGGACGCCCCGGTTCCCCCTGGGGCCAGCAGCCCGCCCAGCGCGGCGCGGCAGGCGGCTTTGGCCAACCTGCCTACGGCCAACAGGGCGGCGCCGTTCCAGCCCAACCGCCGGCGCAATCCGGCGGACCAAGCTTCATGCGTTCAGCGATGACGACGGCCGCGGGCGTCGCTGGCGGCATGCTGGCAGCCAACGCCATCTCCGGCATGCTCCGCGGCGACTCTTCGGCCCATGCCAGCGGCCACAATTTGCCGTCTTCGTCCGACACCGGGTCATCGCCCTTTGCCGTCAACAACGCTGCCGATCAGCAGCGTGAACTCGACGAGCAGCAGGACCTCGCGCAGGACAACGAACTCGACCAGGAGCAGGTTGCCTCGTACGAGGACGACGACGATAGCGGCGACTGGGGCGGTGGCGACGACAGCGAGATCTGATCGTCGCGCCAAGCCTTGAGCACTGTTGCGAACTTGGTGCGAGCCAGCCGGCAACCGGTTGGCTCGCATTGTATTTCTGCCAGCAGCAACAGCGAATGGGCTTTTCTTTGCCCGCCGATTGTGTCACTCGCTGCCCAAGTCGTGGCCCCCAAAGCTAGGAGACCGCCCGCCTATGACAGCCGCTGCCACTGAGGCGCTCGTTCGCCGCTACTACGACGCCTTCAATGCGGGCAACAGCGAAGGCATGCTCGCCTGCGTCGCAGATAACGTCGCCCACGACGTCAATCAAGGTGTCAGGCGTCCTGGCAAAGAAGCGTTCAAGGTCTTCCTCGCCCACATGGAACGCTGCTACCGCGAGCAGCTCAAGAACATCACGATTATGGTCTCAGCCGATGGCAGCCGCGCCGCAGCCGAGTTCAACGTCGAGGGCACCTATCTGCAAACCGACGAAGGCCTGCCCGAAGCGCAAGGGCAAACCTATGTCCTGCCCGCGGGCACGTTCTTCGCCATCGAAAATGGGCAATTGAGCCGTATAACGACCTACTATAACCTCACCGACTGGCTGATGCAGGTGACGGGGGACGGAACCTGATAAGGGGGACTTAATGGCTGTCCGGGTCGAACCGCTCACAGGTGATCGGATCAAGGCGGCATTGCCCGATATCGCACGTCTGCGTATCGAGGTTTTTCGCGAATGGCCCTACCTCTACGATGGCACCTACGCCTACGAGCATGACTACTTCGCCCGCTTTGCCGACAGTGATGGCGCATTCGTCGCGGCAGTGATCGATGGCGACAGGATCGTTGGAGCCGCGACCGCCACCCGCATGGGCGGCCACGCCGACGGCTTTGAAAAACCCTTCGTCGAAGCCGGCTACGATATCTCGCGCATCTTTTATTTCGGAGAATCGGTGTTGCTACGCGCCTACCGCGGACGCGGCCTTGGCAACCAGTTCTTCGACGAGCGCGAGCGCCATGCCCGCACCTTCAGTGGCATAGAAAGAGCAGCCTTTTGCTCTGTCATCCGCCCCGCCGACCACCCGCAAAAGCCGCCCGAGTATCGCGCCCTCGACGGCTTCTGGACAAAGCGCGGCTATCGCCCCTTGCCGGACGTCATTGGCGCTTTCTCCTGGCAGGATATCGGTAGCGATCACGAAACCGAAAAGCCGATGCAGTACTGGATCAAGGATTTCTAGCTGGCAGACGGCGGGCACGATGCACCATGAAAAGTGCGTCATTGATTATTTTTGTAACATTAGATACAAAACATGCTCGTCGCTGAAGGAGCGCTGCATTGGCACATATCCAGGATATCCCTCAAGGCACGCGAGACGCCATACTGGCCCTCGAAATCGCAACCCCCACCCCCAAGCCATTTGTTTCCGGCCCTCCGCTGTCAGAACGGCGCGTCGCGATCGTGTCCTCTGCGGCACTGCACGCCAAGGACGAACCGCCCTTCCTCTTCGGCTCGCCTGAATTCCGTGAGTTGAAGGCCTCTCTCCCGGTCGCCGACATCCGCATGAGCCATGTCTCGATCAACTACGATCGCCAGGGCTTCCAGCGCGACATCAACGTCGCCTACCCCATTGAAAGACTGAAAGAACTGGCCGCCGAAGGCATCGTCGGTGCTGTCTCCGACACCCACTACGCGGTGATGGGCTCCACCGACCCCAAAACCATGAGCGAGACCGTCGAGGCCTTGCTTGCCCGCTTCAGGCGCGACCGCATCGACGCTGTTCTCTTTTCACCGGTTTGACCGTTCTGTACGCGTGCCGTGAGCGCGCTTGCCCATGAAATCGAAGTCCGCGGCGTCCCAACCACCGTCGTCGGTCTGGTGCGTCCCCACCTCGAAAAATCGCAACCACCCCGCGCCATCTTCGTACCCTTCCAATTGGGCCGCCCGTTTGGCGAGCCTGACGACAAGGCACTTCAGCGCCGGGTGATGATGGCAGCTCTCTCCCTTTTCGAACGCACGGATGGACCGGTCATTCTCGAGGATTTCCCGGAAGAAGCTCCTGGACGGCTCGACACACACGGCTGGAAGCCACCCTTCCAACTGCCGCAAGCCGCGCGGCCGGCTAACAACGACGTCGAAGGCTGGTCGAGAAAACTTACCGAAGAAATGCAGCTGGTCGAGCTACACTACGCGCGTGCCGTGGCACAGCGCGGCCGCACGACTGTCGGCATATCGGCTCAACCGCCACACGCTTGGCCCGCGTTCGCCGCCGCATTCCTGGGGCCTGACAAGCCAGCACCGCCACCAGGCCTGCCAACGTCAGCCGTCGCCCTGCGCTTTCTGTGCGACGACCTGAAGGCCTATTACAGCGAAGCCGCCATGTCGTCCGGCTCTCCGCCGTCCAGCCGTCAGCTCGATCAATGGTTCTGGCGCGAGACACTGGCGGGTGGCTTCCTCCAGGCGGTGCGCAAGGCTGGCATGGCAAGCGACATCAACGCGTTGAAGACGGTGGCCGGACGTTTCTTTGTTCCGGCCCCCTACGTCGAAGCCTGAGCGTTCACATTCAACGAACCACCTGCCGCAGTTCGCCAGAGCTGCGGCAGTCAGAATGCCTAGGCTTGAGCGTACGCGGAAGTTCCCGTCGCCAACTCTCGATCGAAAGCACTGAAGGCGCTGCACCCCGTCGCCGAAGGCGATCAGGGAGCATCGCAACCCGACGGATGCGCCGCCGCAAAGCGCGTGAGCGAAGCAAACAGGCGCATTTGCACAAAAAATGGTGCCCCGGGAGGGACTCGAACCCCCACACCCTTGCGGATATCAGATTTTGAGTCTGACGCGTCTACCGTTCCGCCACCGGGGCCGGCAACCGGCGGGACCGGCTGCAATTGCGGCCGGGACCATGCCCGACGGACCCCGCATGGTCAAGAAGCCTGAGACCCGATTTTTTTCCCGAGCCAAACTGCGCGCCCAAAGAGGCTCGTTCCTGTGACGGTGAATGCTGATCGGCAGGCCTTCACTCAGCCCACATTAACGTGAGCTTCGCAGGTAACCGGGAAGTTGACCGAGTTGGCGATAAAACAGCGTTGATGCGCCGCCTCGTGCAGGGTCTTGGCGAGACGGGCGTCGCACCCCGCCGCAATCCTGATTTCGGGACGCAGGATGACGTTGACGAAGCGCCCGCCACCGTCTCCGCCCACGACCATGCGCCCGAAGGGCTGGTCGACATAGCTCATCACCACGATGCCGGCTTCTGAAGCAAGATGCAGATACCAGAGCATGTGACAGGCAGCCAATGACGCCACCAGCAGATCTTCCGGATTGTGCCGATCGCGATCGCCGCGAAACACGGGGTCCGAAGAGCCTGGAATATCGGGCCGACCATCGACCGAAATGACATGGTCACGCCCATAGGACGTGTAGCTCTCGGTCCCTTTGCCCCTGGACCCGGTCCATGTCACGCAGGGGCAGTAGTGGTGCTCTTTGTCAGACATTCGAACCCTCCAAAGCCTGTTTGGACCAGCCAGGGCGTCATTTGATACGCACCAACGCATGGAAATTGTGCCGGCGGGCATATTGCCGATGCCGGCAACACGCCTTAGACATCGGCACAATTGGCCGCGCCTTGGCAAGCAGGCATGCCGGCCCATCGCACACGACGACACCCAGGAGGACCATCACGTGACCAATGACGCAAGCGGCAAGGCCGACAAGCAGCTCTTGCATCTGGTCTTCGGCGGCGAGCTGAAATCGATCAAAGACGTCGAATTCACCGACGTTTCGAAGCTCGATATCGTCGGCATGTATCCAAACTATGCCGAAGCTCGCAAAGCCTGGAAGGCCGCCGCCCAGCGCACTGTCGACAGCGCCCAGACCCGCTATTTCATCGTCCACCTTCATCGTTTGCTCGATCCGAGTCCGATGGTCAATGACGACGAAAAGGCAGGCACCAGCCCAGCACTCATAGCGGCCTCGCCAACACTTCGCCGCGCCTTCGCCGACACCACGCCTTAAGTCGCAACTAACGCTCACGGTCGTGAACCATGGCTACGCCAGCAACCGCCGCCTCCGCGGCAAGGAGCGCCCATGAGACGACCGGTCGAGCCATTGTCGCGTCGCGAGCTGATCAAGCTTTATGGCCTCGGCGCGCTCTTCCTGCAGCCCGTTCTGGCGAGCATGGCCTATGCGGCCGTGACGCCCTTTCACAAAGCGCCACGCTACATCCATTTCTTCAAGGGCGGCGCGTTCTATCCAAGCCGCACAAACCCCAAGTCACTTTCTCATCTTTCTGGCACACCCATCGCCCCACTGGCAGAGCACGCCCAGGATATTATTCTGTTCAAGGGCATGAACATCCACGGCGGCAGCCCCAAGAGTGACGGCTACCAGGAAGAGCACGCTGCCGGCGTCTACGGATGCGCCACCGGCAATCGCTACAAGTATTACAAGCACGACGCCTACTTTGCCTATACCGACAACGAGTCGATCGACGTTCGCATCGCCGAGCACTACCGCTCCCGACCCGATCTGCAGGACGTACCGCTCGCCAGCCTGCACATTGGCGCTGGCGCTCCATTCCGACGCCGACAATGTCGGCATCGGCAATCGCTTCATTTCCTTCCGCAAGCGCCGCAAGGGAGATGCCCGCTACGCCAACGCCATCGAGCCGATCCAGGATCTGGGCCAAGTCTATGACCTCCTCATGCGCCACGCCGCACGGTTGTGCGCATCGTCTTCCAATCAGCCGGGAACGACGAAGGCCAACATACAGGCGGCACTGGCGCGACGCTCGCGCATCGTCGATTTCGTGCTTGCCGATATCAAGGACGCCAAACGCCAACTCGGTCTCGACACCGAGCACGCGAGAAAGCTCTGACGGCCTCCTGGAAAGCTGGAGCGATACGGAAAAAGGGCGCGCACGGCATCGGTGAGTTCCACGCACCAGCCTCCGAGCAAGCCTGCCCCGCCATCGCCCGCCCACAAGGCAATGGCGCCAACAAGAAGAACCTCGACGAACTTTCACCCGTGCACGATCAGATGATCGCCATGATCAAGCTCGCCTTCGAGCTGGACCTGACGCGGGTCGTCGCCTTCACGCTATCCGGCGGTTCCAGCGGGCAAACTTGGCCGAGCCACGGCGTCCACCGCGCCCACCATTCCCTCGAGCACTCCGGCGACGTCAACGCGCTGGTCAAAATCGATACCTATTACGCAGAGAAGTTCGCCCGACTCTTGACCGCTCTCAAGACCGTCGACGACGGCCGCGGAAAAACGGCGCTCAACAACTGCTCCGTATTTCTGGGCATGGAATGCTGGTCGAACAGCTCGAGCGGCCACTACCTGACCAATGTACCGTTCATCCTTGCTGGCCAGGGCGGCGACCGCTTTGAGACCGGTCGCATCGTCCAGGCCAACGGCCGCAACAACAACGACATCCACATCTCCTGCCTCCGCGCAGCCGGCATCGACACCAACACATTCGGCCTCGCTAGCCTTTGCCAGGGCCCAATCGTATGACACGCTGGAACGTGCAAGTTCTTTCGCACCGACGTTGGCAGATGTGGCGCTGCACTTCGCGAAAGATCATCGCTGCCACGATGGCCATGCCGGTGTTGCTGACGATGCCGCTGCTCGCCACGGCCCGCGTCGCACCCTCTCCCGTCGACGGTGCGCTGCTCAAGACCGACCCCGCGCTCTATGCCATTGCCCGCAGTTACTTTCCCACCGACCGCTTCGAGATAGCGCCCAAGCGTGTCTTCCGCCTCACGCGCGACCAGCTCGACATCACCGCCAAAGCCTTGCTGCCTGGCTACGTCAAGCGCTCGGTCAAGACGGCGTTGCCGCGCGACCCGCTGCAGACCAACTATGAGTATGCAGAGATCCTGAGTTTCAACGCGGCCAACTTGGCACCGTTGACGGCGTGGATCGGCGAGATCGCCGCGGCAGTCAAACAACGCCCCGGCGACGTCATCGCCTGCCCACCGGACAAGCAGGCAAACAGTTGCCATCGCGAGGCGGCACGCGAATTCGTGATCCGCGCGTTCCGCGGCGACATAGACGACGCACACCTGCGCAAAGTCGTGGACTTCTATGCCGAAGGTATCGCGAAAACAGGCTTCGCTCAGGCGACCGCCGATCTCGTCGAAGTGGTCCTCAACTCACCCCGCTTCCTCTTTCGCAAGGAATTGGACGTCGACGGCGCCTTCCGCCTCTCCCCTGCCCAGCGCCTGCAAGCCCTGACCTACACCCTCGCCGACGCTCCCCCCGAAAACCTGGGCCTGCCGGCGACCGATGCCGCTGCGAACTTCGCCACGCCACAAGCCACGGCACGCACGGTTGAGACCGTGCTGGCGCATCCGCTCTCGCGCCAGAAATTGGTTCGCTTCTTCCGGGCGTGGCTCGAAATCAAAGAACCCGGCGAGTTCACCATCTCGCGCAAGGTATTTCCGGAGTTCACCGACAAACTGGCCAGCGCCATGCTGCTTGAAACGGACAAAGTCCTAGGCTCAGTCCTTGCAGGCCACTCGCCCCGCCTCAGCGACATCACCCAGGCCGGCCAATCCTTCATCTCGCCGGAACTTGCGGCAATCTACGGCACCAGGCAGACGGCCTCGGACCTCGCCAAACCCTCACGCCTCGCCCCGGACCAACGCCTTGGCATCTTTTCAATGCCGGCCGTGATCGCATCTCATTCGGGCCCGACCGATACCCGGCCCATCAAGCGCGGCGTGTTCTGGGTGCGCAAAGCCATGTGCATGGAGATGGGCGCAATCCCCAAAGGCCTGGACATCTCGATCAAGGATATTGGCCCCACGACAGAACGGCGCCGCATCGAAAACTCGACCAAGAGCCGGGCCTGCGCCGGATGTCACAAATTGATCGATCCCCTGGGCTTCTTTCAAGAGCACTACGATGCCATCGGCCGCTGGCGCGAGACCGATAATGGCTTGCCAGTCGATGCCGCCGTCAAGCTCGACATGCTCGACGAAGGTCCAGCTTCTGTAACGGGTCCCGTCCAAGCCCTGAAGACGCTCACTTCGTCCGCCATGTTCAAGCAGTGCTTCGTGCGCCAGCTCTACAGGTTCTACATGGGACGGCAGGAGGAACCGGCCGACGATCCCTTGCTGCGCCGCATGTTCTTCAATTTTGCACACAACGATAATCAGGCGATCCTCGGACTTCTCGAAGCCATCGCCACCTCCGAGCGCATCAGGCGGGCGCCAATAGCCCGCATCGCCACCAGCCCCGGATCACAGACGGCGGACCGGCTGCTGCCATCCTCCCCGCAACGTGGCCAAGGAGAGTTTGGGGCCGGTCGCCGCTGGCGCAGATCATCGATGGCCCCGCCGCGTTTTAAGGCATAAACTTGCTTGCAGTGCAGCGACCGGAGCAAGGCTCATGCCCCAATCACCATTCCGCCCCCGAGACTGGGAAAGCCAGCCAAGTCGATTGATCCCGGCTACAAATCGACCATCTATCAGCGCCCGAAAGCCCCTGATCCCCATCAAGCAGTCGCTGAGTGAGCTGACAGGCCCGGTCTATGGTCACGAGAGCCTGGCCGAGAATGACGGCGACCTGACCCTCAATGCGCGTAAGACCGGCGAACCCATCGGCGAGCGCATTGTCGTGACGGGTCGCGTTCAGGACGAGAACGGCCGCCCGGTCGCCAACACCCTGATCGAGATCTGGCAAGCCAACGCTGCCGGCCGCTACATTCACGTCAACGACCAGCACGATGCGCCAATCGACCCCAATTTCTTCGGCACCGGCAGGGTGGTCACGGACGGCGACGGCCGTTACAAATTCCACACCGTCCGTCCAGGCGCCTATCCGTTCGCCGCCAATGGCGACAATGCCTGGCGCCCACCGCACATCCATCTGTCGTTGTTCGGCCCAAGCATAGCCACCCGCCTCGTCACCCAGATGTTCTTCCCCGGTGACCCGCTTCTGCCCCAGGATCCGATCTTCATGGGCGTGCCGGCCGCCGCCCGTCCGCGCCTTGTCGCCGAGTTCGACATGGAAGCTACCGAGCCGAATTGGGCGCTTGGCTACCGCTACGATATCGTCCTGCGCGGCCGCCAAGAAACGCCGATGGTCGACTAGGAGCGCCGGATCACATGACACTCAAGCAGACCCCCTCCCAGACCGCCGGACCGTTCTTTCACTACATGCTGACCCCTCAGCAATCGGGTTATGACTACCAGGGCATTGCCGGCGCAGCCGTCGCCGACGACACCGTTCCCGGCAACCGCATCAGGATCACGGGCACCATCATCGACGGCGAAGGCAAACCCCTGCCGGATGCCCTGGTCGAGCTGTGGCAGGCCGATGGCCAGGGTCGTTACGCCCACCCGGCCGATACCCGCTCGTCGAACGCCGCATTCAAGGGCTTTGGCCGCTGCGCGTCGAACGACCAGGGCGTGTTCACATTCGACACCGTGAAGCCGGGAGCCATCGGCGACGGTCAGGCCCCTCACGTGACATTGGTCATTTTTGCCCGTGGTGGCCAGAACCACCTCTACACCCGCGTTTACTTTCCCGACGAGACCGCCGCCAACGCCATGGACCCGGTCCTCCAGAGTATCCCGGAGGATCGCCGGCCAACCTTGCTGGCGAGCCAGGACGGCCGGACCTACCGGTTCGATATTCGCCTGCAGGGTGATGGCGAAACGGTCTTTTTTGACGTTTAGACCGAACGCCTGCGGCTTCGATGGCTCTCCCCCGCGACAACGGCGGGAAAGTGCGGTTATGGTGCGCCACCAATTGCACAGACATGAGCGGACCAACCAGGAGAACCCGATGGATACCGGCACCCCGAAGATGATCGCCAAGGTCGAAGGCGGCATTGGCTGGATGATTTTCAACCAGCCCGAAAAGCGCAATGCCGTCGCCTTCGAGATGTGGAAGGCAATCCCCAGGATCATCGAGGCCTTCGAAGCTGACCCCGCGGTGCGCGGAATCGTCATTGCCGGTGCCGGCGACAAGGCCTTCGTCTCCGGTGCCGATATCTCCGAATTCGAGAAGTTGCGCTCGACGCCTGAGGACGTGAAAATCTATAACGCCGCCGGTGATCACGCAGCCGCGGTGATCCAGGCTGCAACCAAACCCACCATTGCCATGATCCGCGGCATCTGCATCGGTGGCGGCCTCGGCATGGCGCTCAACACCGACATCCGCATCTGCTCGGATGATTCCGTCTTTGCCGTCCCCGCAGCCCGCCTCGGCCTGGGCTACCGCTACGGCGGCATGAAGCGCCTGGTCGACGTCGTCGGACCGTCCTACGCCAAGGAGATCTTCTTCACGGCGCGCAAGTTCACACCGGCCGAAGCCCTGGCTATGGGCCTCGTCAATCGCGTCGTGCCGGTCGCCAATCTCGAATCCTACGTCAAGGATTACACCAGCCGCATCGCCGAGAACGCACCGCTGACAATGAAGGCGGCCAAGATGGCGATCGAAGCCGTCACCCATGACGAGTCCAAACGCAATCTGAAGGCCGTCAACGATATGGTCGACGTTTGCTTTGGCAGCGAGGACTATATCGAGGGGCGCCGGGCCTTCATGGAGAAGCGCAAGCCGCAGTTCAAAGGCCGCTGATCCGGCCCATCAAGGGACCGACAATCGGGGTGGAAGCACAGATGTTTCTACCTCGATTACAATTTCGGTTCGCGAAAACGAAAGATTGGCACAATCCAATCCCCTCATAGGGGTCGCTGCGCCCACTCTTGCGCACGAAGACCGGTGACTTCGCTGATCGACTTGAGCCCGTTCACACGCACATGGTCGGCCAAATGGCGCTTGATCCGCGGGATCAGCCCCGGCCCCTCGTAGATCAGTCCCGTATAGAGTTGAACGAGAGACGCGCCGGCCTCGATCTTCGCCAACGCCGTCGCACCCGAATCCACCCCTCCAATTCCGATCAGTGGAACCTTGCCGCCAGTTGCCTGATAGACCCTGGCCAGCATCGCGGTCGAGCGGTGGAACAGCGGCCGTCCCGATAACCCGCCAGCTTCCTTGCCGCCGGCAACATCATTGAGGCCATCGCGTGCCAGCGTCGTATTCGAAACCGCGATCAAATCCACCTCGTGCGCCAACAATCGCTCTGCAATGGCCGGCACATCCGCCTCGGCGACGTCCGGCGCGATCTTGACCACGATCGGCCTCATCCTCGCGCCGGCCTGCACTCGGGCCGCCCGCGCTGCCATTACCCGCGCCAGCAATTCGTCGAGAGCGGCTGGCGCCTGCAGATCCCGCAAACCCGGCGTATTGGGCGAGGAGATGTTGACCGTGAAGTAGTCGGCCACGTCGTAGAACGTCTCCAGTCCCGCAACGTAATCGCCGGTTCGATCGGCCGTATCCTTGTTGGCGCCGATGTTTACGCCGACAATACCGACCCTGCCCGCCGCCTTGCGCGCTTTGAGCCGGCCGAGGGCAGCCGCGTGGCCCTGATTGTTGAATCCCAGACGATTGATCACGGCACGATCGCGGATCAGACGAAATACGCGCGGCTTCGCATTCCCCTCTTGCGCCAGCGGTGTCACGGTCCCGATTTCCGCAAACCCGCACCCCATACCAAGCACCGCATCGGGCACCCGCGCGTCTTTGTCGAACCCGGCCGCGATGCCGATTGGATTCGGAAAGGCAAGGCCCGCAATCGTCTGCGCCAAACTTGGCTCGTCCGGCGATGTATCTCGTGGATGCAGGCCACGCTCGAGCGCCTCGATACTCATCGTGTGCGCCCGCTCTGGATCAAAGGCCAGCAGAGCTGGACGCGCCAGATCAAACAGTTGGTTGAGCATCACCGAAGCCCCTCTGGCACCACGTGGCGGCCTTGCGCGTCACATTTAAGTGCAGTCTGAAAGATCACATGAGCGGGGTCGATCACACCGTAGACATGTGGAAAAATCTGCCCATTTCGCGCCGCCTCCCAGCGCAACGCCTCGCCAAAGGCAGCCTGCTCGAAGCCCAGAAGCAAGAGCTCGCCCTCGCCGGCAAAATGGCGCGCCAAGGTACCGCTGAGTTGTTCGGCCGTTGAAAGATGAATGAACCCATCGCGATGATCGTCGGCCGATCCCCGATAGCAACCCGCCTCCTGCGCGTCCCGCCATTCGGATGGCCTTAGGATTTTGTAGACCATACGCTCCATATTCCACCCATGGTTGTCAGCTGTTCTGCCCGACTCTACTGATCCTAAAGGACTCCGTAATACCCTCGAGATCCCAATCTACTCAACGATACGACCGGAAAATCGGCCGGTTCGCACCAATTTGAAACGCTGCATATGCCCCCACCGCAACGTAAAGCCGCCAAAACCGACTTGCACACTTCTTGCTTTCACCTCGTGGACAGCTGGACCTTGCCTCCATCATGGCTTGACCCACGTACATTCGGCACGGCCAGCGGCTCTCCTGGGTCGCTTGTTTGCCCCACAGAGCAGGAAAGCACAACGGCATGGCACAGCCAGCGCACCGGTCTGCGACCGCCAGAAGTGAAACACTGCGTTGCATTTCGAGAACCGTCTGAAAGGCACGTGCCATGAGGCAGCAGACCGCACCATTAACGCATGAGTGGATCTGGATGGCGATCGATACTATCGCCCAGCGCCACCAATTGACGCCCTCGGCATTGGCCCGCATCGCCGGCTTGGATGCCACGACGTTCAATCCAAGCAAACGCATCACCGCCGAAGGCCGCCCCAGGTGGCCAAGCACCGAGAGCATTGCCAAGGTACTCGAAGCCACCAACACCAAGCTGGACGAGTTTGCAGCCATCCAATTTACGGACACGCCGGAAATGTCTTTGGCATCGCGCAGACACACACACACCAGCGGCAGAGTGGCCAGCTAGTTGAGCGGTTTGGAAGACCGTTTCGCGCAGAGATCAAAACCGGCAAGCGAAAGTGCCGCATCGGCACCGTTCATCTCATCCAGCGGCCATCACAACGCGATCGAACGTGCGCAATGGCACCTTGAATGTTGCGCGCAGCTGTACAGCCTCCAGCCCACCCCTTTCATTTGCCGCACCCGCATAAGCCCCAATGCTGTGGCCGCCGAACGGCGGCATAGCGACGAGGTCGCACGGATTGTTTCCAAATCCCGATAAGTCCCTTATTCGTCAGCACTAAGACCGACTTGGCATAGACTCTTGGTCATGCTACCCGTTTCTGAGTTGCCATCGTGGGGGACACGACAGCGACTGAGCGACGTTTATAATTTTGGCATGCCGCTGGCCGCATTCTGCGATAGGCCATGCAGGCGACTGCGGGATAGACGCGACTTGACATTTTAAAGTGTCGAGCTTGCATCGGACACGCTGCACAACTGAACGGATGACGAGCGTCATGAGTACGCCGTTTGCGGCGAAAGCTGTGACAATAGGTCAATTGCTGGACGGGAATTATGCCCTGCGGGTCCCGGTTTTCCAGCGCGATTACGCTTGGACTACGAACGAAGCCGGCCAGCTTCTGGACGATATCATCGCAGCGCTACGGATCGGGGAAGCGGGCGACGACACCGAACCGTCTGACTATTTCATCGGCGCAATCGTACTTCTCGAGGCAACTGACGCAGCCGTGACGGCGGCGGAACCCAAAGCCGACGCCCCGCGCCATCACGAGATCATCGATGGCCTGCAACGGATCGTTACACTGACGATCCTGCTGTCCGTGGCAAGGGACTTGGCGGCAGCATCGCCCGCCATCGCCAAGAGGGCCGCCAGCGCTGTCGCAGCCAAGCCCGATGACGACCCGAAGCGGGCCGAACCGCGCCTCGAAGTTCAGGAGGAAATCCAGCCCTATTTTTGGAGTTACATCCAGCGCCCTGCCGCATCGGCGGAAATGCCGGACAGCGATGACGTCACCACGACCGAACAGTGCCTTCTCGACGTGCGCGAATTGTTCATCGAACGGCTTCTCGACGAACCCAGCCACATCCTCGACAGGCTCGTCACGTTTCTGCTCGATCAGTGCTACTGCGCCCTGATCACGACGCACAGCATCGATCGCTCGCATCAGATTTTCTCGGTGCTGAATGACCGCGGCAGACCTCTCGGCCGCAGTGAAATCCTAAAAGCGCAGATCCTGGGCGCGATCCCGATCGACAAGCGCTCGCACTATAGTGCCATCTGGCGCGATCTCGAGAAACGGATGGGGGGCTCACTCGATGGCCTGCTCTCGCAGATCCGCACCATCGAAGGGCGCACGCGCAACCGCATCATCCAGGACATCCGCACCATCGTTGACCAATGCGGCAATCCATCCGCATTCATCGACAATCTGCTGGAGCCCTATGGCTCGATCCTCGAGGCGATCCAACAGATCGCAGCCGGACAAACACCTGCGCCCAATAGCACAGCAGATAAGCTCTCCCCAGACGCTCGCCAGCTCATCGTGTATCTGAATTGGCTGGGAACCAGCGATTGGATCGCGCCCTTGATGCTGCAGTGGCGCGTCGCGCAAGGAGACCCGGCCGCGGTCGAGAATTTCCTCAAACGCCTCGATCGATTTGCATACAGCCTGCGCCTTCTAGGCGTCGGAGCCGACAAACGCACCGCCCGCTATCAATCCATCCTCGAGACAATGAAAGCCGGCGAACTTCCCGAAAAAGGCCCGCCGCTCGATATCACGCGCGATGAAGAGCGCCTCGTCATCTACAATCTGCGCAACATCCACGCCCGCAATCAGCTGACCTGCAAGCTCCTGCTCCTGAGGCTCAATGACGGCCTCGCCGGCACCCCTCAGCGCCTGGACTCCACCGACTTGACCGTGGAGCACATTCTTCCCCAAAAGCTCCCCCGCAAGAGCTTGTGGCGAGACTGGTACCCCGATGGCGATGAGCGCGCACGCTGCACCCAGTCGCTTGGCAACTTGGCACTGGTACCGCGCGGCGTGAACGAGAGAGCACGCAACCTCGAGTTCGCGCAGAAGAAGGACATTTTCTTTGCCCATGACGACCTGCCGCTGATCACCAGAGATATTGCGGATCAAGCGACTTGGCAGCCAGGCGACGTGCAGGACCGGGAAGCGCGTCTATTCGCTTTGCTGGAGCAATTGTGGGACATCACCCCTTCGCAATCGCGAAACGCCCGCCAGTCGGCGTCGATCGCGACGCCGCGGCCGCGCCAGGACGTCGTCGCAGCGGGCCAATCCGCTCAACCGATCCCAAGCGAAACAGCCGGCAGCTCCGATTGATCCGGCAACAGTCTTTTGTAATTGAAAGTATTATTACGAATTGCGCCCCCATGCGCGCGTGCCGTCCTCACTGCCCACGTCTATAAGAAGTTTGGGAGTAGGCGTGGGGGAGAA
>JAWKWC010000005.1:0-257348 GCA_041397705.1 Hyphomicrobiaceae bacterium
TCGTCGGGACTTGCTGTGCCACGTTGTGATTGCTCCGGTCTCAAGCCTTGAATTCGCTGTGAAGTCTCTGACTGAAGCCAAGGGTCGTGATTTGTCCATGCCGTCAGGACATTGTGACCCGAGATTTTCGCGGGCATGTTTTTCGTAATCATCGCCCTGCTCATTGTCACCGAGCTTGTTCGCGGCCACTGAACCTTCAGCATATGAGGGTCTGGCGCTGTTGAAGGCCACCTCGTTTGGCTCATCAACACCGTTGCGAGGCATTCGAGCACGCGCCCTGCGACCGGGGGCCTGTTTGGCTGTTGTCAGCAAACAAGACCGCCTAGGCGCCGTTCATGTTCCAAGATAGGCTTGTACCTGGTGCCACCCCGGACATCGGCTGTGGCGCCATCGCAAATAGGCAGTGGTTTTAGAGGAGGACGTATGACGAAATTTATGACGCTTGGAATGGCCGCCTGTTTCTGCTTTGCCGTCTGCGGAACGGCATCTGCGCAAAAGCAAGGCGGCACTCTGCGCATGCAGCATCGCGATAATGCGCCGTCGGCTTCCATTCACGAAGAGGCGACCAATTCGGTGATCGAGCCGTTCATGGCTGTCTTCAACAATCTGGTCGTTTTCGACCCAGGAAAGCCTGTCAACAGCCCAGAAACGATCATCCCCGATCTGGCCACGAGCTGGAATTGGGACTCATCGAAAACGAAGATCACATTCAAACTTCAGCAGGGCGTAAACTGGCATGACGGAAAGCCGTTTACATCGGAAGATGTGAAGTGCACCTTCGAAATGCTGACGGGCAAGCGCAAGGGCAGCCTGCGCAAGAATCCGCGAAGCGTCTGGTACTTCAACCTGAAGGACGTGACGACCAACGGTCCGGCGGAAGTGACGATGGTCCTCGGGGAGCCGCAGCCGAGTTTCCTCAACCTCCTAGCTTCCGGCTACTCTCCGATCTACCCCTGCCACGTGGATGCCCAGACCATGAGGCGTGCGCCGATCGGCACCGGCCCCTTCAAGTTTGTGTCATGGAAGCGTAACGAGAACATTCGTCTCGTGCGCAATCCGAACTATTTCAAGAAGGGAAAGCCGTATCTCGACGCTATCGAATGGCAAATCATTCCCAGCGTTGCCACACGGGCCTTGTCATTCGTTGCCGGCCAGCAGGACATGACATTCCCGAGCGATACGACCATCCAGATCTTGAAGGATATCCAAGCAAAAAACCCAAAGGCGGTCTGCGACCTGCATCCAACAGGAGTGTCGACGAATCTGATCGTCAACCAGAAGAAGCCGCCGTTCGATAATCCCAAAATCCGTCGTGCCATGGACATGGCGCTGGATCGGGATGCGTTCGTCACGATCTTGAGCGAAGGCAAGTACATCAAGTCGGCCGCGATGTTGTCGCCGCCGGATGGATTGTGGGGCCTATCGCCTGAGCAGTTGGCAAAGACGCCCGGCTACGGCAGCGGGGCAGAAATCGCAAAATCGCGCGATGCAGCGCGCAAAATCATGGAGGGGCTCGGTTACTCCGCATCCAAGCCACTCGCGATCAAAGTCTCCACACGCAACATCGCAACCTATCGCGATCCGGCCGTGGTGCTGATCGATCAGCTGAAATCGATCCATATCGCCGGCGAGCTCGAAGTCGTGGATACGTCGATCTGGCACGCAAAGGTGACGCGGGGAGACTACGTGGTTGGCCTCAATTTGACCGGTGTTGGCGTAGACGATCCCGACGTCAACCTGATCGAGAATTATACCTGCAAGTCCGAGCGCAACTACACGCAGTATTGCAATGCGGAGGTCGACAAGCTCATCTTCGCGCAGTCCAAGGAATTGGACCCGATCAAGCGGAAATCGATGGTGGCCGATATCCAATTGAAACTCATCGAAGACGTGGCGCGACCAATCATCTACTACGGCCGCCTGGCGACGTGCTGGCAACCCTTCGTCAAGGGCTACGTCGCGCAAAGAAACTCGATCTATAACAACTCGCGCTACGAGAACGTCTGGCTCGACAAGTAGATCGGCGTCAGAGGTCTTTCATTGGTACACGCAGTTGCTGACTGAGTTGAGCTCTGCGGGGCTGTCGAATACCCGATCCCGCAGAGTTCCTTTTTTCCCGGCTCAAGCCTGCTATTCTCACAATTTTCGAGTTGGTCGAGTGACGAGAGCCACATGCGGCGGTGTTATCGGATTTATGAGCAAGGACCAGGTGTGGCAGCATTAGCTTCACAAATCTGGTCTGCTGCGTGAGATAACTCCTCTATCGGGTAGTTGATGCGCCAGTCGAGCTTGTGCACCGGGCCAGAGCCAGTTGCCGACGGATCGATTGACTCATCGATTGGAGCGCCCTGGCCTAGCAGCTCCTGCAACTTGTGAGGTGGTTTGGCCGACAGTTTAAGGCATGAGTCCCATTGGGCCTTCGCTGTAGCATTAGATTTGAGCAGCCTAGCGAAGAGATAGTGGAACCAAAAATACGGATACGTGGCCAACTGTCCGCCACCAAGCCGGTCAACTGTCCACAGGGGATCATCAGGGATGCAGTTGCCTTGTCGCGGATCAGCAATTAGTTGGCAGGTATCGACCAATACTCAGCAACCTCTTGGTGCCAACCGGACATCAGCGTGTCATTTTGCGCCGCAGATATAAACCACGACGCGAGCAGGCGGTCAGGAGCTGGGCTCTCGAATGCAAAAAAGCTCTGCTTGGGCAGCCAGTATTCCAGAGGCTTTGTCGGGAGCAATGTCGAATCGACCCAAATTCCGCCTCGCTTGGACAAGACAGTAGAGCGCAAAATGTCCGATAGGGCTTGCACAGGGATATCGCGATAATGCCGTCCGAAACTCGCCAGCTCTCGCTCAATGTCCGCGCTGGCGAACACGGTCAATGCGTACGCCGGATTGAGTTGGCGCCAGCGCTCAAAGCATAGTCGCACGATCGGCGGGGCCTGCGTTTCTCCTTGCAGCCATAAGGAATAAATCTGTTTTGGGATTTTTCGCTCGGCATAACGATCGACCTTGACGGAGTGTGAGAGCGTTGCCTGGACAGTCTAAGCGAAAAGGTCATCTGGAAAGTGATTTGTTGACGGCGAACATCACGTGCGCGCCGCCTCACATCAAATCCCATCTGCCTCAGGATGTCTTCGAAAGCGTCCGCCGGACTTAATCCATTGCGTTCGGCGCTGGCATCAATGGCGACTTTTCGCACGGGCAATTGACCAAGGCCTTCAAACACTTCAAGCTCGACTCTTCGGCCTCAATCTTCAAAAGTCGATGCAATCAATGCCTCTCCTCGCGAAGTAGTCGTCAAGCCGCATGGATTCGACCTCGACCGTTTCGACAACTTCGCCATCATCGGGTTGCAGTATCGAATGCTCGACGCTGGATGATGAGATGTTGAGGCGAATTCTCGAGGTCTCGGAGAACAGGGCAATTTGGTTAGTGATCACGTTTCTGGAAGAAGCCAGTTGCGGGCGGCGCATTCGAAATTCTTCTTCTCTGGTTCGAAGACATGCACTTCGCTTGATTTTTCTGCTGCTCCCATTGCAAAGCCGCCGACGTACGCGCCACAGTCGACTGTAATGTCCCCTGCCTCGACGCTCACAAAACCAGGAAGTTCGTATTTTCGCGTGAGCCAAGAGATATAGCCGCATGAGACGTGGCCTAGTTTGACGAGTGGCATAGGTGATGGAAATGCCAGTTCACGTCCCAGCTGCTGGACGATGACCAAGTCCTGGTACTTTTTAAATTTCGTGTTGGGTAAATCTGGTGCTAAAGCCGTAAGGACCTCATAGAGTTCATGCTGATCGTGCTCCGATAGGGTTGCTGCTATCTGCCTCAGCCGTCCTTCGAGCGCGATCAATTCTGGAGCTTGGTTCGGGAAGAAATATTCCACCATTTGCCGATCACTCTTGCTCAGCGTTCATGGTTGTCCGTGAATGAAGCCGTATCGCGATGCTTCAGGGAGACGTTCGGCTTCAAGCCAAGATCGACGAAACCTGTGAATGGCAGGCGTTCTTGCCCCTCGACACGAAATGCCAGGCCATCGATCACGCGGTGCCAAAGTTGCCATTCCCCTTGTCTTCTAACACCGGTTCCGGCATTGAAGAAGTAAACTCCGGGCGCTAGGCTGCACTTGAAAGGGATCCTCACAATGGCGCTGCCGCCGGCGGGGCAGTTCTGGAAGTCTTGCTTGTGCAGGTAGGTTGTGGTTCCTGCTATATCTATGCCATTAACGGTCCGAATTGCCATTCCGAATGCCAAATCTTTGGCATCTCTTTCATAGTCTACTCGGTACTCCAGGGAGTATTGCCCGCCCATCACCAGGACGTTCACTTCTCTGCCCGTTCTTGTGAATACTTTCATCTCGCTAATTCGCGCACCTCTGCTTTCGGTTTCGACGTAAGAAACCGATTTGAGATTTTCATCCAGCCAACTTTCATCATCCGGGTGAACGAGATCAACGTCTGCTTCGGTGCTTGTTGGTTCTTCGTCTTGTTGGCCGAAGGTTGATATTGTTCCGTTGGGCCCTTCGGGTTTGGCTGCCGCGGTGCCATTCGTAAGACTGGGGCGAGGCGGCTCCAAGGCCTTGATAGCCGCGCGGACTGTCTCAGCTTCAGATCCGCTCAAGTTCACCAGCCTTTGATACTGGCTGACAACTGACTTGGGGCGACCTTCGAGGATTTTTTCGCCACGGTCGATCAGCATCGCGCGATCGCAGAGCTGTACGATCGTTTGTGCTCCATGCGAGACGAACAGGATCGTGCCGCCCTTTTCCTTGATGTCTTCGATGCGCGCGTAGCATTTGCGCTGGAATGCCTCGTCGCCTACGGCCAGTGCTTCGTCGACAACGAGGATGTCGGGATCGACGTTTATCGCCGTCGCAAAGGCGAGGCGCACGTACATGCCGGACGAATAGGTCTTCACTGGCTGCTCGATGAAGTTGCCTATGTCGGCAAAGCGGGCGATGTCGTCGAATCGCGCTTCCGTTTCCTGATTCGTGAGGCCAAGAATCGAGGCGTTCAAGAAGACGTTCTCGCGGCCGGTAAATTCCGGATTGAAGCCGGCGCCGAGTTCCAGGAGAGCGGCGATCCGCCCATTGACTTTGAGTGTGCCGCTTGTTGGCTGCAGCGTTCCGCATATGATCTGCAAAAGTGTCGACTTGCCGGAGCCGTTTCTGCCGACGATTCCTATCGTTTCTCCTCGCGCGACATCGAACGATATGTTGCTGAGCGCTGCAAAATCTCGATAGTATTGTTTTGGTTGTCGTCCGATCCAACGCTGGAAGCGGGGAACAATTGACTGCTTGAGGCGGTCTTCAGGGCGCTCGAACATCAAATAATGTTTCGAGATGTCCTGGACTTGGATCGCATACTCAGAGGACATCGGCAAATCCCTTGCTCGTTTTCTGGAACCAGCGATAGCCAAGCCATGCGATCAAACAGGAAACGATCCAATAGATGACGAGAGGAGGCCAGTGCGGCTGATTCCCGAATACAGCCACATTTCGCGCTTGCTCAACCGGGAGTGCGATCGGATTGAACACAAGCCACGTCTGAAGCCAAGCGGGCAGCGCCGATATCGGGTAGAAAATGGGTGAGAGGAACATGAGCGCTGTCACTAGGGTGCCGAGGATCTGGTTGATGTCGCGGTAGTAAACGCCGAGGGAAGATAGAAACCACGACAGTCCGAGACATAGTAGGACGAGTGGCGCCAAAACAATTGGCAGCAAAAATGCAGTGAGCGGTATGCTTCCCGAAACAGCCAATTTTATTACCAGGAGAACGGCGAAGCTTACGGCAGCGTGAAATAGGGCTGAGCCGACCGCACCGGGGGCAAGTATCTCCAAGGGAAAAACAACCTTCTTAACATAGTTGGAGTTGCTCAGAACAAGGGTTGGAGCCTTGGTGACAATCTCGGAAAAGAGCTGGAAGACGATCAGGCCGGTGAAGAGAATGACTGAGAAGTCGCCGGTTGATGTATGATCGGCAGAACCAGCCCAACGGGATCTAAACACTGATCCGAAGACAAACGTGAAGATGCCAAGCATGAGAAGCGGCGTGAGCATCGACCAAAGTATGCCTAGCGTCGAGCCCCTGTAGCGCCCGGCGATCTCTCTCAGCACCAGTTGCATGAAGAGTTGGCGGTGGGCAGCCAGTCCGACGCTGCCGAAGAGACGCTGTACATTCCAGATCGCCGTTCTGGTGGCACTTGGCGGTTTTCCGGTGCTCATTTCTTGGAGCCTCACGACTCTACGAGCACGTCCGTGGAAGTTTGCATGCTTGGATGACGGCAACGATGGTCGCCCTATTCACTCCATTGGAGGAGGTGCGTCAAGGCGAGCGGTGGACTTGAGGGGCGCTACCGTACGCTTCGCGCTGAATGGTCGCTTTTGTGATGCTGTGCGGCGTTGTGTCATTGTTGTTGCCGGTGGCGTAATTGGGTGGCGCACGGCGCTGGACGGGGGCTGACGTTCAGGTGCAAGTGGTCGAGGTTTCTCGGTAGTGGCGCAGAGGGAGGCTCGGAATCCCGCCCTTTGTCTCGACGAGTCTTTTTTGACATGACGTGGCTCGCTGTTGGCAGACGGTGGAGCTTTGTCCATGTGCCTGCCCTACAATTTGTCGTTTCACAGCAGCAAATCACTCGTGTGAATGAGCATTCTGGCTGTAAGCCCTCTCGTGGCGCGTTCGCCACGCTTTTTGATGTGTGTCTCAATCGCCACGCTTGTTTCAGTCTCGTGGCGGATGTGATGTGATGCTTGGCGGACACGCCTGTACTGATGGGACTGTGAGGCTGCGCCGTATCAGACGGTTCGGGCAGGCTGGGAGGAACGTGCGGCGCGCTGCTACAGGTACGAAGTCCCTTCTGACGGCTCATCCGGTTCGGACGTATGAATGAGGCGAACACACATGCACGGTGGAGCTCTTAATGGGTCCGGCAAGGTCGGGGACAAGAGGAAATCTCGCCAGGCTATTGCGATAACTGCGCTCGCTCTGTCTCTTGCTGGTGGCATGGAGCGGCATTGCTGCAGCTCAAGCCGCAGGTACTGTTTGTGGAATGAGTGAGCCGCCGCCGAGCTTTCGCTTGCGGGAGATTTCCGTCCGCGACAATCGAGGGGAGATGCGAAAGCAGCGACTAGCCTTGGATCTCGATCCGACGCCAGCGCCGGTTGCCGACCGAACACCAATAGGTGTGGATCGAGATCGCAACTACGCGATTTGCGATGACCTCATCGCCGGGCGGAACATTCGCGAGACGCCCGCCAGGCTGCAGCAGGTCAAGTCGGCGGAGGAGCTTCAGACGGTTCTGCCGACCGACTGTTCGAATTGTATCCCTGACCGTCTCATTCTATTGCCGGCCGGAACATTTGTGATCGAGGACGCATTGGGGATGTGCGCTGGGTGCATTCTCCGCGGCGCCGGCTTGGACAAGACCATTATCCAGGCGCGGAAGCCGATGCGCATGATTCGGATGGCAAACGATTCCCGCGTCGAAAACCTGTCGTTTCGTGGAGCTTGGGACGGTGCAGACGATTCATACAATCAGGGTGACCGGCATGGCTTCGGCGTCGTCATCAACAATGTGCGCAATGTAGCTCTGATCAATGTGGGGGTGCGCAACCAGTCGGCGCAGGGCATCTCCTCCAGTCATGCCCGGGCGCTCTGCCTGTGGAATATCAAGCTTGCACGAAACGGGCACCGCGGCATCAATCTCAGCAATTTCACTCATCAAGTTGTCATGCACAACATCGAGGGCCAGGATGCACGGTTGGCGCACGTGCTCGTTGGGCATGGATCACACCATGTGCGCATGGCCAATTTGGACTTGAAAGACATGATGCTCACTCGGCACGACGAACGGGCTGGGCTTCACAATAACAACGCCTTCGTATGGCTCAGTCAGGGCGTGCATCACGTGCGCATAAATGGCGTACGGCTGAGGCAGACGCGACTGCATCCCCAGATGAGACCAAAAGGGCTGCTTATCGCGAATAGTCGCAACAACAGTCTGCGAAGTGTTTCGATGGAAAACTTGCCAATCGGCGTTCATCTCGTTGCCGCGCGGGTAGACGTGATCTACGAAGGTCTTCCCAACGAGGACACGACCGCCAACACATTTGAAGACATCAAAATTGTCGCGAATCATGCCACCCCCACCATCGCGGCTGTCCACCTCACTTCGACGCAGAAGTTTTTTGCGCCCGGCCGATGCGGGCTGCGGCGTTTAGACGATGCAGACCGGGATCTTCTTCCCCGGGTCCGCGGCAACAATTTTAGCGGTCTCAAAATCGAGGGCTATAATGTGCGCTTTCTGGAGGCGCCCACTCAGTTCTGGTCTGAGAGCGTACCGCCAGCGGCCTTCGTGGTGGATGGACGGCGGCCACGAGACGTTGTGCGTCGGCCCATCAAGGAAGACGTGCGAGGCGCGGCCCGTTGGTAGTGGGGGCAAGGGGTACGGTGTTCAGTCTTTCTTGTTGATGCCAGCAAAAGGTTCGCCTATCGCATCGGATCCCAGTGTTGCGCCTTGCTCTCGTGATCATGGTACGCGCCATGCGGGTTGGCGCCTTGGAGTGCCGCTTTATGTTGTCGATTTCTCAAACCATAACGTTCCCAGTCGGTCTCTCACCTAGCCTAACCGATACCAATGGTGATGGCTCGCTCGAGCTGTTCGGCACGTTGAACAATGGCAGTGGTGTTTTGACAGCACAGACCCTGCCTGGTGGTTTCTTGGTTCCCGGCCGGGTCAACCGGGACAACCGCGTCGCCGATCTCGACAATGACGGTCAGCTGGACGTGATTGGTAACGTCTATACCGTAACCGACCCCGCCACGAGCCACATATTCATCACCTACTCGTATGGAACGACCCCAACCGAATTGTTGCCGGACGGTGTCGAGCATAGTGGCTTCGGCGAGACAATTGTGGTTGCCGACTTCAACAACGACGGCCGCCTCGATTTCTTCGTGCCCCGCTACACTCACGCAGGAACCTCACCAGGCAACCTCCTCTTCATCAACCAGGGCGGCCGTATGTTTGAGGAGGTCGGCCTCGCATGGGGCGTCGGGCTGCCTAATCAGCCCTTGCCTCTGCGTGTGGAGGGGGCGCAGGCCCTCGACTTCAATAACGACGGCTGGCTCGATCTGTTCGTCGCCAGCACAGTCTTCATCAATCAGGGCGGTACCGGATTCGTTGAGCAGAATCTCGGACAGCCAGAAGCTTTCGACGAAGGGGTCAAGTTCGCCGATTTCAACAATGACGGACTTCTGGATTACGTTTGGCAAGATTCTGAAGCCGGCCCGATGATCCAGCTTGCAACGGGCACCGGTCTCGACGGTCCGCAAATTTCGCTTGCCACGTATTCGACGGACGTCTTCACGGCAGCCTACGGGCTCAACGTATTCGATATCGATGGAAACGGTTTCGAGGATGTGATCGTGCCGTCGAATGACGGGCCCGGCGTGTTCTACAACCAGGATGGCACGACCTTTACGTGGGCGCCACTTTCCACAACCCCTGCGTCTGTGGATCTCATCGCGGCGGGTGATCTTGATGGTGACGGCATGGCCGAAATCATCACGCGGCGCGGCGTCTACAACATGGACATTTGGCATAATGACTGGACGACTACGCGCGACCTGCTCTCGGTCGAGGTGCTTGGCGCGACGGGACGCCAGGACCAGCAGGGTCGCGCCATAAAAGTCCAGAGCGGCGGAGACCCCAGCACTTACATGAAGCTGGTTGAGAGCGGTTCTGGCTACATGGCGCAGAACCCGTACAGCCAGCCGTTCTACCTGCTGCCGGGACAGACCTACACCGTGTCGGTATCGTATGCGAGCGGCCCCATGGCTGCCACGGTTCGTGGTGACGGCATCAAGATGGTATTTCGCGAGCAGGGCGGAGTCGTGGGCACTGGCGGCGGCGGTAGCGATCTCATTGGCGGCACAGCCTATAACGACGTGCTCGACGGACTTGCAGGAGCCGACACGTTGCAAGGCGGGCTCGGCAACGACACCTATGTCGTGCGCGATGCCGGTGATGTGGTCTACGAGGGCGCCAACAGCGGCTTCGATACTGTGAATGCCGTGATCGACTACACCTTGCCAGACAATGTCGAGCGTCTCTTCTTCATGTTCTCTGGGAATTACAAAGGGACTGGAAACGCGCTCGGCAATATCCTGATTGGCAATACCGGGAACAACGTTCTCGACGGTTGGACCGGTATCGACACCATGCAGGGTGGGCTTGGTAACGACACCTATGTTGTGCGGGAGACCGGCGACGTCGTCGTCGAGGCTGCCAACAGCGGCTTCGATACGGTCAACGCGGTTGCGGACTATACGCTTCCGGACAATGTGGAGCGTCTGTTCTTCATGTTTTCCGGGAACTACAAGGGACTGGAAACGCACTCGACAACATCCTCATCGGCAATACGGGTGCCAATGTTCCGACGGCTGGTCCGGTATCGACACGATGCAGGTGGGCTTGGCAACGACACCTATGTTGTGCGGGAGTGGCGATGTTGTCGTCGAAGCTGCCAACAGCGGCTTCGACACGGTCAATGCGGTTGCGGACTATACGCTTCCGGACAACGTGGAGCGCCTGTTCTTTATGTTTTCCGGGAACTACAAGGGGACAGGAAACGCGCTGGACAACATCCTCATCGGTAACGCCGGTCAAAACGTTCTCAATGGCTATCTTGGCGCCGATACGATGCAGGGCGGATTAGGTAACGACACCTACATCGTGGACAATTATGGCGACGTTGTCATCGAGAGCGCGAACGCTGGGTTTGATACAGTCCATAGTACTCTTGATCATGCGTTGGGTGACAACTTCGAGAGGTTACTTCTCCTGTTTGGAGGCGACATCAATGGTGCGGGCAATTCAGGCAACAACGTCCTGATTGGAAACACGGGCAACAACATCCTCAACGGTGCGTTCGGGAACGACACGATGACCGGGGGGGCGGGCGCAGACCAGTTCTTGGTTCGCCAGCAGTTTGGACCCTTATGGAAACAACATCGACACCATTGTCGATTTTACGTCGGGAACCGACCTACTCAGATTGTTGCCAGCGGTGTTTACCTCCCTTGCGCCCGGCAATGTTGCTGCCGATAATTTCAGGCTCGGCACAGCCGCTCTGATGCCAACGACTATCTTCTCTATGACTTGTCGTCGGGCGGCTTATTCTACGACGGCGATGGCAATGGTGCGGGAGCCTAATCCAATTTGCGGTGCTCTTGGGGGCTTAACTCTGCAAAGCTCGGGAACTGTCGTCGCGTGAACCTCTGGGCCTGACAGAAATGGGGCGTACCCAAGCCCAGTGCGTGCTGGTCTTTTTGCGGGATGACACAAGTGGATGGCGTCGCTATGGAACCAGCGAGTTTTGCTCTTGAGTGCCGTTTGTCGGGCAATTTCTATGCGGCAGCGGCGACGCGGCTGACTTTCTCTAGCTCAATGATGCCGTGATCCCGATCTCGATGTTCGACAATTTGATGAATGAGATCGGCCATGAACTTCGGGATGTTTGTCGATCCCAGCCCAAGTGTTGCATAGGATGTTGCCTCCCTCTGAAATGCGGCAAAATCAGCGAATCTCGCGTCCAACATGTTCAGCGCTTTCAAGTCGGGTAGCAAAAGACCCTAGCAATCCGGTGTATCTTGATCGCCAGCGTCTTCACGGCGAATTGGATTTATGGAGGTGCATCAAGAATTCGTTTCCACCCGTCGGTGTCTCAGACACTTCAACGATCTCGAGCTTGGTGGCATGGACGCGGCAGACATGCTCCAGCAGGCGGCGCATTGAGATTGGTGTAAAGACCCAGCAATGCAGATCCATCTCCTCAGGCTGACCATCGAGTTTCTTCCAGCCAACGTCTCTCCCGTGTAAGAGGGCTTCGGGTGATAGTTTTCGGTCCATAGTGCTTCCGCGTTCGCATCGTGGTCGATGAACGAGAAGAATTCCGCGAACCATCTGCGCTGTCGGTGCGCAATGCGCATATCGTGCGCGTGCTCGATTTGCTCGACGATGGTTGGTGGTCGCAGAACATCGAAGGTATAGCGCTTGTCAGGGACAAGCATGACGACGTCGCCCCCGGGTCTCAGAATGCGTTCGATGGCCTTGAAATGTGCTATGAAATCCGGCACATGCTCGATCACATGAGATGACACGACATAGTCGAAGGTATTCTCTGGAAATGCCTCGTCGAGTGGCCGGTTGCCGAGCACGACATCTATATTGAAGCCTTCCGAGCTGCCGTAGACTTTTTCCCATTCCTCGGCGCCAACCTTGTCGCAATATGTGATGCGTCCTCAGTTTTTGCAACAATCGGATTGGAGCCTGGGCTGACCTCGGCCGTCACCATCGGCAAGGCGGACGCGGTCATGCACGGCCTTGCGCCGATCAAGCGAGAGGGCAAAGCGACCGGACGCGATGTCGCGCCCAATAAACGCTTCTCGCGTACGGCCAAGCTCGATCAGGTGGGGGCACGCCCGAAATGCCTCTATCGGCGAGGGCCTCCGGCTCGCGCACCCACCTGAGCTTGCTGTTATCTGCGATGAAGATCTTGCCCTGATCTTCGGGTGTCAGCGAGAAGAGGGGCTGGCCTTCCATGCCTTCAAGGGAGAGGCGATTAAGCAGCGGCCCCACCTCGCTACGCAGTGTCTGCAACTTGTTGATGTCTTCACCAGTGTCTGCGTTTTCCTTGAGAATCGCAATCAGGCGATGCTCTGGCAATTGTGTCGTGCCGCTGTCGCTGTAGACCATCGAGGCGGTGCGACCGGCCAATTTCGCCGCCGTGGCAACGACGAACTTAAGCGTTGCGGCGTCGAAGACGTGCCAGTGCAAATCGTTGGTCGGACTCCGGGTCGCGTTGGCGACCATCTGGCTCGCCTCCTGCTTCGACTTGCCTGCAAGGCCTCCGACCTCGCTCCACCCCCATAGGAATGAATAGATGTGTTCCCGGCTTTCGAAACTGCTGTCGTTCACTCCTGCAATATAATCGAGGAGAAAGTGGCCCGGCGGCGTTTCAAGGCGCGTGCCGTCCGGCGTGTGGCGTTTGTCGGGAACCGACAAGAAAACCAAACCGTGCGGCTTGATCCGGCTGAACCAAAGGATCAGTTCCTCAAGCACATTCGAGCTATGCTCCAGCACGTGGTGGGCGATGAGAAAATCGAAAGAACCCGGTTCGAATTCCTCCAGCCGCTTGCCGGCCACGATGTCCGGTGAATTGAAATAGGCCTTCAGCTCTTCTGGTGATCTTTTGTCTACGAACACCAGCTCGCTGCCGGGGCCGACCTTGGTCGGGCGCTGACCTGGACCAAGCTCGACGCCGCGTCCGACACAGAATTTGAAAGCCAAATCGTCACGAGTGAGCATGTTACTTCGTCCATTCAGTAGTGCGTTCGAATTTATCTGGTAGCGCTGCGGTCACGCGGCTGCGGCAGGTAAGGTTGGCGTCTTCGCACCTGCCCGTCCCGCAGCCGACATCCACTGCAGCAACGCCAGTGTGGTCCACGCCCACAAAGAGTTCTTGGTCTCGCCGCTATGGTGTGCATCAAAGCGACGGCGCACTTCGGCAATGTCGAGGCAAGCGGCAAGTTCGCTGCTGGCGTGTTGATTGAGCAGGTCGTAACCGCGGTCGCGTTGCGCTGCGACGAGTTCGTCGAGTGGTACGGAGAAGCCCATCTTGGGCCGGTCGATAATCCGCTGAGGCAGCCGCTTCCCGAATGCCTCGCGGAGCAGACGTTTTCCCCCTTCGACGCCGAGCTTCATGTCGTCTGGCAACGCCATCAGGAACTCCGCGATCGCCTTCGACAGGAATGGGAAGCGCCCTTCAAGGGAATGTGACATCAGGATCTTGTCCGCTTTCATCATCAAGTTCTCTGGTAGCCAGGTCTTGAGGTCGTAGGCGAGCATGCCTTCCAGTGGTGGTCGCTCCAAGAAATAGGACGCGTGCCTTAAGCGCCGGGCGGCATCGAAGGGCTGCGAAAGCACAGGCGGCTTGTCCAGGAAATACCAGCTCTGGCGCAGGAAGCGATCAAACTGTTCGGCAGACGGAAGTGGTCCGTTGTCGAAGACTTGGCGATACTGCGGATAGCCGCCCAGCATTTCGTCAGAGCCTTCACCTGAGAGCACGACCGTCACGTGTCTTGATATTTCATCACACAGGATGTGCAGTGGGAAGCAGGCAGGGTCCGCGATGGGCTCGTCCATGGCTTCAATGGCTGTTTCGAAGCGATCGATAATGGCTTCAACCGTCGTCTCGACATTGAGGTGGTCGAGCGAGAATGCCTTGGCGACTTCACTTGAGTAGGTAAATTCATTGATGCTTGGAAAGCCGATGTTGAAGCTCTTGAGCCTGACACCGAGTTCCCCACACAGGTAGGCGATGACCGAGGAATCGAGGCCACCGCTGAGGAGAAGGCCGACCGGGACTTCGGACATCTGTTGATCCGAGACGGACTGCTTCAACAGGTCGTGCAAACGCGCACGAGCCTCCGGCGCGGCGATGTCCAAGGGCCTGTCACGTGATGGGATGTCCCAATAGCGGTGGCGAACTGCCAAGCCACGCTCGATTCTGATCCGCGCTCCGGCCTCCAGACGCGCGATCCGGCGATAGAGGGTGTGCGGCGCTTGCGTGTAGCGAAAGGTTAGAAACGACTGAAGGCCAGAGGGATCGATCGACAGATCTGCGTCAGGAATCGCCAGTAGCGGACGAATCTCGCTCGAAAAGCAAATGCGCTTGTCATCTTCGTAGATGTACATCGGCTTGGTGCCGAGGTGATCGCGAGCCAGATGATAAACCGGCGTCGCGCCGCGAAGATCCCAGATGACCAGGGCGAACATACCATCGAGGCGATTGAAGCTGTCTGGGCCCTGCTCAATGAACAATCTCAGCACGACCTCAGTGTCGCAGTGGGTCTCGAAATGATGCCCCCTGGTTTCAAGTTCTTTGCGGAGGCTCTGGTGATTGTAGATTTCGCCATTGTAGGCAATGCCAACGGTACCGCCCTCAGCCATCATGGGCTGTTGGCCAGTGGCAATGTCGATGATCGAAAGCCGCCGGTGCACCACGCCGAAGCCGTTGCCAACATGGACGCCGCGCTCGTCCGGTCCACGATGAACGAGGCCTGGTTCGAAGGCCGCGAGATGGCGCTCGGTCGCGCCTCTATCTTGTTGGGCCGACTTCCAAATGATTCCCGCCAGTCCGCACATATCCGCTCCCCCTGGCTCTGCGATGCGTGCTCAGCTTTACTTCTGCGGTGCATATTGCACCGTCCGTCGTGCTTCGATGGCTATTTTACGATCTCGTCAAATACCTTGGACCATTCCGCCAAATACCTGTCCTGATTGAAAAGATCGAGTGCGGTCTGGCGAGATGCGGCCGCCATTCGTTCTCGTGCGGACGGGTTTTGGATGAGATAACGAATGTGCTCTGCCAACTCATTCGCATCGTCGGCAAAGAATCCATTGACACCATTGCGGATGAACAGATCCACGTCGTGATTGCGCATGCTGAGACTGACCAGTCCCAGCATCATCGCCTCGCCGCGAGAGCGGGGCATGGGCGAGCGCAGAGTCGGATTGAGATATATGCCGTGGCTCCCGACTGCGCGCACATATCTGCGGAACTTCGCTTCCGCGAACGCATGCGGATCCGGCAGAAGGTTCTTATCGGGCTGCGGCACAACGAGCTTGGTTATGGCCACGTCATTTCCGAGGCTGTGCTGTATGCGTTGAACAACGGAAAGGCCGTTGTAGTGAGGCCGGTTCTCCAGTGCGGCGCCGAGCATCGTGAGCACGCGATCTCCGCTGCCCAGCTGTGGAAATTCGTGAGGGGAGAAGCCATGCCAGATCGTCTTGGCGTGGTGAAAGCCCCATTCGGCGAGTGCTTGGTGAGAGTTACAGATCACCAGGACGTCACGCATGAGTTGCACCAATTCAAGGCGTGCCGTCTCGTCGATTTCTCCGATATCAGGCGCTGTATAATTGCAATCGTACTGGCCGGCGAATTGCGGAGTGCCGTGACATATCGCAATTTTTGGCAACGAGACGTTTGCCATGAACCAGCGCAATGTCTGACCCCAGTCGGAGGGCACAAAGCCCCTGCAGCGATCCGGGTGCAGGACGTTTTCGTCGAAATGTAGAATGGCGAGGTCATAGTCGCGGAGATTAATCCGTTCCGCTGGGAGGAATCTTGCATTGCGGGGCAGCGGGCGCTTGTCCCAATCCCAGTTGTCGCACAGCGACGTCCCCGCGCCCGTTACCAATGTGAACTCATGACCGCTGCGATAGAGTTCGTATTGGTGTGGGCTGTGCCAGCGATAGGTCAGAACACGCAGCCGCTTATCGCGCCGAATGACGATTGGCGCTTCAAGGTAGCGTTGAAATATGGGATCCAGGAACGCTGCATCCTCGTTATCATCTAGATATAATTTGTTGTGTGCCGCCCATCCTCGAATGGCATTGTGGGTTCGAATGGCCCATTGCCGGGATAGAAAGATCAAGTCCGGATGTTTCTCGAACAGTCGGCGGAAGTTCTTCAGGGATCGAAGTGGCTTGTTTTTCGTCGGTTGTCGAAGGATGCGACACATGGATGGAAAAATGTCTGGGTGAGGAAGCGGATACGGGCGCCGGCTTTGTAAAGGCGGCACCCCATATCGACGTCTTCCCAGCCAAAGCCTGAGTTCGGGTCCGCCGAGCAGGCAAAACCGGTTGTCGAAAAGCTGGCTTGCCAGTCTATCGCTGACGAACGATCTCGAGATTGAGAAGTTTCGCGTGGATGCAATTTACGAAGCTGTCGAGATTTACGTCGTCCTGAAGTGCAGCGTCTGCGAGCCTCAGGCAGGCGTCGGCCTCATGGCGTCCCAGCACTGATAGCGGCGGGGCTCCATTGGTCTCGATGTTCATCGGGCCGATTGCGACATCGCAATCGCCTTGCTTGTGCGCTGCGTAGTGCTCGGTCAGATATGAGCGATTGAGCATACAGTCGGCGTCGACAATGACGACAATGTCGCCTTTAGCTTCTGCTAGAGCCGCGTTGCGGCTTGCGCAATTGCCAGCATTGTTGGCGTTGTGATGACGCGCACCGTGAATTGGGCGCCCGTTCCGCTGTCTGCCTTCATTTGATGGACGAAGTCTTCGACGACGGCTACCGAATCGTCGGGGCTGGTGTCGTCAATAAGCAGGACTTCGAAGGGCGCCTCGAAGTCTTGTCGACGCAAACATTCGAGGAAGTAGCGGATCTCGTTTCGCTTGTTGTACAGGATTGCGATTACTGTGGCGGCTGGCTGGCTCTTGGGCGCGCGCCTGGCTAGGTCTTGGGATTGTTCGGCCGGGGGCGAGACATGCGCCCACGCAGGAGTGTAAGTGAGGTCGATGGCTTTCGCCTCTTCGACCGCCGTGTGTACTGAAAAGCGGCTCGTTATACGCTTACGTGCGGCCTCTCCCACACCTTCACGCAAACTGCGATCGTCGATCAAATCGACAAGTGCACGATGCCACTCGTCTGGCGTTGCCGCCAGCATGCCGGTTTCCCGGTGAGCGATGGTCGATATATAGGTGCGGGTCGGCGAGGCGATCGTTGGAATGCCCATAAGGGCGGCCTCGAAAATCTTCAGCTCACTCTTGCCACCGGTGAAATCGTTATGAAGTTCCAGCGGTGCCAGATTGATATCGACAGTTGAAAGTTCCTTAAGCATTTCATTGTGCGGCATCAGCGGTCGGAGCACCAGGCGGTTGCCTAATGAATGATATTCGGGCCCCACGTCCAACTCGCCAACAATCATCAACTCCGTGTCTGGACGCTCGTTGAGAGCCTTGAGAAGCCCTTCGCTGCAACATGCGAAATCTTTCGCGTGCGTACGTGTTCCGCTGAAGTAGCCAATTCTGAGACGTTGACCCGGATATTTGCGTCGCTTGAGACTACCAAAGACCTTTAGATCGGCGGCTCCAATGGTATTGGGCAGCGTAAAGGCGGGCAGGCCCAGCTTGCGAACCTCGACAGCCAGGGCATCGGTTGAAGTTGTCACAACGTCACACAGCTTCATCAATTCAAGCCGTTGTCCAACCCCCTGGCTGAACAGGTTGAACGCATCTTTTGGCAAGTCCGCTGTGAACCGGATCAAGTTGATCCGACGAGGACAGAACACGAGATCGTCGATGTCGTACCGCAGCGCTATGCCCAACGAGCGGCATCTTTCCACGAAACGCAGGCTGTGATCGGTTGCGGCTATGCGATTGAGTACTACGATATCGAAGCCGCTCGGATCTGTGCCATCAAGCTCGCTGTCGCGAACGATCGTTGATTGGACGCTGTGATTTGCCAATTCTTCGGCATAATTGAAGACGCGGTATTTTTGCGTCTGGAGATCACTGTGGTTCACCACCCAAAGAATGCGATAGAGAAGTCCGGGAGCTTGCCCCTGTGGCTGCACCGTCTTTTCAGTTTCTTTTGACGAAGCTGTAGCGGGCGGAACCCTTTGGGCAGATTGCGTCGCCCCTAGGAAATTGCTGGTGGGAGGGGAAATGACGACTTGCGGTCGCAAACGGATCAATCCCGCTCGCAAAGCGATGGACTTAGCCCTTTCCTTGAGCGACAGCGGTAATGGGATTACGCGTCCGGCTCGCCTCAGCGAGCGACCGGTCAGATCCTGCCGAAATGCCTTTTCGGTCGCTAGGCGCTTTATGCCACGGATGGGGCGCATCACTTTCCATGACGTCGAGCCATAGATCCGCGCTAACAGGTTGTCGCGCTCAGCGATCGTCTGACGCAAAGCCTGGGCTTCGAACGCTGCCGCAGAAAGCTGCAGGCGTAGGTGTTCTTTCTCAGCCCGGTTCGTGGCGAGTTCAGACGTCAAATCGGTGACCTTGCCATCCAACTTAAGCTGGATTGCGGCCGCTGCGCTTTGCTCGGCAGGCGTGCGCTGCTCATTCTTCGGCTCGAGCTTGGTCGCTGCGTCGAGTTGGCGCCCAAGCTCCTCCGTTAGATCATCGATACGC
Source organism: Hyphomicrobiaceae bacterium (assembly GCA_041397705.1). Classification (GTDB taxonomy): domain Bacteria; phylum Pseudomonadota; class Alphaproteobacteria; order Rhizobiales; family Hyphomicrobiaceae. The sequence goes on from JAWKWC010000005.1 coordinate 18,999, forward strand.
GCACTGCTTTTTGCGAGTTTCCCACTCAGCTCTATTATTCGTTCGTAAGAACGCTCAAGCTGCGGAGCGACACTATCGCGTTCCTGCTCCGTGAGCTTCTGCTTGTCTTCGGCTATGGCAAGCCGCTGTGCTAGCTCTGAGGTCTCTTGCAGAGCCAGTTTCAACTGCAAGCTGAGCTGAGCAATCCGGTCATCAGCGTTCGTCAGTTCGCCGTCGCGACGGATTGATGCGGCAAGCTGTAGCGCATAGTCATTCTGAGCTTCGGCGAGTTTTTCAGCCAAGTCATCTGCGCGTTTCTTCTCAGACGTTAATTTCTCGGATAGGGCGGCCAATTCTTCTTCTCGTTGGCCGGCGCTTCTTCTGAAACGGTCGATAAGATTCTGTTGTTGGCTTGCTTCATGTGCCGCACGTTCGCGTAGTGTTGCGACGCAATTGGTCTTCTCGATCAATTTTTCGATTTGTGCGGTGCTTTGGCCAAGGCGGTCGGTAAACTCATTTGCGATTTGCTTCATGAGTGGCACCGCGTTGTCAAATTCGGTACGCACGCGGTCAATGGTCTTCAAAGCCGGCGAACTCTCCGGATTACGTTCCAGCATCAACAGTGCCATGTAGGCGTCGTTGACCCAGTGGCGCATGACCGGATCGAGCGCAACTTCTTCCGCAGAAACGGTGTGATGGCGTTCAGAAGGCCGTAGATATTTTGTTATGATTGCGGATACGTCGGTTGCAGGATTCGGCAATTGGATGCCAAGGTCCCGTTGCAATCTGTCTATGACCTCAAATGGCTCCGACAGGAATCGGTCGTAAGCAATGATCGACCTGGGGCGTCCTCGTGTTGCGATTTCCATATCTAGGTTGTGTCGCAACCACAAAAGCGCCGCGTGACCTTTTTGCATGTGCTCGCGCTGCTCGAGGGATCGATAGACCTCGAGAGGATTGCGCACGCAAAGAACAGGCAGGGAGCGGCAGTCGATATCGGCCAATGCCTCTTCCAAGATTGGAACTAGCCTGCAGGTTCGCGGCTCCTTCAGCACGAAGAGACCGGCATTGCCGAAATCCAGGCGCAGGCGGCGAGCAATCTCTTCGCGATAGTATTTCGCTCGCTGTGGGTGCAGGTCAGATAATTTGAGGCTGCGCCAGTCGTCCCAGGCGCTGTTCAGCTCGGCAAGCAGTTTATCATTGAGGTTGGCGAGTTCGGCCGGCTCCCAATGTCCAAATTGGTTGCCACGGGAGGCTCCCATAAGATCTTGCGGCAAAGCGGCGCCGAGCAGGTTTAGCACCCGTGCCAGGGCGCTCGTGCCCGAGCGGTGCATGCCGAGGACCAAAAGACAAGTTCGGCCCGACTTCAACTCTGAATCTGGGCCCTGCCCAGACATTTCGCCGCCAACTTGGGTGTTACCAACTTGGGTCGCCCCGCCAATGTTGCCCACCATGCAAGCCCCGAACACACGCAACACACATAAAACATACGGCCTAGGTCTCAGACCGAGGTCATTGGCTAATTGTAGCAATCGGAGCCATTAGGCAACCCCATAATTTTGCGGCATTTCGGTAACTTGTGGCATGTGTTGCTTTGATGTCGCCGAGTTTGGCGAACCTGATTGTGCACAGGGCCACACAAGCAGCCGCGAAGTGTCAAATGATGCCGCTGTTTTGGTTGCCGCCGGACCACGAGAGCAGGTTGCCATGTGCTCGGTCGCCGTCGATGTGCGTAATGCGCACAATCAGGTGGCTGTGAAATTCGCAATTGCCGGTGTTCGGTGCCTTGCGTCTCTCCATAATGTGTTGATGTCGTTGTTGTTTTTTTCTAATTCCCTCCGGGGTTGCAGGCCTTGTTTTTCGCCATCTTTCGGTGTGGCCGTGATGTCTTGTTGCGGGCTGTCTTGTGACCTTCTCGCTCAGGTTAGCGATCAGCTAAGTCGGTCAAGCGCGGGGACACCGGTTGCGATCGTGGGGTAGCCCACCGTGTCGACTGAGTTCGCATCGCAGATCAGAGGGATCACGTTGAAGTACGCCGCCACTAACTTCGTAATGCGAGAGCACCGAAATACCCTGCTAGCGCTGCTGTTGATGTCAGAAAGGCGCCCCACGTCATGTCGATCGCCGTAATGATTGCGGGCCATGATCTCAGGGTGGCCTGGTTCGTCAGATCGTAAGTGGCGTAGGCGACGAGTCCAAGCACCAAGCCGTTGAAGGCTGCTGTCTGCCACCTGGCGGCGTCCAATGCCGGAAGTACGGCAAGGAGGACAATACCTGCCACGTAAAGAACATAGAATGCGAAGGCCGGCGCCAATCGAAAGTCCGCCGCGAGAAGGTCGCCCAGCAGCGGTCGATACAGTCGCCCTGCCATCGTCGATAGCCAGATGACGTCCAGCACCAACATGCAGACCGCCGTCGCGGCATAGGCTGATAAAAATGTTTTCATGATCCGAGTAATGGATGAGGGGGCCGATTGGTTCAGTTCCGTCTGTGGCTCGGACACTCGTGGGCCGCGGAGCCTGCTTGTCGCGTTGTCTCATCGTGTCCCTCGATGGGCTTATGATGTTCCGCAAACCCTCTCTTGCGCAATCAGCTCAAATTGTCCGGTCAGTCCTGACGGGGAACAGGATCGACGGGCTGTGGGCGAGCCTATACAGAAGGTTGCCGGGGGGGGGCGGATAGTGGCCACTCATAGGTGCCAAATCGCCGTTGGGTTCTACGCATGCAGAGTGCCTGTCGACCCGTGATGCCCACTGGGTGGTTGCCTTCGGCCCCGTCGGCATCGACAGCATTGGTTTGTTCGTGACGGGTCTTGATGGCCGCAGGTCGCGTTATTTGTCATTCGGCGCATGGAGCCGGCCGGGGCAAGTCTGGTTTCGCAAACCCTGGGCTCGCGATTCATTCGCTATGCAAGCTTCGGTTGACGGTTCTTGGTGCCAGAGTGGCTTGGCGTGGCCAGCGCCTTGCGAACTTCTCGTGCTGCGGTGCTATGCTGTGTTTGAGGCCGTGCTCGGGCGCGCACACAAAGAAGGAAGATCATCGTGGCAGACAAGATCAGGGTCGGCATCGTTGGCGCAACCGTAACGCCTGGTGGTAGCGGATGGGGCGCCAACGCCCATGCGCCGGCTTTGCAGGCGTTGCCGAATTTCGAGCTGAAGGCTGTGTGCACTGCGCATGCAGAGACCGCCAAGGCCTCGGCGGAAAAGTTCGGTGCCGATCTCGCCTTCCATGACATCAAGGCGATGGTGGCGCACCCCGATGTTGACCTCATCACGGTCGTGGTCCGCGTGCCCTGGCACAAGGAGCTGGTGATGGCTGCGATTGGTGCGGGCAAGCCCGTCTGCTGTGAGTGGCCGCTTGGCGCGCACCTGGCCGAAGCGAAGGAGATGGCGGACGCTGCGAAGGCGGCCAAGCTGCCGACCCTGGTCGGGCTTCAGGCGCAAAGCGATCCGGCCGTCATGTACGCGCGCGATCTGGTCGCCAATGGTGAGATCGGCGACATCGTCTCCGTCAACATGCGGGTTATTGTCGATTCAATTCCAGTGCGCGGTGATGGCCGGATCTGGCAGGGCATTCGCAAGAACGGCGCCAACCCGATGACCATTCCGGGCGGACATGCGATCGATGCCATGTGTTATATCCTCGGTGAGTTCGCCGAAGTCAGTGCGCGGGTCACGACGCGGATCGAGATGTGGAAGCACGAGGTGACGGGCGACGATTTCCCAGTCGATGCGCCGGACACCGTCTCGGTCGTGGGCGTGCTTCGCAATGGCGCCGAAGTGTCCTGGCAGGTGGCGAGTGTGCCCTATCACGCGAGCGGCATTCGGATGGAAGTCTACGGCCGCAAAGGTACGCTGGTTTTGACCTCGAAGTCGGTCAACATCGGGCCGAGCCAGCTTCAGCTCGGCATTGGCAAGGGCGAGATGGAGGCGATCGTCCCGCCCGCGAGCTACCGCCTCGCTCCGGCGGATATGCCTCAGAGCCCGGCGGTCAACGTCGCTCAGGCCTATGCCCGCTACGCCGCAGCGATGGCGTCGGGTGCCGCTCCGGCTCCTGACTTCGACCACGCCGTGGTCCGTCACGCACTGATTGATGCTCTCGAGCGGTCGCACACGCAGGGCAAGGTTATCAAGCTGGGATAGCCGAACGGGGGTGGCGGGAGCCGCATTCTCTTTGTCGAAGGGCCCTGCTGTCTGCATGATCGCATTCAGCATGGCAGGGTCGGTCGCACGCTGGCGCAGCCGTCATGTGGGGCCGCAGTTCCCGGCTCGCGCGTGGAGGTTCTCGCTAGCGAACTTGTCGACCGGTGTCCGATAGACGTCATCCATGGCGCGTCACCGCCTTCCATCGCGTTGGCGACTGGTCCAACTGTTTCAGCTTCGCCTTGGGCGTTGACGGCGCCCGTGCGCGACTACCGGTCGGGTGACATGGTCTGTCGAAATCGAGCCAGCGCTATTGCCAGAAATACGAGCCCAATGGTGGCCGTTGCCAGCAATTGAGGCCACACCACCCGCACGCCTGCGCCGCGGTACAGCACCGCCTGGGCGAAACTGGTGAAGTGGGTGGATGGCGAAGCCTGCATGATTGCCTGCAGGGCGGCGGGCATGCTTTCGATCGGCGATATGCCACCCGACAGCATTTCCATGACGACGAACACGGGTATGGACAGGAGGCCGAATTGCGGCATCGTCCGGGCTATGGTCGAGAGCAGGATGCCGAGTGATAGTACCGAGAACAGATATGTCGCCGTGCCGAGTGCAAACAGGGCGGACGAGGCTGTCGTGAACGGAACGCCCAGCAGGCCGCCGACGACCAGCCAGAGCGAGACCTGCGCGGCAACGACGATGACAAGGCCATTGGCCCACACCTTCGCCGCCATGATTTCGAATGGCGTTACCGGCATCACGATCAAATGCTCGAGTGTGCCGTGCTCGCGTTCGCGAATGACCGCTGCGCCAGCGAGCACGATTGCGATGACCGTGATGTCATTCACGAGCTGCATGACGCCGGTGAACCAGATCAGATCGAGATTCGCATTGAATTTCGACCGGATCGTCATGGCAATCGGCACGCTGGGACTGCTCTCGCCATGGCCGGCGAAGTTTAAGATCTCCTGGTTGAAAATGGCGGCGATGTCGGTGGTGCCGTTGCCGGCAAGCGTCATTGCAGTCGCATCGACGTTCAGCTGGATCGAAGGGGTCTTTCCGGCTTCCATGTCGCGCTGAAAGTTCGGGGGATATCCAGAACGAAACTGAAGCGACCGGCATTCATGGCGGGATCGATCTCGTCCGGGCGGATCAGAACCGGCGTCTTGAAGTAGGGCCGCAGGAGCACATCCCGCAGGCTACGGGACAGCGCAGAGTTGTCCTCGTCGACAATGGCGATGGGTGCATTGCGCACCTCTGTTCTTACCCCAGTTGCCACCACATAGATGCCGAACGTGAAGATGTAGACGATGAGCAGGACAAGCACGGGATCACGACGCAGGCTGTAGAGCTCCTTGACCCCCAACTCGTAGATATTGCGCCATGAAACTCCCACGTCACAGCTCCTGTTTGCGCAGCAAGGACGCGGCGAGCATCCAAAACACCAGACTGAAGGCTGCGAGCGCAAGGCCGGCAGGCCATAGCTCCGGGAAGCCCAGGCCCTTGTTGAAGACGCCGGCGCTAATGACCTGGAAATACGACGCGGGAAAGAGCGCGCTCATGATCCGCGCCTGTCCGTCTAGTGCGGCCACAGGATACATCATACCGGAGAAATTGATGGTCGGGATCATGACGATGATGGCAGACGCGAAGATGGCCGCAATCTGCGAGCGCACAAACGCCGACACCACCAAGCCGAAAGCCGTTGCGGCTGTCGTATAGAGGATGGCTCCGGTGGTCAGCGCGGCCAAGCTGCCGGATATCGGCAGCCCGAAACCGAGCACTACCAGCGACACCAGCATCATGAAGCTCACCATGGCAACGCCGATGTAGGGCAGTTGCTTGCCGAGCAGGAACTCCAGGCGGCTCGCAGGCGTGGCGTAGAGATTGGTGATCGACCCCAGCTCCTTCTCCCTGACGACACCTAGCGCCGTCAGCATTGCCGGCACCATGATCAGCATCATCATCAGCGCGCCGGGTGATATTGCATTGACGCTGAGAAATGCCTGATTGTAGCGAAATCGCGGTTCTATTCCCGCAGGGTAGATGGGCGGAACGGTCGACACCTGCCGGCGCCCCAGTTCCGTGAGATAGTTTGCCAGTACGCCCTGGACATAGCCGCGCGAGGTCTCGGCACGAAAGGTATTCGCTCCGTCGAGCCACAAGCCCAGCTCAGGCCTGCGCCCGGCCAGGAGATCCCTGCCGTAGTTTGGTGGAACCACGAGTGCAAAGCGCAGCTCTCCGTCGGCCAGCCGCTGGTCCAGCTCGGCCTCGCTATATAGCGGGGCGCGTGTCTCGAAGTATCTGGAGCTTGCGAACTGATCGAGCAGTTCGCGGCTTTCCGGCGAGCGGTCCTGGTCGAGCGCGGCGTAGCGGACGTGCTCGATATCGAACGAGATCCCGAAGCACAGCGCAATCATCAGGATGAGCGGCCCCATCAGCGCAAACATGATGCGAATGGGATCGCGCAACAGTTCCATCGTCTCGCGGCGAGCGAAGGCCCAGTAGCGGCCAACGTTGAAGAGGTCCGGCGCCGTCGCAGCCTTTCTATCTCGGGGCTCGGCATAGGTCACTTTGGCGGTGCCTTCGGAGCCAGCATTTTGGCGGTCGTCGGCCTCTTCGAGATAGCCGATGAATGCTGCCTCGAGCGTCGCTGCCGATTTGGCTTGCCGCAGTTCGTCGGGCGACCCGACCGCCAAAACCCGTCCGGCATGCATCAGCGAGATGCGGTCGCAACGCTCCGCCTCATTGATGAAATGCGTTGAAATGAAGATCGTCACCTGGCTCTTGCGCGACAGATCAATCAGCAGCTCCCAGAACGCGTCACGTGCAATCGGGTCGACGCCCGAGGTCGGCTCATCCAGTATAAGTATGCGCGGCTCGTGCAGGACGGCTACGGCCAACTGCAAGCGCTGGCGAACGCCGAGCGGCACGCTATCCGGCAGATTGTCGGCGACGGGCGCCAGTCCAAACTGCGACAGAAGCTCGTCTACGCGATGGCGGGTTTGGTCCGCATCGAGCCGGAACAGCCGGGCATGCATTTCAAGGTTCTGGCGAACGGTCAGCTCTGCATAGAGCGAGAAGGCTTGCGACATGTAGCCGATCTTGCGGCGGATATCGATCGCATTGGTGCTGATGGGCTGGCCAAACAGAAGCGCATGACCTTCGCTCGGCGGAAGCAGCCCGGTCAGCATCTTCATGGTCGTTGTCTTGCCACACCCGTTGGAGCCGAGAAAACCAAAGATCTCGCCTTGACCGATCGAGAGCGTGACACCGTCGACCGCTGTGAATTTGCCGAACCGCTTGGTGAGCCCTTGTGCTTCGATCGCCGGCTGGTCTTCACGCTCGGTGCGCGGGGGAACCACGATGTGGTCGTGACCACGGCGCTGTGCGGCAGGCAACAGCGCGATGAAACTGTCCTCTGTCGCTGCTCTCCTGTGCGGCGCCTGAGATCGGCAGGGGAGCCCTCAGCCAAGACGCGACCGTCATTGAGCATAACCAGGTGATCGAAACGGGCGGCCTTCCTCCATGTAGGCGGTTGCGGCAATGACGGTGATGCCCGGGTGGCGGCTACGGATGCGGCCGATCAACTCCCAAAACTGTTTGCGCGAGAGCGGATCGATCCCCGTGGTCGGCTCGTCGAGGATCACGACGTCGGGCTCATGAATGAGCGCGCAGCACAGTGACAATTTCTGCTTCATGCCGCCGGAAAGCTTGGCTGCCGGGCGATCGGAAAACGACTTGAGGCCGGTTGCAACGAGCAACTCGTCAATGCGCCATGATCGCTCGGCGCTGGGCAGAGCAAACAAGCGGGCAAAGAAGTCGATATTCTCGTAGACGGATAGCGTCGGGTAGAGATTGCGGCCAAGTCCCTGTGGCATGTAGGCGATTCTGGCGCACACGCGGTTTCTGTGGGCCTCCGCAGCCATCGAGCCGCCGAGCACGTCGACATGGCCTTGCTGCAGCCGGCGGACGCCAGCCAGCAGAGCCAGCAGCGTCGATTTGCCGACGCCGTCCGGTCCGATGACGCCGATCATGCCGCCAGCCGGAAATGTGACGGAGATGTCGGCGAGGGCTGTGACCTTGCCGTAGGCGTGTCCCACCGCACTTAATCGCGCAACTGGCGTGACATCCTGCGTCATTTCGGGAGCCTGACCGCAAGTTTTTCCGGCCATTGGGCGCTGCGTGCAACCTTCACGTAGGCGAGCCCGGGAATGCCGGTTTTGACCAGCGCCGCATAGCGCTTCAGCGTGTCCTGCGGGATTTGCAACTTGACGCGAAACATCAGCTTCTCGCGCTCGTTCCTGGTCTCGACGAATTTTGGCGTGAATTGCGCATCCGCTGCCACGAACGAGACCGTGGCTGGCACGACATATTGGGGCGCGGCATCGAGGACGATGCGGGCCTCTGATCCAATCGCAAGGCGGCCGGCATCGACCGTGGGCAGATAGATTGTCATATAGACGGAGCTCAGATCGAGCAGGGTGACCACCTTGCCGCCTGCAGGTAGGACCTCGCCCCCAAGTGCGAGGCGATACTGGATGCGGCCTGCCCGCGGCGCGACAAGAACGCTATCGAGGAGGCTGGCTTTCAATGTGTCCACTCGGGCGGAGGCGGCTGCGATGCTCGCTTTGGCAAGGGCCGCTTGGGCGTTGGCGGAGTTGAGCGCTGCGGCCGCCGTATCCCGGGCACTACGGCGCTGGTCGAGCTGCTCTTTCGGTGTGACCCCCTTGTCGACCAGTGTCAGAGCTCGCTTGAGCTCCAGTTCCGCCAGGGCAAGCTCGATCTTGCGCTGCGCGATCAGGGATTCGGCCTGTGCGTGCTGCTGTTCTGCCTGAGCCGTGCCGGCTTGCGCCTCGCGGATCTGGGCCTCGAGTTCCCGCGTATCCATGCGTGCGATGACTTCGACCGCTGGTGACGGTGTCGCCTTCTTTTACCAGCACTTGATGCGCCCGGCAAGCTTGGTCGCGATGTCGATGCGATCTGCTTCCAGCCTGCCATTTGAAAAGGCGATTCCTGCCGGCAAGGGTGTGGGGCGCAATTGCGTCCAAAGTGCAAAGCCGAGCAGCCCCAGCCCTACCGCCACGGCCAAGAGCTTGAGCGCGTGCTGACGCCCCCAGTCCAGCCAGTTTCATCCAGAGCGTCGCGTGCTGCCCTTCCGGCTTACGTGTCAGCCGCAAGAGCTGATCCAGTCGCTCGTGAATCATGGCGGTCCTCACTTGACTGCGCAGAGCACGGCCCAACACATGGGCCGCCCATGGCCGGCCGCGTTCGTCGACACTCTTCAGTGCCCTATCAGCGCACCTGTTGCCAGCGATCAATTTAGAAGATTTCGCGTGATTGCCAGCCGGAAATTGCAAGATGCGGCGTGGAACTGCCGAAGTTTTGGACGAAGCCCGCTTCACCAGGAGCGCCACGGGAGGCTCGTGGTTGCCTGGCCTTCAAGTGACAATGCGATAGACGATGCCGATCAGCGTTGCAGCGAAGGCCAACGATCCAGAAATCAAAGCAGAATCTGAAGCCAAGCCCTCGCCAACTGGCAATCTGCCTGTCGCCGTTTCGACATAGGTTATTCTGGGCTCCGGACTGTTCTGACGACCGCTCCCGGCGTGGAGCCGCGCTTGCCGGAATGCGATGCAGGAATCCCAGCATGATCAGTACGACTATACTGGCGAAAGCATGAATGTAATCGACTTCTAATCCCTTGTTGAAGGCGACTGAACCAACCGCGAGCAGCCAAACATAGCTGCCAAGGATGGACAGGTAGGTGGCGGCCGGAAGCTGGCAGCCCCCCAGAGTTGATCCGGGTGGAGTCTCGCGGCTGTCGTCGGCTGTTGGCTCTGAGGCCTGAGAGTGGCGCGGCACGGTCCAATCGCTTTGGTGCATGGTTGTCTTCAACCGTGGTCCATTCGCCTCGTATTGCCGATCCGCGTTGTTGTTGGCGCTGCGGGCGTTGATTGGTTTGCGCTCTCGAGCGTCTTGGGTCTCTGGGTGTGTGTCGATCGCAGGCATTTTGGTCCCACCCAGTTCTTGTTTGCCCTGTCTTCGAGGTTCCGACGTCGTTCAAGCCGAACCGATTCGCCACGAGTGCGCCGGTGAAACGGTATTTCTTTGGGACCACGAGATTTTTCGGGCCGGTCCTCTGCGCACGTGGCCTGAGCCGTCGTAGATGGAGCCGTGGCAGGGACAGTACCAGCCGCCGTATGGGCCGCGCGGATCATTCTGGCCCTGACCGAGAGTGGAACACAGCCCAAATGTGCATACGCCAATTACGATCAGCCATTCTGGTTTCACCGTACGCGCCTCGTCGCTTTCCGGATCACAGGCCCGGGCTTTGTCAATGGCGCGCGCCGTCTCAATCTGCTTGGCCGTTCGATGCGAAATGAAGACCGGACGTCCGCGCCAACTCACAGTGATGCGTTGACCCGGCGCGATCGGCGCCAGATTGACCTCCGTCGTTGACAGGGCGAGCACGTCTGCAGAGGGGTTCATCGAGTCGACAGCCAGAGCGCCGCCGCGGAACTCGCATTTGCCATCCATGCGCAAGCAGCGACATAGAGGAAATCGCGGCGCCGGGGCTCTTCGACAAGGTCGGTTGGGGGCATGTTTTCTGCGTGTGTCATGCCACGGAGATAGTCAGCTACAGGTGCAGGGAAAAGGTCAACCGCAGTGACATTGCCAATCCGTATAAGCACGGCAATGTTGCATCGAAGCTCGGCACGATGCCGTCATGCGCAGCGCACCTTCAGGACATTCTTCGAGTCATAGCGATCGAGCAACTCGTGCAACTCGTTCTCGAAGGGCGGCAGAGCAAGGACTGTGACGTGCGAGGACGTCATCGAGATTGAGCCCGGCGTCGACGGAGTGAAAATGCATCGCAGGGCAAGTTGCCTTGAGGTGCAAGCTTGTTGCCTTTAGCTAGAAGGCGAGACCGTGCTGCACGAGGCTTAGTAGACCCGAAGCCAGGGGCAAGGGATATTGAAGTGGAACTCGAAGGACGCAAACTTGCAGCGTCGGCGGTTCGCGTGCCGATGCCTGGGGCGAATCCATCGGAAACCAGTGCGCGCGAGCCCAGACCGTGTAGGAATGGACGAGCATAGAGGAGAAATGCAACATCAAAATGTCGCACGTTCGATACTGCAGGATCGCTCTCCGTGTAAGAGACTGCGCCATATGTCATTTTCGCCTGGTTCATGCTCCATAATTTGTGACTTCAGGCAATGGTGCTATCTGCGTGGCCATGCAGCCGATTTCATCGGTTTCGGCTCAGTGCTTCGATCACGATCCAGAAATCGGAAAGCAGCGTTGATCGCAGCGGCTTTGCGATCGTCCTTAGCGCCAAGCGCTCTTCAGCAAAGAGATAAAAATGAATTCAGATAAGCGCCGAAATGCACCCGCGGCGGCCCGCAATCGCGTGATCCGATCCTGGCATTTTGCGCCAGCATTTGCCGGAACGCGGACTAATCCTGGAAGTCGCAAGTGGCACGGGGGAGCATGTCGTCCACTTCCCGCGCGCGGCGATGCCTGGCCTCACGTTTCAGCCGAGCGATCCTTCTCCTGAGGCGCGGTCGAGCAATCGATGCTTGGGTGGAAGCGACGGATTAGCAAATGTGAGAGCATCGATTGAACTCGACGTGACCGCGTCGGCATGGCCGATCGATAAGGCGGCGGGACCTCATCTGCATCAACATGATCCATATAGCCCCATGGTCAGCCACCGGAAGGTTTGCTGCGGTGGCTCAAATGTGCTTCCTGCAGGCGGGCCGCTCGTTCTTTACGGCCCCTTCCGCGAAGGGGGACGGCATACCGCGCCCAGCAATGAGGCTTTTGACAAAGATCTTCGGTTGCGCAATCCGGAATGGGGTGTGCGCGACATCAACGAGGTCGTGGAGCTTGCTTCATCAGTTGGCTTCCGATCCCGGAGATTGAGCGCATGCCAGCCAACAATCTTGTTTTGGTGTTCCGCAAGGCATGATGTGAAACCGGCGGATTGCAGCCGACGGCATACCCACTGCTGCGAGTGCCTCCGGCCTAAGCTTCTTGTGACTGCTGTTCCCAATCGCCGTCCAGCGCGAGCGAAGTTGGTCGTTCTCAGAGGCCGGCTCGCATGCGACCTGCCGGAGTCACCCTCAAGCGCATCGCGAGCGCTTGAGGGCACGAGCCAAGTCCCCGATGACCTTCCCGAGACATCGGTTCCACTTTCGTTCTGGACAATAAGGGGTTACACTTTCGGCGCTTTGCGGAGGATGCAGGTGCCTTGAAGGAGTGTAATGTGGAAGCCGAACGTCTGTTTCGCGGGGCTCCGCCTCCATGGCGGAGAGAAGATGGCCGCGCTCTTGCCGCGAGTTCGGATCCGCGCAAGACCGGCTACAAGATCTACCACCGCTAAGGCAAGGATACAGGCCTCGAGGGCCTGACTCGACAGGTCGGGGCGGCCCTACCGCCACGCCAATCAGATCCCGTTCCAGATCGAAGCCCTGATCGTCGAGATCAAGAGGGAGACCAAGCTAGGGGCGCCGAAGATCCGTGAGCGCCGCGCAGGCTCTGCCCGGACGTCCACACCCCTGCCTGCTCGACGGTGCATGCGAGATGGAGCGGATCGTGCCAATTATATTGGCCCGAACGGTCGGTCCTGAAGGGCAAGCGTGAATGAACCCGGCAGCTACTGAACGGCGCCCATGACCCAGTGGATGGTCCGGCTGTGCGTTGCAAGAAGCTCGTCGATCCGGCGTCAGAGTCTTGCATCAATGTATCCGGCCTCTGAGTGAGCAGCATGTCGCTCGGGGCCATCATGGATTTCAGCGCGCGTCTGATCTCATAAGCGAAAAGCCTTCAACGGGGTGTCCGGGTCGCATGGGACGGCCGAAGCGCACGTCCGCGAGATCCGCCGGCAGACGCGTAAGCAACCAACCGCGCCGTTGGTTGCGACTTGCTGACATCACAACCATCGATCTGATTACCCGAGTGTATCCGCCGCCTATCTCCTGACATCGGCAAGTTCCGTGTAAGGCTTGGATGCGGCGGCTGCCGCGACGCGCGCGAGCCTCTCGAGGTTCTTCGGCAGATCGAAGCGCCATTCGTAGGAGTCGAGATAGCGCCTCGTGGGGCACTGCAGTCTATTCGTGCTCCAGGCAGTGAAAGCGTCATTCCCGGCTATAGCCAGGGGGCTTGGCGCAATATCTGTTTTCACGTTGCTGCATCAGACATTCGCCGCGCTTGAACCACAAATCTGTCTTGTTGAGTCCGTTCTCCACACACGATTATTTATGGTTGAAAATTACGCAAATGATCACCTCTAATTGATTTTGTTCTTTCTTGGAGGGGGTGGGGTTATAATTATGCTTCTGATTCCGATTTCTTTTTTTTGATTCGCTTTGTTCGACCGTGAGCACTTAGATTTTCAATTTCGGTTGCGATTGAATTTCATTTCGCTCTTAGATTGCGCGCAATCGGTTTCTCTGTGATTCAATTGCTACTTACTTGGCGGTCGCTGCCGAAATCCAACCATCCTCTCGATAGGAAATCTCATTAGTAATAACTCGTTAATAAGTTAATTCACATTAATGATATTACGCGAAGCTCAAGTGTCGGTCGACGGCTCTAGATCGGACCCAGTGCTACGCCCGTACGTCTTTGGATATCACTGTCTCGGGCAATGTGTTGGGGCGATACAAAAAATAACGTGAGCCGCGCGAGCTTTCCGAAGCGAAGTCAGTCAAAGCGTAAAAGCAAGCAAATGCGTGCTGCCATGGTGGTTGCAGGCCAATGATGGCGCACGTCTTTGAAGTCCGGATGAGAAAAAAATCAAGCAAGCATCCGGCTGCAGGTGGGCAAAAAGAGGACAGGTTATGCGGGCGCGGGGCAGGGGCGACGGCGTTTCCGACCTATGGATGTCGGTGCTGTCAAAGATCAGGGTGATGGCTGGCGCGCGGCGCAAATTGCGACGAGCCACCTACATTGCGGGCCTTATCCTTCTGGCGATGCTGTCGCCAGGACAGTCCGCCGCCGCCTCGACGCTGAACTGGGCGGTGTTTGGAACCAACCAGACCATCACGACGAGCTCTCAATCGACGACCGTCGATGGCGTGCAGGTAACTGCCAGCGGCTCGGTGGTCGGTCTGGTACCAGGAAATCCGTCCGCAACGGACGGTACAGCCCAAATCAGGATCATCCCCGGCGGAGTGTTCAACGGAGTTTCAGGACTGATCATAGCTGAAATAGACGCTACGACCACGAATGAAACGCAGGGATCGACGATAACACTGTCGTTCAGCGTTCCCGTTCGCAATTTGTCGTTCCAAGTACTGGATATCGATGGGAATGCGACTGGCTGGGGCTTCACGGACGTTGTCACCATTCTCGGAGATGGCTCCCCTCCCTCTAGTGTGTCGCTCGGCTCACTTGTTTCGTATACTGCCGCCGCTGGCCGGTTCACTCCCACGTCGGGAAGCGGTGGACAATCCACATCGGTTGCAAACGCTACGGTAAACTTCAACGGACCGGTCTCGACTGTCACGATCAATTCGGTCCGGCGCGCTGCCCGGTGGCGGCGCTCCCGGCTATCAGGCCTTCGGTATTTCGAACCTCACGTTCGATGTGCCGCCCCGTCTCACGATCTCGAAGGTGAGTAACGGCGCCACCGGCACGTTTACCTTCACCGGCAACAACGGCTGGACCAGCCAGAACATCACGACGGCGACTTCCGGCGTGCCGGTGAGCGGTACGCAGCAGTGGCTGACGGCGCCTGGCACCTCGACGACGATCACCGAGGCTGCCGCAACGGGATGGTCTGTTACCGCGATCAACTGTACGGGACTGGGCAGCGGCGCCGCTGCGCCGAACCTGGCTGCGGGAACGGTAACCCTCAACGCCGCTGCGATGGCTCCCGCGGCACAGGTCGCATGCACCTTTACCAACACTGCCTTGTCAGACATGTCGCCGGTTGTAACCGGTCTGCCGACGACGGCAACCGTTGGCATTCCCTACAGTGGAACGGTTCTTTGCACGAACAACGCTGCGGCCCCCGCCAGCGCGACGAGCGCGAGCTGTGCGATTACGGGCCTGCCTGCCGGCCTCTCAGTAACGGGTTGCACCCCTACTCCTCCGGCCACCGTGGCCCCGGGCGCCTCCATCTCGTGCACCATCGCCGGCACGCCGACCGCAACTGGCTCCTCTACCGTCACTGCCACGACAGGTGCGACGAACGATTCGAATGGTGGCACAGGGACCGGCGGCAACAACCAGGCGACGGCGACAGTGACGGTCAGCGGCTCCGACATGTCGGTGAGCCTCGGTTCGCCGCCCACCGCGACACTCGGCGTGCCCTACAGTCACACCTTCATTTGTACCAACGGTGGCACTGTCGCGGCCACCAATGCGACCTGTGCCGTGTCTGGATTGCCAGCCGGCCTGACGTTCTCGTGCACGCCGGTGCCGCCGGTTTCTGTAGCGGTAGGCAATTCCATCAGCTGCACGATCTCCGGGACACCGACCGCAGCCGGCACGGTCACACTCACGGGCACGACCAGCTCGACGACCGATCCGAACACGGCAAACAATTCGACGACTGCGTCACTCACCGTCAACGGCTCGGACATGGTTCCCAGCCTCAGTGGCTTGCCGAGCCCCGGCGCTGTTGGTACGGCATATTCGGGAACGGTTGTGTGCACGAACAACGGCCCTGGCAGCGCGCTTGGCGCGACCTGTGCCGTTTCCGGGCTTCCTGCCGGATTGACCGTCGGTGCATGTACGCCCGCCACGCCCGTCGCGTCTCTGGCGGCGGCGGCCACGATTTCCTGCCCCGTTTCGGGCACGCCCACAGCCGCTGGCACCTCGACCATTACAGCAACGACCGGCGCCACCAACGACACCAACGGCGGTACGACCACGGGACGGCAACAACCAGGTCACAAAATCCGTCGTGATCCAACAGACCGATATCGCAGTCAACATTTCCGGCATGTCGCCGACGCCGATCTCAATGTGCCCTACAGCGGGACCTTCAGCTGCACCAACACCGATCCGGTTCTTCTTGCGTTCAACGTCACCTGCGCTGCCAGCAATCTTCCAGCGGGCCTGACCACGAGCTGCACGCCGACGCCGCCGACCACGCTGCCGCAGGCGCTCGCATCACGTGCACCGTCAGGGCACGCCGACTGCTGCAGGCACGACGACGGCGAGCTTTAGCACCGGTGCCACGAATGACGGAAACGCGGCGAACAATTCGGCCTCGCTCGCGATGACCGTACGTCGTGCCGACATGACACCGGATCTGTCAGGCCTACCGACCACGGCCCAGATCGGTGTTGCTCACAGCGGCACGATTTTGTGCACCAACGACCCTGCAGCCAACGCCGCCGCGGCGAACGCAACCTGTACGGTTTCCGGGCTTCCGGCGGGTGTGACGGTTGGCGCCTGTACGCCGACGCCACCTGCGACGGTGGCCCCAGGTAATTCGATTTCCGCCCTGTCTCGGAACGCCAACGGCCACAGGTGCCGTCACGGTGACTGCGACGACCGGCGCGGTCAATGATCTGAACGGTGGCACGACCAGCGGTGGCAACAATCAGGTCACGGCATCCGTAACGGTATCCGGCTCAGACATTTCGATCGACCTCTCGGGCCTGCCGACGACAGTGCTTCCTGGCGCGACCTACAACGGTACGTTCACCTGTACCGCTGCTGGCGCACCTCTGCGGCAGCCATCAATGCGACCTGCGCTGTCTCTGGGCTGCCTGCCGGTCTGTCCGTAACGGGCTGCACGCCGACACCCCCCGTAGGATTGCTCCCGGCCGGCAACACGATCACCTGCTCGGTATCCGGCACGACGACCATCGTTGGCACGACGACCGTGACGGGCACTGCGGGGGCCACGAACGACACCAACAGCGCCAACAATACAGCCACGTCATCGATCCAGCTGCTTGCCGCCGACATGAGCGTGAACCCGGCGGTTTGTCTGGCGCCGCCACGGTGGGCACGCCCTATACTGGAAGCTTCAGCTGCTCGGCAGCCGTGAGCCCATTTGTTGCAGCGACGAACGCCACGTGCGCCGTCAGCGGACTGCCGCCTGGTCTTTCCACGTCCTGCACGCCTACGCCGCCGACGACCGTCAGTCCTGGAGGTTCGATCAGCTGCACGGTGTCGGGCACGCCGACGGTCGGGGATCCTTCACAGCCACGGGCACGACCTCAGCGGATAACGATGTCATCGCGGCCAACAACACGGCGACAAGACCATCGCGCCGACCGGCTCGGATATGTCGATCGACCTCTCCGGGCTGCCGGCGACGGCGGATCTGAACCAGCCGTATAGCGGCACGTTCACGTGCACCAACGCGGCCTCTGCCGGTGCCAGCGCCACCAGTGCGAGCTGCGCGGTGTCGGGCCTGCCCGCCGGTCTCACCACCTCGTGCACGCCGACGCCACCGGCGACGGTTGCGGCCGGTGCGGGCATCACCTGTACGGTGAGCGGCGCGCCAACGGCGACGGGTACGGTGACGGTGACCGGCACGACGGGCGCGACGAACGATCCCGTCACCGCCAACAACACGGCGACGACATCGATTGCCACCACCGGCTCGGACATGGCGCCGGATCTCTCCGGCCTGCCGGCGACGGCGCAGGTCGGTGTGCCCTACAGCGGCACGGTGCTGTGCACCAACGCCGGGCCGCAATCGGCGGTGGCGGCATCGTGCGCCATCTCGGGCTTGCCTGCGGGTGTGACGGTCGGCACGTGCACGCCGACGCCACCAGCGACGGTTGCCTCGGGCAACAGCATCTCCTGCACCGTCTCGGGCACGCCGACCAGCACGGCTTCGGCGACGGTCACGGTCACCACCGGGGCTGGCAACGACACCAACGGCGGCACCACCAGCGGCGGCAACAACCAGGCAACCAAGACCATCGCGCCGACCGGCTCGGACATGTCGATCGACCTCTCGGGGCTGCCGGCGACGATCGCGGTCGGGCAGCCCTACAGCGGCACATACACGTGTACGAGCGCCAATTCTCCAGCCATAGCTGCGACGAACGCCACTTGCTCTGTGGCGGGACTGCCGGCTGGCCTGAGCGCGACGTGCTCGCCAACCACACCGGTCAGCTCACTCAGTGCTGGCATGGTCATCACATGTACCGTCACCGGAACGCCCACTGCGTCTGGATCCTCGCTCGTCAATGGCACGACAGGGGCCACTAACGATGGCAATCCGGCCAACAATTCGGCGACAGCAACGCTCAACGCCGTGCAGCCGGTATTGACGGTCGCAAAGAGCACGACGGCGACGACGTTCTCGTCCGTGGGCCAGGTCATTGCCTACAGCTTCGTGGTGACGAACAGCGGAACCGTTACGGTCCTCAGCCCTGTCACCGTGTCGGATTCGAAGATTGCCACCGTCACATGTCCGGCCTTGCCTGCAGGCGGGCTCATTCCGGCGGCGTCGCTCACGTGCACCGGCAGCTACACCATTACGCAAGCCGATCTTGATGCCGGGAAAGTCGACAATACTGCGACGGCCAAGTCCGGCACGACGACATCGCCGCCTGTGACACACACGCTAACAGGAACGCAGAACCCGGCGATTGCCACAACCAAGGCCATGACAACGTCTGCTGCGACCGACAATGGCGACGGGACGTTTACAGCAACCTTCAACGCGGTGGTGCGCAACACGGGCAACGTCAGCCTCACCGGTGTGCAATTGTCCGACGACTATGCGAGCGGATTGCCGTCGGGAGCGCGGATCGTCTCCGCATCGGTACAGGCCGTGACATCGACGAAGCGTGGCCCCCTTGGAACGGGCAATGGCGCCTATTCCGGCAATGCCGCAAGCCCGTTGCTGCTCGCCGCCGGCGGTGAAACGCTGGTGCCCGATGAGGCGATCACCGTTACCTTCGCGATCGTCTTCGATCCTGGCACGAACTCATCGGGCGCGGCGTTCAACAACACGGTTGTGGGAACGGGCAAGGGGCCTGTCGGCACAACACCTGTCACCGTTCCTGGTACGACCGGTGTACCGTTCGATGCCAAGCCGAAGATCAACCTGGTGAAGGCGGTGGTGGGCTCGTTGACGTCGCTTGGTGGCGGCAAGTATCGCGTCACCTACGATCTCAAGGTCAAAAACATCGGCAATGTTGCGGTCACGCTCGACCGTATCAACGACGACCTTGTCCAGGCCTTCGAGCAGGGTGCAGCACGCGTCACAGCCATTGTCAGTCCGTCTATCGTTGCCGCACCGGCGACGTTCGGTGGCACCGCCAATGCCGCGTTTGACGGCGGCGCACTCGCCAGCGGAGACAAGAATCTGATCGGTGCTGCCGGCCTTCTCAAGCGTGATGAGATTTTGACGCTGAGGTTCGGCGTCGAGTTTGCGGCCAACAGCGATCCCGGTCCGTTCTTGAATTCGGCGACCGCATACGGTTCATCCGGCAGCACAACCGTCAGCGACGTTTCGCAGAGCAGCAGCAACCCAGATGATGTCGGTTCGCAACCGACACCGATCTCGATCGATCCATCGGGCATCGTCTATGACTCGACGACGGGTGCTGCGATTTCGGGTGCTGTCGTGGAGCTTACGACCGCGTCGGGTCAGACGTTGCCTGCGTCCTGTCTTGCCGCCGGACAGCAACCCCAGACGACGGGCAGTACGGGTGCCTATCGCTTCGATGTGCAGCTTGGCGCCGATCCAGCTTGCCCGGCGTCGGAAGCCGATTATCTGATCAAGGTCACACCGCCCGCGACGTACTCGTTCCGGTCTGTGATCATTCCAACGCAAGGCGGCACCTACGATGCCACCGGATGTCCGCTGCCGGCCAGCCTTGCGACGCCGTTCTGCCAGATCGTAACGAACGCAACGCCGAGCATTTCGAATGGCTCTGCGACGACCTACTTCCTGGCGCTGCGGCTGCAGCCTGGCGATCCGGATATCAGCCACAACCACATCCCGCTCGATCCCGGCGCGGTCAGTGGCGACATCGTTGTGACAAAGCGTGCAACCGTGCGAACAGCCTCGGTTGGCGACATGGTCGATTATGTGATCAGCGTGCGCAACAACACCAGCCTGCCGGTGTCGGGTCTGTCGTTGGTGGACACGATGCCACCGGGCTTCAACTATGTGCGCGGCAGTGCTCGCCTGGTGGCTTCCGTGCCGGGGCCTTCCGTCTTGACCGTCGATCCCGTGCAGACGGGGAGCCGCCTGCGCTGGCGGATCGATGGCACGAACAAGGCACCGTTCGACAGGTGCCTGCAGGCGGTGAACTGCTGCTCAGGCTGAAGCTTGTTGTCGGCGCGGGGCTGCGGCCCGGGACTACCAACCTGGCGCACGTCGAAGATGGCACGGGGGCCGTCATTTCGAACACGGCGCGAGCTGCGGTTGCGCTGGTTCCGGATCCGACACTGGAGTGCTCGGAATTGATCAGCAAGGTGTTCGATGACAAGAACCGCAATGGTTATCAGGATGCCGGCGAGGGCGGGCTGCCGGGGATACGACTGGCAACTGTCAGCGGCTTCCAGATTACGACCGACGAGCATGGCCGCTATCACTTCCCGTGTGCCGTCGTTGCCGATTTGCGCCGTGGCTCGAACTTTATCCTGAAGCTCGACACCCGGAGTCTGCCGGCGGGATACCAGCTGACCACGGAAAACCCGCGCGTCATCCGTATGCGCTATGGCCGCATGGGCAAGATCAATTTCGGAGCTGCGCGCCCGCCGCTTGTGGAAATCCATATCTCGGACGTGGGCAAGCTGTCGGGCAAGTCCGATCTGGCCCAGGCACTGGCTGCGGCACCACGCATCTGCACGAGGGCGACGGGCGCCATCCAGTCGCGGTGAAACTCGTGCTTTGGCGGCAGAACATTGCCGATCCAGGGACACTGGCACAGCTCGCCACGCTGGCTGGTCGCGTCGAAGCGGCGTGGGATGGCAAAGACGGACGACTGGTGGCCTCCGACATCACGCTGGAGGCGGTGTCGGGACGGGGGCCGGGGTCTGGACTTGCCGTCACCGTCGACGGAGAAGCGGCTTTTGGTATGGCGCCGGGATCTGCCTTTGCCAGAGAGCGTCCTGAGGTTCTGGTGAAGTTCGACAGTGCGCCTGTCAACCGGCGGCTCAACGTTTCGGGCATCGTGCGCGGCAGTCTTGAAGATCTCAGACTGAAATTCCTTGGCTACTGGAACTACGATTCCTGGATCGAGCATGGAGAAGTGCGCATCTTCCGGATGGAAGATGGTGTGCAAACGCGGCCGAGCGCCATCGTGGCGCTGAATGCCAAGAAGGAAGGCGAGTTTGCAATCGACGGTGAGCTTGCGAAAGCCTTCGAGGGCAACGAGCTCAAGTATGTGCTGCGTGTCTATGATGCGCAGGGCCGGTTCGATGAGACTGCACCCAAGAGCCTCAAGCTGGTGCCGCCGCGCCGCTTTGCCGAGCATGATGGCGATACCAATGGACGGCGTGACGTGCACGCGGGAACGGATGAGAGGGCTTTGCTGGCTGGACACGGCCGGAGCATTCTCTCGGTGCGTAACATCAAGCTTGGCAGCGGCACGATCACGGTGTTTGCGCGCCACTTGCCGAAGGATGCGCGTCTCAATGCGCTCGGTCGCTCGATTCCTGCCGATGCCTCCGGCAAGGCTGTGATCGAGAAGCTGGTCAACGACGGACAACACGACGTCGATGTGCTGATCACTGTGGCAGAGACTGCGCGTTACCGGGTGATCAAGCGTGGCTTGATCAAGGCAAACGACTATTTCCTGGTTGCACTCGGCGACTTCACAGCGGGCCGCCAGGTGATACGAGCCGTCGGCCAGCCGTCGCAAACGGAGAAGATTTTCGATGCCAGGGGCGCGCTCTACTTCAAGGGCAAAGTGCGCGGCGATGTACTGATCACGGCAATGGCTGACGTCCAGGACGGAGATCTCAAGGATATCTTCGGGCCGCTCAACGGGCGCGATCCGCGTCGTTTCCTGCGCCGACTCGATCCTGACAAGCATTATCCGGTCTATGGCGACGACAGTACGATCATCGAGGATGCGCCAACGTCAGGCCGGTTCTATGTCAAGATCGAGCACGACAACTCGTACGTGATGTGGGGCAACTTCCGCTCAGATTTCAAGGATACGGAATATGGGCGCAGCTCGCGTGCCTTGAACGGCGCCAAGACCAGCATCCAGACCGGCGGCATGACGATCTGGGGCGAGCCGGTGACAAAGGTAAAGGCCTTTGCTGCGAATCCCGAAAGCCAATCGGCGCGGGATGAACTGAGGGGGACCGGCGGGTCGATCTACTATCTCAGGCGCTCGGATCTGGTGCTTGGCAGCGAGGAAGTGCGCGTCGAGGTTCGCGACAGGCAGTCGAATATTACCCTGAGTTCGCGGCTGCTGGTGCGGGGCGAAGACTACGACGTCGATTACCTGCAGGGCAGGATCGTCCTCAACAAGCCTCTGTCGTCGACTGCGGACGAGGGCGGGGTGTTTACAACCGGCGGGCTCTATGGGCATCCGATCGTCCTCGTCGTGCAATACGAATATCTGGCTGATCCGGCGGACAAGAAGGATCTCATCTATGGCGCCAGGGTTGCGCACTGGATGAACGACCACATCATGGTTGGTGGCACGATGCTCCGCGAGAATGGCGGGCGCAACTCGCAAACGCCGTTCGAGCTATATGGCATCGATCTGACCATGCGCTACAGGCCGGGAACCTTCATCAAGGCCGAATTCGCCCAATCGTTCGGCACGGCACAGTCGGCCTATTATTCAAGCGATGGCGGTTACACCTATGAGACGCGCCAGCTGCTCGGCAACGGCCGGACTGCACGGAGATCTCCATCGATGCCGCGCTCGATCTCGCCGACCTGTCGCCTGCAATGGACGGGAAATTCGTTGCCTACTACCGCAACCGTGAGCGTGGCTTCTCCGCGCTCGGATACGAGACTGAGTATTCGGCGCTGCAGTACGGCGTGCGTGGTGACATGAGATTGTCGAACACTTCGAAGTTCGCCATCAGGGCCGACTCACTGGAGGACGGCAACGGCCAGCACCGCAAGCGGGCAGAGGCGGTGGTCTCGGAATTCGTGACCGATCATGTGGAGATCAAGGCCGGTGCGGCTGCCGACGACAGCAACCAGCTCGGCAAGAGGGCGGAAGTCGGCGGCAAGGCGATCTACCACTTCGACAGGGCGCGCAATGTCTATGTGCTGGGCCAGACGACCGTCGCGACCTGGGATCATGGCAAGGAAGTGCATCGCATCGGCGTTGGTGCTGAGTGGCAGATCACCGATCGCTGGGGATTGAAGGGTCAAGTCTCGACGGGAACAGGTGGTCTGGGTGCTCTTGCCGGCGTGAAGTACAAGGCGGCTGAAGGCGAGGAATATTACATCGCCTACGAGTTGCCGGATCGCACCAATGTCGGGACGTCGACGGGGACCAGCATCGGCAACCTGGTGATTGGCTCGCGCAAGCGGTTCTCCGACACACTCTCGGTCTTCGGCGAAGAAAAGGCACTGCACGGGCACAGCGGCGTTACTGGGCTCACCCATGCCTATGGTGTAGACTACACCACGCCGAAGGGGTGGACGGCACGCGTGTTGACGGAAGTGGGTGTGGTCGATGGTCTTGACCGCACGGCTGTCGCCGGCCAGCTCGGCTACAAGCTCGATTGGTTCAAAGGTGGCATTTCGGGCGAATATCGCCATGACGAGAGTCTGAGCTATGGCACGCGCGACACCTATGCCGGCCGCGTCACGGGGCTGTGGAAGTTGAACGACAGTCTGCGGTTCCAGTCGAAGCTCAACGGAACGATCAGCGAGGCCACGGGCACGAAGTACGGTGCCTTCGATGCTGAATTCTTCGAAGGGTCTGTCGGACTCGCATTCAGGCCGGTCAACCACGACAAGCTCAACGTTCTCACCAAGTACAGCTACCTCTACGATCTGCCGCCGCTGCATCAGCTCAACGGAACGACTCTTGGTATCGCCGACTTCAAGCAACGCAGTCACCTGTTCTCGATTGACGCCAGCTACGACCTCAACAGGTACATGACGGTCGGCGCCAAATACGGTCTCAAGATTGGCGAGCAAACGGGTTCACTGGTGTCTGACGACTGGTTCAAGTCGAATGCCGAGCTGATTGCTGCGGGTATCGATATCCATCTGCCCTTCGAGTGGGACGCGTTTGCAGAAGTGCGCATGCTTAGGCTTCCGGAGATCGACCAGGTCGACCATGGTGTCGTCGTCGGCGCCTACAAGCACCTCGGCAACAACGTCAAGCTGGGCGTTGGATACAATTTCGGGCACTTCTCTGGTGATCTCGCCAATCCCGAAAAGGACGAGCACGGCTGGTTCGCCAACGTGATTACTAAGTGGTAGGCGTTGTGGCGCAGCGCGAGATTTTGGTGGTGGCCTCGCGTTTGCCCAGGAGCGCCGTCGTTTCGGTCCAACTTTTGTCCGCAATGTCGGTGTGTCAAGGCAGCCTGCTGGCGTTCGGAAGCGCCTCACGATCTGTTCCTGACGGGCATGACCGAAGCAGTGCAGCGTCTACCGCTGGATGACGACCGGTGGACGGTGCGTGGAACTCGGGGCTGTCAGTCGTGGCCAGGCGGTATCACCGCCGACAGTTGGCGATATCACGATCTATCTGGCGCAGGAGCCGGTGGATTTTCGGCTTTGCATCAACGGGCTCTCCGTGGTGGTCAAGGCCACGCTGCGGTTCGATCCGGTCAGCCGCAATCTGTTTTGCTTCACCAACAAACGGAAGAACCAGATCAAGGTGCTCTACTGGCAGCGCACGGGCTTCTGCCTTTGGCAAAAGCGGCTGCAGAAGGAGCGGTTTCGGCGGTCCGTGCATTTGCCGCCACTCGCGCGCGCCTCCGGCACGGCGCTCGTGCCCGTGCAGCCGATCCCGAAGTCGAACGCCTCACCGGGGCTGCTTGGGCACGTCGCAAGCGCAAAGTTCGCTGACGGCCTGCCGCTCTATCGCCAGGAAGTCATTCTGGCGCGCTACATGATCAGCGTGTCGCACACGGCGCTGGCCTGCTGGATGATCCGGCTTGGCGATCTCGTGATGCCGCTGATCAACCTCATGGATGAGACGCAGCTTGCCTACGATGTAAAGGGATTCTGGAACGGGGCACGGCCGCCATATGGCTACATGACCGTCACAGGAGAGCAGCGCGGGGCTCGCATCAAGAAGCGCTTGGCGGTGGACCTCGTCGAGGCTGAGGTTGTCCGCCTGGTCTTCCGGCTGTTCCAGGAGGGTCATGAGGGCTCCGGACCGATGGGCGTCAAGGCCATTACCTCGTGGCTGAATCAGAACGGCTACCGCATCCGGTCAGGCGCCAAGTGGGGCATCGGTCCGGTCCATACCATGCTTACGAACACGGTCTATGCCGGCCAGGGCCGCTTCAACCGCGCGCATTCGCGCACAAGGGCTCGGAAATCCGAGACCGAGGTTGTCATCTTCGAGGCGCCGATCATCATCGACCCGGCCGTGTTCGAGCAAGTCCAGGCCCGGCTCAAGGAGCGCAACCCACGGGTCACGCCGCCAAGGGTCGTTTCGGGTCCCATCCTGCTTACTGGCTTGGCCTTCTGCGCATCCTGCGACGGTGCCATGACACTCAGAACCGGCACCTCGCGGAATGGCAAGGTGCACCGGTATTACACCTGCTCCACCTGCGCCCGGGCCGGCAAGGCCGCCTGCAAGGGCCGCTCCATCCGGATGGACAGGCCCGACCATCTCGTCACGGTTCAGCTGCTCGACCGTCTCCTGGCGCCTGATCGGCTGAAGGGCATGCTCGAGACTCTGGCCTCCCGTCGGGCCGAGCAGGCGGTGGGCGTCGACAAGCGTATTTCGGCTCTCGAGGACCAAGCCGACGAAGCCGATACCCGGCTGCGCCGGCTCTACAAGCTTGTCGAGGATGGCCTCGCCGACATGGACGACATCCTTAAGGACCGGCTCATGGCCCTCAAGGCCGAGCGTGAGGCGGCCTATACTGCGGCTGACCGGGCCAAGGGAACAAATCGGCCGCCTATTACGATTGCACCAGCGAAAATCGAGGCCTTCGGTCAGCTCATGCGGGAGCGACTCACAACCGGCGACATCACGTTCCGGAAGGCCTACCTCGGCGCCATCATCGAGCGGGTGGAGGTCGACGACGCGATCATCCGCATCGTGGGCAGGAAGGATGTTCTGGAGGCCGCAGTAACCGGCGGCGGCACATCCCGCCGTACCGGGTTCGCAGTATTGTTTCATTGGCGCGCCGTACAGGATAAAGGTGCAGACACCTATCTGATTGAAATAGCGAATTTTTCTTAAGTCTGTGTTGACTGAGCACCTCGTCTTCCCAAGCTCTGTGATTCACCATCTCCCGATGCGGGCCAGCCAAGCTTATCCCCCTGCGTCCACTGTCTAGCATGCTGCGGTAGCCATACCTGCAGCCAAGGACAGTGATGATTCTTCCGGTCCAAGATGATCGCGACACGCAACCGAATGAGGCAACCCTGCTCGAGCTTCGAAGTGAGCTGGCGTACATTAGGCTTCTCTTCGCCTCGCTCCGTCTGCATCTCGCACTCAAGCAGGCTTCAACCCGGATCAACCTCGCGACGACCATGGTCGCTGGACGGACAGCGGCGAGATGGCGCACGCTTCCAAGCGTTGCTGGAAGGCCCTCGATGGCTCTACGATTGACCTTAATACCCAGGCGACTTCCATGACGCGGTAAGGGACCACTTCGTCAAAGGGTTGCGCGGGAGGCAACAAGGTCGAGACAGAGTTTCACTTGTTCTACCCGGTGCACCACCTGTTGCGGCCCGCCTCGACATCTTAGCGAGAGGTCCGACGGTCTACTCTATGGAATTGACATCAAGACTGGCGAAAATCCGACGTTCACGCCTAGCCAGCAGGTTGTCTATCCACATGCAATCAGCGGCGCAGGCGTTGTCTCGTTCCACGACGGAAAGATCTAACCTGGGCTACCCCGAAGGCACCGCTGCCAGCATTCGCTATCAGTGTTGTCTACGCGCGGGGGCCTGGCTCTCGATTGCAGGTCATTCCTCTACCTGCCGAAGCCCCATTAAACCGGCCCACAGCATCGCTGCAGATCTAAGGACCGCGGCTATGCCTGAGTTCGAAGGTAAGAACTATGACTTATCTGTGTACCTGTACCTGATTTGGGCGAGCGGCTGATCACCAAGAGCACGGCGCTTGAGATTTCCAGAATGGTTTTGCGTGACCGTTTCGGTACGGAGGAGGTTAGGCGCTTCAAGAACCATTCGACGTAGAGGAAGCGATGAGGAGACGTGGGTGGTATCAGGCGGTCAACAGCCGCAGTGGGATGACGGTCGGCCAAGAGAGGCGTTACGACTTGGAAAGGCCGGTCATCATCTCCCAGCTAGACGGGCGTATTATCAATGGCGGAATTCAGGCCCCAATTCCACCCCTCGATGACTGAGGGGGCGGGATAGGTTGCCAGGGCAATCGCCGGACTCGGCATCGCCAAGTTGGCCCATCGTTCGAATTGAGCGAATTGCAAGCTATCAGCTTGCTATGACCTTCCCGAGACAGGGGTTGCACTTCGTTCTGAACATGGGTTACACTTTCGGCCCTTTGCGGAGGATGCAGGGGTGCCGTGGAAGAAGTGTAACGTGGAAGACGAGCGTCTTCGTTTCGTAGCTCGCCGCCTCGACGGCGAGAAGATGGCGGCCCTCTGCCGGGAGTTCGGCATCTCGCGAAAGACCGGCCACAAGATCTTCAACCGCTACAAGGAGACCAGGCTCGAGGGCCTCACAGACCGGTCGCGGCGCCCTATCGCCAAGCCGATCAACTGCCCTTTCAGATCGAAAGCCTGATCGTCACGATCAAGCAGGACTATCCGGGATGGGGCGCGCCGAAGATCCGCGAGCGCTTGCGCCGCCTCTACCCCGACGTCCATACGCCCGCCATCTCGACCGTGCATGCCGTGCTCGATCGGAACGGCCTGGTGCCGCGTCGGCCGAAGCGGCGCCGCAACAAGGCCACCGGCACCGAGCGGCACCATGTCGAAGAGCCCAGCCAGCTCTGGTGCGCCGACTACAAGGGCAGTTCATGCTGGCCGACAGGCGCTACTGCTACCCGCTCACGATCACCGACTATGCCAGCCGCTATCTGATCGCCTGCGATGCCCACCACCAAGAGGCGTTACGCCTTCACCGTGTTCGAGCGCGCCTTCAAGGACTTCAGCTTGCCCGACACGATCCGCACCGACAACGGCGTACCCTTCGCAAGCCCCAACAGCCTGTTCAATCTATCCAAGCTCTCGGTCTGGTGGCTGAAGCTCGGCATCAACATCGAGCGGATCAGGCCGGGATGCCCGCAGCAGAACGGCCGCCACGAGAGGATGCATGACCTTGAAGCAGGAAGCGACCCGGCCCGCAGGCGATAACTTCCTGCAGCAACCGGAACAGTTCGACGCCTTCGTCGACCGCTTCAATCGCGAGCATGCGCATCGGGGGCTCGATATGGTGTCGATCTCTATCGGCCCTCCGAGCGCGCCTATCGCGGCCTGCCGGATCTCGGCTACCCCCTGCACGACCGCACCGTGACCATCACCACGTGCGGCTGAATCCTGTATCGGAAAGCTCAAGGTCAACGTCAGCCAGGTCTTCGCTGGCCAAAGCGTTGGTATCAAAGAGGTCGCCGACCGCATCTGGCTGGTCAGCTTCATGCACTACGACCTCAGCCTTCGACGACGAAACCTACCGCCTCGAGCCCGTTGCAAACCCCTTCGAGGTCCGCAATGTGTTACCCATGTCTCGGGAATAAACCGTAACCAATGTGTCCGGAACGGACCCTATGAGATTGGCGCGCCGGGAAGGATTCGAACCCACGACCTTCTGATCCGTAGTCAGACGCTCTATCCAGCTGAGCTACCGGCGCGTTCCGGTCATGACAACCGGCGCAGCAAGCGTTCGCTTTGAACGCCTGCTAGCGAGGGCGCTAGACATAGTGGCTCCCGTCGCAAATGGCAAGGCGCTTTCTATGGGTGGTTCAAGGTGGTTGGCGAAGCGCGCTGGCGAACGAGGCCGGGCCAAGAGATTGCGTGCGTGCCGGCTCGATTGAACATTCATCAGAATTGGTTGGCGTTTGGCGAACTGGCCTCTACCATTGTGGACAGAAGGGGGGGGCCGTAGTGAGGCGGCGGGCGTCCAAGTGCTGGCGTTTTTGCGACGTATCGCGTGAAGAGACAGCCGGGGCAGACTCGGCTAAGGGATGCGCCAAACGGCCCGATCGGCTGATCGCCAAGCTTGGTGCCATTTCCATCATGTCGGGTGAAATGCTTGCAGGGGATGGGGGCCGGGATTCATCTCGAGCGTGGCGTGATGGCGTGCTTGGACGTAGGATTGCAGAGGCCGCCGCGTGAGTGACGCGGGTTCCCAGGGCGTCACATCCATGCGAGGTGACGCGGATGCTAGGCCGTGCCAAGGCGTGCCCACAGTTTTCCCCGAGGGAGATCGTTCGATTATGCCCGCAGCCACGAAGCCCAGTGCAACCGTCACCGTCGGGAACGTCACCTTTGGACAAGACCGGCAAATCGGGATCTTTGCCGGACCCTGCCAGATGGAAAGCCGGGCGCACGCGCTTGAAATGGCCGCGGCGTTGAAGGAGATCGCCGGTCGGCTCGGCATCGGCCTCGTTTACAAGACCAGCTACGACAAGGCCAATCGCACATCGCTCAGCGGCAAGCGCGGCGTCGGCCTGGAAACGGCCATGTCCGTATTCGCCGAAATTCGCGAGAGTCTGGGGCTTCCCATTGTCACGGATGTGCACGAGACGTGGCAGTGCGCGCGTGTCGCGCCGGTCGTCGATGTGCTGCAGATCCCGGCCTTCCTGTGCCGGCAGACGGATCTGCTGGTTGCTGCAGCCAACACCGGCAAGGTGGTCAAGATCAAGAAGGGGCAGTTTCTGGCGCCTTGGGACATGCGCAACGTCGTCGCAAAAGTCACGGAGTCGGGAAATCCCAATGTGCTGGTGACGGAGCGCGGCGCCTCGTTCGGCTACAACACGCTGGTTGTCGATATGCGCGGCCTCGCGATCATGGCCGAGACCGGTGCGCCTGTGATCTTCGATGCCACACACTCTGTGCAGCAGCCGGGCGGGCAGGGCACGTCGTCCGGCGGTGATCGCCGCTTTGTGCCGGTGCTGGCGCGGGCTGCAGTGGCTGTGGGCGTTGCCGGCCTTTTCATCGAAACGCATGAGAATCCGGACCAGGCACCGTCCGATGGACCCAACATGGTGCCGCTGAAAGCGATGGAGTCGCTGCTTGGCGGACTGCTGGCTCTCGACCGGGTCGTGAAGTCACAAGCGGCTGCGGCCGGCGAATGAAGAGTGGGCGTCAGCGGCGCACCGAGATCATCGGCCGCCGCCGCGCCCGTTCCCGTGCGGCCGCGCCTCAACGGCTGCGGCCATGGGCGATGGCCACGGATGGGCGTTCACGCGACAGCGTACCCGCTGATCCTGCCAAACTGGTGCATGACAACACCTATGGCGCGAGGCCGAGTTTCTATCTCGATCGCCCATTCACCTGCATCGATTGCGGGGCGAATGAAGTGTGGACCGCGTCCCAACAGAAGTGGTGGTATGAAGAAGCCAAGGGCAAAATTGCGTCGGCTGCAAACCGGTGCCGTGACTGTCGACGCAAGCGCCGAATGCGCCGTTCGCAGGAGCGCCGCTTGCATGTCGAAGGCTTGATTGCGCGGTACGGCATCGAGGGAGCTGCCGAAAAGCTGCAGCTCGACATCGGGACATTGATCGACATGCGCGCGCGCTGGCTCGAACCGTGATGCTGGGCAAGTCGTGCTATGGGTGTCCTGAGGTGCTGGGCTGGTGGGGCGTGGCTGCCCTCAGGCGTCGAGGCTGCCAGCGATTTCGCGGATCACGTCCCATGCCAGTGCCACGTCCTGCTCGCTGGTGTAGAGCTGGCCGACCTGGAAGCGGATCACGTAGGCGCCGGCGTGGCGGGTCTGCGTCAGGTAGATCCGGCCGTCGCCGTTGATGGCAGAGAGCAGGCGCGCGTTCAGGTCGTCGAGGTTGGCCACGCCGTCGGGGGCGTAGCGGAACGTGAACAGCGACAGTGCCGGCTGAGTGATGATCTCGAAGTCTTTGTGCTCGCTAATTTTTTGGGCCAGCTCGTTGGCCCAGAGACAGTGATTGCGGATCATCTGGCGGAGCGCTTCGACGCCGTAGCTGCGGATCACGAACCAAAGCTTCAGAGCCCGGAAACGGCGCCCAAGTGGCACCGACCATTCACTGTAGTTGAGCCCCGTACTGGTTTGGCTTCGCAGATAGTCCGGCTGGATGGCGAGTGTGCGCACCAGGTCGACCGGGCTGCGTACGAAGTGGGCGCTACAGTCAAAGTTGGTGAGGAGCCACTTGTGTGGATTGAAAACAAAGCTGTCGGCCAATTCGACGCCGTCGATCAGGTGGCGGTGCTCAGGGCAGATCAGTGCACTGCCAGCCCAGGCGGCATCGACATGCATGAAGAGGTCGTGCCGCCGGGCTATGGCGCCGACGGCATTGAGATTGTCGCTGGCCCCAATGCTAGTGCCGCCCACTGCGGCGATCACCGTGGCTGGTCGTAATCCGGCTTGCCTGTCAGCGACGATCGCCGCTTCCAACGCGCCGGTGTCGATCTGATGGCGGTCATTGGTGGCGATCTTGACCAGGTTATCCTGGCCGATGCCTGCGATCCAAACGGCTTTGTCGATCGAGGAGTGGACCTGCTCGGAGCAATAGACGCGGATGGTCGGGCCCTGGGAGAGCCCGCGCTGATTGCCGCTGAAAGAGAGCGCTCGCTCGCGTCCTGTCAGGATGGCGGCCAGCGTCGCGGATGAGGCACTGTCCTGGATAACACCCTCGAATGTTGCGGGCAGACCGATCATCTGACGGAGCCAGTCGAGCGCCACGGTCTCGAGTTCGGTGGCGGCGGGGGAGGTTTGCCACAGCATGCACTGGGCGCCCATGGCCGCTGTGATCTGCTCGGCGATGATCGAGGGCGGGCTGGCGTTGGCCGGGAAGTAGGCGAAGAAGCGCGGGTGCTGCCAATGCGTCATGCCGGGCATGATGATGCGGTCGAGATCGGCAAGGATCTGGGCCATATCCTCGCCGGCTTCGGGTGGCGAAGGTGGCAGTTGCGCGGCGATATCACCGGGGCGGGTCTGGGCCCGCACAGGTTTGTCAGCGACCGTTTCCATGTAGTTGGCTGACCAATCGACGGCCTTGTGGGACCAGTGCTTGAAAGTTTCTCGATCCATCGGAGTTGTCTCCTTTCGGGTTCAAGCGGCGCGCGCGTAGTAGGTGCGGCCGGCCCGCCAGTGTCGCTTCACCTAGGTGCGCGTTCTTGGGTGCTGTTGTCGTGTGCGATCATCGTCGCGGAAGGCGATGGCCAATGCGCTGCGGCGCATGGTGTCCGGCAGTTTCGCGAGCAGATGGGCGATCCACCAGCGCCGGCGCTGCCAATGGGTTCCGCGCGCGGCGTCGAGAAACCCGCGGGCAGCTGCAGCGTCGCCCTCAAGGAGGCAATCGAGGGCATGTGCGATGGCGATCTTGTTGGCGTATTCCGTCAACGCAAGGCGGCGTCGCTCATCGACGGGAGGTATTTGCGCAAGCGCTCGGCGATGGTGAGCATTGCGATGTCCGGCTCGTGGGCGGGTGTGCGGGTGAGATTGTGGGGCGTTCGGCGATAGAGGCAGCCGATATAACTGCAGGCGGCGACAGGGCCGAAACGCCAGCCGGGACTGGAAGGCCAGATCTTCGCCGCGGTTGTGTCCGAACGGGAAGCCGCCCGCGGCTAGTGCCATGTCGCGGCGAACCATCATCGAAGAGGCGCAAAACGGCGCACCGTACCTCGCCCATGTTTCGAAATAGTCCCCCAGTAGTGCTGATGTGCCTTCGATTTCGCCGGCCAGCTCGGAAAGTTTGGGGCCGATCAGATCAGACGTGACTTCGATGAAGCGATTGCCGTACAGGCCTGCCTGCGGAAATTGCGTTGCCATGGTCTTGAGATGATCGAGATGGCGCGGGCGCCAGATATCATCGGCGTCGAGAAAGGCCACGAGGGGGCTCGTGGCGACCTCCAGAGCTGCGTTGCGTGCTGCCGACACGCCGGCATTGTCCTGGCGAATATAGACAATGCGGAATCGTCGATGGACTGGACGATCTGCGGGCTTGCATCCGTGGAGCCGTCATCGACGACCACGAGCTCGAAATCGCCGCAAGTCTGATCGAGGACGCTGGACAGCGTTTCTCGGATGTAGCGCTCGCCGTTGTACAGTGGAATGGCAACGGTGATCAGCGGCATTGTCTGACGTTTCGCCAATGCAATGTGTCTCTAGTCCTGTTTCGGCCGGTTGGCGCACCAGGACAGCGCGCGAGTGACCGGGTGCTGCAGGCTCATCGGTAGTGCGTTGATGTTTCCCGACACGTCCTGCAGCGCATAAAGCATGCCCGATGTGCGAAATGCCACCAGATAGATGATGGAGAGGAGCAGACCAACAGGAAGCGCGGTCCTGGCTGGAAGCTGGCTCAATATGACGCCGGCGGCGATCGCGGCCAGACCGATCACCGGCAGCGCCAGCCTGTCGGTTGGTGTTTGAGGGGCACGACGGCGCGGAAGCGGCTCAACAGGGCGCTGGCGTTGAAACAGACGGACAATCCCAGCGACACGGCCGCGCCCAACACACCGAATTTCGGTGTCAGCAAGAGGTTCAAAGCCAAGTTCATTATGACGGTCATGACATTGATTGCGACGATGGTGGCGATCATGTCCGGGTAGGCGCGTCGGGTGGCCCGGACAGTATGGTCATCAATTGGGCCGGAACTGTCGCGATGAGAAGAGCCAGCACCGGGCCCGCTGCGGCGTAACGGGTCGGCAAGGCGATTGCCAGGAAGCGGATGCACCCCATTGCAGCCGGCAAGGCGATGGCCAGCATGGCCGCTGCAGTCTGAAATTGGTTCAATCGTCGATGGGCACCTTTGCGATCCTCTTTCGGTGCCAGATCGATCAGGTCTGGCGCCATGACGGATGACAGTGACATCAAGGCAGCGGCGGCCACGAGGTGCAGGCTTGCCGCCCAGGCGTAGACACCGGCTTCGGCCGGTCCGCCATAGGCCCGCACGAACCAGATGTGCATCCAGGACGAGACGACTGCTGCAGCGCCCGCGATGGGCGGGCGCCATCCGTAGGCGAAGATATCTGCTATGGTTTGCCAACGTGGTTGCGACGACACGAGATACCCGGCCGGCACGACACGATAGGCTGCTGCCAGGGCGACAACGACACCGATTGCAGTTCCAAGCAACAACACGTCCGCCGTCGCAGGTGCGCCAGCGCCGACTGCAAGGACGGCGGCCAGCGGGCCCACCTTGGCCAGCGCGGTGCACATGCCAATGCCTTCGAAGCGGTGCATTGCCTGCAGGGCGTAGCTGACGCTTTCCAGTACTGCGAACAGCGCCAGCGTAGTGATCAGCAGCATGAAGGTTTGGTTGGAGCCGGGAAAGGCTTGCGGTGCCACTTGCCATGCGACCCAAGCCATGGCGACAACGGGAAGGAAGACCAGGACCTGGGCGGCGACGGCGCTGGCAAACGCTTGGCTGCCGCTGCCATCTTGCTGGACTTCGCGGCGGGCGAACAGTGCAACGGCCTGTGCGATCCAGGACAGAGCTATGGCGAGCGCGACCTGGATCAATGAGATCAGAAAATAGTAGTCGCCAAAAACGCGAGGTGGCACGGCAACGGTCGCCAGCATCGACGTGACGATCATTGCGATGAAGCCGAGCGCCTGGTAGCCGAGCACGGAGCTCCAGTTGCGCAGGAGGTCGGAGGGCGTGCGTGTCACGCTGGCTGCTCGTTCACGCGTTCAATGTCCGGCAAGGATGGCATCTGCGACCTTCTCGGCCGTCATGATGGTCGGGAAGTTGGTGTTGGCACAGGGCACGACCGGAAAGATCGAGGCATCCACCACCCGCAATCCGCCGACGCCTCGCACGCGGCCGGCGGGATCGGTGACGGCCATCGGATCGTCGCGGGGGCCCATACGACACGTGCACGAGGCATGCCAGACGCCGACTGCCGCGTGACGAATGAAGGCCTCGGCTTCCTCTTCGTCGTTGACGACACCATCGAGTGTGAAGCCCTCCATAATGACCTTGTTGATCAAGAGCCGCCTGAGCGGGCCCGGGCCATCGAGCAGGCGAGCCAGGATGCTGGTCAAGATCTTGTTCTTGGTGTTGATCTCGCCGACCTGTCGGACCTTGTCGGAGTAGCTTGCGGGAAACGGATCGCTAATGGCGTCCTGCATGGCCGGGTCGGCATAGATCGGGGCCAGCCGTTTGATGCCATCTGCAATGCGCTCGAGGTCGCGACGATCCGAAAGCAGGTTGAATTCAACTTCGGGCTCGTCCGAGGCGCTGGGCGTTTTCAATCGCACCTGGCCGGTTTCCGAGAAGGTCTTGTTGACGAACAGAATGAACGTGCCGATCTGCTCGCCCACGGCATGCCAAGACGTCTTGGTGGCGCCTACCACGAACATGTCGCCGGCGGGTGCCCCGCCCATGCCGGAGGAATAGCGCATGCCGACAAAGAGATGGCGCCGGGTCTCCTTATTGGTGACGCGCGCGCCGGGTTTGAGGAAGGCTGCCAATGCGATCGAAGGGTGATCCATCAACCGCTGGCCGACGCCGAATGAGGCGTGTCGGACGGGGATGCCAAGATCGCGCAGATGTCCGGCGGGGCCGATGCCGGCGCGGAGCAGATGCGCGGGCGAGTGGATGGCGCCCGAGGATAGAATCACCTCACGGGCGCGGAATTCTTGTGGCCGGCCATTGACCGTAGCTTTGACGCCCACACACTCGAGATCCTCGAACAGCAGCTCGGTGACTTGTGTGTTGGTCGAGATGGTAAGGTTTTCGCGGGCCCTGACCGCGGCATTGAGATAGCCGATGGCGGCGGAGACGCGTTGCTCCTCGGCATTGGAGATGGTGATCGGGAAATAGCCGTCCTCGAAGTAGCCGTTCTGATCAGGCAGGTACTTGTAGCCAGCCTTCCTGAAGGTCGCCGCCAGGGCTTTGGCGTGACCTGGCCACTGCGCTTCCGGTACACGGCGCACGGGGATTGGTCCGTCCTGGCCATGCCATTCATTGTCGAAATCCAAGTCGCGCTCGAGCTTCTTGAAGTAGGGCAGAACGTCGTCCCACTTCCATCCGGTTGCTCCGCGCTGATGCCATTCATCGTAATCGGTTGGTGCCCCACGATTGGCCATTTGACCGTTGATCGCCGAGCCGCCGCCGAGCACGCGGGCCTGTTCGTATTTGCGCAGGCGGGGTTTCGGGGCGCTTGGATCATTGTTGTGCGAGATGACTTCGGTCGAGACCTTGAGGTCCTTCCAGAGGAAGCGATTATTGAGGTAGGCGGTGCCCGAATAGGAATCGAGGATTTCCTTGGGGACCTGTCCGGGCGGGGTATCCTGTCCGGCTTCACAGACCAGAACCTTGTTCGAGCTTCTCGCGGAGAGGCGGTTTGCCAGCACCGACCCCGCCGAGCCGCCACCAACAATGATGTAGTCGAACTGCTTTGCCTCGCTCATGGTCCGTCACACCTAGCCTTGTTCCGTTTGCACCAGCATGCCCCGCCGCTGGAGCCGGATCAAATGGCGTTGTTGTCGCCGGGGCTTGCCTGTGCATCTGGCAGTTGGCGGGGCTGGTTGCGTCCTTCTGCTTGACGTCGCGCGCGCGGGGCCGGATCGTCGGTCCGGAATGAATGGGAGAACAACGCCATGACTGCCATCGATGCAGAAGCGCTCCGCCGGCATATCGGCACCCGCATGGTCGAGGAAGACCGGGCAACCGAGGCGCCGCTGCGGATGCTGGTTGCCACGTTCGATCGCGCTGAGGCGGCGCCGCGCGAAGGCGAGCCGATCCCGCCCGGCTGGCACATTGGCTATTTCCTGAACATGGCGCCGCAGGCGGAGCTGGCAACCGACGGATTGCCGACAGGCGCAGGTGTTTTGCCAAAAATGCCGCTGCCACGGCGCATGTATGCCGGCTGCCGCATCACCTTCCATGACGATATCCGCGTCGGCGACAAGATCACCCGCGAGACGGAGTTGACCGATCTGCAAGTCCGCCAGGGGAGCACCGGCACGCTGATTTTCGCCACTCAGACGCGGCGTATTTCGACGCCTCGTGGTCTGGCCATGACAGAGGAATATGACGGCGCGTTCCGCGAGGAAGTCAAAGAGGGGACCAAGAGCGGCATTCCCAAGCGCGAGGAGCCTCCGGCGGGTTTGGTCTGGCAATGCACGGTCAAGACCAGTGCCGTGTCGCTGTTCCGCTTCTCGGCCATCACCTTCAATCCGCACCGGATCCACTACGACACACCCTATGCAACCGGGGTGGAAGGTTATCCAGGCCTCGTCGTGCATGGGCCCTACTCGCAGCACTGCCTGATCGACTTCATTCGCGACATGACGCCGGGCCGCCGCATGGGGACGTTCCATATGCGGGCGCGTGCGCCATTGTTCGACAATGCCCCCTTCGAGCTGGTAGGACGACCGAGTGAAGACGGACGGGGGGCGGAAGCCTGGGCGGTGACGCCCGAAGGTACCATTGCGATGCAGGCCAAGGTGACATTCGCCCAATGACGCGACGAAACTTCGATTGTGTGGTGATCGGTTCGGGACCGGCAGGCCTTGCGGCCGCGACGGCGGCTGCTGAGGCAGGCGCTTCTGTGGTTTCCGTCGACCGGATGGGGCCGGGCGGCCAGCTCATGAACCTCGGTGAGCTCATCGGCGTGGAGGGGCTGGAAGGTGGCAGCACGGGGCCTGATTTGATTGCTCTGCTGGCTGAGCAGGCTATGGCGTCCGGCGTCGAGCTTGCCATCGACGAGGTGACGGCGGCGCGCTGCGATGATCTGGGCCTTTGGTGGATCGACACGCTCGACGGCGGCTTTCAAGCCAAGGCACTGGTGATGGCGTCGGGGCTCACCCCCGGCACTACTGGCGTCGCCGACGAAGCCCGCTACGAGGGGCAGGGGCTTTCTCATTGTGCACATTGCGATGCTCCCCTTTACGCGGGACGGCCGGTTCTGGTGGTTGGTGATGACGCCTGGACCGTCGAGGAAGCCATTGCTCTTGCTGACTATGCGTCGACCGTGACGCTTGTGACCTCGCACACGCCTGATGCGCCACCTGAACGGCTTGCCGAGTTGATGGGGCGGGACAACATCGCCATCATCGAGGGCAAGGTGGCCGGCCTGCATGGCGAAGCGGCTCTCGAAAAGGCATTGGTCGAGGCTGGCGGTAGCGTTCAGAAATTCATCGAGGCTCACGGGCTGTTCGTCTATACCGGACGCAAACCGGCACTGAGCGTGCTGGAGGCGGGGAGCGAGGCGGCTCCGGGGCTGTTCTGGGCCGGGGATGTCAGGCCCGAAACGGGGCGAACCATTACCGAGGCCATTGCAGACGGGGCCGAGGCAGGCCAGAATGCGGCCAACTGGGCAGCGGCCCGGTCATCATAACTGTCGAACGTTCAGCGTCGTCAGCACTGTGCGTGCGCGCGTTCGAGCAACGGGAAGGTCCCAATGCGCATCGTTAATCCTAGCTTCGGGCAAGTCCCAGCCGGCGCCGAGATGTTGAAGGGTGGCGCCATCAACTGGAAGACGGATCCGATTCTGCTGTTCTCCAATTCCAAGCCAAATGCCAAGGAGTTGCTGGAGGGGTTGAAGGGCAAGTTCTCGTCGTTGCGATCGACCGACGACATCGACTTCGTCTGGAAACCGTCAGCCAGCCAACCGGCGACCTCGGATCAGATCGAGGGCGCAGCACGGCGTTACAAGGCGGCGCTGCTTGCGCTCGGGGATTGAGGATCTTGTTCATCGTGGAGTTTCCACGACAGCATTGAACTGGCAAAGCGCGGCGTCACGGCCTACGTCATCGCGACGGAGACCTTCAAGCCGCTGATCCTGGCCCAGGCCAAGGCCCGCAAGGTCGAGCCACGGCTGATCGTCGTGAAGCACCCGGTCGGCGGTCTCAACGCTGCCGAGCTTGCCGAGCGTATCGATACGGCATGGTCGACGATCGAAGGCCTCGCTGGCTGATCGAGGTGATTGACGCGGCGCTGCTCAGGGCGGCGCCGCGGTTGCCCGCCCTCTGTTGCCGCCATTCCTAGCAAATTTGCGCGCCCCCGGTCGGCGCGCCGGTGATCCTGGGAGTAATCGTCCCGGCGCCGAGACCAACGCCAAAAGGCTAAGCTGCCATGACCTCTTCCACCGATGCCGAGCTGATCGATCTCGACGATCTCGATGTCGAATCCTTCAACGAGTATGCCATCCAGAAGGGCTGGAGCGACGGCATGCCGCTCTATGTGCCGACGGAGGAAAAGGTCGCGCGTTTCGTCTCGTCGGTGACGGTGGACAACCAGACGTTTGCCCCGATCTCGCCGCGGCAGGTGGTTCCCACCATCCGCAGCCTCGCTGCCAATGCCGTTATGGCGGGCTGTAAGCCCGAGTATTTTCCGGTAGTGCTGGCTGGCCTGCGTGCCGTTCTAGATCCTGCCTACAACCTGCATGGAACCCTGGCGACGACCCATCCATGCGGGCAGCTCATGGTGATCAACGGGCCGCTGCGGAAAACGCTGGACATCAATTGCGGCACCAACTGTATGGGGCAGGGGCGGCGCTCGAATGCCACCATCGGCCGTGCTCTACAACTCATCCTGCTCAACGTCGGCGGTGCCAAGCCCGGTGACATGGACCGGTCGACCCAGGGCTCGCCGGCGAAGTACTCCTATTGCTTCGGCGAGAACGAGGAAGATAGCCCCTTCGCCCCTTACCACGAGCGCAAGGGTTTTGCGGCTGGCGACAGCGTTGTCACCACGATGGCCGCCGAGCCGCCGCACAATATCAACGACCATGCTTCGAATACCGGCAAAGGTCTCATTCAAACGATTGCGGGCACCATGAGCGAGGCCGGGGCCAACAACGTCTATCTGCAAGGTCCGTCGTTCGTGGTTCTCGGGCCTGAGCACGCGCAAACGCTGGCGCGTGACGGGTGGACGCCGGAGACCATCCAGGAAGCCCTCTACGAAGGCTCCAAAGTGCACGTTTCGCGCATTTCGCCTGAGAACCTGGAGAGCTGGGCCGGGCAGGATCGCCATCCTGTGAAGGACCATTATTATCCTGCGGCCTCGCCTGGCCACATCAACATCGTGGTGGCAGGCGGGCCCGGCAAGCACTCGGTCTTCATTCCCTCGTTCGGAAACACGGCGGCGTCGTCGCAAAAAATCACCGTCTAGCCGCGCCTGCGCGTCGGGTCGTTCGCCGAAGCGGACCTGGGGTTCGGGATCAGAACGACACGCAGTTGTGGCTTTCCGCCTTGATCACGCTTTCCTGTCCGTGGGCCTGCTTCCAAGCCGACCGGATGGCTTCGATGCGCTGGGCGAGGTCGCTTTGAGGCTTGGCCCACACCAGCAGCAGGCGCGCTGGCTCTTTCACGATCTCGCCTGCGTTGCTGCGCCATTGGCCTTGTCCTTCGAGCACTGTCAGCCCATCGGGAAACCTGGGGGTGATTTCGGCATCGAGAAATGCCCGCCAGTCGCTGTCCGTGACTGCCGGCTGACCCTTTCGAGACATGCCGAACACCAGCTCGATCCGGTGCATGGGGGCTGATCCAGCCATACACGTGGATGCGTCCGATCTGGGCCAGGCGTAGTGGCCGAGCCACAAGCCGCCGGCTGCTGCAAGAGCTATGACCGGAAGGAGCTTACGGGGCATGACGCGGCGCATGGGGCATTCCGGGTGAAGTATTCGGAGCATAGCCATCGCGTCAGATCCACGTGGCGCGCCATTCGAAAGCGGCCGGACGCACCTCACGTGGGACGCTGATCGAACGCGATGTCCGGGCGACGGACGAGAATTTGCGCCAAAAGCTCCTTCGGATCGATCTGCAATCGGCTGAAGTGCAGTCGTGCCTCGCGCTGTTTGCCTGCCTTGCGCCCCCGGGCTCGCAAGACAAGCTGGCCGTCGTCGACGCGGGCGGCGAGGATGTCGTTCCAGATGAACTGGCGAGCCCCCATGACGCCCCAAGTCGTCAAACGTTGATCATCGATCACCACCTGCACCGCAGGTTTCAGGTAGGCTGCCAGCTCAGCGATACCGATCAGGAACAGCAGCAGCGCAAAGGCGAGGAGGATGGCACTGAACAGCCAGAACGGGAGGTCACCTATGCCTTCGATCCGAGGCGGCACGATTGGTGCATCGAGCGTCAAGGCGCCAACGTAGGCAAATGCGAATGCCAGCGGCAGGGCGACGAGGAACCCCCACGGTGTTACATGCGACCGGACGATGAGCGTTTTGCCAGCGCCATGGGGCTCTATGGATGTCATGGTTCGCTTCCTACTTTGTCCAACACCGGGTAATTGACACCCGAACGCTGCGATCCTTGGCGTGTAGCGGCAAACGAGATTAACAGAGCCGGAGGCAACGATGCACTTTGCGCTGACCGACGAGCAGACACAAATCCAGGAGATGGCGCTTGCGTTCGCCAGGGAGCGGATCGCGCCAGGGGCCGACAAGTGGGACGAGGACTGCCATTTTCCGGTCGACGTCATCCGCGAGACCGCAGCTTTGGGCATGGCCGCGATTTATGTCGATGCCGACAAAGGTGGCTCAGGCCTTTCTCGTCTGGACGGGGCTTTGATCTTCGAGGCCTTGTCGTACGGCTGCCCGGCCGTGGCGTCATATATCTCCATCCATAACATGGTTGCGTGGATGGTTGGCCGGTATGGCACGGCCGAGCAGGTCGATGCTTGGATGCCGAAACTTGCCTCGATGGCGTGGTTGTCCTCCTATTGCCTGACTGAGCCCGGTGCCGGTTCCGACGCTGCAGCGCTGCGCACCAGCGCGCGCCGTGATGGCGATCACTATGTTCTGAACGGCACCAAACAGTTCATTTCGGGCGCCGGTGAGTCGGATTTCTATTTCCTGTTCGCGCGCACGGGCGGAGACGGCGCCGGCGGGATCTCGGCCTTTGCGATCCTGAAGGATACGCCAGGCCTGTCATTCGGTGCGAATGAGCGGAAGATGGGCTGGAATGCACAACCCACCGCACAAGTCATCCTGGATGATGTGCGGGTACCGGTGAGCCATCTGGTCGGCGGGGTCGAGGGCCAAGGTTTCAAATTCGCAATGTCGGGTCTCGACGGCGGACGGATCAACATCGGCGCCTGCTCGCTCGGTGCGGCTTGGTCCGCGCTCGACAAGACTCGCGCCTATGTCCACGAACGCAAGGCCTTCGGCAAAGAGCTGGCCGAGTTCCAAGCTCTGCAATTCAAGATTGCCGACATGGCCACCGATCTGGAAGCGGCTCGCCTTATGATCTACCGGGGTGCCGATGCGCTCGATACGTCGGACCCGCAAGCAACCATGTATTCCGCCATGGCCAAGCGCTACGCCACTGACCTTGGCTTCAAGGTTTGCAATGAGGCACTACAGTTGCACGGCGGCTGCGGGTATCTGAAGGACTACGGCCTCGAGAAGCTTGTCCGTGACCTGAGAGTGCATCAGATTCTCGAGGGTACGAATGAAATTATGCGCGTCGTGGTCTCGCGCAAGCTGCTATCTGGAAATCGATCTTAAGTCCTCTAGGGTGCTGTTTTTGATTTTATTTTTGTTGTTCAAGAAGGGCGCAACGGCAGGGAAGACGCGCTCGATTAGCGGCCAATCCGACACAGCTATTTGCTACTCTGCTCACTTGGATCACGTTGCTGCTTTGGTCTATAGTGGCTCAGGTTGAGGAGCAGTGCCTTCCCGGCAACGTCGAGCGCACCTTGGACAAGGGCTCGGTGCCGAGGACATCAATACGTAGCGGCCCAGGGAACGTTTGGGGTTGTTCCGATTGATCGTGGCATGGGGGGCTCGTAAGTTGCGTCGTGTAGTAGAGGTTGCATCTCGCGGCCCCTAAGGCATGGCGTATGCTGCCGGTGGGATGGAGAGCGTAATGAAGTGCAATCCGTGGCGTTGGTTGTGGGGCCTCATTCCCATCCTGATGCTCGGCTGGATCGCGGTGCTTGCCGAGCGCGAACAGATCGAGGCAGACCTGACCAGCCGCGCCCAACTGGTGCTGCAACGCAGCGACTTGAACTGGGCCAAGGTGCAATTCGACGGTCGCGACGCGATCGTTTACGGCAAGGCTTTGGCTGACGACGACCGGGCCAAGGCTACGCAGGCGATGCTCGACACGTTCGGTGTGCGCATCGCGGAAGATCGTTCATCGCTCCTGGAAAAAGTGGCGCAATTCGAGTGGAGCGCCATCAAGCGAGATGGGCGCATCCGCATCGACGGATTGGTGCCCAGCGATCAAGCACGCAGCGATGTGCTGGGCATGGTCAAGGCCAATTTCCCGTCTATCGAAGTGGATGATCGCACAAAGTTGGCGCGTGGCGCACCGCCGATCGACGTCTGGCTCGGCGGTGTCGGCTTTGGCTTGAAACAATTGGCCAGTCTGAAGGAGGGCCGGGTCGATCTCGAGAACACCAGCATGTCTGTCAGTGGCGATGCCATCGACGGCGCCAACTACAGGCGTGTGCGGCAGGCGTTGAGCGGACGGCTGCCACAAGGCATCCGCTTGAAAAGCGAAAGCGTGCGTCCGCCCCGGGCCCAACCGTACGTGTGGTCGGTGCGCAGGCGGGGCAAAGAAATCGTGCTGGCGGGCTATGTGCCAAGTGATTCCGTACGCGAGCAAATTTTAAGGGCAGCACGCCGTATCGGGGGTGATGCCAATGTCATCGACCGCATGGAGCCGGCTGCCGGAGCGCCGCAGAATTTCGTCGGGGCGGCTACTGCGTTGCTGCAGCAGATTGCAGTGCTTGATGATGGCTCGGTCACGCTTCGCGACGATAACGGTACTCTGACGGGGACGGCTGATACAGCGAAGGTGGCCGACGAAATACAGTCCGCGATCAAAACCGGGGCTTTGGCCTCGTATAGCGTGACCGGAAAAATCGGCCATAGAGAGCCTGCTGTAAGGACCATTTCACCCTATGTGACGCAGGCCGAAGTGTCGGGAAACGGCATCGAACTTACTGGTTACGTTCCTGATGATGGCGCGCGGGTCGCGCTTGTTGCCATGGCGAAACGATTGTTTCCCGATCGCGGCATTGTCGATCGGCTTGAGATCGGTGCGGGACAGCCGCCGGGTTGGGCGAACTGCATGGAAGCAGGGCTGGATGCGGTTCGACGGCTGGGTGCTGGTCGTGCCGAGATTACCGGCCGGCGGCTGTCGGTTCGTGGGAAGACGGATAACGAGGCTTTGGCGCAGGCTCTGCCGGGGGAGGTCCGGTCGGTATTGAGCTCTGCCTGCGATGCCGATGTGCAGATTGCCCTCGACCTGGACATGATCCGGGCACGTGAAGAGGAGCGTCGCCGTGCGGAGGCAGCAGCCCAGCAGCCGTCGGTAGACACAAACGATACAGCCAAGGAGCAAGCGGCACTGGCTGCAAAATTGGCGCTTGCCGCCGAGGCGGAGCGGCGTCGTGCGGAAGCCGAGGCGCGCAAGCGTGCCGAGCAAGACCGCTTGCGGGCAGAAGCAGCGGCTCAAGCACAAGCCGAAGAAGATCGCCGGCGTGCAGAAGCAGCGGCTCAGGCGCAAGCCCGAGGAAGATCGCCGGCGTGCAGAAGCAGCGGCTCAGGCGCAAGCCGAGGAAGCACGCCGCCGTGCGGAGGCAGTGGCTCAGGCGCAAGCCGAGGAAGTACGCCGGCGTGCGGAAG
The DNA here is from genome assembly GCA_041397705.1 of Hyphomicrobiaceae bacterium. Lineage (GTDB taxonomy): Bacteria > Pseudomonadota > Alphaproteobacteria > Rhizobiales > Hyphomicrobiaceae. Next base: position 63,905 of record JAWKWC010000005.1, read on the forward strand.
CTGAAGCTCGTGCCGAAGAGGATCGTCGCCGGGCGGAAGACCAGCGTCGTGCAGCGGAAAAGAATGTGCGTCAGCGGGAAGCGGACGCGGTCAGGAGGCGCTGTCACGTGTCAGCCGTGAAGGCGTCATTAATTTCGATCGCGCCCGATACAACCTGCAACCTTCCAGCTACCCAACCTTGAACAGGATCGCGGAAGCCGCCAATCGGTGCCCGAATCTGGTCGTGGAGATCGGTGGTCATACAGACTCGGAAGGCACGCCAGAGCGCAATCAACGCCTGTCGAATCGCTGAGCCAATTCCGTCAGGGACTATCTGACCAAAGCAGGTGTCGATCCTGACCGGCTTACGGCCATCGGTTACGGCCAAGATCGCAACATTGCACCGAACGATACGGCTGGGAATCGCGCCAGAACCGGCGTATCGAAGTTCACGGTGAAGGTTCAGCCATAGCACGCTTGCCGCCAGGTGTGCGGCTGAGACATCCGGGAGGACCACGCAGTGGGATACCTTGTCACGCAACTTTACTGGTACGTTTTGCTGGCCTTTGTTGTCGGCTTGATCGTGGGTTGGGCCACGTGCAGCCGGATCGAAGATGATCGGTCGTGATCACTTCAGGCAGGACGTGAGGGGAGTGAGTAGAAATGTTGGCAGCTCACGTGGCAGACGCTGCTGCTGGGTTAACACTGGGCTATCTTCTCGGCTGCTGGCTCGCGTGCCTGGCGCGCAGGATCATCACGCCTGCGCAGGTGAGCGAGCATCCACGCGTGACGGACGCCGTTGGCGCTGGCGCGGCGGGTGGCGCAGCCACGGCGGCAGCCCGCGAGACGCTGCAGCGTGTTCGCGAGGTAGGCCGGGGCAGCCCGAAGTCCGGTCCGCGATGCGTTCCGGCGGGCGGACACCTTGGAGCCCGGCCCCGAACCGGTGAAGCCGCCGGAGCCACGGCCAGTGCCTCGTCCGGCAAGAACGTCTGCGCCGAGCGCCCGAACGATGTCGTGAAGCGCTTTGAGAGCGCCCTGACGGGTCGGAGTGTGGATCAGGCATCACCTCCGCCACTTACCCGAGCGTTGCCGCCACTCCGGCGCCGCGCCAGCCACCGCCGGCGCCGCATGATGGCGTTGCGCGGCCAGGTGGACTTTTCCGGGTGGCGTTGCGGCGGCGACGGGAGCTGCCGCGGCCGCTGCATCCGTGGCGCTGGGCGCGCGGGGTTCTAGTGCGCGACCAGATGCACGCCGGAGGATGCCAGGAGTTCATTGCCGCGAGCTCCGGCGCAAGACGGCGGGCTTGATGATCTCAAGCGGATCCGCACCATCGACGCGGGCCTCGAAGCGGCGCTCGCAGGGCCGGCGTCCGGCGGTTTGCCGATATTGCCGCATGGATGCCGGGCGATGTGGCTCGGATCAGCGACCTGCTTGGGTTTCGCGGCCGTATCGAGCAGGAAAACTGGATCGAGCAGGCGCATATCCTGGCGCGAGGTGGCGAGACCGACTATTCGAGCCGTCTGGCCCGTGGAGAGCGCGTGCCCACTGTGCCGGCTGGTCATGCCGGGGCACAGGGGGTGACACCAAATCTTCGTGTTCCAGCACCAACGCCGCCTGCTCCGGGCAACCGAAGCGAAACGGGCGATGCTGGCCCACAGGTGCGGTCGCCGGCACCACAACAGCCAGTATCCAAGCCCGCTAACGAGCGACCGATGCCCGGGCCGGGAGCAGGTGCAACGATCGCCAATGCCGCCGCTGCGGGTGCGGTCAGTGCCCGTCCCGCGCCGCAAAATCCTGCCGCCGTTCAGCCTCGGCCGGTCGCAGTGCCTTCGGCACCCAAACCGCCTGTTGTCAATGCGCCGGCAACACCATCGCAAAGTGTGCCGCCCGTGCGGTCCGGCGCAGAGGCGGCAACGGCGGCTGCCATGGCTGCCGCCGCGGCGGCACGTGCGCGCACACCGCCACCTGCGCCTCAGCCCGTCGTTGGCAGGCCAGCTGCCGCGGCACCACAACCCGCCTGTCCAACCCCAAAGTGTGCCGCCGACGAGAGAAGCTGCGAACCGGCAGCCGCAGGTTCCGATCGTGCCGCCTTTGCCGATCAAAGACGCGCTGAAGACGTGCCGCCGAAGCCGGCGCCGAGCCCTGGGCCACAAAGTGGAAGCGCTACGCCGCCGCCTAGCGTCAGTCCGGGCGTTGGAGTTGCCGCCGCCGCAGCAGCAGCCAGTGCGGCCGCTGCACGACGCTCAAGCTGAGAGCCGTCCGCCGGTAGCCGTTGTGCCGGTGCGTGCCGATCCTCCACCGCGACAAGGTGGGCCTCAGGTCGTTTCGGATGCTGGGCGTGATCCGCTCCAGCGCATCGGCGGCATCACGCCGGAGATTGAAAAGCTCTTGAATGTCCAAGGCGTCAGCCGGTTCAGTCAGCTGGCCCAGTGGACGCCTGCGGATGTGGAGCGCTTCGATGCTTGCTTGGGCATCAAGGCCGATCAGGCGAGAAAACTGGATCGAGCAAGCCCAGGTCTTGGCCCGTGGCGCTGGCCCGAGAAACGCCGGTGAACCTGTGCCGCGGGCAGCTCCCAGTGGCACCAATAATGGCTCACCCTCGCAGGCGGCACAGCAAGCCCCGCCGGCCGTGGCGCCGCCAGCTGCACCAGCGGCTCCGCTGCTGTCTCAGTGCCATCGGCGCCGGCAGCTCCGCCGCAATCGGTGCCGAACACGGCTCCTCAACCACAAGCGCCGCGCAGCCCCGACCTTTCTGGCCTGCGCCCGTTCGCTCGGGAGCCTTGCCGCCACGACTCTCTTGGCGCAGCGGGTCGCTCGGACGTGCACGACGATCTCAAGCGAATTCGCGGCATCGGTGTGCTGATCGAGAAGAAGCTCAATTCGATGGGCATCACGAGCTACGAGCAGATTGCGGAGTGGCAAACGCCCGAGATCGACCGCATCAGTCATGTTCTCGATTTCAAGGGGCGGATCGAAAGAGAAAACTGGGTCGAGCAGGCTCGGATCCTCGCTGCTGGCGGCCAGACCGAGTTTTCTCGCCGCGCCGATCGTGGAGATGATTAACCATCGAGCGCCCCGTCGGCGGTGCAGCCCAGCGGGGCGGCGATGCTGGATTGGCGTCAAGCGCCCGGGGCAAGCGCGTGTTGCCGGCGCGGGAGGTGGTTGCAGTTCACGGCCGTGATCATTGACCGATCCATGGCGTTTGCCATCCTTGCTCTTGGTGCGGTGTGCGGCTATTTGGGCCGGAGAGCTTGCCACACTGCTTGGTCTCCTGCTTATCCTGCGCTGTTGCGGCGGCCAGCTTGCCGCAATTGGCGCCGCCGTCATATGGGGTTGGCGCACACCATCGGTCTCTCATAGAAGTCAGCCCATTGCCCACGCCGCCGTCACCCGTCCCGACACTTGGACCTCTGCAAGGCTTGATCAGTCTCAAGGAGCGGCTGGGGCTTTGGCGGGCTCGTCGGCGTGCGTCGCCGGGCTGGACGGTGGCTGTTGCCGTCATTTTGGCGATCATGCTGTTGCCGGTCGCCACGACCCTCGTGCTTGCCTTCAAGCCAACCGGTGGTACCTGGTGGCACCTGATGACGACTGTGCTGCCGCGTGTGTTGAAAGACACCGGCATTCTGATGGCGGGCGTGTGCATTGTGACGCTGGTGACGGGCACGCTGACAGCCTGGATTGTCACCATGTACCGGTTTCCAGGCCATGCGATCGTCGATCGGATGTTGGTGCTGCCGCTGGCCATACCGACCTACATCATCGCCTATGCCTACGTGGATTTCCTGGACTATACAGGGCCGGTGCAATCGGCTTTGCGCGGGCTCACAGGTTGGCAGTCGGCAAGGGATTATTGGTTTCCAGCGGTGCGCACGATGCCGGGCGCAATTCTCGTGCTTTCGGCCGCTCTCTATCCGTATGTCTACCTGACCGCGCGGGCGAGTTTTGTGCAGCAATCGGTTTGCGTGATGGAGGTGGCACGTACGCTCGGCCGCTCTCCCTGGGGGGCTTTTCGGGCGGTGGCTTTGCCCCTGGCGCAACCGGCTCTGGCGGCTGGCGTGGCGCTCGCACTCATGGAAACATTGAACGATCTCGGTGCTGTACGCCACCTGGGGGTCGAGACGCTCTCGGCGTCGATCTACGCCACTTGGCTGCAGCGCTCCAATCTTGCGGGCGCTGCGCAGATTGCGCTCGTTGCGCTTGCTTTTGTGGCGCTGCTCTTTTGGATCGAACGGTTGGCTCGCGGCGGCGGACGAGGTGCACCACACGACGGGGCGGTTGCGTGCCATCCCGTTTGCAGAGTTGCGCGGCTGGCAAGCTGGAGGTGCTTTGGCCGTGTGTGCGCTGCCGGTTCTTGTGGGCTTCTGCATTCCCTTCCTGGTCCTGGTCGCTAACGCTTGGCACCATCTGGCAGACGCGCTCGAGCAAGGGTTCTGGCAGGCTGCCGTCAACAGTATTGTACTGGCTGCCATTACGGCGGTCTTTGCGGTTGCCTTGGGGGTGCTGCTGGCTTACGCGCGTCGGGTTGCGGCCAACGGCTTTACCCGGCCGGCTGTCAAACTCGCGAGTATCGGTTATGCGCTTCCAGGCGCTGTGTTGGCGCTGGGACTGCTGATCCCGCTCGCCGCGTTCGACAATTGGCTGGACGCCTTGTCGCGGAGCTTATTTGGGTGGCCGATCGGGCTTCTCCTGTCCGGCTCGCTGGCGACGCTGGTGCTGGCCTATTCGGTGCGCCTGTTGGCGGTCGCGCAAGGAACCGTTGAAGCTGGTCTCGAAAAGATTTCGCCCAATCTCGATGCTGCCGCCCGTACGCTTGGCGAAACCGCGGTATCATCGCTTGGCCGGGTTCACTTGCCGCTGCTTTTGCCGGCGCTCGCCACTGCTGCGCTTCTAGTGTTCGTCGACGCCATGAAGGAACTGCCAGCAACCCTCCTGCTGAGGCCGTTCGGATTCGAGACGTTGTCGACGCATGTCTTTGCCCTTGCGGCGCTGGAACAGGTCGAGGCAGCCAGTGTCGGCGCCGTGGCGGTGGTTCTTGTGGGGCTGATTCCGGTGCTTCTATTGCACCGTGCGATTGCCGATGGGCGCGCGGGCGGCTGACATGACAGCGGGCTGCGCGCATGCTTGGGTGTGTGCGTGATGTGTTTCGACGACGCCCCGCGGCGGGCCGCTCTCGCATGGGACCGTACTGGAGGACCTCATGAAGATCATCGCACCGAATGACCTGTGCTGGTCGGAGATCGTTCGGCCAGGTGACGTCGTGATGTGGGGACAAGCCTGCGGCGAGCCGGAGACCTTGAGCCAGAGCCTGATGGCGGCTCGGCACGAGATTGGCGGTCGCTTCGGCGTGTTTCTGGTCACCTGTTATTCCAAGACGCTCGCGGCAGAGCAGGCCGACGTCGTCGATTTTTCCGGGTTGGTCGGCACGGCAGGTATCCGGCCGTTGTCGCGGGCGGGACTGATCGATATCTATCCCATTCATTACTCCCGTCTCGAAGGCATGATTGCGCGTGGCGAGATCGGCTGTGATGTTGCGCTCATCCAGACCAGCCGGCCCGATGCCGATGGTCGCATCAGTCCCGGCATCGTCAACGACTACATTGCGACGGCCATCGCGAAAGCGCGGGTTGTCGTTGCCGAGCTCAATGCCGCAACGCCCTTCACGGATTGCCACCGCCTTCTCACGGCGGACGATATCGACCTCGCCATTGAAACCGATCGTCCTCTCGTATCCGTCCGTCGGGCGCCGATCGGCGACGTCGAACGGCGCATTGCTGGCAATGTTGTCGATCTAGTGCCCAATGGTGCGGTGGTTCAATCGGGCGTCGGCGGCATCCCCGATGCCATTCTCGATGGACTCAAGGGGCATCGCGACCTTGGCATCCACGGTGGCACCATAAGCGATGGTGTCATGGAGCTGATGCAAGCCGGGGCTGCCAACAACCGGCTCAAGGAGATCGACCGCGGCGTCACCGTGACCGGTAATATGATCGGAAGTGACGACCTATTTCGCTTTGCGCATCGCAATCCCGCCATGCGCCTAATGCCAACAACCTATACCCATAGTCCCGCGGTGTTGGCCAAGCTCGCCAATCTCATTTCGATCAATGGTGCGATCGAGGTCGACCTGACCGGTCAGGTCAACGCAGAAGCGATCGGCGGCGATTATGTCGGCACCATCGGCGGCCAGGTCGATTATGTTCGCGGCGTGCGCCTGTCTCCCGGCGGGCGATCGATCATTGCCTTGCCATCGACCACGCCCGGCGACAAGGCCAGCCGCATCAAGTCTGTGTTGTCGGGTCCGGTTACCACGCCCCGCAGCGACGTCGATGTCATCGTTACGGAATGGGGGCGTGCGGAGCTCGCCGGCAAGACGCTGCGCCAACGTGCCAGCGCCATGGCCGCCATTGCCCATCCGGCTTTTCGTGAGGACCTGGAGCGGGCTGCCCGCAGTGTCCTGGGGCGCGACTGAGGCTTAAGCCGTGTTGCTTTGGGTTTCGGCTGCAGCGTCAAACGGCAAGGTAGCGTTCAGCCAGCTCCGGCCTGAGATCGAGTTCGCCAATATCGCCGTGGAATTTCAGGTGACCTGTTTCCAGGATCATTGCCTTCTCGGCAAAGCCGCCAGCGAACTCCAAATTCTGTTCGGCGACGATCAAACCAATGCCGCGGGCCTTGAGCTTGGCCACAGCCTCGGCAATGCGCTCGAGGATCACCGGCGCCAGACCTTCGGAGGGCTCGTCGAGCAGCAGAAAGCGAGGGTTTCCCATCAGCGTGCGCGCGATTGCGAGCATTTGTTGTTCGCCACCCGACAAATGGCCCGCGCGTCGATCGCGTATGGCTTCGAGCGGCGGGAAGAGTTGCCAGATTTGCGCTTCGTCCCACGGCTCGAGGTCAGGCCGCGCTGGTAAGCGCCCTACAGTCAGATTTTCCCCAACGGTCAGGCCTGAGAAAATGCGCCGGTCCTCGGCGACGAAGCCGAGGCCCGCCCGAGCGATGCGGTGCGTCGGCCAATTGGAGATCTCGATGCCGTCGAAATGGATCTTGCCAGCACGGCGCACCTCGAGGCCAATGATAGCCTTGAGTGCTGACGATTTGCCTGCGCCATTGCGCCCGAGAAGTACAGCCGCTTCGCCGGCGGCGATGGAAAAGTCGATGCCGAACAGCGCCTGTGCTTCGCCATACCAGGCTTCGAGGCGGGTGACTTCGAGCAATTTCTTCTGATCGTGCTGCACGGCCTTTCGTGCCGCATCATCATCGGCATGGGTCATGGCTGCCGCGGCTCCGTGCCTGTTTGGTGTGAGGCGTTGCGCGGTGCTTTCGTGCGGCCGAGGTAGACCTCGCGGACTGCCGGATGCTCGCGAATGTGGTCGGGCGCGCCTTCGGCGATCACGCGGCCTGCACTCATGACGATGACGCGTTCGGCATGGCGGAACACCACGCCCATGTCGTGCTCGGTGAACAGGATTGCGGCTTTTCGCTCGCGTGCTGCGCCGACCGCCAAAGCCATCAATGCTTCACGCTCGGCTGCTGCCATGCCCGCGGTCGGTTCGTCCATGAGCAGCAGGCGGGGCTCACTTGCCAGCGCAATGGCAAGCTCGACACGTTTGAGATCGCCATAGGCGAGCGTGCCGGCCACCCGATCCATCAGGTTAGTCAGGCCGACATCGCGCGCGAGACTGTGCACCCGCTTGTCGTCACGTGTCGGCATGCGCCGGGCACTCCAAGGGCTGGCGGCGACCGGCAACAATGCGACGGCAATATTTTCTGCAACGGTCATTGATGAGAATGTTGCCGTAATCTGGAATGTTCGCGCGACTCCGTGGTGCCAGAGTGCCTTGGGGCCGCGGCCTGTCATGTCATCGCCGCCTACCATCACCCGGCCGCGATCGGGGCGCAGCTGGCCGTTGATCAGGTTGAACGTGGTGGTCTTGCCGGCTCCATTGGGGCCGATCAGTGCGACGATGGCGCCTTGCGCGACCGAAAATGAGACGTCTTCGACGGCCCTGAACCCCGCAAACGACTTGCTGACGTCTTGCAGTGCGAGCGCCGGCTTCGCGTCGAGGCTCATCGTATCTCTCCTCTCCGCCGCCAGCGCATCACGGTTCCCGTTATGCCGTGCGGAAAGACTACGGTCAGCGTGACGATGATGGTACCCAGAAGGGCTTGCCAGTAGGGAACGGAGCGTGCCACCCAATCCTGTAACCAGGTGAAGACAAAGGCACCGACGAGCGGCCCGGTCAGCGTCTCCACGCCACCGAGCAACACCATGACAAGCGCGTCTACGGACCGCGGAATCGACAGCACGTCAGGCGATAGCGAGCCCTTGGCAAAGACGTAAATGGTCCCAGCCAGGCCTGCCAGTGCACCAGATAGTGTGAAAGCTGCCCAACGCACCCGCTCGACGTCCAAGCCGGAGGCCGCAGCCCGGCGCCTGTGGTCGCGCGTGGCACGGAGTGCGTAGCCAAAGCTCGAATGAGCCAGCCACCAGATGGCGGCAGTCGTCGTTGCGCTCAATGCCACTGCAAAAGTAATAGGCCTGCCGGCTCGATAGGAACTGGGGTGGCCAGATGCCAATCAGTCCGTTGCTGCCGCCGGTCACCGCTTCCCATTGGAAGGCGATGGCCCATGTGATCTGCGCAAAAGCCAATGTCAGCATCGCCAGCGAGATGCCGTCGGCTCTGAGCGCCATGCGGCCGTAGAGTGCTGCCAGCGCCATGGCGAGCAGCAACCCCGCCAGGATGGCGAGCCAGAATGGTGCGCCGGAAAGCGCTGCCAAGGCTGCGCCGTAAGCGCCAGCGCCGAAGTAGGCGGCGTGGCCAAACGATGCCATGCCGCCCCATCCCATGAGAATCGACAGGCTTGCAGCGAGCACGGAGAAGACGGCCACGTCCGTCATCAGAACCAGCGTGTAGCGATCGGCGAACAGTGGAAGGACGACAAGCAGCGCGAGCATGCCCGCGGCGATGGCCCAATGGCGCCTGCCGGTTACAGCGAGGTGCAGTGCGGCGCCTGGTGCTACGCGGGATTCGGCAGGCTCTTTTCCGAAAAGGCCCCATGGTCGGACCAGCAAGACAGATGCCATCACTCAGAAATTCGGCGACGATCGTGAGTTTGGTGAAGGACACTGTGACACCCGCGAGCGTGACAGTGCCGAGGCCGATACACCATGCCTTGACAACCGAGATCAACACGGCGGCGGCGTAGGCCCCGGCAGGCTTCCCAGGCCACCGACCACCGTCACCACGAAGACATCGGCAATGGTCGATAGATCGAGTTCCAAGCTCGCGGCTTGGCGTGGTAGCGCCAGTGCGCCGGCCAGACCTGCCAGCATGGCGCCAAGCGCGAAGACGCTGGTGAAGAGCACTGCCTGATCGATTCCGAGGGCAGACGCCATGTCACGGTCCTCGGTTGCAGCGCGGACGCGCAAGCCCCAAGTCGTCCGCTCGAGAACGGCCCAGACCCCCACCAGCATGGCGGGGCCCAAAGCGATGAGAAGCAGGTCGTAGGTGGGCAGTGCCTTTCCGAGAATGTGTACGGCGCCTTCAAGGCCGGGCGCGCGGGGACCCAGGATGTCTTCGGCTCCCCAGATTGCCAGTGCGGCATCCTTGATGATCAGGACGACGCCAAAGGTGGCGACAAGCTGCAGCAATTCAGGCGCACGATAGATGCGCCGCAGAACAACGAACTCCACAAACAGGCCGACGCACGCGACTGCCAGCGCAGCAACCAATGCACCGCCCCAGAAACCAAGAATGCCGCCGCCAACGTTGTCGTTGAAGGTTACGGCGAAATAGGCCCCCAGCATGAAGAACGAGCCGTGGGCAAAGTTCACAACCCGGGTCACACCGAAGATCAAGGAAAGTCCGAGCGCCACGAGGAACAGCAGTGAGGCGCTGGCGAGCCCGTTCAAGGTTTGGATCAGGAGTGATGCGAGCATTGCAAGGCCAGGGCTGCGGTCGGCGGATCGGTTCGCGAGCTTGGGGCAGTGCACTCACGAAAATACGGACGGGCCCGTGAGGGGCCCGTCCTGGACTTTGTCTGCGTTTGCGGCCGGGGTCTACTGCGAGGGGCGCCGGCCCTTCACCTCAGCATCACTCGGCTGGTGCTTGTCGCCTGGCTCGTAGCGCCAATCGACCATAACGCCCTTGCCGTCCTTGACGGCCGTGCGCCCGACATACGCGCCCATCGTCGACTGATGGTCGATGGCGCGATAGACGATCTTGCCAAACGGGGTCTCGACTTCTAGGCCTGCCATGGCTTCACGCACCTTGTCGGTCTCGGCCGACCCAGCCTTGGCAACGGCGGCTGCGATCGACTTGATGGCCGAATATCCGACCACCGACCCGAGGCGTGGATAGTCGTTCCACTTGGCCTGGTAGGCCTTCAGGAACGCATCGTGTTCCGGCGTCTTGATCTGGTCCCATGGGTAGCCCGTGACATACCAGCCGGTCGGTGCGTCCGCCTTCAGCGGATCGAGGTATTCAGGCTCGCCACCAAGCAGCGAGAACACGGCTACGTCCTTGAATATGCCGCGTGTTGTGCCTTCGCGTACGAGCTTCTGCAGATCGCCGCCGAAGGTAACGTTGAAGATCGCGTCGGGCTTGGAATCGGCCACGGCCTGGGCCACGGCGCCGGCTTCGATCTTGCCGAGTGGAGCGGCTTGGTCGGCCACGAACTCGATGCCAGGCTGGCGCTCGCTCATCAAGCGCTTGAACGAGGCGACCGCTGACTGGCCGTATTCGTAGTCGGGATAGATCAGTGCCCACCGCTTCTTGTTCAGCTTCACGGCTTCTTCAACCAGCATGGCCACCTGCATGTAGGTGGATGCCCTGAGGCGGAAGGTGTAGGCGTTGCCGTCCTCCCAGACGAGCTTGTCTGTCAAGGGCTCGGCAGCGATGTAGACGATGCGGCGCTGCTTGGCGAAGTTCGCTACCGCCAAACCGATATGCGACAGAAACCCGCCGGTCAGCAGATCGACTTTCTCGCGCGTCACGAGTTCTTCGGCTATGCGCACGGCATCGCCCGGCGTGCCGTTATCGTCCCGGCTGATCACCTCGAGCTTGCGCCCTGCGACGCCGCCGGCAGCGTTGATCTCTTCAACCGCGAGCTCCCAACCCTTCTTGTAAGGCTCGAGGAATGCAGGGATGCGCTTGTAGCTATTGAGTTCGCCGATGCGTATGGGCGGTTGCTGTGCTTGGGCAGTGCCTGAAACGCTCGCGGCGATGGCAAGTGCAGAGGCGACCGCAAGGCCGAAGAAGGCAGAGGTCGTCTGTCGCATGTGGAAACCTCCGAGGGATTGGGGGGAAGGCCAGCCTAACACTCAGTTTCCCGTTCGTCGCCCCCACTTTCAGCATGGTGCCTCCGCCAGGGCGCATAAACAGGACGCTCGAAATGGGGAAGCGGACCGGCAGTTGCAATGGTTGGCGAGCTGAAAACTCAATCTCCGCTGAGCGAGATGTGCGTCACGACATGGCCCCAGACGACAATTGCTTGCGCAACACGAAGGCTGTTGTCTCGAAGCACTTTGCGATTTCGAAGAAATTTATGCAGATTCAGTGGATTGTGCGATTGGCCGGAACCCACGCTGCACTCGCGTCGGCGTCGTGCGGTTCGCGCTCGCTCGGCATATAGCCCTCGACGGTTTCCTTCAGCACACCCTGGATGGCAACGACGCTACCCGATTGCATGGCTGAACGAAGCTTCACCAGCACCCGCTCCAGCGAGGTGGTTGGCATATGGGGCTCGTTGCTGCGGCGAATACAGGGGTGCTCCGTGGGCTGCGTTCGCTTCTCGTCGATCAGCAGCTCCTCGTACAACTTCTCGCCAGGTCGAAGGCCGACATAGCGAATGACGATGTCGCCGAGAGGATTGGCTTCATCCCGCACTTCGAGGCCCATCAGGCGGATCATAGTGCGCGCGAGGTCGTCGATGCGAACGGGTTCTCCCATATCCAATACGAAGACTTCACCGCCTTCTGCCATTGCACCGGCCTGAATGACGAGCGTTGCGGCTTCGGGTATCGACATGAAGTAACGTATGACGTCTCGGTGAGTCACCGTAACGGGGCCGCCAGCCTGGATCTGCTTGCGGAAGCGGCGAACAACCGAGCCTGAGCTGTCCAGCACATTGCCGAACCGGACCATGGTGAAAACTGTCGAACCGCCTTGCGTTGCCGCCGCCTGGAAGATCAGTTCCGCGAGCCGCTTAGACGCGCCCATGATGTTGGTGGGTCGCACCGCTTTGTCGGTCGAGATCAGCACCACCCGCTCGACGCCCACGCGGGCCGCGGCTCGTGCCAGCGACAGCGTACCGAACGTGTTGTTGTGCAGACCGGCAACAGGATTGGCTTCGACGATCGGCACGTGCTTGTAGGCAGCGGCGTGGTAGATCGTTTCAATCTTGTGCGTGGACAAGGTGCGCTCGATTAGCTCGCTGTCGAGCACCGAACCCAACACAGCCTCGATCCGTGGCAGCGCTGCCGGGGGCTTGCCTTCGATGACCGCCGCTTGCTCGAGATTGGCGAGGATGTCCTTCAGCTCGGTTTCAAGCTCGTAGAGTGCAGCCTCCGACATCTCGAACAGTACGACCAGACGAGGCTCGTGGCGCAGCACCTGGCGGGTGAGCTCAGAACCGATCGAGCCACCGGCGCCGGTGACCATGACAGCCTTGCCTTTGATCGATCGTGCCAGCAGGTCAGCATTCGGCGGCACGGGTTCACGTGCCAGCAGATCGTCAACGTCGATGGGTTTGAGATCCGTAACGGCGACCCGGCCAGCTGCGATATCCTCCAGCGCCGGCATGGTTTTGACGCGCACCGGGTGTGCGGCCAGCGTTCGAATGATGGCTTGGCGGTCACGCCGCTGGCGATGCGGCAGCGCCAGCAGCACTTCTTTGACGGCGTCACGCTCGATCAAGCGCTTGAGTTTGTCGATTCTATAAACCTTCAGGCCCGCGATCTGCTGGCCAATGAGGCTTGGGGTGTCGTCCAGAAAACCCAACACCTCATGATCGCCGGTCCGATGCAGCGCCTCCAGCAGCGCTACGCCGTCGCGACCTGCGCCGAAAATGGCAACGCGCGTCTTTTCTGGCGCTTGACGTTCGCCCGTGGTCGCGCCTGCCAGCAGCCATGCGGCGACCTCGCGGCTTGCCCAGACCAGGACGCCACCGATCAGCGGATAAATGAAAACCACAGACCGGGGCACCCAGATGTCGGGATTTCCGGTACCTACGAACATCAGGATGATGACTGCCCAGACGAGTGCCGCCAGGGCCATGCCGCCAAAGATGCGCGCGGCGCCGCGATGGCCGAGAAACCGGGTTACGAGACGATACAACCCAAAGAAATGGAAAACGCCCACGCCGGCAATGGGTGCACTGAGCAGAATCAGCAGTAACGATAGGTTTGGTGGCGTATAAAGCGTGGTCAGGCGAATCGAGAACGACGCCCAGGCCGCGAGGCCCAGCAGGACGACATCGTTCGCCATCAGCACGATACGCTTGAAGGTCCGCGTCTGGCCCAGAAGCCATGATCTTTGTTGCTGCAGCCTTGCAGCCGACCCCGCCGGCATTGTCCCCGTCCCGCCTGATCGCTTCGCCCGAAATGACCGCCGAAAACTGTCGTTGGCGTCAATTCTGCCACGCCGGAGCCCCCTCGGCATTGCCAGATCATGAAACATCGCGGTCTGGCGCGCCGGAGACGACGCTACTGTGTCGTATAGCAGCCTTCCATCACTGCGCCATCGGCTTTAGAGCGTCTCAACAGGAGACGTGACTTTCTGGCGGTTGCAAGGCGGTAATCGCGACAGATAGCCCCGTCCGATTCCGTTGCGAGTGCGCCCAGCTCGACCCTTTTGCCCTCGAAATCAAAGACGAGGGACACTTCCTTTGCGGGCGGACAGAGGCAGATGCGGTAGAGCGCATAGGTTGGTGCGTTGTTCGGCACGATTTCCAGCAAGAGCGTTTCTCTTTTGCCGGCCTCGATCCGCCAGGGGTAGCAGGGTGAACTTTCTATCCGACATGCGCCCATGGCCGGGGCGGCCGTTGTCGCCACGAAAAGCGCTGTCAGAGCGAGTGACCGGACCGTTGGCATGGTCGAACTCCTAAGCTCACCCTGGCGGGGCGCCATCAGGTGATGTGCGGGCCGCGCTCGAGGATCTCGACCGAGACGCCTTCCGGCCCCTCGATGAAGGCGATGCGCGTGCCAGGGCGGATCGTCTCGGGGCCACGCGTGAATTTTGCACCCTTGGCTTTCAGCTCGGCGCAAACCTTGTCGATGTCCTTGACCGAAAGCCCGAAGTGGTCGAGGCCGCGATAAGGATGGGCTGCGCCTTCGACGGCTTTGGGATTGCCGGACACGTCCAGGATGAAGATGTTGGCTCCGCCGAGTTTGAGGTCGATGCGGGGCTGTCCGCCGGCCGAAGAGCGGATCACCTCGGCGCCAAGCATGTCGTGGAAGTATTTGGCCATGCCTTCGGGATCACGAGTGAACAGGTGAATGTGGTCGAATGTGTAATCTGCCATGGGGTCGTCTCCTCAAGATCTGTCGCCGCTCGTGATCGGTGTGGTGGCGACGATTACGCGGTTGGTGCAATGGGGCTGTGGTGGTGATGGCGCCTTGTTCGGGGGTCAGTGGCTTGGCTTGGTCGGGAAGGGCGTCATCTGCAGCTCGTGAGTCCAGGCCGAGCGGTCCTGGGTGTGCAAATAGTAGAAGCCTTCGGCGATCTTCATGGGGTTCATGACGATATCCGGGTTCTTTTGGGCTTTGGGCAGGGCGCGCGTGCCGGGCGAGTCGATGGTTCCGTCGATCACCACGTTGGCAATGTGGACGCCATGCTCGGAGTATTCCTCGGTCAAGACCTGGGACAATGTCCGCATGAGAACGCGTGGATAGTAGAGCGACTCACCCGTATTGCGCTTCGTGCCGCGCAGCGACTTCGAGTTGTTCGAGAAGAAATACGAGCCGGAGCCGCGCTTGCGCATTGTTGGCAACACTTCTTTCGCGACCAGGAACGGTCCCCTGCACGCGATATGCATGGCGGTATCGAACATTTGCGTTGGGATGTACTCGAGCAGCTCCTGGCCGGGCGGCAGATCGCGGCCTTCGAGGTAGCCGGCATTGTAGATCACGATCTCGGGCTCGCCCGCCTGTTCGCGTATGGCGGCAAAGGCGCTCTTGATCGAGGCTTCCGATGATACATCCAACTCGACGATCATGGACTTGCCGCCCTGCGCCTCGATGGCGTCAGCGAGGCCGGCGGCATTGGCTTTCGCCCTGGTCGTCAACACGGTCAGGAAGCCCTCGGCTGAAAACTTTTGGGCAATGGCGCCACCAATGCCCCAGCGCGCGTAGACGGGGATATCGCTATCGTCCATGGCCTTGCCGTGGGCGAGCTTGGTGTTGCGTCCGTCGGCCTGCCATTTCGATGTCGCGCCGATGACGACGGCGACCTTCTGACCTTTGCCGCTGGTTTTATGTTTCGCCATCGGACTTGTACTCCTTGCACGACTTCGTGGCCTGCTGAACGCCCAGTATGCGGGGCTGGATGCCAAATCGGCAAGGCGCCCACTGGCAATTGGCTCAGATCACCCCGTCTGACTTAAGGGCGGAGATCTCGTCCTCACTCAAGCCCAGCCATCCGCCGTAGATGTCGTCATTGTGCTGCCCGACGGTGGGACTCGGCGTCGTTTTGACTTTGTCGGCGCCATGGAATCGCAGGGGACTGGTGGGCACCACGATGCGGCCGAGATCGGGATGGTCGATCCATTCCAGCATGCCGCGCTGGTGCATGTGGGGATCGTTCATCACTTCCCGCAGGTTGCGCACAGCGGCGGCTGGAACGCGATGGCGCTTGAGCAGTGCCATGACCTCGTCGCGCGGGAGTTTGCGCGACCAGCTCTCCACGAGGTCGTCGACCTCCTGCATGATCTTGACGCGGTTT
Organism: Hyphomicrobiaceae bacterium; assembly: GCA_041397705.1. GTDB lineage: Bacteria > Pseudomonadota > Alphaproteobacteria > Rhizobiales > Hyphomicrobiaceae. Next base: position 79,819 of record JAWKWC010000005.1, read on the forward strand.
GCATTGCCCATGTAGCGCGGATCGGTCTTGAGTTCGGGGCGGCCCATGGCCTCGAGCAGGCCTTCCCAGTGCACCTCTTTGACCACATTGATGGCGATGTGCCCGTCAGCGGTGGCGTAGACGTTGTAGGGTGCGATGGCGAGGCCGCCGTGCTTGTTGCCGGTCCGCGGCGGCAAACCTCCATCGGTGTTGTGCAGGAAGGATAGGCTGGAGGCGAGCGCTGGATAGATCGTCTCCTGCATGGCGACCTCGACGAAGCGGCCTTTGCCGGTTTGGGTGCGCTCGTAGAGCGCGGTCACCACGCCTGCATAAAGGTGGATGCCGCTGATGAAATCCACGATGGCTGGTCCGGCCTTCAGCGGCGGGCCATCGGGAAAGCCGGTAATGCTCATGACGCCAGACATCGCCTGGACCGTCAGATCCATGGCGAGATTATCGCGGTCCGGCCCGTCGAGCCCGTAGCCAGTGCCGGACCCATAGACCAGCCGTGGATTGATCTCACTCAAAACGCTCCAGCCCAGGCCCAGCCGGTCCATTACGCCCGGAGCGAAGTTCTCAAGCAGCACATCGGCGTTGGCGACCATGCGTTTGAGCAGTGCCTTGCCTTTGGGGTGCTTGAGGTCCAGCGACACCGCCTGCTTGTTGGAGTTGAGCATGGCAAAGGGAAAGGTTGCGCTCTGCCCGACGAGGGCGCGCAGCCGTGCCGGCTCGCCCTTTGGTGGTTCCACTTTGATGATCCGGGCACCTGCTTTCGCCATCAACAGCGTGGCATAGGGTCCCTGGTAGATCTGACCGAGGTCGATGACAGTAATTCCGGCCAGCGGCATGTTGGGCCGGCTGGCGCTCGTTGGCTGCATGGAAGTGTGCCTTCCTGAACAAAATCCGCCCCTCACGGGCATGGGCTGGGCCCAAGTCAACGGCAGTTGTGCGCCAGTTGTAAAGTGGCAGTTCTCAGGGGCTGCCACATTCGGTGTCCGAGCCGAGGACAGCGGTCGATCAACAACCACATCTGGTGGGCTTCACACGATTGGCACATACGAGTAGTATGACTGCGAAGGTCAACAGGATCCGAGTGCGATTCGGACAGGGAACTGTCAGGACTGCAACTTCGTGAGCACTCACGTCGCACGTGCAAAACACTCCCCGGCCTTGGTGCTGAACGCAGACTTCAGGCCGCTGAGTTATTATCCTTTGTCGTTGTGGAGCTGGCAGGAGACGGTGAAGGCCGTTTTCCTGGATCGGGTGAACATTGTCTCCGAATATGACCGGTTCGTCCGCAGCCCCACGTTCGAGATGCGCCTGCCGAGCGTCGTCTCGCTCAAGACCTACGTAAAGCCGGCTCTTTACCCGGCTTTTACGCGCTTCAACGTGTTTCTGCGTGACCGCTTCTCGTGCCAATACTGCGGTAGCCGTTCGGAGCTGACATTCGATCACCTGATTCCGCGTTCCCGCGGTGGTCTTACGCGTTGGGACAACGTCGTGACGGCCTGTTCGCCCTGCAATCTGGCCAAAGGCGGCCTGATGCCGGAGCATGCCGGTATGAAGCCCATGCAATGGCCTTACCGACCGACGGTGTTTGAGCTGCATCGCAATGGGCGTCTCTTCCCGCCCAACTATCTGCACGAGAGCTGGCTCGACTATTTGTATTGGGATACCGAACTTGAGCCGTGAGGCGGTTTGGTCGCCGCTGCGTCCTTGTCCTCCACATGGCGGGCGGTGAGCGCTAGTCCGACGATGAGCACAAGCACGGGGTCGGTAATCTCGGCCACGCGGCCGTGAAGGTGAGTTTGTGCGATCTCGATGGCGGCCAAGAGTGCCGCACTCGACGTCAAGGTCGCCAAAGTGCCGAGTCCTGCTTCGCGTAGCAGTACGACCAGTGCACCGTACCAGAACACCTTGTGCATCAGGACCAGCAGTGCGTCCTTCCAGGCCGCTCCGAGTAGGCCGCTGAACGGCACAAGAAAGTGAGCTCCCGTCTGCTCGAAGTGAAACGGTGCCAGTCCACTGGCCAGGAGCCCGAGCGCCAATGTGGCGGCGGCGGCGGCAAAGCGCCAGGGCATGCGGTGAAGGTAGGTGATCCACACGATGATGGCGGCTGTTGCACCGGCGACTTCGGCGACCGAGAAAGAGCGGCCATAGATCAACAACTTGGCCGGAAGCAACAGCATGAGGACGGGTAGACCAATGCGCAAGGCGCGTTGTCCCAAAATCGGTTCTAGCAATCGCGCGACGGCTAACCACTCGGCGAAGGCCACCAGGAGTGCCAGAAGACCGAGCGTGGGATCGGCCAAGACGGCAGCGATCTTCCATCGGACGACGGCTTGGCTGAGCACAGGGAAAAATGGGAAGAGCTGGTATCCGAGCCAGACGTAGACGAGCAACAGGCTGCCAGAGGGTGCAGCAGGGACGTCTGGGTCACATGCTGGATAACCAAAGCCAGCGTGCGCGCGAAGAGCGCGCCCAAAGCGATGCCCATGGCAGTGCCCAGTGCATTCGTGGCAATGTCGATGACGCTCGAATAACGGCCCGGGACGAAGACCTGCGCATTCGACCCCAAGCGAAAGCGCGGTGCCCATCAGCAAGGCGGCGATGACGGCGTTGCGGGTGCGGGTTCGCTCTCGCAGAGTCAAAAACGCGAACAGGCCGAGCGGCATGTAAATGATGATGTTGACGAGGATGTCGCGGGCGACGTAGCGGTCGAAACTGTCCGGCCACGATGCCAGAAGCATCGAGGGATGCGCAAAATCGAACCGCCATGGAAACAGCGATCCGTAGACGATCAGCGCCATCGTTGCGAGCAGCAGGCGATGAAGTCCGTCCCTCGCCTGCATGGTCAAACGCTCGCTTGATGATTGGCTTTTGACGGTCGGAACCACCATGGCATCCGGTACAAGGCGGAACTAGCCTTCGAAAGCCTTCTAATTGGTTTCGTTTCCAGTCAACATTGGCCATATCGATGCAGTAGCGCATTGGTGGCCGGATCATTCGGCCCTTCTTGTCCATCAGTTTTCGATGTTTGCGCCCTACGCAACAAGGGCGCCGGCTCGAAAGCCAGCGCCCTGATTTTTGTGTTCACTGCCGTCGTTGCGGCCGGTTCGGCGCTTACTCTGCCGCGACTGCCGCCTTTGCGTTCTTGAAGGCGGGCATGACTTCCTTGGCGAAGCGCTCGAGCTGCTCGAGAGCGGTGGACAGCGGCGTACCGAGTGGCAGTGAGCATGAGACGCTCAAGACCGGGCAGGGCTTTTTCCGTGGCCTTCAGTTGTTCGATAATTTCGTCGGCCGTGCCAGCCAGGAAGCCGCCGGCCTTTACTGCGTCCTCGATGCGCGGCAGCTTCGTTTTGGGCACCAACGCCGGGTTGCGCATGGCGGCGATCTGCTCCTCGGTGATGGCGCGCGACAGGCGCAGCTCGCCGAACATCTTCATGTTCTCTTCGTAATAGATGGCGGCTTCTTTCATCGCCTGCTCTTTGCTGGAGGCGATGTGGAACTGGTAGCCGATCGACATGCGCTCGCCGGGAATGAGGTCAATGCCGCGGCGCTTGTAGGCTGCCATGAAGCCGTCGACATGGCGCTGCACGACGCCACCCTCGGCGGAGCCGCCACCGATGACGCCGCAGATGCCGTGTTTGGCCATGAAATCGAAGGCGCGTTCCGTGCCGCCCTGGATCGGCTGCCAGCACTCGACTGGCAATTTCAAGGGACGTGGGACGAGGGTGAGCTCCTTCAGCGTGTAGCCGCGATACGGGACCTCGGGTGGGCAGGTATAATACTTGCCCTTGTGCGAAAACTTGGCCTCATTGAAGGCCTTGAAAACCAGGTCGGTGCCTTCCTCGAACATCTCACGGTTCGCTGCCTGGTCGGTCAGGGGCGCTCCGAAAGTCTCCACCTCCCGCGTGTGGTACCCGCGCGCGACACCGAAAACGGTGCGCCCACGCGTCAGGATCTCAGCGGTAGCGTAGTCCTCGGCAAGGCGCAGTGGATGCCACATGGGCACCACGTTGAAGCCACAGCCGATGCGAATATTCTTCGTGATGCCTGCAAGGTGCATGGCCATCATCAGCAGGTTCGGGATGCACTCCGTGCCTTCAGGCTGGAAATGGTGCTCCGCCATCCAAAACGTGTCGTACCCGTTCCGGTCCATGGTCTTGGCGTACTCTTCGGCCTTGTAGAGCGCGCCGGCCAGTTGATCATTGGTATAGGTGCGTTCGTTGATCGGCGTGCCGAGATAGCCACAATTCTCCATGTCGACGGTGCCGACGTAAGAGCTGTCGAAATACTTGATCATGCGTGTTCCTCCGGAAGGCTTGGCTGTGGCTCATTCGTGGGGCGGGCAGGACGTCAGCATCAGGCATTGGGGAGCTGATGGATGCGAATTTCCAAGCTTGCCGCCACACTAAGTTTCGGTATTATTTTTCGTTTCCCTGGTCGCAATGTTCGCCCAGGGCAAGCCCAGATGGGCGACGAACTTTGCGATTGTGACGCTAGATTGGAATGTTTGTCCGGACAACCTAGGCAGAAATGCCTTCAAGGGCAATGCTCGGCTTAGAGCCTTGGAAAGATCCCGTCCTGTCCCTGCCAATTCGCTTGCCAAGACGGCTGGTTATCCACGTAGACTTGGGTGAGGTCCGGTTTGGCGCGGGATGCGACACCCGATCGGGCGGACCAGGCATACGGGACAACTGGCGAGGTTCGTTATGGAGATCGAGAAAGCCACCCCGGGGATTGGGGCTATTGCGACTGGCGTCGACGTGACCAAGATGTCGGAGGCCGAGTGGCAGGCGCTCTATCAGGCTTGGCTCGACACCAGCGTGCTGATCGTGCGGGGGCAGCAGCTCTCGAAGGAGGACTTTCTTGGTTACAGCCGTCGTTTTGGCCGGCTCAAGCCCCACCGCGTCAAGAAAACGCGCGATCCCCAGCATCCCGAAATCACGCTGATGGGGGTCACCAGCGGGGGCAGTGACTCGAAGGGCGACAAGCTGATCCTCAGCCGCGGCCAGGGTTGGCATACCGATAGTCCCTGGGATACCGAGATCTGCAAGGGAACGCAGCTCTACGCTCTGGAAATTCCGAGTTACGGCGGCGATACGCTCTTTGCCAGTATGTATGCCGCATATGATGCTTTGCCCGACCGCCTAAAGGACCGCATTGCGCCATTGAAGGTCGCCTTCGGCTACGGCGGGCGCGCGCGGCGCAGCATCGAGTTGCTCGATCCCGAAGATCAGGCCAGGCCGCCTGCTGTCCACGATATGGTACGCGTGCACCCGGAAACCGGCCGCAAGTCGCTCTACGTGAACCCCACCCATGTCGTGCGGGTGCTCGACATGTCCGAGGAAGACGGCGACGCGCTGCTGGCCGAGCTCTACTGGTACATGCTGCAGCCCAATGCCGAATACCGGCACAAATGGCGTGTGGGCGATATCGTCATCTGGGACAACCGCTGCACGGTGCATTCGGCGGCGGGCGGCAATCCGGGCAATGAGCGTCGGGTGCATTGGCGCACCACCATCATGGAAAACTGAGGTCGCCTGTGGGGGGCGGGGACTTTCGGCTACTGGCGAAGCGTGGCGCTCGATCGCCAGGGCAGGGCGGCGGGATTGGCGGAAATCGGCTCCATCGGTCGTGTTCGGCCGGCTGAATGCCATTGTGAGGGATTGATTGAGCGTTGATTGCGGGCTCAGCTTGACAACCACCAGCCCAACTCCATAAATGCGACTTCCCGGAACGGGGCCGTAGCTCAGATGGGAGAGCGCTGCAATCGCACTGCAGAGGTCAGGGGTTCGATCCCCTCGGCTCCACCAATAAAATCTGGTCCGTTCCGGACACATTGGTTACGGTTTATTCCTGAACATGGGTAACACATTGCGGACCTCGAAGGGGTTTGCAACGGGCTCGAGGCGGCAGGTTTCGTCGTCGAAGAAGCCGAGGTCGTAGTGCATGAAGCTGACCAGCCAGATGCGGTCGGCGACCTCTTTGATACCAACGCTTTGGCCAGCGAAGACTAACTGACGTTGACCTTGAGCTTTCCGATACAGATTCGGCGCACGTGGTGATGGTCACGGTGCGGTCGTAGGTAGTCGAGATCCGGCAGGCCGCGATAGGCGCTCGGAGGCCGATAGAGATCGGCTGGATCTTCATAATCGAGCCCCTGATGCGGCCGCTCGCGATTGAAGCGGTCGACGAAGGCGTCGAACTTGTCCTGCTGCTGCAGAGTTATCGCCTGCGGGCCGGGTCGCTTCCTGCTTCAAGGTCAAGTGCATCCTCTCGTGGCGGCCGTTCTGCTGCGGGCATCCCGGCTCGATCCGCTCGATGTTGATGCCGAGCCTCAGCCACCAGACCGAGAGCTTGGATAGATTGAACAGGCTGTTGGGGCTTGCGAAGGGTACGCCGTTGTCGGTGCGGATCGTGTCGGGCAAGCCGAAGTCCTTGAAGGCGCGCTCGAACACGGTGAAGGCATAACGCTCCTTGGTGGTGGGCAAGACATCGCAGGCGATCAGATAGCGGCTGGCATAGTCGGTGATCGTGAGCGGGTAGCAGTAGCGCCTGTCGGCCAGCATGAACTCGCCCTTGTAGTCGGCGCACCGAGCTGGTTGGGCTCTTCGACATGGTGCCGCTCGGTGCCGGTGGCCTTGTTGCGGCGCCGCTTCGGCCGACGGCACCGGCCGTTCCGATCGAGCACGGCATGCACGGTCGAGATGGCGGGCGTATGGACGTCAGGGTGAGGCGGCGCAAGCGCTCGCGGATCTTCGGCGCGCCCCATCCCGGATAGTCCTGCTTGATCGTGACGATCAGGCTTTCGATCTGAAAGGGCAGTTGATTGGCTTGGCGATAGGGGCGCCGCGACCGGTCTGTGAGGCCCCGAGCCCGGTCTCCTTGTAGCGGTTGAAGATCTTGTGGCCGGTCTTTCGCGAGATGCCGAACTCCCGGCAGAGGGCCGCCATCTTCTCGCCGTCGAGGCGCGCGCTACGAAACGAAGACGCTCGTCTTCCACGTTACACTTTCCACGGCACCCTGCATCCTCCGCAAAGGGCCGAAGTGTAACCTGTGTGTCCGGAACGAAGTGCAACCCCTGTCTCGGGAAGGTCATCAGGCTCTTCGCTGAATGCGGGGGCAGGGTCTATTGTGGCTGTGCCGCGACATGTGGTTATCAATGCGTCGGTTTGGTTGTCCATCGTGTGCGCGATCATGTGCACAGGGCCCTGACGCGGCGGCGATAGTTCTCGAAGTTTCAGAAGCCGAAGGCGTGGCGCTGGCTCGGCTCAGATTTATCTGGCGATGATTGCCCTCGGTGATGATACGGCCGCTGCGGTCGTGGATGGTGGCCTTCTTGATCGCGCCTTCGGTTGACCACACAGCATCCGGCGCGTGATGAGCCGGAGTTGGTGATCAGGCGCTCGATCAGCTGCTGTGCGACGTCCTGCCGGAGGCGGGCAAGTGCAAGGCGAGCGTGTGGTGTGCCGCGACTGAGACCGAAGCCTTTCGCGCAAGACTCGTAGACGATATGGTTTTGCGGCCGTCCGACACCGGGACGCACTTTGCGTGGATTTGGCGGAATTGGTCTGATCGGGTCGGGTTGAAACATTTGGGCGTTTGGCCCTCTAGGAAGAGCAGAATGAAATTTGGTCTCGGGCAATCGGCACCGCGTGAAGAGGACAAGCGTTTCCTGCGCGGCGAGGGGCGTTACACTGACGACATCAACCTGGCGAACCAAGCCTGGTCCTACATTCTGCGGTCGCCCCACGCGCATGCGACGATCCGGGGCATCAAAACGGATGCCGCCTGTCGAGCGCCTGGCGTGTTGGGAGTCTACACAGGTGCTGACATTACAAAGGCTGGCCTCGGCGACTTGCCTTGTTTTATTGCTAAAGCGGTTCCACTGAAGCGGCCGGATGGTCAACCGATCTTTGTGCCGCCTCACCCAGCGCTGGCCCACGACAAAGTCGCCTTTGTCGGCGACTGCGTGGCATTTGTTGTCGCCGAGACGCGCGAGCAGGCGAGGGATGCCGCCGAGTTGATCGAGGTCGACTACGCGCCGCTGCCTGCCAACACCGACACACGGCGGGTATTGGCCGCGGCGACACCTGCGGTCTGGGAAGGATGCCCCGACAACATCTGTTATCGTGCCGAGCTGGGTGATGCGGCGGCGGTCGATCGCGCTTTCGCCAACGCACACCATGTGACGCGTATCGAGCTCATGATGCCGCGCGTCGCGGTCAACCCCATGGAACCGCGCGCTGCTCTCGGCGAATACAGTGTGTCCGAGGGTCGCTATACTTTGCATTCCGGCAATCAGATGCCGCACGACATGCGCCATTGGTTGGCGAGTTCAGTGCTGCACGTGCCGGAATCCCAGATTCGTATCATCAGTCCTGATATGGGCGGTTCGTTTGGATTGCGGGCGACGATTTTTCCGGAAATCCCGCTCGTTCTCTGGGCGGCCCGTCAGCTCGGTCGTCCCGTCAAATGGGTCAATGACCGGTCGGACGGCATCTTGGAGGAGCAGGGCCGGGATTTCGTAATGAGCGGAGAGCTTGCTCTGGATCCCGATGGCCGCTTTCTGGGGCTGCGCGTCGACGTCGTCGGCAACATGGGCGCGTACCTGTCGAACTTTGGTCCGCACCCGCCGCTCGGCAATATCGGTGGCGTGGCTGGCGTTTATACCACGCCTGCCATTCATGCCCGCGTGACCAGCGTGTTCACCAATACGGGGCCGACCGGGGCAGTGCGCGGCGCGGGCCGACCCGAGGCCACTTCGCTGATCGAGCAGATCATCGAAAAAGCCGCCCGCGAAATGGGGATCGACAGGGTCGAACTGCGCCGGCGCAACATCATTCCCCCGACCGCAATGCCATTCCAGACGCCGCTCACCTACAATTATGATTGCGGCGAGTTCGCGCGCAACATGGATCAAGCCTTGAAGCTGATTGATGCCGAGGGGTTCGAGCCACGACGGGCAGCTGCCGCAAGATCAGGCCGGCTGCTTGGTCTTGGGATCGCGAACACGATCGAGCAATCGGCCGGTGGCAATGACGAGGGCGGCGAGATCCGTTTGGATCGCCAAGGTCATGCGACCGTGCTGATGGGTACGCACTCGCACGGTCAAGGTCATGAGACGGTCTTCAAGCAATTGGTGTGCGAGCGGCTTGGGCTGGATTTCGAGGAGATCCGCTATGTGCAAGGCGATACGGATGTTGTTTCCTACGGGCATGGTACCGGCGGCTCGCGGGTGTCCGGGCTCGGCAGTGCAGCTCTCCTTGGAGCTGTGCATAAGGTGATCGAAAAGGGGCGTCTGATTGCCGCTCACGCCTTGGAGCTGCCGGCAGAAGATGTAGTTTTTGAGGACGGGCAATTTCGCGGCAAAGGAACCAACCGCACGCTCGACATCCGGGAGGTTGCTGGGATCGCGTTTCAACCGGCGCTGATGCCGCCGGGTATGGAGAGCGGTCTATCCGGTTTCGCGACGTTTAGGCCGTCAGCACCAACTTTTCCCAACGCTTGCCATGTGGCCGAGGTCGAGATCGATCCCGAGACGGGCGTATCGCGGATCGTGCGATATATTGCGGTTGAGGATGTGGGGACGGTCCTTAATCCGCGACTGCTTGATGGGCAGATCCACGGTGGGATTGCGCAAGGCGCTGGGCACGTCTTCGGCGAGCAAGTCGTGTGGGATGACAGCGGTCAGCCACTAACAGGCTCATTCATGGATTACGTGATGCCGAGAGCCGACGACCTGCCACGCTTCGAGATCGAAACAAATGGGGTGCCAACTTCGCGCAACCCGCTGGGCGTGAAGGGCGCGGGAGAGGCCGGCACTGTAGGGGCCGTCGCGTGTCTCACGAGTGCGATCCTGGATGCGCTTGCTCCACTCGGCATCAGGGACGTGCAGGCGCCTTTCACACCGCATCGCCTGTGGCGGGCGATCAACTCGGCTTGAGGCGCAGTTCGTTCATCGGCGCGGTGTTGTTGCCGGCCATTGCCTTTGGCGCGTTCATACGGCGCGAGGTGCAAGGAAGGGCTCCAGCGCGATTGGATGCCGTCTCCTTGCCCATGGTGGCGCATCACAGTGGAGCGAGCTTGCCCAGCTCCATGGCCTTGATCTGAATCGCGAGATATTTCGAATTGATGCGACACTGAGCGAGGCCGCCGGCGATGAACCAGAGGCCTTGCTGCGGCGTGCGCTTGTACATGTTGTTGAGCTCGCCGTCCTCACCGATGCCCCACACCGGGCCGATGCGTTTCACCATATCCCCGCCGAGTGCGCGACGGACAAGCTCGACTTGCGGGAAATACCCTGTGGCCAGCACCAGCACGTCAGCAGGCACGACAGTTCCATCTTGGAGGCGCGCGCCTTCGGCCGTGAAGCGTTCGATGCGATCATATTGGAGAAGTCCGATTTCGCCCTTGATCATGAGTTCCGAGCTGCCGGCATCGAGATTGTAGCCGCCTCCGCGCCGGAAATATTTCATCTGGTGGCCGGCGCCGTCCTCGCCCATATCGTGCTTGAAACCTATCTTCTGGAGGCCCTCGATCAGGTCCTTGTCCAGCTCCAGCATGCGCTGGGCGACCATCTTGTAGGTCTTGACGATCAGTGGTGGCGTCGCCGACGTAACGACGAGGTCGCAATCCTCGAGCGGAGGCCCTTCGTCCCAGACCGCCTCGTTCAGTCTGGCGCTCGGTGTGATCGAGACGACTGTGGTCGAGCCGCGCTGGATGAGGGTCGTGTTTACGCCGTGGCTGTGTAGGTCGAGCGCGATGTCGTTGGCGCTGCTGCCCGTGCCGAGAATGAGCGCATTCTTACCTTTCCATTCAGCGCCGCTCGTGAACCCTTCGGAATGAACGACTTCGCCTTGGAAGTCATCCAACCCAGGGATATCCGGGATGAATGGGTAACTGCTGACACCGTTGGCGAAGACCAGATGGCGCGGGCGCATGACGCGCTCGGTTCCGTCGGCCCGCCTCAGCCGGGCTGACCAGCATTTGGCCTCGTCGTCCCATGTGCCGCCAACGAATTCCGTATTGGTCCAGCAGTTGATCTCCATGACGTCGGCATAGAACTCGAACCAGTTTCCGAGCATGTCTTTCGGAATGTACGTCGGGAAGGTCGGGGGGAACTCCAAATAGGGTAGGTGATTGAGGTGGGTCGAGTTGTGCAGTGCCAAAGAGTGGTAGCGATTGCGCCAGCTATCGCCGATGCGGGGCCATTTCTCGACGACCAGCGTGTCGACGCCAAGCTGGTTCAGGCGCGCTGCGATCGAGAGGCCCGCTTGGGCACCGCCAACGACAATGACGGCCGGTTCCCTGTCCTCGTAAGCTTGCGCCCTCCGACGCATGTCGACCCAGTTGTCGCCGCCGAAGTTTCGCGAATACGCCGCTCCAGTCGGCCTGTTGGCGCCAATCTTTTCCGGGTGGCCTTCCAATTCCTCGAGCGTCGTCGAGATCAACCAAGCCTTGGCCTTCTCGCCATCTTCGACCGGGGACAGGCGAATGATGCCAGCGCCGCGGCCGTCGACGGTTGAGAACTCGAAGATGGCTTCGATGCAATCGACGCCCACTCGGCGGACCTTGCGGGGCGGTTTGCGGCCTGCAGGCAAATGAAATCCGCGTGCTGCGGTCCGTTCCTGTTCCGCCGCAAGTCGTTCCGCTATCGCCTCGCGCCCCTCTAGAGCGCTCAAATGCCAGGTAAACGCCAACACGTCGCGCCAGTGGCTGTCTTCGTGAAAGAGAACGGCGATCTTCTTGGCATCCCTTGCCGCCAGTGCGCCCTCGAAGGCATTGAGCCAGGCCACGGCAAGCTGTCGGGGCCGATCCGCCCGATGTTCCTGCTGTAGCGTTTGATCAATGTCATTCATCCTGGGCCTCCTGGTGGCATGCGCAATCGGCATTCCCTATTCGTCAGCTATCACGTTAGCAGAAGCAGTTCGGTGCTTACAGAAGCTTGTCCGGACATTATGATGCAGAGGACTGTGGCGCTTCAGCAGGGCGTTTGTCGTCGCGATGCTGCCTTGCTTGTTCGCGACGCGGTCTGCTTTTGCTGCGCCGCCAAATTTCGCATCAAGCCCCGCCGCACTAGCGAAAAGCCGAAGCCGCATTAGACTGGACATACCGCCCGTCATGTTGGGGCAAGAGTTCAACCGCACGCCGACCGAGGAAGCCCACGATGCCAATCTACAAAAGAGGCTCAGTTGAGATCCATTATGAGGAGGCCGGATCCGGCTTCCCGTTGCTGGTCGTTCCTGGTGGCGGCTTGAACGCGAACATCAAGTATCTTTCGGAGCGGACACCCTTCAATCCGATGGTCGAACTCAGCGACCAATTCCGCTGCATCACCATGGATCTGAGAAATGCCATAGGAGGCAATTCCTCCGGGCCCGTGGAAGTCGACCGGCCCTGGGATTCTTATGCGGATGACCAGCTGGGTTTGATGGATCATCTCGGAATTGAAAAATTCATGGTGCTCGGTTTCTGCATCGGCGGCCCCTTCATCTGGAAGATGTTGCAACGGGCGCCGGAACGTGTGATCGCGGCCGTGCCGTCCATGCCGAGCGGCTTTCGGCCGGAGGTGCCGGACTTGTTCTATCGCAACAACTGTAAAAACTGGGCGCCGGCCTTGTGCGAGAAGAGATCCGACGTGACGATGGAGATGTGCTCCGACTTCCTCAAGAAGATGTACCTCGAGCACAATGACTTCGTCTTCAGCGTGACGCGCGATTTCGTGCGTGGCTGCAAGACACCCGTGCTTGTCATGCCAGATGATACCGAACCGCATCCCTATGCCACGGCAGAGGAGACGGCCATGCTGGCACCCAATGCGCAGATGACGTTTTTCCCATGGAAGGAGCCAAAGATCGCGTGCCTTTGGCCGTGCGTCATCTGCGGACATTCCTGCAAGCGAACACCCCCAGATCATAGGAAGGCGGTGCACCCACTTGAGGGTGCACCCGTTGGCCAGCAACGTGGACTACGATTTTCGAAGTTTCCATTGGGCGCATGATAGCGAGTGACACCATGACAGCCGATACGATTGCAGCACCCACGCCACCGGCGCTTTCTGGTATCAAGGTTCTGGATCTGACACAGTTCGAGGCTGGTCCGTCCTGCACGGAAGCGCTTGCGTGGCTCGGGGCCGAGGTGGTGAAGGTCGAGGAGCCGGCCCGCGGAGAACCGGGACGCCGCGCCGCATCTGACAGGCCAGACGCAGACGCCCACTACTTCATTTTCTACAACCTCAACAAGCGCAGCGTGACCTGCAACCTGAAGAGCGACGAGGGTAAGGCGCTGCTGACGCGCATGATCAAGAGCGCCGACGTGCTGGTGGAGAACATGGCGCCGGGAACCTTTGCTCGGCTCGGCTTCGACTACGCGAAATTGTCGGCGATCAATCCGCGTCTGATTTTCGCCCAGATCAAAGGCTTTGCACCGGAGAGCCCGCAGGCCGACTACCTGTCCTTCGACATGATCGCACAGGCGATGGGCGGAACGATGGGTGTCAACGGCGAAGCCGACGGACCGCCGTTGCGTCCGGGCCCGACCATCGGTGATACGGGAACGGGCATGTTGTGTGCGATGGGCATTTGCGCGGCGCTGTTCCAGCGTGTGGCGACGGGACGGGGGCAGCACATCCAGATCGCCATGCGGGATGCCATGCTGAACTATTGCCGGACGCCGACCAGCCGGCAGTCGGGAATGTCGGACGTGCTGCCGCGCGGTGGCAACTCCGTGCCAAATTCCTCGCCTGGCGGTCTCTATGCCTGCGCCCCCGGCGGCATTGACGACTGGGTCTACATCTTCCCCGCGCGTGGCAACGACGAGCATTGGCGGCGGCTTGCGACAGCTATCGGCCGTGAGGACATGATTGCCGATCCACGCCTCAAGACCAGCGAGTCCCGCTTTCAGCATCGCGAAGAGGTTGATGCTGCCCTGACGGCTTGGACGTCGAAGCGTCCGAAGCGGGAAGTCATGGAGATCATTGCCGGCGCAAAGGTGCCTTGCGGTGCGGTGCTCAATACGCGTGAGCTACTGGATGACGAGGATCTGCGTGCGCGCGGCATGGTGCTCGACATCGATCACCCCGTGCGCGGCAAGGTCACCGTGACGGGGTGGCCGCTGCGGATGTCGGACACGAAAGTGCCGATCACAAGCGCGCCGCTGCATGGAGCCGACAACGAGGCCATATATGGGGCCTGGGCCGGCTGCACGCCGGACGAAGTGAAGGCCATGCGGGAGAAGGGTACCATCTGAATGCGTGGGACCGTGCTCCGAGCCTGGTCGGCGAGGAAGGCTGCCCAAGCAAGCCAAGGTTACTGTCGCCGTTGAGCGCAATGTCGCCTCACGCGGATGGCGACATTGCCTGACCCATCCTCGACTGTGACGGGTGGGACAGCGCCGATCTCAAGACTGGCGCTGTCGATCCTGTCTCAACTGGTGCGTCTCAGCTGTGCCACTTGAACTGCTGTGTTTTGCGCGTGGCCTCTTGCGACAGGACGACGTTGACGAGAGCGGGGCCCGGGTACTTCATGGCTTCGTCGAGGGCGCGGCGCAGGTCCTTCGGGTCCTCGACAAAGAAACCCTTGCCGCCGAGCTCTTCCATGATCCTGTCGTAACGCGCCCCGTAGATGAGGGCGTTGGGCTTCAGGTTGAACATGGGGTTCTCAGGAATCTTCGGCATGCCCGGGCCGATGCCGCCGTTGTTCAAAACAACGATTTTTGCCGGGAAATTGTAGCGTACGAGCGTCTCCATCTCCATGCCCGAGAACCCGATGGCGGAATCACCCGACAAGTGAATCACCGGACGGTCGGGATGTACGACGCAGGCGGCGATGGCATGACCCAAGCCGACGCCCATGGTGCCGTAGGTGCCGGCATTGAGGCACGAACGCGCATCCGACACATTCAGCTGGGTGAGGCCGATATCCATCGTGCCAGCGCCTTCGGCACTGAGCACTGCGTTCTTCGGCATCCAGGCGGCAACGTCACGCAAGGCCCGGTAGTAGTTGGCGGGGGCTGCATCGTCGTCGATCTGGGGCTTGATCTGCGCTGCGTTGGCCGCCTGCTTCTCAGCAAGTGCCTTGCGCCACGGCGTGTCCTGCGGATGGAACCACTGACGGCTGGCAAGTGCCTTGTTGAGCTGTGTCATGATGGCCTTGCCGTCGCCGACAAGAGGCACTTCCGTTTTCTTGTTGTGGCCGATTTCCTCCGGCGAAATGTCGAGCTGGATGACCTTGACGTCTTTCGAAAAGCGCGGCGGCAGACCAAAGTGGAAGATCCAGTTGAACCGAGCGCCCATCAGGAAAACGACATCGGCCTGCTGCAGCGCCAGCGTTCGTGCCGCTGCCACGGAGAGCGGGTGGTCGTCTGGCACTACGCCTTTCCCCATCGGCGAACGGACGAACGGTAGCTGGGTCCTGTCGATGAAATCGCGCACCTCGGTTTCGGCGCGTGCCCAGGCCATGCCTTTGCCGACGAGTACCAGCGGGCGCTCTGCCTTTTCGAGCAGGTTCAGCGCTGCCTCGATGTTCTCCATTGGCGCGGTCATGCGGGGTGGTTCGGGCACACGCTCGACCTCAACGACTTTCGAGAGATCGCACTTTCCAGTGATGATATCGTCGGGCATGTCCAGGTAGCAGGCGCCGGGACGGCCATTGATCGCGTGTCGGGTCGCCATCTCGACGTAGTAGGGGATGCGCTGAACGCTTTCGATGCCGTGCGCGAACTTGCAGAACGGCGAGGCGATCAGCACCTGGCGCTCTTCCTGGAATGCCCCCATGCCGCCCCGATAGGTTTCCGAAGCGCCGCCGATCAGGATCATCGGCCAGCAATTCTGCTGTGCGTTGGCGAGGCCGGCGAGACCATGGACGACGCCGGGACCAGTTACAACGATGCAGGCACCGGGGCGCCCGGTCATGTATCCGTAGGCCTGTGCTGCGTAGGACGCGGCCTGCTCATTGCGCATGCCGATGTAGGCGACACCTTCCTTCTGGGCGGCTTCGGCAATTGGGCCGACCGGAAAGCCGACGACACCGAACAGATGATCGATGCCCTGTTGCTTCAAGCTTCTTGCAATAAGGGTCGCACCGTCAATTTCAGCCATGGTTTCCTCCTGAGGACAAAATGCCTGCAATTGCAAGCTTACGCATGGAGGATGGGATTGGGAAAGTGGTAGCCGACGGTACGCATTGGGCCGGCACTGCAGCGCGGGCGGGGGCGGTGGCGATCACAGCTTCGGGTTCGATTGAGTTCTTGGGGGGAATTGTTCATCAGCGCGGCGCGCCGCTGCGGCTACCAGTGGGCGTTCTCGGGCGGCTGGCCAAGCAGGATCTGGCCCACCGTCTCGTAGTGCAGAATGCGTCCCTGGCCTTGTTGCGCGACCGTATGGATGTCCCGCAAGCGCCGCTCGAACGGATTTTCCTCGAATACGGCCATGGAGCCGCAGTCGTGGTACAAGGTGTTGACGATCTCGCGCGACGACTGAATGGCCCATGTCGACGCAAGGCGCAGGTTTGCGCGCTGGTTCTGCTCCATCGCACCGCGCTCCTCGATGGTTGCGAGTGCCTCATCGGCTGCGGCATGCAGGAAATAGCGGGCGGAGCGCCATCGGGCCTCGCATTGCGCCACGTGCGACTGGACAACATTGTTCGCTGCCATGGGCTTGGTGGCGCCCCGGCGGGTCTTGTCATTCGGCAAGGCCAAAAAGGCATCCATTGTGCCTCGGGCAATACCCAGAGCGACACCGCCGAAGCCGATGGAATAGAGCTGATTGCTGGTGAAGCGATAGAGCGGGCTTTCGGACCTGCGGTCGCGAGGGTCGTCGCGGTACATGGTGTAGGCATGGGGAACAAAGAGATCGTTCACCGAATACTCGTTGCTGGCCGTGCCGCGCAGGCCGAGCGTGTGCCAGATGTCGTGGAACGTGGCCTTGGATTTGGGATAGAGGAACGTCTTCGTTTCTTTGGTCCCTGCGATTTTCACATGTGCGCCCAGCCATGTCGCATTCTGACTGCCGCTCAAGAACCGCCACTTGCCGGTGATGCGATAGCCACCGTCCACCGGTGTGGCTTCGACTGTCGAACTGGGCGGTCCCCACGCCAGAATACCGTCGCGATGGGCGAAGATCTCGCGGGCAACGCTTGGTTCGAGATAGGCACTGCTCGTCGAGCAGCCATTGCTCTGGCAAACTACCCATGCGGTCGAGGCATCGACTGCGGCAAAGGTCTCGGTCACCTCGGCGAAGATCGAAGGTTTGAGCTCCATACCTCCGACGGCCTTGGTTTTCAGCATGGCAAAGAATCCGCCGGCGATCAGGGCTTCGACGACGCCCTTGCTCAGTTCCCGCTTCTCGTCGTGCGCCGGGGCAGCAGCGGCAATGATGGTCCGGAGATCTCGTGCCTGGCGGACCTGGGGATGGATAGCAGGCATGATCTTGCTCCGGATGCAGGGTGGTGTCGTCGCGATGGATCAGCGATCCATTGCGCGTTCAGGCAGTCTGTATGGCTAAGATATAGAGCGGAGCGCCATCGAGGGCCCTCAGATCAAGCTGTGCTCCTGACGGGCAGAACACGGCGTCGTGTTGGTGAATTTGAACGTGCTTTTCGCCATCGAACAAGACCGCGCGGCCGCTTGCAACGACGAAGAGATGGTTGCCGGTCGTGGATTCGGTTTGTGGAAGCCTGTTTGCGGGCAGCACGACGATGAGTGAGATTCCGACGCGCTCGTTGCAGGCTGAGTTGGCGCAATTGAAGTTGGGCCCCGTTGCATGGTCGGCACTGCCGACCCAGGTGACGCACCAGCGAAGAAAGCCGGCTTCCTTTGCCCGATCAGCCGACCAATTGGGTTCCAGATCAATAAATGGGATCAGAGCGACTGTCTGGCCGTTCTCGGCTTCGTGCGGGCCGGGGCCTTCCTGGTACAGCGATACGCCCCACTTCTCGATTGCGTCGTTCACCCACAGCAATTTGACGGGTTTGTTGCCGATGGTGCGAACGCCATGCGGAACCCCTTTGGGGATATAGAGGCAATCGAGGGGACCGGCAGTGTGTGAGTGGCCTACGCCGTCGAAGCTTTCGACCATGCCGTCGAGGATTATGTAGATTTCCACCATGGAGTGCGTATGTACGCCCGGTTGGCGTTGGCCAGGGCCCATATCCATCAGTCCAACAGCACAAGACCGGCTCTCGATCGCAACTCCCGGATTGGTGTTGATGTAGCCCTCCGGACCGCCCATCCAAGTGACGAGTGAGCGCATGAAACCAGGCTCGCGGGCGCGAAGAACCGTCCAACTTGGCTCCAAATCGTTGATGCGGACAACTCGGATCGCGTCAGACATTGCCGGAGCTTCCATTGCGTCTTCGAGTTTTTGGTGATCCTGCTCCGGAGCAAAGGCTTTCAGTATGGCCGGTCGCCACGAACGAGCATGCGATAGAGACGGCGATGCTGGCTGTGATCGAAGTCGAAGCCGGCTTTATGCAGCGAGGCACGATCGTCGATGATGAGCAGGTCGCCCTTTTGATATTCGTGAGCGTAACAGAATTGCGGTTGTGTGATTCTGTCTGTCAGGTCCTGCAGGAAGTCCTGAGTCTCTTCTGGGGTCTTGCCACTGACAGTCTCGGTCTTGCTCTTGTGGAACCAGACGGCTTTGGTGCCGGTCTCGGGGTGTGTGCGGACAAGTGGATGCACAGTTGGCGGCTTCTTGGACTCCAATTGCGCTTTGAGAATGTCCGGATTGGCAGTCTTGAAACGCGCGCTGCTGATCAGGGTGTTCTCGGTCTTCATGGCCGATATTTCCCGCTTCAAATCGTCAGGCAGTGCTTCGAAGGCCGCGCGCGAATTGCAAACCGACGTCGCCCCGCCTTTGTCCGGTACCGCCACGGCATAAAGCATCGTGAACTTCGGCGGTCGTTCCTGATTGGTGTGATCGGTGTGCCAGGTCGCGTTGCCGCCAACTTTTGCTGGCTGGCCCTTGCTGTCCTTGTGGAAGTTGTCGAGCACGCTGATCAGCGGGAAGCCGTCAACCAGATAGCGGCGGTTTTGGTCCTCCATGAGTTCGCCGAACATTTCGCCGGCTGCTTGCAGCTGCGCAGGGGTGATGTGCGCCTGCCCTCGGATTACCAGCACCACGTTTTCAACCACGGCGTCGTAGAGCTTTTTTTGCGTGGCCGCGTCGACTGGCTGAGCCAGATCGATGCCGGTCACGATCGCGCCGATGTGCTCCTTCACTTTGGTGATCGTTATCGATTGGGCGGAGGCTTGCGAGGCGACGGCGCTCATGACGTGGCTCCTTGAAACGGCGATCAAAGCAAGGCTCGCCATTGTACCTTACGGCAGGGGCGGTCTCGGTGCCCGGCAGCCAAGCTCTGTTCCAGAAGGATCATCGCGTTTCCCTTGATCAGCAAGCTCAATTTTCTTGTCTCATCAGGGCGGCGCGGAAGCCGGCAAACTCCGCGAAATCAGAGCACTCATGGTGGTGCCAGAAATTGAGCCTTGCCGGGGCATCGTCGATGGCCAACACTGGGGGAAATCTACGATGCTTCGAGCGATAAGGAGCCTGCGATGGCCAAGGATTTCGATCTCGTTTTCCGCGGTGGAACCGTCATGGATGGCAATGGCGGCGTGCCATTCGAGGCCGACGTCGGCGTCAAGGATGGCCGTATTGTCGAGGTCGGCAAAGTGAAAGGCACGGGGGTCGATGAGATCGACGCCAAGGGCTATGCCGTCACGCCGGGCTTCGTCGATATTCACACCCACTATGACGGTCAGGCGATGTGGGACAGCCATTTGGCGCCATCGTCATGGCATGGAGTGACCACTGTCGTCATGGGCAACTGCGGCGTCGGCTTCGCGCCGGTGCGCAAGGATACCCAGGACAAGGTCGTGGCTTTGATGGAGGGCGTCGAAGATTTGCCCGGCCCCTGTCTCAATGAAGGCCTGGATTGGAGCTGGGAGAGTTTTGCAGAATACCTGACGGCGTTGGAACGGCGGCGTCATGACATCGATTTCTGCGCCCTGCTACCCCATGCTCCGATGCGCGTTTACGTCATGGGTGACCGCGCCATGGAGCTGGAGGACGCCAACGAGTCGGATATCGCGCGCATGCGGCAGATCACTGCGGATGCTGTGCGTGCCGGCGCCTTCGGCTTCTCGACCTCCCGCACGATCAGCCACAAGACCCTGGCCGGCGACCTTCACCCCGGGCTGAAGGCGCAAGAGAGCGAGTTGATGGGCATTGCGATGGGCCTGAAGGAGGGTGGTGGCGGCTTTATCGAAATGACCTCGGACTGGAACGAGCCGGATCCTGAAACAGAATTCGCCATGATGCGGCGGGTGGTTGAAGCATCTGGCAGCCGGATGGTGTTCAATCTCACCCAGCGGCACGATCGCACGGAAGATTGGCGACGGCTGCTGGAGCTGTCGCGCAAGGCTGTTGCTGACGGGCTCGAGATGCGTTGCGTGGCGCCGCCACGTCCGATCGGGGCGCTGCTCGGGCTGACAGGCAGCCAGAACCCGTTTGCTGGCACGCGCACTTACCACGAGATGGCGCATCTGCCGCTTGAGGCGCGGGTCGCCAAGATGCGTGATCCGCAAGTCAAGGCTCGGATGATCACCGACGATCCCGTTGAGTTCAATACTTGGTCGCTGCTGCCGCGAATTGGCTACGAGCGCATGTTCCGGTTTGCAAAGCCGCTGAACTACACGCCGGCGCGAGAGGAATCGATTGCTGCCATTGCCCAGCGTGAAGGGCGTACGCCGCAGGACGTTGCCTACGACATGTTGATCGAGGACGATGGGCGGAATTTCATAATGGCCTGCATCGTCAACTACGCGAATTATGATCTCGAAGCCGTCAAGACCATGTACGCAGCCGAGCACGTGATTCCCGGTTTGAGCGACGGTGGCGCGCACGTGGCCTTTATCTCGGATGCTTCGTTCCCGACGTTCCTGTTCAGCTACTGGGGGCGTGATCGGGGGGCCGACCGTCTGTCGATTCCCGACCTCGTGCGGCGCCAGACCAAAGTGCCGGCCCGCTTCGCCGGGCTCAACGATCGCGGCGTCATCGCGCCCGGCATGAAGGCCGACATCAACGTGATCGATTTTGCAAACCTTGGGCTGGAGCGGCCTGAGATGGTAGTCGATCTCCCGGCGGGAGGGCGGCGTCTCATGCAAAAGGCTCGCGGATATGTGGCGACCGCGAAGGCGGGCCAGGTGACCTATCGCGACGGCGTTGCAACGGGTGCGCTGCCGGGCGGATTGGTGCGCGGTCCCAAAGTTGCGGCCTGATGAGCCTTGCCGGACGCTGCGGCTGTTGGGGAGACACTGGGAGTTGGGCTGGTCGAGTTGGGGCGGCCTGACGCCTGGAGCGGCGAGAGCTGGTTGGAGCCAGCGGGGCGACATCCCGTTCATGCATCCTCTGCTGGCGCTGTGCGCGCAAAGACGCGATGCTCAGGTCGAGGCCGGTCTTGAGCCGGCTTATTCGTTTCGCTTTCGTAAGCCCATCACTAGGCAAACCAAGGATATCGCATGGCCCGCGTTACAGTCTTGAAATCGACCGACGAGCTCACCGGTAAGGCGCGAGCCATCGCGGAAAAAATCGTAGATTCGCGCAAATCCCTGGAAGGTCCGTTCTCCGTGTGGATGCATGCGCCGGAATGGGCCGAGCGCGTGGCGCATCTGGGGACACTTGTCCGCTGGGAAGGGACATTGGATTTGCGCATTCGCACGCTCGCAGCGCTGGTCGTCGGCAGGCATTTCCAGGCCCAATATGTCTGGGGTATCCAAGGCGTGATCGCGGCTGAGCGCAACATTCCGCGCTCGACGATCGACGCGATTCGGGACGATCGTTCCGATGGCATACCGGCGGAGGATTTGCAGATCATAGATTTTGCACGGCAATTGCTGCGGAAGAACCGGATCGATGAGCCGTTGGCCGCTGCGGTGATGGCACGGCTTGGTGCCGATCAGTATGTACAATTGACGACGTGCATCGGCTACTACTCGATGCTGGCGATGACCGTCAACGGCGTGGAATTGCCACCGAACCCGAAATATGAAGCCTTGAAGGTTTGACAAGAGGAAGGCCGGCGCGTGACCCATGTTCCGCCTTGGGGGCTTGCCGCTCTGGTGGCGGGGCACGCGCCGCACGTTTGCCGTCACTTCGGCCGGGCGCCGTGTCGTTCATAGCCGATTGATCCGAGCAACTTGTGTTCCGCCGCCCTGCACGGCGCGGCAGATTCCCGAACTACTTAACGAGGTCTTCAAACCAATCTGGCAAGTTGGCAAACTTGGTGGAGATTGGTTTGATGATCGGTGTCTGGTACAAGGCGTTAACACAAGATTACCTCGACCTCTCGCTCAGGCCCACGGGCGAGGTGATGGCCCGCATTGTCGAGAAGCCAGGCCTTTGGATGACAAGCGAGGAAATCGGCAAGCTGCTTGCCGATTTCCGGGCCATTGCTCGCAGTACGCTTTCGCAAGGCGATCTCGACTACGGTGTTTTGACCGGCGAAACGGACCGGCTGTCAAAGTCGATCATCACGATTCTCTACGACCGCAAGACCCATGTGCCGATCGCGTTCAATGCTCTGGCCGTGATGGATGTCGACCTTCATGCGCAGCCGGCCGAAGTGCTGCACATGGGGCTGGTCATGGTCGATCCCGGTGTTCGCAGCCAGGGTTTCTCGTGGGTTCTCTATGGCCTGACGTGCCTGGTTCTTTTCGCGCGCAATCAATTGCGTCCGCTATGGCTTTCGAATGTCACGCAGGTGCCGGCCATTGTCGGCATGGTCACGGAGACATTCTCGAACGTCTTTCCCAGTCCCCGTGCCGACGCTCACCGGAGCTTCGAGCATCTTTTGTTGGCGCGCGAGATCATGGGGCGTCACCGGCATGTGTTCGGCGTGGGCGCCGATGCCGAATTCGATGAAGTGCGGTTTGTTATCGCAAACGCCTACACGGGCGGATCTGACAACCTGAAGAAGAGCTTCGAGGCGGCGCCAAAGCATCGCGATGCGGCCTACAACGAATTTTGCCAGAGCCAACTCGACTACGTACGCGGTGACGATGTGCTGCAATTGTGCCAGCTGTCGCTCGATACGGCGCGGAGATTTGTTCTGAAGGACGTTCCGCGAAGCTCGCTGCCGGCCGTACTCGGCACGCTGGCCTTTGTGGCCTTGAACCGGCTCGTCTTGCCCGTTGCCTACTGGCTTACACCCTCGCGAGCGTGGGGCATCCTGAGGCCATGGACAACTAATGGGGTGAAATCCGCATGACCGTGTCGTTCGACTACGCGACGTTTACGACGCGTAACATTGGCTTTGTTACCGAAGCCGAGCAGGAGAAACTCAAAGCCGGGAAAGTGTTCATCTGCGGGACAGGCGGCATGGGCGGCGCGGCTCTGATGGCGCTCGCTCGGGCCGGTATCGGACATTTCATTATTGCGGACCTCGATGCCTTCGAGGTTTCGAATCTGAACCGGCAGGTGTTTGCTTTTACGGATACCGTTGACCGCCACAAGGCTGAGGCCAGCGCCGAACTGATGCGCAAGATCAATCCCAATGTCGTTGTTGAGGTCTTGAAGTCCGACTGGTCGAAAGAGATTGAACGCATTTCGCGCGAGGTGCAGGTCATCGTCAACGGGACCGATGATTTGGCAGCCAGTTTGCTGCTGTATCGCAAGGCACGGGCTGCGGGCCTGAGTGTGGTGGATGCTTACGCGTCGCCATTGCCATCGGTTTATGTGACTGGACCGGGCGATGCTGCGCCCGAAGAGCGCCTTGGCTATCCGACGATCGGGACGCAGTGGGATGCGGTGACGGCCGAGCAAAGGGCGGCTGCTTTCCAGGCGGAGGCAATCCACGTGCTGGTGCACTCGACCTCGCGGAAATATATCGATCTCGATGCGGCTGGCGAAGTTGCTGCGGGTAAGCGCAGCCGGATGTCATTCGCGCCAATGGTGATTACAACTGGCATGCTGATGGCGTACGAAGTAATTGCGCTGCTGCTGGCAAAGCCGACCGGTACCGACAACCGCGGTTACTTCTTCAATCCATACAGACCCGCCGTCGAACGGCCTCGGGCGTGGATCGTCGAGGCGGCTATGAAACCGATCGTTCGCCAATTTCTCAACCGGATGATGAGGGCTTCGTGACATTCGAGGCCACAGTCGTCGCGGATGCGCTGGTCAATTTCTTCGGTGCTGCCGGGGCCTATGTCCTGGCGAGGGAGATTTACCGGGCGGACCCGTTCGGTCCTGTCACCAGGCGCATTGCTTTTGCTCTGCGCTTTGTGGCGGTGTTTTTTCTGTTGCGCTCCTTTTCGTGGGCAACAGGTGATCGCGCGACGTTCGACGTGGCCGACGTGCTCGGCGCTGCGACCCCATTGGTGTCGCTCATCGTTGCCGAAGGTTTGCTGCGAAGGCATGCGCCAAAATGGCTGAAGTTGTCGCTCCTCGGCGCGCCGGTGTTGCTTGCTGTTGCCAAGGTCGTGCCGCTTGTGCCGTCCAGTGCGACAATCGCCGTTCTCGTCGCCTCGGTCTTTGGCGGCTTTCTTGGCGTAGCAGGTTTGTTGTGGCGGCGTGATACATCGAGCCTGACGAGCGCTGAGAACACCAACATTCGTCAAGTGCTGTTTGCGCTGCTGTTGCTTGCACCCCTCATCCTGACGGACTTTCGGTCGGTTTGGCCCGATGTGCCTATTCGACTTGGAGCCGTTGGCGCCTTGATGCTGCTCTACTTCGGTTTTGGTGCTGGCAATCTTCAGGCCGGTGGGTTTGCGCGTGCCGGTACGGTTGCCGTCTTTGTCGCGATCGCCGCTGTATTCGGTTGGGGTTATGCCGTCACCACAGGTGGTGGCGAGTTTTCGCACATTGTGCGCGTGGCTGCGGTCGGCTTTTCGGGATTGTTGTTTGCCGCCATCTATTCAGAAGCCAAGGGTGCATTGGGCGAGCGTCAACGAAAGCGAGGGCCTTTGCTCGATGCCGCGACACCAAGCGCCTTCGAGGCCGGATTGCGCGCCCATCCCCTTCTCGGTGGCGCGCATGTCCTGAGTGGACAGGCGC
Source organism: Hyphomicrobiaceae bacterium (assembly GCA_041397705.1). GTDB lineage: Bacteria > Pseudomonadota > Alphaproteobacteria > Rhizobiales > Hyphomicrobiaceae. The sequence continues at coordinate 104,858 of JAWKWC010000005.1, forward strand.
TTTCGCATGTCGCAGATGCAACGCTGGATTCTCTCCTGGCGGAAAAGCCAGTTCTGCATCGTACTGAAGCACCGTGGGGCCGGTCCCCGACCGACGAAGGTGTAGAACGCGCTTTGTCCCTGATGACGGCGTATGATTCGACCGACCTTGCCGTGCTGACGCGCACGCCGCTGCGGCTGCTGGTGGTGTCACTTCCGGCCATTGCTCGTGATGTACGCAGCGAAGGCGAATTGCAATTGGCACGCCTGGTCGGCGAGCTCGCATACATGAAGGCGGATCTGACATGATCGAACTGCGGACGGGTGACCGCCGAGCCGCGTTCGAAGCGGCGCTTCATGCAAATTCGGCTTACCCGAATTACGTTTCACCGATGTGGTCCGACTTCGACAGGATTGCCGATCCTGGCCGCAATCCGTTTTGTCTCGATGGTCATGGCCGGCTGGAGGTGTTTTCGGCACATCGCGATGGTCGGCCCGTCGGACGGATTGTTGCCAGCATGCATGACGCATCCAATCGTCGCCACTTGACGGCGCGCGGCCAGTTCGGATTTTTCGATTGCGAGGATGATCGCGAGGCTGTCGATGCGTTGCTCGATGCGGCGGAGGCGTGGGTGCAAGCGCGCGGGGCGCGAGAGATCATGGGTAACTTCAATTTGACGGCCATGCAGATGGTCGGCGTCGTGGGCGAAGGTCACGAGAACCAGCCCTATACCGACATGATGTGGACGGCGCCACATATTCCCCAGAATTTGACGCGTCGGGGCTATGTTGCGACATTTCCCATGACAACATTCGAAACGGATCTGACGCGCTTCGACCCAAGCGTTCTCGATGATCCGCGGCATGCCGCTGTCGAGCATGATCCGGCATTCTCCTGGCTTCCAATCCGCCGCAAGACGTTCAAGGCGCGGCTCGCGGATGCGCGTGAGGTTTTGAACGCCGGATTCGACAAGAACCCGATGTTCGTTCCCGTCAGTGCTTCCGAGTATAATTTCCAAGCCGGCGAAATGATGTGGATCATGGATCCTCGGCTCTCTATCGTGGTGCATCACGAAGGGCGGCCTGCCGGTGTGATCGTGTGCATTCCCGATCTCAATCCCTTCGTCCAAGCCTGCGGAAGCTGTTTGTCGTGGTCGGCACCGTGGCACTTTCTTCGTCATCGCCTGACGCGGGATCGGGCGGTGATCATCTATTATTCGGTGGTACCGCATCTGCACGGTCGTGGTCTAAACAGAATCATGCTGAAGCGTGTTGTGACGGCTGCAAAGGCTGCTGGTTATCGGCGCCTTGGGACGACGTGGATTGCAGACGTCAATGGCGCCAGTCTCAAACAGATGCAAATCATGGGGGCCAAGCCGCTGCACAGGCTTTCACTTTACGCGAAACCATTGGACGGGGCCGTATGATCGATTTGTCTGTCGACGATTTCCGCTCATTGCTTGCGGAAGCCCGGTTGTCGCCGAGCGTTCATAACGTGCAGCCCAGCCGATGGCGGCTGCTTCCTGGACGAATTGAGTTGCTCGGTGATCGCGCGCGCTCGATCCCCGTTGCTGATCCGACGTGGCGGGACTGGCGACTGTCGCATGGCGCCGCCTACGAAGGGCTTTCGATCGCTTTGGCGCGCAAAGGGCTTGGTGCCCAATTCAAGTTATTCTCCGGACCATCCTGCGCAGGTGATGGCCCACTCGAGCTGATCGGGGCCGCGACTTTGCAGGCAGAGACGGCGGCGTGCCAGAGCAACCTGTCCGGCGGCCGCCAGTTGGCGCCGGAGTTACCTCAGCCCATGGATGCTGAGAGTGAAGCGCAGCTCGATGCACTGGCGTCCGAACAAAAAGATCTGCACCTCATACAGGGATCGAGCGGGGATCGACGCTGCGGCGATTCTGGCCGACCAGGCGGGCTGCATTTTCTGCGCGATGGGCGCACAGGCGCGAGCTTTTGCAGTGGCTCAGGCTGTCGCGCGCGCATCCCAATTTTCTGCTGGATGGCTTGAACGCCGAGGCGATGTGGGGCGCCTGGAGGCGTGGGGTGCCGGATTGGTCCTGGGTCCGTTGTTCGACGTGGTCGATAAAATGGGTCTTGCTGGTGCGCTGACCAGTGAGCGCGCCAAGACGCGCACTGCCGGCGCATTGCGCTCTTTCATCGCCCGATTGGAGAAGACGCGTTCTTGTCAGGCCAGGCCTTTTACAGGGCTTGGCTCGCCATGGAGCTTGCGGGTTTGAAGGGCTCACCGATGTCGGTTCTGGCAGACTGGCCGGAGTCGCGCGAAAGCTGCATCGTCAGTTCGGTCTTGGCATGGACCGCTTCATTGTCAGCGTTTTCCGGATCGGCCGCCCCGTGAAGGTTCCTAGAATTGCGCACGCGCGCCTGCCCGTCGACGAGCTTATCGTCGAGTGCCGATCCCAAAGTTCGTTGCATTCTCTAGCAGGAACTCCGAACGAACTTTGTGATCGAAGGAACACTCGCAATATCATTGGCTGAGTGTGGCGTTATGTTTGGAAGTCCGCTTGCAGAGGCCGCCGAAATGATGAAGCGGTTTCCAAACCGCCACACTACAGCAGCTTCAGATATCGAGAAGATTGGTGCGGTCTTGCGGCGACAGATCGCGCACTTCAATCTCGTGCCCTCGGTTTGAAAAGCCGGGCATGGTGGTATCGATCAAGGCTGGTGTCGAATAGGGCTGGTAGCCGGGTGGCGTCGCCCAAGTTCCCTCCGCATCAAGCTTGCCGTCGACGCCGACCATATCGAGGTTGAGACGATGGCCACCTGTCATGAATTTCCTGGGGCGCGTTTCGGGCTCCAGGAGATGACGCAGGGTTGGTATTGAACCATTCGTGAAATAGGGCGCCGACGACCACAGGCCCGAGAGGAGTTGTGCGGTCATACGGCCCGTCGAGGCGGCATCAATGTAGCGGTGACCGTGTGGTGTTTGATCGACTGCGGCTTTCAGGGTTGCGTCGAACACGTCGGCGCGGGTTCGATCAGTGCCGACATCACCGGCCCAGTTTGGAAATGCGAGTAGTTTCGGAGACTTGAGACTTGTGTCGTACTGGCCATGACATGATGCGCAGGCCCGGGCATAGACCAGGCGTCCTGCGGCCGCTTTTGGCTTGTCGATCACTCCAGGAAACTTTCGGGGTGGTGCAGCTGAGAGAAAGGCAGCGACCTGGGTGAGTTGCGGGATGGCCGCTTCGGTGCGGGCTGGCGACAGTCCCATGCTCGGGACCATGAAAAACGATGCGATTGCAGCAATCGGACGGGGATCGCGGTGGAGCGCCTCCTGCCGGGTGACGAGGCGGAAACGATCGGTGTTTTTCGGCGCGTAGGCGCCGTCAGCCAGAAGCGCTGAGCGGAACGACCGGTCGGCCAAGTCCGGCACGGAGACAAAGCCTGTTTCGGTGTTGAGGCGATCGGGGCGTTTGACATGAAGTTGATGCTTGAGGGCGCCGACACCGTTGGTGAGGCCTGGAGCGCCGTTGCTGAAGGGCAGCGAGCGGCCAAGAGAGGCTGCCAGTGCCGCGACACGTTTGCGGGCCGCGGGAATGACAATGTAATTCAGCGTCAATCGCTCGCGCAGTGACATGTCGGGGAAGAGGCGCTGCATGGCCAGACTGAATGATGGCGGGTCGGCGAATGCCGTGGTTAGCGCTTTGAACCCGTATTGCGTCAGCGCCTCAAGGTCGAGACCGGTGTTTGGTCGGCCAAGCACCGCCAAATCTGGATCGGGGGTGCCGTCAGCGCGATAGGCGGGTGCTGCGTGACAGGCAGCGCAACCGATGTTGATCGCGGTGATGCGGATGGGGGGAAACCATCGTTCGACGCGCCCGACGGAGAATCCCAAGGGTATGTCTCCGGAGACGTTGATATCGGGATGGTCTGCGATGGCGCGGGGATAGAGGAAGCCGAAGCGTTTAAAGACGGCTATCACGTGCTGTGGGGTAACGGCAGCGGCGTTGCCACCCGTCTCGGCGAGGGCGAGAGCCGATGCAAGGACCGGCCACGGCATGGCGGTTGTTTGGAGGGTGTCGAGATCTAGGGCTCCGAAGTCGCCAAGTGCGAACAGCGCGGCTCCAGCCGGTGCGCGGGCCTTGGTCGCGGTATGCCAAGCCTGCAGGCGGAGCGATGGGGCGGGGCGCACGGCAGTGAGTTGCCACGCGGCAACGGCGGCCAGGAGGCCAGCGAGCACTGCCAGGCCGAGCAAGATTCGGATCGTTCGTGGTGATTGCAACATCAATCCGAACCTTTCATCCCTCTCGGCATTGTGACGGTGTTGGCTAAAGAATTGGCAAACGGCGGTGTTGGAACGCGCTTCGAGTGTTTGGGCGATAGCTCTGTTTCTGCCGAGAGGCAGGTCCACTGGGAGTCATGCGATAGACGTGTGGTGTGTGATGAAGAGCTTGACGATCCTGCTCAGTGCTTGCGAACGTATTTTAGAAAGCGCGACCCGGCTTTGAGCGCGCTGAAGTGAGCGGTACGATCTCGCAACGGAGTTTGACCATGACGCCAGAGCAAATTCTGTCCCACCCGGCTCGGGTCCTGACGCAAAGCCAGCGCGAACATTATTTCAAGCACGGCTATGTTGGCGTCCAAAGCCTGGTGCCACTCGATATCCTGGCGGGTTTGGTCGAGGTGACCAACCAATTCGTGGACGCAAGCCGGAAAGAAACCAAGGCCGGTAAGATATTCGACATCGGTCCTGGGCACACGGCGGAAAAGCCGGTGCTGCGCCGCCTGAAACGGCCCGACGAGCGGCATGAGGTCTATTGGAACTTCGCCAAGGGGCTGATGGCGGACGTGGCTGCGGATCTGGTCGGGCCTAACGTGGTGTTCCACCACTCGAAGCTGAACTTCAAGTGGTTCGATGAGAGCGATACGGTGAAGTGGCACCAGGACATTCAGTTCTTCCCGCATACCAACTACAATGTGCTGACGATCGGTTGCTATCTGGCAGATACCGATATGAGCAACGGTCCGCTGGCGGTGAAGCCGGGCTCGCACGACAAGCCGCTCTACGACCAGTATGACAAGAATGGGAATTGGACGGGCATGCTGAGCGACGAGGATGCGGCTGGCATCGATATGAGCGATGTTGATTATCTGATGGGGCCTGCCGGTTCGATCACGATTCACAACGCGCGGGCGCTGCACTATTCGCCGTCCAGCAAATCGCCTGTGCCTCGCCCGCTGCTGCTCAACTGCTATTCGTCGGCCGATGCCAAGGCCTATACGCCGCATCCCGATCCCTCATCGCATGCCTATGAGCTGGTGCGCGGGGAGCCGGTGCGGTGGGCGTTGCACGATCCGAGGCCCTGCCAGGTGCCGCCGGACTGGTCCGGCGGCTACACCTCGATCTATGCGGCGCAATCGGGCGAGGACAAGCCAGCCGCGGGCATGATGTAGGTTGCCGTCGCGGGCTGGCTCTGGCGGCGTGCCTCATGGCCGAAGGGCGGTCTGTCGACCTGCTTGGGCTAGCGAAAGTGTTTGGAGAGCTTCAGGCCCTGAGCCTGGTAGTTGCTGTGCAGGCCGGCGCCATAAAGCACCTCGGGTATTTCCGTCATGCGCTCGTAGACGAGCCGGCCGATAACCTGGCCGTCCTCGAGGATGAAGGGCACCTTGTGCGAGCGCACCTCTAGAACGACACGGGCACCCGCACCACCGGCCGCGGCATGACCGAAGCCGGGGTCCATGAACCCTGCGTAGTGCACGCGGAACTCGCCGACGAGGGGATTGAAGGGCATCATCTCGGCGGCATGGGACGGGGGCACGTGCACGGCTTCCTTGGAAGCCAGGATGTAGAACTGGTCGGGATCGAGAATCAGGCGCTGGCGGCCGCTGTCGACAATCGGTTCCCAATAGTCGGAAATCGAACAGGCGCCGGGCTTGTCGACATCGACGATGGCAGAGTGGCGTTTGGCGCGGTAGCCGATCAGGCCGTCGCCGCTGCCTTTGAGATCGACTGAAAGCGCGATGCCGTTCTTGATGTCCTCGACGCCGCCCGACACGAGCTTTTCGCGCGCATGAAGGGCTGCGAGTGCCGCGTCGTTTTCGACGGGGTCGCCGGTGCGGAAGCGCAGTTGCGAGAGGCAGGAGCCGCGGCGGACCACAATGGGAAACGTTTGCGGGCAGATCTCAGCATAGAGTCTGCCGCTATAGCCGGCTGGCACCGTGTCGAAGGCGTCGACGCCGTCGGCGATGACGCGGGTGAAAACGTCGAGCCGGCCGGTGGAGCTCTTCGGGTTTGCCGCGGCTGCGATATCGGTCGGGAGGGCGAGGCTCTCGAGCAGAGGGACGACATAGACGCAGCCGGTTTCCAGGACAGCGCCTTCGGTCAGGTCGAACGTGTGAAACGTGAGGTCGGCCAACCTGCTGGCGATGTCGCGTCCGGGGGCCGGCAGGAAGCTTGCGCGAACGCGGAAGGCGCGCGTTCCTAGGCGCAGGTCGATGCTGGCGGGCTGGATCTGGCCTGGGCTCAGCGCCGCCTCGGCCGCGATAGCGCCACGGTCGAAAAGCGCCTGGATTGCCTGGGCTGGCAAAATGCCTTCGGTTGCGAGCATGGGAGCCCTTCTTGGTCGTCGATCAGGCCGGCGTGCGGGCCCGCCTTCATCGTTTCGGCCCTCTTGAAAGCCGGATTTCCAATGGCTCTAAAGGAATGCGCCATTGACGCCAAGCCTCGTTTGAGGCAAATCCCCTTTTGTCGTGGTGATTTGGCCGGCCGGCTTGCAGCCACGTTAAACAACTCGCTAAAAAGGCCGCGCGCACTCCCCGAGAGCACAAATGCCCGGACAGCGCCGCGTGCCATAGGCGCGGGGCTCGATCCGGCCGTTTTTTGCATGTGCCGGTATGCTGGCACAGGGAGAGGAGTGGACGACATGAGTGGTAATTCTGGCGGGCTCAAGGATCCGGCAAATTGGTCACCGGCAACGCGCCTCGTTCATGGCGGGACGTTGCGCTCGCAATTTGCGGAGACGTCGGAAGCACTGTTTCTGACGCAGGGCTATGTCTACGACAGTGCCGAGCAGGCTGAAGAGCGGTTCAAGACGGAATCGGGCGGATTCATCTATTCGCGCTATGCCAATCCGACCGTATCGATGCTGGAAGAGCGGATGAAGCTGCTTGAAGGCGCGGAAGCGGCAAGGGCGACCGCATCGGGCATGGCGGCCGTGTCGGCGTCGCTGTTATGCTTTTTGCGCGCTGGCGATCATGTCGTGGCGGCAAAGGCGCTGTTCGGCTCTTGCCTGTGGGTCGTGCAAGACCTGCTGCCGCGCTATGGCGTCGAGACCACGCTGGTCGACGGGCGGGACAATGAGGCCTGGGCCAAGGCCGTGCGCAAGACGACGCGCGCTTGCTTCTTCGAGACGCCGTCGAACCCGTGCCTTGATCTCGTCGACATTCGCGCGGTGAGCGAGATCGCGCATGCCGCCGGCGCGCAGGTGGTGGTCGACAATGTTTTTGCAACGCCCATTCATCAGCGGCCCCTGGAACTCGGGGCCGACGTCGTCGTCTACTCGGCCACCAAGCACATCGACGGACAAGGGCGGGTTCTGGGCGGTATCGTTCTCGGCTCGCAGCAATACGTGAACGATCTTTTTCACCCATTTTACAAGCACACCGGCGGAGCGATGAGCCCGTTCAATGCCTGGGTGATGTTGAAAGCCTTGGAGACGCTGCCGCTGCGGGTCAACGCGCAGACGCAGGCGGCCGCTGACATAGCCGACCACCTGGCTGGGCAGGCAGGGAAAGGGGTGACAAAGGTTCTCTATCCCGGCCGTGACGATCATCCCCAGGCGGCATTGGCGCGGCGCCAGATGGCAGCCGGTTCGACCCTTGTTTCGTTCGAACTGGCAGGTGGCAAGGCCGCAGCTTTCCGGTTTCTCAATGCGCTGTCGATCATTCGCCTCTCGAACAACCTCGGCGATGCCAAGAGCCTGATCACCCATCCCGCGACGACGACGCACCAGCGGCTGAAACCGGAGTTGAGGGCCGAGCTCGGCATTACCGATGGGCTGGTGCGCCTCTCGGTGGGGCTGGAGGACCCAAATGACCTCAAGCGCGACATTGACCGGGCGCTGGCTGCCTCTACACTGTAGGTTCAGGATCTTTATTCCGGATTGTCAGCAAGATGTACGAAGCCGTCACCAACGGTATCCGCGTGCGCGTCACGCCGCGCTTCCTCGAGGATCAATCGGTCCCTGAGGAAGGGCGCTATTTCTGGGCCTATACGGTGGAGATTGCCAACGACGGCGCGGAGACGGTGCAACTCAAGACCCGGCACTGGCAGATCGTCGATGGCAACGGGCGGCGGGAGACGGTCAATGGCCCGGGCGTGATCGGAAAAACGCCAACGCTGGAGCCCGGAAAATCGTTCTCGTACACGTCGGGATGTCCGTTGACGACGCCCTCGGGTATCATGTCGGGGAGCTATCAAATGCAGCTGGCCGACGGTCGTATGATGGACGTGGAAATCCCAGGCTTCTCGCTCGATAGCCCGTACGCGCGGCGCAGCATCAACTGAAGGACTGCCAAATGCCTGAGGCCACGACTGCCTCTCGTCGAGAGACTGCCGTAGACATTCTGCGCAAGCTCGTCGCCTTCGACACGGTGAGTGACAAGACCAATCTGCCGATGGCCGAGTGGGTGCGTGGGTATCTTGCAGGCCATGGTATCGAGAGCCGCATGCTACCTGCCGACGACGGCATCCACACCAACATGTTTGCGACGATTGGGCCTGAAGGCGTTGGCGGCATCGGCCTCTCCGGTCATATGGACGTGGTGCCCGTTGTTGGACAGCCATGGGATACAGACCCGTTTGAGCTCACGGAGAAGGACGGGCGACTCTTTGGCCGTGGTGCCTGCGACATGAAGGGGTTCGTCGCCTGTGTGCTGGCCATGGTGCCGGAGATCAAGGCTCGCAAGCTGGCCACGCCAGTGCATATCGTGCTCTCGTATGACGAAGAGGTCGGGTGCACGGGCGTGAAACCGATGATCGAAACGTTCGGCACGGAGCTGCCGCGGCCAAGGATCGTGATCGTCGGCGAGCCGACCAACATGACTGTGGTGGATTCGCACAAGGGCGGGTCACGGTTCGAGACGGAAGTGACTGGCAAAGACGCGCATTCTTCAAAGCCGCAGCTGGGTGTCGGGGCCATCCGCATCGCGGGCGAACTGATCGCAGAACTCGGGCGCATCGAGGCGCGCCTCAAGGAAACGTCGTCCAACCCGCGGTTCGATCCGCCCTATGCGTCGATTACGGTCAGTGGCATCGAAGGCGGGACGGCCCACAACATCTTGCCGCCAAGCTGCACGTTTCGCTGGGGCGTGCGGACATTGCCGGGCATCGATGCCATGGGGATCGTTCGCGAGTTGCAGGCGTTTGCCGAGCGAGAGCTGCTGCCGGGCATGCGAGCGATCTGGCCCGAGTGCGATATCGTCACGCGGACAATGGGCATTCTGCCGCCGTTCGCGTCAGGGACAGGCTCGGAGGCAACGACACTTGCGCTCAAGCTTGCTGGCCAGAACGAGACGTTCGCGGTGCCCTATGGCACGGAAGCCAGTCATTTCGAGGCTTCGGGATCCTCGACAGTGGTGATCGGTCCTGGGTCGATCGACCAGGCGCATCAGCCCAACGAGTACGTGGAAATCGAGGAGCTTGATAAGTGCCTCGATTTCATCGAGCGAGTGGCGGACTGGGCAGAGACGACGGAGCCTGCGGCAGGTTGAACGATGATGCTGGCTGGCGCTGTCGGCGGGCTTTAAACGCATCAAGCGTTTCAGATCCCGCACGTTGGTCAGATTGACGTTACGTTGCCGGTTTAGTTCCGACGGCGCAATGCATCGGATGCGCCTGGACGTTGCCGGTGGTGGACGTTGCGGCTTTTGCAAGCTCCTGCCAGCGGGCCCGCTCGGTGGCGTCGAGCTGGGAGAGGACATGATCCTCGCGGTAGCGCCAAATGGTGCCTCCCGGCCGATCCAAAGTGACGAGCTGCGGAAAAATGACCAAATCCTGCAGGCCTGCCTGGCGCATCATCGCATAGAGCCGTTTGTCGGCGACGCCTAATGGGGCAACCGATGGCGGCGGCTTGTTGGCACGTTCGCTGAGCGCGGGATCGAGGTCCATGCTCCACCACTGGGGCATGTCGATAGCTCTGACGATGATGCCGATGCGTCCGGCGGGCCGCGTGACGCGCATCATTTCGCGAATGGCCTGTTTGGCGTCACATTCCTCGAGGACGGTGACGGTCAGCGCGCAATCGAAGCTTGAATCGGGAAAGGGGAGCTTTTCAGCACTGCCGGTGTGAAAGCGAATGCGGTCGCCGAGGCCTTCGGATCGCGCCAGTTCATTGCCTTCCGCCATCAGGTAGCCGTTGACGTCGACGGCGTCGACCCGGGCCGATGGCCCCAGTTGTTTTGCAAGAAGACGCGCCAGTGCGCCTGAGCCGCAACCGACGTCGAGAATCGATTGCCCCTCGCGGGCGCCTGCGACATCCGCAAGGTTGGTCATCATGTTGCGATAACTTGGGCCGCGGGCGCGGTCCTCGAGGGCTGCGACGCCACCAACATGGGCGCCGCCAATGCGGATCACGGTGAAATGACCCGCCAAGCTGGCTTCTACGGGGTCCCACTGAGATGGCGCGAGAAAAAAGGGCGATAGGATCAGCGCCGGGCCGCTGCCGGAAATCCGGTAGGTCAAGCCAGCGTGCGTGCCCGTGGATGGAGACATGGTCCCGCCAGATGGCGGAGCCGGTGCGGGGGGCTCAACCGAGCGGAGAAATTGCGTCATGGCGGCAACGAGCGCGTCGCCATGGTCGCGGGCAATATCCGACCAGCCGGTTGCCTCATAGCCCTCGAAGACATGCTTGCGGGTTCCGGGCATGGCGGGCAGGGCCCGATCGATGGCCTGCTGTATCTGGCCGCGGTCGCCGGAAACGACCAATGTCCGGGCTGCGACCGCAGCAAACGGGTCGGGATCGAGGCGGGTTGGGACCAAAAGGACTAAGCCCCCCATGCGCTCCGGGTGAGATGCTGCAAGCTCGGACACGTCGAGGGGCATCTGGGTTGCGAAGTGGGCGGCCGCCAAACCGAGATGATCGAGCAACGCGATCAGGCGCTCTGCCTTTGAGAGGTTATCAGCGTTCACAGTGATCGGCTCCGGTGGCAGATGGTGAGAATTGGGGCATCGTCACTTGGTGCGCGACCCAAAGCAAGCCCAGGGCTGCGCGATCGGCGTTATGGGCCTATTGTCGGAGCGGTCCGCTACGAGGTGGGAGATCGTGCCTGCATGTGGATGTCGGGGATGCAGCGCTGAGGGGCGGATGCATATCTGGTGGGGGTGTGCCATGAGACTGACAAAGCTTGCGCGTGCCCTGGGCGCTGCGTGACGGAGACCAGCGAGCCGTTTCGCGAGACGAAAGGCGTGGTTGGGGTGGTCTGGAGGGCCCATGGGGGACAAACGACAAGTTTGGTTTTGGCTCGGAGCGCTAGCCTTTCTGATCGCGACCATTGCCCTGCTCGGCCAAGTGCTTTTGCCGTTCGTGGCGGGCGCCGTTATCGCTTATTTCCTCAATCCTGTGGCTGACAGCCTCGAACGTTTGGGACTTGGGAGGACGTTGGCGACCGTCGTCATTCTAGGGCTCGCCGGCATTGCTGTGTTTGCGATCATGTTCTTTCTGGTGCCATTGGCTGTCGGGCAGCTGACCCAACTGGCGCAAACACTGCCGGCCGATCTGGAACGGGCCCAGCTGGCGCTCGAGCAGTGGGCCGATGCCCGATTTGGGCAGCAGATGCCGGGCTTGAAGGCGGGCATCAAACAGGCTTTCGGCGAAGTCATGCGCAGTTCCTCGGGGCTATTGGCGACATTCGCAGACAACATTGTCAGCCATGGGCTCGCCGCGTTCAATTTGCTGTCGCTGCTGCTGGTGACACCGATGGTGGTCTTTTACCTGCTGAAGGACTGGCATGGTGTACTCAATCGGGTCGACAGCTGGTTGCCGCGCGATCACGCGGGGACTGTGCGCACGATTGCGGGCGGCATCGATCAGGCTGTCAGTGCGTTCGTGCGTGGTCAGGGCACAATCTGCATCATCCTCGGCATCATCTATGCCATCGGATTGTCATTTGTCGGGCTCAAGTATGGGCTGATCATCGGCCTGGCCACCGGCGTGATGGCGTTTGTGCCCATCGTCGGGTGGCTGATGGGAATGATCACGGCGGTGCTGGTTGCCATCTCGCAGGCGTGGCCGGATCCTTCCCTCACGATCAAGGTCGCAGTCGTCTACGGGGCTGGCATGGCTTTCGATTCTGCAGTGTTATCGCCAACGATCGTTGGACAGCGCGTGGGGCTTCATCCGGTCTGGCTGATCTTCGCCTTGATCGTGTTCAGCTCGCTGTTCGGCATGGTCGGGACACTGGTGGCGGTGCCGGTCACTGCGGCGCTTGCCGTAATCGTAAGGTTTGCGCGCGACCGCTACCTCGAGAGTTCGATCTATAGGGGGCAGGCGGCTTCTCCAGTGGCGCAACGCGTGCAGGGAGGGCCCGAGACCTAATGGCCATGGCTGAGCCCCATCAACTCATTCTCGATCTTGGGTTTCGCGCAGCGCTGGGCGCTGAAGACTTTCTCGTTGGCCGTTCCAACGAGGCAGCCGTCGCGCTCATCGACAGCTGGCCGGATTGGCCGGCGTCGGCAGCGCTTGTGGTCGGCCCTCAGCGATCGGGCAAGACCCACTTGGCACACGTATGGCAGCATCGCTCGCACGCCCACTTCATTCAGGCGCATGAGCTCAGTGAGGAGCGGATCGGAAACCTGATGACCGCCGGCGCCAATATCGTGGTCGAGGATATCGATCAAGGTATCGGCTATGAAGCGGGCTTGTTTCATATTCTCAATCTGGCGCGCGAGAGTCTCAGCAGCGTGCTGATGACGTCGACACTGGCGGCCGGCGATCTGACGATCGCACTTCCCGATCTCAGATCAAGATTGCGGGCCGCCGTCATGGTGGAGATCGCGCCACCGGACGATGGATTGCTCGGGGCTGTACTCGTGAAGCATTTCGCGGATCGTCAATTGTTGGTCGAGCCGGCTGTTATCGCTTATCTGGTGGATCATATGGAGCGGTCTCTGGCCGCTGCTGCTGCGCTGGTCGAGGATATCGATCGGCGAGCGCTCGCTTCACGGCGCAAGGTGACGCGGACGCTGGCGGGCGAAGTGCTGGTGGCACGCAGCCACGGTGGGACCCAGACTTAGGACTGTTGCCGGTAATCCGGCATCGGACCCCTGGGCTGCCAATCCGCAGGAGGGATGGGACGAGCTGCAGGCGTCGTCATCCTGTTCCCATGATGCTGGTGCAACTTTTTACGCGTCTTCAGGTTGCTGTTTCTGGTATTTTCATGCCAGGCGTGCCGCAAGGGTTGGCCGTTGAATCCTTGTTAAGTAGAATCGGCCCAGTCCTTCTGGGGCGGCAGGACCTCGACATTCGATTGTCACACCATCGACTGAAACATGTCTCCAGCATCGCATGGACGCGATTCGGTTCATCGAGGCCCTATTCCTGCTGCTCACGAGGGGACGCGCATGGCTACGTCTGGGAAATCTAAGAAGTCATCGACGCGATCGGCGGATCGGGGCAAAGTTGCGGGCCGCGCTGGCAAGGCGCGCGCAGCGCCCACTCGTGTTGGAGTAAAAAAGGTGTCGACCACCGCGCGTCCGCAGACCATCGCTAAAGCGCGCTCGCGCGCTCCAAGCCGCAAGAGTGGGCGCGTCGAGAAGGCGCCGTCGGCGGCAGGGCAGAGCCGCTTCTACAATCGCGAGCTTTCGTGGCTTCAGTTCAATTCGCGGGTGCTGGAGGAAGCGGGCAATGCGCTTCACCCGATACTGGAGCGGTTGAGATTTCTGTCGATCTCCGCATCGAATCTGGACGAATTCTATATGGTTCGCGTTGCGGGGCTTGAGGGACAAGTCGCGAACACGGTGCGCAGTGTCAGTCAGGACGGGCTGACACCTGAGCAGCAACTTGCAGCGATTCATCAGTTCGTAAGCGGTCTTGTGACGCGACAACAGGATTGCTGGCTTACGTTGAAAGGGTTGATGTCGGGAGCGGGCATCGACCTGGTGCAACCGGCCGAACTCAACGATGAGGAACTCGAGTGGCTCGAGGACTATTTCCTATCCCAGATTTTTCCGGTGCTGACGCCGATTGCGGTCGATCCCGTGCACCCGTTCCCCTTCATCCCGAACAAGGGCTTCAGCATCGGTCTCGAGCTGGAAGGCGGCAAGGGGCGCGACCAGATGCACGCGCTGCTGCCAATCCCGGCCCAACTCAAGCGCTTTATTCGCCTGCCAATCCAGTCGCCCAACGACGCCATCGCAGCAGCCAGCGAGCCGATTCGCTTCCTCGCGATCGAACAGATCATCGTGCATTACATCGGCCTGTTGTTTCCGGGCTATGAGGCCACCCGACACGGTGCCTTCCGGGTGCTGCGTGACAGCGACATCGAGGTCGAGGAAGAAGCCGAAGATCTCGTTCGCTTCTTTGAAAGCGCGCTGAAACGGCGCAAGAGGGGCTCGGTGATCAGGCTCGAGATCGAAGCCTCGATGCCGGTCGAACTGCGTGAGTTCGTGATTTCGCAGCTCAATGCAGCCGGGGGAGGCATCTTTATCAAAGAGCAGATGCTCGGATTGGCGGACCTCGCGCAACTGATCGTCAATGACCGGCCGCAGCTGGTCTTCAAGCCTTTCAACATTCGCTTTCCCGAGCGGATTCGCGAATACAAGGGCGATTGTTTCGCCGCGATTTCCGCCAAGGATATCGTGGTGCACCATCCATACGAGTCCTTCGATGTGGTGGTTCAGTTCCTGCGGCAGGCCGCGCAAGACCCTGACGTCATGGCCATCAAATGGACGCTCTACAGGACTTCGACAGACAGTCCGATCGTGCGGGCGCTGAAAGAGGCGGCGGAGGCCGGCAAATCGGTGACGGCTGTGGTGGAACTGAAGGCGCGATTCGACGAGGAAGCCAACATCCGCTGGGCCAAGGACCTCGAAAGTGCGGGTGTGCACGTGGTCTATGGGTTCATCGAGTTGAAGACCCACGCAAAGCTCGGGCAGGTGGTTCGGCGGCAGGGCGGCAATCTCGTCAGCTACTGTCATATCGGCACAGGTAATTACCATCCGCAGACGGCAAGGGTGTACACCGATCTGTCTTTCTTCACGGCGGACGCCGGAATCGCGCGAGATGCCACGCGGATCTTCAATTTTGTTACCGGATACGCGGAGCCGGCGGATCTGGAGGTCATGGCTGCCAGTCCGCACGGCATCCGCCAGCGGATGCTGGACAATATTGCTGCTGAGGCGGCGCACGCGAAAGCGGGCCGACCAGCTCAGATCTGGGGGAAGATGAACTCACTTGTCGATCCCCAGGTGATCGACGCGCTTTATGCCGCAAGCCGTGCCGGCGTGCAGATCGATCTGGTCGTTCGCGGTATTTGCTGCCTGAAGCCCGGCGTTGCGGGCTTATCCGACAATATCCGGGTGAAAAGCATCATCGGCCGGTTCCTGGAGCATGGCCGCATCTATTGTTTCGGCAACGGATATGGCCTTCCCGACCGGCGCGCGCTTGTCTACATCTCTTCCGCCGATATGATGCCACGGAATCTGGATCGCAGGGTCGAGGCCATGTTGCCGATCCAGAACGCCACGGTTCACGAGCAGATTCTCGATCAGATCATGGTTGCCAATCTGAAAGACAATCAGCAGAGCTGGCGCGTGCAGCCAGATGGCTCGTGCAGCCGTATCGTGCCGGCGGAAGGCGAGGAGCCTTTCAATGCGCATACCTACTTCATGACGAACCCCAGTCTTTCCGGGCGGGGACAGTCGCTTGCCGAGAGTGTTCCGCCGCGTTTTACCATTCGCGGCAAGACTTGAGAGGTGTGCCGGGGTGCCGGATTTCACGAGTTTCAATGGCGAGCGTGAGAGTTATAGCGGGCTTGAACCGATTGCCGTGATCGACATCGGCTCGCATTCGGTGCGGCTGGTGGTCTACGAAGGCGCAATCCGCAGTCCGGTTCCCCTATTCAACGAGAAGGTGCCCTGTGGCCTCGGTCGCAATCTGGCCAGCACCGGCCGCCTCAGTGAAGAGGGTGTGGAGCGGGCTGTGCAGGCGCTCAACCGCTTCAAAGGCATTGTTCGCAATCTCAGAGTGAAAAACGTGCGCGCCATTGCGACGGCGGCGGTGCGGGAGGCGGCAAACGGGCCCGCATTCATCGATGCCGCGCAGGCCGTGCTGGGGTTTCCGATCCAGGTTCTGTCGGGTGAGCGGGAAGCCGAGCTGGCGGCCTTTGGCATTGAAATGGGGTTTCTCAAGCCGAACGGGATCGCCGGAGATCTCGGGGGCGGCAGCCTTGAGCTGGTCGATATTGCGGGCGGAATGCGCCGGGCGGCCGTGACGCTGCCGCTTGGCGGACTGCGTCTGCTGGATGAGGCCGATAACAAGTCGGACAGGGCGCAAGCGATTATCGATGCCCATCTGGCCAAGGTGCCGTGGCTGGCGGATGGACGGGGGCGAACCTTTTTCGCCGTTGGCGGGGCGTGGCGCGCGCTGGGCAAGCTGCATATGGCCATGACGAATTACCCGTTACGTGTGATGCACGGCTACCGGCTGAAGCCCGAAGAGCTGCTCGATATGGCTGAGCGCATTCGCAAGGCCAAAAAGATCACGGATATCAAAGGGGGCGCCGGCGTCAGTCGTGTGCGCCGGGAAGTGCTGCCGTTGGGTGCTCTGGTGCTCGAGCGGCTGGTGCGGCGGATGGCCCCCTCGGAGATCGTGTTCTCCGTCTTCGGCATTCGTGAGGGACTTCTCTACTCGTTGCTGTCGGATGCCGAGCGGCGCCGGGACCCGCTGGTTTCCTTTGCCGAGGATTATGCTAGGCGGAGATCCCGGTCACTGCAGCATGCGCATGAACTCGGGGCCTGGACGGACCGGTTGTTCGAACCGCCGGGGCCCAGGGAAACGGAAGAAGATCGTCGCCTGCGGCATGCTGCCTGCCTGCTCTCCGATATCGGGTGGCGGGCGATGCCGGACTATCGCGGTGAGCAAAGCCTGAACGTGATTGCGCACGCTGCACTTAACGGAATCGACCATCCAGGTCGTATCTTCCTGGCCCTGACAGTGTATTTCCGCCATGTGGGCACGGGGGACGGCGGTGACGATGAAGACGAGTTTTCGAAGCGACTCAAGGCGCTGCTACCGCGCCGCCTTTACAGGAGGGCGCGTGTGCTCGGGGCAGCTATCCGCGCCGCCCACATGCTGTCGATTGGCATGCCCGGCACCATCGACGAGACGCCGGTTTCCTATCAGGGCGACACGCTGGTTCTGATGCTGCCGTCTGCGCATCATCATCTGGACGGCGAGCGGTTGCATCGCAGGTTTGCGGCCCTTGCGGGTCTGCTCGGGTGCAAGCCGGAGATCCGCAAGGTTCCGTGATTTCTCGACGTGGCGTGCGTTGGGACGGTCAGTAGCTGCGCGGCAGCCCCAAGATGTTCTGGCCGACGAAGGCCAGCACCATGTTGGTGGAGATGGGGGCCGTCTGGTAGAGACGCGATTCACGCCACTTGCGTTCTATGCCGTACTCGCGGGCGTAGGCGAAGCCACCAAAGGTCTGCATGCAGGCTTCACCGGCGTGCCAGGCGGCTTCGGCAGCGAGCATCTTGCCCATGTTGGCCTCGGCGCCGCAGTCCTTGCCGGCCTCGAACAGGGCTGCGCCCTTGGCGACCAGCAGTTCGGCCGCGACCAGCTCGGCGTAGGCGCGGGCAATCGGGAATTGCACGCCCTGGTTCTTGCCGATCGGGTTGCCGAAGACGACGCGCTCCTTGGCATACTCGGTGGCGCGGTTGATGAAGTATTTGCCGTCACCGATGCACTCGGCGGAAATGAGCAGGCGCTCGGCGTTCATGCTGGAGAGGATGTAGCGGAAGCCTTTGCCCTCCTCGCCGACCAGCGCATCAGGGGGCACCTCGAGATTGTCGAAGAACACCTCGCAGGTGTTGTGATTGATCATGGCGTCGATCTTCTTCATCTCGACGCCACGGCCCTTGGCCTCGCGCAGATCGACAAGGAACACGGAGAGGCCATCCGTGCGGCGCTTGACCTGATCGACGGGCGTGGTGCGGGCCAACAGCAGCATCAGATCGGAGTGCATGACGCGGCTGGTCCAGACCTTCTGGCCGTTGACGATGTACTTGTTGCCCTTCTTCTCGGCGCGGGTCTTGAGCTGGGTGGTGTCGGAGCCGGTCGTCGGTTCGGTGACGCCGAAGGCCTGCAGGCGCAGTTTTCCGGAGGCGATCTCGGGGAGGTATTTGCGCTTCTGCTCATCGCTGCCGTGACGCAGGACCGTGCCCATGGTGTACATCTGGGCGTGGCAGGCGGCGGCGTTGCAGCCCATTTCGTGGATGGTTTCGAGGACGGCGCAACCCGCTGACAGCGGCAGGCCCGAGCCGCCGAATTCCTCGGGGATCAGGCAGCCGAGGTAGCCGGCCTCGGTCAGTGCGTTCACGAACTCGGTCGGGTACTCGGCGGCGTGATCGAGCTTGGTCCAGTATTCGTTCGGGAATTTCTGGCAGACGGCGCGAACGCCATCGCGGATTTCGCCCCACTGCTGCTCCAGCGGCATGGTCAGGTTTTCGTCGGACATGGGGGGCTCCTTGGACTGGCATGAGATCGTTGGCCAATTGGATAGAAGGCCCGGCAAGGCGGTGCAAGTGGCACGAGCCGGCGAAATCGTAAGCGTCATGAACATTCGACCAAAGAATCCGGTGGCCGAAGCCGAGGCGCCCGCTGGCGTGCGCCGCCGGCTGCGGACCGTCAGCGATCTCCGGCGCCTCGAGGGCGGGGGCATACTCGGGCACGACGAGCGCCTCGAATTGATCGCGGGGGAAATCGTTACGATGGCGCCAATGTTCTTCCGCTGGTGCTTGTCCCTTCAGCCGAGGCCCAATTCAGCGCGTAGCTTGAAGATGGGATCGGCCTTGTTGCGCGTGCCGCCGGCCCAATCGGGTTTGAGGGGCGGGACTTCGCCGAGAGCCAGACGGTTGGCCTCGAAGACGACGATACGATGGGCAATGCGCCATTGGCCGTCGTCGCGCTTCTCGACCTTGTCGACGTAGCGGCCGTATTGGGAAATCTGGACTGGGCCATTGTCGGCGCCCGCGCCGTAGGCCTTTCTGCCCTCGGGTCCGAGCGTGTGGGCGGTGAAGAAATAGGTTTCAGCAAGGGCAACTTTGGATGAGGCGAATTCGATCAGGCATTGGCCGAGGAAGTGCATCACCTGGGTGGCGCCGCCGGTGCGCTCTTTGCCAAACGCAATGAAACCATCAAGACCGCCCTTGTAGTCGCCGTGATCGTCGTAGGCGTCAGGGTGGTAGGTGTCGCGCACCGCGTCCCAATCGCCGCGGTCGACGCCGCGGGCGTAGCGGGCCATCAGATCGCGGATGGCGTCCTTGTCGATGAGGCGTTGCAGGGCATCGTTCATGGCTGTTCTCCAGATCGCGGAAGGGCGATGATCATTCGGCACCTTCAGCGCAAGCGCGGGCCGACCTCTTCGCCGAGACGGCGGAGCGAGGCCACCACCTTTTCGTGCGGAATGAGGCCGCCGCAGTTGGGCTCCGCCAGAATTCCGTCAATGCCGAGCGTTTCCTTCAGCTCGATGAGGCGGTCTGCGACTTCGGCGGGCGAGCCGACGACCACCTTCTCGCGCAACGCCTGCTCCCACGTCACCGATTGCATGGCTGCGCCACGGGCGCCGCGGCTGGCGCCGTCATCGACACCGGCCGCGACGGCCGATTTTTCGATCTGGGCGCCAAGCTCGCGATAGAAGGTCATGATCGAGTGCTCGGCATCGGCACGGGCGCCTTCAGCCGTGTCTCCGACAAAGACGGGAATGCGCAGGTAGAGCCGGCCGCGACCTGGATGGCCGGCTGTCTTCCATGCCTGCTGGTAGGCGGCGATGTGGGGCGAGAGTTCGGCCAGCTCGCCCTGGCGGACGGCGATGAGGATCGGGTAGCCCTGCTGGCCGATTTGTGGGTAGGTATCGTAGGCCGAGGCGGCGATGCGGATTTCGGGGTGCGGTTTTTGTACGGGCTTGGGGACGAGGTGCACGTTGTCGAAGCTGTGGAAGCGGCCCTGGTAAGAAAAGCGCTCGTTGGTGAAGGCGGTTTCAAGGATCTCCAGCGTTTCGGCGAAGCGCTCGCGGCTTTCGCCATAGGGGATGCCGTAGGCTTCATAGGTGCGTGCGAAACCGGATCGTCCGACGCCGAAAATGAGGCGGCCGCCGCTGACGTGGTCGACGGTGGCGATCTCCTCGGCGAGACGGAGGGGATGGCACAAGGGCAGCACCTGCACAGCGATGCCGATCTTGATGCGCTTGGAGCGGGCGGCAAAGGCGCTGGCGATGTTGAGCGGGGCGGCGAGCACGGAGCGGGCGGGGTTGACGTGCAACTCGGCGAGCCAGGCGACGTCGATGCCGGATTGCTCGGCCATATCGAGCTGGGCGAAGGCATCGCGGAAGGCGCGGATTCTGTTTGGCCGGCCCGACGCCAGAATTCCTCGAATATTCCCAACTCGAAGGCCATGCTGACTCGCTTTCTGCAATCAGTCCGTGCGTTTGCCGTGAAATTTGCCGGCGGGGTGATCGCCGGACCGCCGCGCCCGGTCGGGTAGTCTTGCGCAGCTTTGAGCATGACGCCAGCGTCTCGATGCCAGTCACGCGGTGCCGGGTGCGGGTTGGGCGCCCCAGGGGTGGCATGCGACACCAGATCAGGTAGAGATGGGCACTGAGGCCCAGCGAGGCTTCTGACTTTGCCGCTACAGCCATCCCGGAGACCGCATGAACGTTCTCGATGCCATTCAAAACCGCCGGTCGATCCGCGCCTTCAAATCCGACCCGGTTGCCAAGGAGACGATCGAAAAGCTGCTGGAGATTTCTCAGCGTGCGCCGAGCGGGACCAACACGCAGCCGTGGCATGTGTATGTGTGCACGGGAGCGGTGAAGCAGGCGATCACCGACGACGTGCTGAAACTGGTGCGCAGCGGCGGCGGCAAAAAGTACGAGGACTACGATTACTACCCGGCAAAATGGACCGACGTGCACCGTGACCGGCGGCGCGGCGTCGGTTGGTCACTCTACAGTCTCGTTGGCATTGCCAAGGGTGATCGCGAGGGGAGCGCACGTCAGGCGGCGCGCAACTTCCTGTTCTTCGATGCGCCGGTTGGGCTGTTCGTGACGACCGATGCCTATCTTGGGAAGGGAAGCTGGGCGGATGCGGGCATGTACCTGCAGACGATCATGCTGGCGGCGAAGGGGCTCGGCCTCGACAGCTGCCCGCAGGCGGCCTGGATCCCGTATCAGGAGCCGGTTTTCAAGCACCTTGGCATTCCGGCCGACCAGGAGCTGGTATCGGGCATGAGCCTCGGCTACGCCGATCCCAACGCCATCGAGAACACGCTCGTCAGCGAGCGCGAGGCGGTTGCCAACGTGGCGCATTACGCCGGGTTCTAGTGAACTCGATGACATAGGTCTTCCGCCGCGGGGTTGGGGTCAACGCGGCGGAATGGCGTCGGGCTGTTTGGCGCGGCTCAGCCAGCTCAGGCGACTTCCTCGATGGCCTTGCCGTCGACGCGGGTCTCGTTCTTGACGTTATCGACGGTGACGTGGGTGTCGTACCAGGTGAGGCGAGGCCGGGCGCCGAAGCGCTTCGTGAGGTCGGCCAT
This sequence comes from Hyphomicrobiaceae bacterium, assembly GCA_041397705.1. GTDB lineage: Bacteria > Pseudomonadota > Alphaproteobacteria > Rhizobiales > Hyphomicrobiaceae. The sequence continues at coordinate 126,609 of JAWKWC010000005.1, forward strand.
ACGTTCCTCGGTGAACCAGGCCTCGGCAGCAGCCCGGCTTTCCCAGAGATAGACGCCGCCCGTGCCGGCATCGCCGTTGAGGTAGTCCTTGCGGATCAGGCCTTTGGCGCCCAGGCCACGGTAGATCGGGGCGGTCGAGGTGCCGCTCTTGATGGCCTGCTCCTCGGTGCGCTTGGGCAGCTCGAACTGGACGACGACGAGGCAATTTCCCATGGCTCATTCCTCCGGTTGAAAAGCGAATGGTAGTGCTGGCGCGCGGCAAACGCAAAGCCTGCGCGTTTGTGCGTCGCGCGGGAGTAAGTCCGAGCATGTTTCCCGCGGCGGAGAGGCGAGCGGCAAAAAAAGAAGGGCCCGCCGCTGGGGCAGACCCTCCTGGTTCGATCGCGCGGGATGATGGTGCCCGCTGTGCGCCTTTGCTCTACTCCGCCGCTTCGAGCTGTGAGGGCGGTGTGAAGCCCTTGGGGAAGCCGACGTTCAGAATGGTGCCGTAGAACTTCTCGTTGGGCAGGGCTGCTTCGGCGATTTCGCGCGCCTTGCGGTATTTTTCGAGGTCGACGCCGGTTTTCAAGCCTTCCTTCTCGAGCATGAAGACGAGGTCCTCCATGACGATGTTGCCGGAAGCACCGGGTGCGAACGGGCAGCCGCCAAGGCCGCCTGTCGAGGCGTCGAAGGCGCGGACGCCAGCTTCAAGTGCGGCGTAGACGTTGGCGAGGCCAAGCCCGCGCGTGTCGTGGAAGTGGGAATAAACGGGCTTGCCGGCTGCCATCTGCACGGTGTGATGGAACAGGTTTGCGATCTCGCTCGGTGCAGCGTAGCCGACGGTGTCGGCCAGCGTGATTTCGTCGGCGCCAAGTGTCAGATAGCGGTCAACGCATTTCAGCACGTCGTCGGGATCGACCTTGCCCTTGATGGTGCAGCCAAATGACGTGGCAAGGCAGCCTTGGATGGTGACATCCTTCCATTCCGGGTTCTCGGAGCGCAGGGCCACAACATTCTCGAACTCGGCGAAGGACTGGTCCACGGTCTTGCGGACGTTGGCGAGGTTGTGCTCCTCGGAAACGGAGAGCACGAAGTTGATGTTGCGAATGCCGGCGCGCAGCATGTTTTCTGCGCCTTTGCGATTGGGGGCGAGGGCCACGATCTTCGGCCCCGAGATGGTCAGAGCAGCGGCGGCCACCTCTGCAGCATCTGCGAACTGGGCGATCACCTTGGCGGGCACGAAGTTGGTGATTTCGATTTCCGGCACGCCGGCTGCTGCGACGGCGCGCGCCCACGTCAGCTTGGTCTCGGTCGGCACAAAGGATTTCACGAGTTGAAGGCCGTCCCGCAGGCCGACTTCGCGCACGATCACATCAGGGTTCTTCATCGTATTGGTTCCAGTTCGAGCCTGTTCCTACTGACCCTTATACACGGGCTTGCGCTTCTCGTTGAAGGCGTTGATGCCCTCTTGTCGGTCCTGGGTTACCACGGTCCGGTTGTAGGCCTCGATCTCGAAGGCGTAGCCCGTGTTGCGGTCGACCTCGGTTGCGCGATCCATGGATTTCTTGGCCTGGCGGATGGATACGGGGGCATTGGCGGCAATCTTGCGCGCAGTGGCCATAACGGCGTCTTTCAGCTCGGCGCCGGGCACGACCTTGTTCACCATGCCCCAAGCCAGGCCGTCAGCTGCGGTAAATGGTGTGCCGGTCAGGATGATTTCCTTGGCGCGCCTGACGCCGACGGCGCGGGGGAGGTTCTGCGTTCCGGCCGCACCCGGCATGATACCGAGTGTCACTTCGGTGAGGGCGAATTTGGCATGATCTGCGGCATAGACGAAATCGCAGGCGAGCGCGATTTCCATGCCGCCGGCGTAGGCCGCGCCGTTGATTGCGGCGATGATGGGGATCGGGCACTGATGGATGGCGTGCACCATTTGCTCGATGATGGCGTGCTGCTGGCGCCAGGTTTCGTCGGACATGCCGCGGCGCTCCTTGAGGTCGCCGCCCGAACAAAAGGCCTGGTCGCCGGTGCCGGTGATGACCAGGCAGGCGGCGACGTTGGGGTCGATATAGAACTGCATGAAGCAATCGCGCAGATCGGTCATCATCTGCGTGTTCATCGCGTTCCTGACCTCGGGGCGATTCAGGGTGACGATGCCGACCTTGTCGGGGCCGACCTCGAGGGAGATGGTCTCGAAGGCGGTGCGAAGTTTCATGGGCTGCATGGCTGTTTGATCCTGGGACTGGGAGGTTTGATTGTGTTTGCGGCAGCGGCCGGCGCGGGGCGGCCTGCCGATCGGCAAATTGCCAAAAGACGTTAGGCTGTCCGGGCTTGCTAGGCCAGCTACCGATTGCCGCTGCCGCATGAACTGTGGCCGTGGGCGGCGGAAGACCGCTTGGCGCGATGAGCCTTTGGTTACAAGATTAGAGGCCGAAAACGCTCCAGCCGGTCCGGGCGACCAGCTTCTCGAGCGCCATCGTCCCGATCTTGGAATTGCCGATGGTATCGAGCCCGGGCGACCAGACTGCTATGGCGGCCTTGCCTGGGACGATTGCGAGTATGCCGCCGGCAACGCCGCTCTTGCCGGGGAGGCCGACGCTGAAGGCAAATTCACCGGAGCCGTCGTAGTGGCCACAAGTCAGCATGATCGCGTTGATCCGCCGGGCGCGGGCGCGTGGAATGACGACGACCCCGTTCAACGGATTGATGCCTCCGTTGGCGAGGTAGAGACCTGCTCGCGCCAATTGCAGACAACTCATGTCAATGGCGCACTGATGGAAATACACTCCGAGCGTTTCCCCAACGGGGTGGTGCAGGTTTCCGAAGGCCCGCATGTAATTGGCGAGTGCTGCATTGCGGAAACCTGTTTTGGTTTCCGAGCGGGCGACATCCTGGTCGATGAAGATTTCGTCGTCATCGGCGAGGCCGCGGATGAAGCGCAAGATTTCGCCGATCGTCTCCTTCGGCTTGTGACCGGCGAGAACGACATCGGCCATGACAATGGCGCCAGCATTGATGAACGGATTGCGGGGGACGCCCTTCTCGCTTTCCAGCTGCACGATGGAGTTGAAGGCCGTACCGGAGGGCTCGCGGCCGACGCGGTGCCACAGCGCGTTGCCGATCTTGCCTAGTGCCAGCGTCAGGACAAAGACCTTGGAGATGCTCTGGATCGAGAATGGCTCCGAGGCGTCGCCTGCAGCATATGTGTGGCCATCGACGGTTTGGATCGCGATGCCGAACCTGGAAATGTCGCATTTCGCAAGTTCGGGGATGTAGTCGGCAACGCGGCCGCGATCGGTATGCTTCGCGAGTTCAAGATGAATTTCGTCGAGCACGCCTTGGAGGTCATGCATGGTCAGATCTTCGAGGTTGATCGTTGTGCCGTGAGGGCGAGAAGGCCTTTTGGCTGCTCAACAGCCTCTTCGTCGCTATTGCAGATGCATTCGTCGGGTCGGTCGCGAACGGACAGTACGAAGGCTTGCGCTTCCAGTTATCCGGGGCAAAACGCGATTGCAACGCCGGCTTCGCGCCTGCTGGCGCTTGCCCTTCGTTTTCCAGGGAACTTTTGCAGCTTTTTCGAGTTTTGCGGGCAGGACGAAGGCGCATAGACGCCTCGCTGCAGAAAAGGACATTTATCGATGATGAGCATGAGCAAAACGGCCGCAGTCGTTGGCGGGCTTATTCTGGCCAGTGCGGCCTACTCGATCGACGCCAATGCCCAGGGCGTGAGCGTTCAGGTCGGGCCCGGCGGCGTCGGCGTCAATGTCGGCGATGGCCCTCGTCGAGGACACCGTGGTCATCGCGGGAGACATTACGGCTGGGGACCCGGCTTCTATTTCTACGACGGTCATTATCACGGTGACTGCAGCTGGATGCGCCAACGCGCCAAGCGGACGGGAAGCTCGGTTTGGTGGCGTCGCTACCGGCAATGCCGCAACAGCTAATTGCGGCGTTTGCCAAATGGCATTGTAAAACTAGGTGGCCTGATTGCGATCAGGCTGCCCGTTGGCCTGTTACCAGCTTGGTCATGCCGGGGATGAGTTCCTGGCGTTCGACGTTTGTAAAGCCGGCCTTGGTCATGGCATCGGACAACCATTCGGCCGAGAGCGAGCGTGCCGATGGCGTGAACGCGAGGTGCTGGAGTTGCCACAGGGCGGCGAGAGCGGGACCGGTACGGTCGGCTTCGACCATGAAATCGTGAACCATGAGGATGCCGCCGGGGCTCAAAGACTCGTAGGCGCGGGCGAACAACTCAGGGATGCGTTCGCCGGGAACACCGCTCAGCAGGTACGACATGAGGGCCGAGTCCTGCTCGGTCGGCCATTGGGCTTCCAAGGCGTTGCCGGGTATGTAGCGGACTCGATTGATCAGATTGGCTTCCGTTATGAAGCGCCAGCCGATCTCGGCGACGTTCGGAAAGTCGATTATTGTGGCGTTGAGGTCGGGATAGGCGTTGCACAGACTGATGGTCATTGCGCCGGTGCCGCCTCCGATATCCAAAAGGGATTTGGATTTTGAAAGGTCGACGACCCGGGCCAAGGTGCGGCCCGGGCCGAGGGAGCCTGCGTGCTGGGATTCGCTATAGAGCGAGGCCTCGCCGCTATCGTTCATCCAACGTTCGTAGGAGTCGACGGCGTCAGGGTTCAGCGTGCCATCCATGACATGGTTGAGCTGCAGCAGGAACGGGTACATCTGCTTGTCGATCTGGTAGCGCAAGTAGTCGCCAAAGTCATAGCGTGCGCCCTTTACCAGGAAATGCTCGGCAGCAGGCGAGTTGGCGTAGGTCTCGCCCTGCTTATCGAGCGCACCGATGGCATTCAGCGCCGTAACAAGGGTGGTGATGCGGTTGACGGGAACTTTGGTTTGCTTCGCGATTTCGGGAATGGCTTTGGCGCCGGTCGAGAGCTGGGAGAACAGATCGATGTGCAAGCCAGCAAAGAGGGCTTTCGATGCCATGAAGCCAAATGCGACGCGCGAGAGTTCCTCAGCTGTTTCCAGCAATTTTTCAGTCAATGTCCGGAATCCTTAGGTCGTTATCTGATGGAATGCCTGGCGCGATCTCAAGGTGGCGACAAGGCATCACTGGATGTGCACGCATATATCTTGTTGGTGCGCACACTCATCTTGGTTAGTGCTTTGCCATGATGCATGTTGGCGCCGGTCAAGCAACCTTGGCCGCCGGCGGCCTCATGGTCGATGGTGCGGGGCACGCCATCACTGGTGCCCGTCTCCGGTCTGGCGTGCCGCCTCCAACGTGGGATTACTTGGCGAGGGCGACGCAGATAAAGCTGGTCTTGTCAGGCAGTTGGGTCAGGTGGTGCTTTTCTTCTTTTTCAACCAGCTCGATACGATTTTCAGCCTCCAGGCGCTCGATCGTGTCGGGAAAACCGCTGGCGTCCCAGATGTCTGAGTGGACCGTGAATGCGAACGGGGCGCCTGGCGCCAGAACTCGCGATATTTCGGCCAAAGCCTCAGCCTGTACGTGTCCTACGGTGAAGGTGCCGGAGGAAATGGCGCCAGCGTAGGTGTTGTCGGGGATCTCGAGTTCTTCATTCAGGTTGGCGAGCAGGAGTTTTTCGTAGATCCCTTTTTCTCGCGCGATCTCAAGCATTTCTGGACTTATATCGAGGCCGTGCAAGGGCCAGTCGCCATGACGGCGGACGGCGAGACCGGTCAGACCGGTGCCACAACCGATGTCGAGCAATGGAGCGTCGATGCCGGTGAAAAAGCGGGTGGCTGCTTCGGCGACGAGTTCGGGTGCGTGATATCCCAAGTCATCGACAAGGTTCTTCTCGTATTCGTTGGCCCAGCCATCGTAGACCCTTCGCAGCTCGTCAGGGGTTGGGCGGGTGAACGAATGCTGAAGGCGAGATATTGCCTCGTCTTTGCCGGGCCCGTTGTCATCAGTTGTCATGGCGCATTGCAGCGCGCATTAAAGAAATCCCGCGCTCTACGGAACTCAGCGCGCTGTCCTCTGTCGAAATCGTGGAAAGACCTTGCGAATTGCTACAAGTTGATCTTGTGCGCAGGGAGGCTAACCTGATGATGGGCGGGTGGCAACCTGTAGGGGCATCCGGGAGCATCCCGTCGCCGGATGCGGCTGCCTCCGGACGCGTTGGGGGCTCGATTGAGATGGAGTTGCGCCCTCCATTTGAGGGGGCACGGCCGATCTGTCGATCGGCCAGTTCCGGGAGCCTCAGTCACCAGGGATTCTTCGCGCCAACGTTCCAACCCGTTGGCAGGCTTTAAATATCCTGGTCACTGGCGTTCCAGGTGAGGCGATCCGATAACTTACGCGCTTGGAGCGCACTGGGCGGATCCAGCCGCTTGCTGCGCTGGATTTGCTGCCGCGCTCTGCCTAATGCCGGTCGCCGTCAGTTGGCGCCCTCCAGCAATCTGCGGGCGATCACCTGTGCCTGGATCTCGCCGGCGCCCTCGAAGATGTTGAGGATGCGGGCATCGCAGAGCACGCGGCTGATCGGATACTCCAGGGCAAAGCCGTTGCCGCCGTGGATCTGCAGGGCATTGTCGGCGTTGGCCCAGGCGATGCGGGCGGCCAGCAGCTTGGCCATGCCGGCCTCGAGGTCGCAGCGGCGGCCTTCATCCTTTTCGCGGGCGGCAAAGTAGGTGATCTGGCGTGCCACCATGGTTTCCACCGCCATCATGACGATCTTGTTGGCAACGCGCGGGAAGGCATAGATCGCCTTGCCGAACTGCTGGCGCTCGAGGGCGTATTTGAGGCCCAAGTCCATGGCCGACTGGGCGACGCCGACGGCACGGGCTGCGGTCTGGATGCGGGCGCTTTCGAAGGTTGCCATCAGTTGCTTGAAGCCCTGACCTTCCTGGCCGCCCAAAAGCTGGGAGGCCGGCACCTCGAAGCCATCGAAGGAGATGTCGAATTCCTTCATGCCGCGATAGCCGAGGACCTCGATCTCGCCGCCGGTCATGCCTTCGGCGGGAAACGGGTTGTCGTCGGTGCCACGGGGCTTTTCGGCGAGCAACATGGAGAGGCCGCGATAGCCTTTCTCATTGGGGTTGGTGCGGACCAACAAAGTCATCATGTCGGCACGGACGGGGTGGGTGATCCAGGTTTTCTGGCCGTAGACCTTGTAGACGTCACCGTGCTTCTCGGCGCGGGTGCGCAGCGAGGCCAAGTCGGAACCGGTGTTGGGTTCGGTGAAAACAGCGGTGGGGATGATCTCGCCGGTGGCGATGGCCTTCAGGTATTTCTCCTTTTGGGCATCGGTGCCGTTCTGGAGGATCAGCTCGCCGGCAATCTCCGAGCGGGTGCCGAGCGAGCCGACGCCGATGTAACCGCGGGAGAGTTCCTCGGAAACGAGGCACATGGCTTCCTTACCAAGCCCCAAGCCGCCGTGTTCCTCAGGAATTGTGAGGCCGAAGACACCCATGGCGCTCATTTCGGTGATGACGTCCATGGGGATGTAGTCGTTCTCAAGGTGCCATTCGTGGGCGTGGGGCAGCACCTTGTCTTGCGCGAACTTGCGCATCTCCTCGCGCATGGCGGAGTGCGTTTCGTCGAGACCGGAGTCGCCGAAGGTCGTGGCGGCAGGCTGATCGGCGATCAACTCGGCGATGCGGGCCTTGACCTCATCGCTGCCACCGCGTTCGATCAGGGTGGCGACGTGGGACTCGGCCATGAAGTGGGCGGCGTCGGCTGCCGGTATACCAAGTTGGCCGAGACGGATCGTCTCGACCTGACTCATGGGAATGCCGCCAGCAATCTGGGCCAAATACTCCCCGAACGCGACGTCGAGGAGAAGGCCTTCCATCTCACCGTAGCGCCCTTCGCTGGCCATGCGCTGGGCCCACCCCAGCATCTGGCGGAGGGCTTCGACGTAGGTGGCAAGCCAGGCAAGGCCATGCAGGGCGTGCTGGCCAGCATCCGGCGATTTGGCGGCGGCCTGTTTGGCGCGGACGCCTGTTTTGGCCAGTGCGAGCACGCGTTCCGCGGCGGCGAGGGCGCCTTGGTGGGCATCAAACGTCGAGGTGCGGCTTAGCGCGGCTTCGGCCATCGGTTCTCTCCAAATCTTTGCTGCAGTGCAAAATAGCGGAGCCGTGGCCCGTGACAAGCCTGGGGATGCGCGGCATAAATCCAGGAACGAGCTGCCCCATCCCTTCCCTTCCGCAACCGACGGGTCCTCCATGCTGCGCAAAATCCTGATTGCCAACCGTGGCGAGATCGCCCGGCGGATCATCCGCACGGCGAAGCGCATGGGGGTGGGAACGGTTGCCGTCTACTCGGATGCCGACGCCAAAGCGCTGCATGTTCGGGAGGCCAACGAAGCCGTGCATATCGGGCCTTCGCCGGCGACCGAAAGTTACCTGTGCGGCGACAAGATCATTGCGGCGGCCAAAGCGACTGGGGCGGAGGGCATTCATCCGGGCTATGGATTTCTGGCCGAGAACGCGGATTTTGCCGAGGCTGCTGGTAAAGCGGGGATCAAGTTCATCGGACCGAACCCCGCCGCCATGCGGGCGCTGGGCGGCAAGGCCGCCGCCAAGGAAGTCGCCATCAAGGCCGGAGTACCGGTGGTGCCGGGCTACCAGGGCGAGAAGCAGGATGCGGGCACGCTTGCCAAGGAAGCCAAAAGGATCGGCTACCCCGTGATGATCAAGGCCGTCTCGGGTGGCGGCGGGCGCGGCATGCGGCTGGTCGCTTCGGAAGCCGAGCTGCCGGAGCTGTTGGCGTCGGCACAGCGGGAAGCGCAAGGGGCGTTCGGCGATGCGCGCGTGCTGATCGAGAAATTCGTGGAGAAGCCGCGGCACATCGAGGTGCAGGTGTTCGGCGACGCGCATGGCAACGTGGTGCACATGTTCGAACGGGACTGTTCGCTGCAGCGGCGGAACCAGAAAGTGATCGAGGAAGCACCAGCGCCAGGGATGTCGCCTGAATTGCGCGAGAAGATGTGCGGGGCGGCTGTGAAGCTTGCCAAGGCTGTCGGCTACGAAGGTGCCGGAACCGTCGAGTTTCTGGTCGAGGGCGGCGCGCTCGGGCCAGACGCCACATGGTACTTCATCGAGATGAATACACGACTGCAGGTCGAGCATCCCGTGACGGAGGAGATTACCGGGCTCGATCTGGTGGAGTGGCAATTGCGCGTGGCGTCGGGCGAAGAACTGCCGTTGGCGCAAGATGAGATCACGATGAGCGGGCATGCGATCGAGGCGCGGATCTGCGCTGAAGATCCTTCTGCCGATTTCATGCCCAGTATCGGGCGGATCGAAGCGTTCGTGGCGCGACGCCATGACGAGATGCGATTGGAGAGCGGTGTGGTGGCGGGCGATTCGATCTCGCCGTTCTATGACAGCATGATCGCAAAGCTGATTGTGGATGGAAACAACCGAGAGGCTGCCATCCGGTACCTGCGGGGCGGACTTGCAACCTTCTCTGTGGCAGGGCCACGGACCAACATTCCCTTCCTGATGCGATTGCTCGACGATGATGACGTGCGCAACGGTGCGATGGATACGGGGTTGATTGCGCGCAAGATGGAGGTGCTGGCGCTGCGTCGCGTTACGCGGGCCGAGCAGATGGTTGGCATTCGAGCGTTGGTGTCTGTGGAAGGGCAACGCCTGGCGCATGAAAATGATGCGGTGGGGCCTTGGGCGACAGCGGATGCGTTTCAGCTCGGTGCGGTGCGACGTGTTCCGATGCCGCTGGTTGTCGACGATGTCCAGGAGACGTTGACGCTTGCGTGGCGTGCCGGCGAAGTCTTTCCAGACGTTGTCGAGGATGCGGTGGCAGCCGGATCGCCTGCCAGCGTGCGGGATCACTACAGGTTCGATTGCGATGATGGGCTTTATCTGCTGTTCGACGGCGAGCAGGTCTGCGTGCGCAAGCCGCGGTATGATGCATCGATGCTGGACGACGGCGGCAGCGGCGATACCATCCGCGCGCCGATCAACGGCAAGGTGGCACGCATTTTCGTCGCTGAAGGGGAGGCGGTTGCCAAGGGTGATCGCATTGCTGTTGTCGAAGCGATGAAGATGGAACATGTGCTGCACGCCGCGCGCGACGGAACGATTGCGAAGGTGGCTGCCAGCGAGGGGCAGCAGGTCAACCAGGGAACGTTGATCGCAAGCCTGGTTGAAGTGTGAAATTGCAGAGGGCACGCGGCGGGGTATTTCAGCAGACCTTTATTGCGAGGTAGGCATGCAACTTGTCGTGACTCTGCTGCTTGGATCTTTGGTTTCGCTGAGCGCCAGCGCAATGGCTGCCTTTTATCATTTGCCGACGTATCTGGTCCTGGCGCCCATTCTTGCAGCGATCGTTGTCTGGCTGATCGGCGGCCGTTACGCGGTCGGCGTGTTTTGGCGGGTGGTGCTGCCGCTCGTGCTTGGCGTGGTGATGGTGGAAGCCTATCGCTGGTCGCATGGCGTCGTCTGGTTGAAGCAGAATATCTGGTCGATCCCCATCAATGGCAATACAGCGGAGCAATTCTTCGCGGTGATGGCTACGCTTTACGCCGTGACGACCGCGCTGGTGCTGGTGAAGGCCATCGAATCGTTCGACCACCTTTTCAAGGCGATTACCAACGAGACGGACAAGATCCGTGCCATCTCTGACTTCCTGATCTACATGCAGGGAACGGCGAAGAATCTCGATACGATCGGCCAGCTTCGAAAAATCTTCCGCGACTACCTTGCGGCGACGTTTCGCGATCCACGCAAGACCGTGGATGACAGTGCCCGGCGCCTGTCGACGTGCGTCAGCCTCATTGCACGTCTCAATTGCGAGGATGAAAACGACCGCATTGCGCTTGGCGAGATCATGAAGAGCATGAATGAGCTGGCCGCGATACGGGCAGAGAGGATTGCCCTGACGAACTATCGCGTGCCGGGTTATCTCGTTGTCATGCTGGCGGTCATGTCGCTGTCGATGATCATGACGTTCTTCGTCGATCCGGCGGAGAAGATATCGCACAACTACACGATCATCTTCCTGCTTACGGTGTTTTCGTCCTTCATCATACTTCTGCTGCTCGATATCGCCGACCCGTTCGACGGTTTCTGGGAGGTTGATATCTCGCCTTACGACACGACGCGGCGCTATCTCGACGAGCAACTCGAGCAGGGCGCGGGAACGACGAATGGCCCAGCATTGAATTTGCCGTCGCGCGGGGCAAAAATGCGCCTGCACTTTTGAGTTCTTTGGGAGAGCTGCCGATGACCGATCTTGCTGCGCTCGAGGCGCGCATTCGCCGTCTCGAGGATATCGAGGCGGTGCGAGCGCTCAGGAACGCGTACCATTCGTGCATCAACGACGGGCGGTACGAGGATATCGTCGCGCTGTTTGCAGACGATGCGATCGTCGAACTCGGCTACCTCGCACGCTATGAAGGGCGGGATGCCATCGACCGTGGTTTCCGGGGCATGGGCGAGCGCGAACGGTTTTTCATCAAGCAGTACATCCACAGCCATCTCGTCGAGATCGACGGTGATCGTGGCACAGGCCGATCCTACCTCGAAGCGCGCTATGGCCGCGCCGGTGTCAGCTATCTGGTGTCGGGGAGATACGACGACATCTATCAACGTTCGGCCAATGGCTGGCTTTTCACGTCGATGATCGCTGAATTCTACTACACGGTTCCGGCGGGGGTCGGCTGGATGGGCGACGAGCGGCACTACCTGCGCCCAAAATCGTAATCGTGCATGGCGGCTTGGGGCGGGCTAAAGGCTTGCCCGGCGCGGAATTGTCTGCATAATCGCTCGGAGCAACGCTGCTCGGCCCGGCGCAACGGTTGAGGCGGCGAAAAACGTATCGATCCGTGTTGCGTGTGAATTGGGAGGATCCGGCCAAGTGACCAGCCTAAGTCAGGCAGGTTAACCTTTTTGGGCAATCGGTCTCTGGTTTGCTCGGCGGAAATGCAGTCGGCCTCAACGGAGGGCGATTGTTGCTTCTGCTATGGTTGCCAGATGACGCATCCGCGGATGATGGCATGTGCCATGCGACGATGCGATTGATTGGTGGTGTTCGCGACGACACCGGACGGTTTCCAATCCTTGATCGCGGAATGAGCGGCCACGCTCAGCTTCCAGTGGTAGCTGGAGACCGATAGGCAACGGCGCCGGAAATGTGCGCTGAACAATAAGAATGATGATGTTTGTAAGCTGAATAGGGAGAAGAACGCATGAAGTTGACATCTATCGGTGCGGTTATGGGCATCGCGGCGGCGGCGGGTTTCGCCGTTGCGGCGCCCGGGATCGCCCAAGCTGCCCCCAAAAAGGGTGGAATTCTGAAATTCGTCGTGCCGGCCGAGCCGCCGAGCTTCGACGGGCACAAAGAGACGACGTTCGCGCTGATCCATCCGATTGCGCCTTTCTACAGCGTGCTAATCCGCGTCAATCCAGACAATCCCGCTACGCTCACGGACTTCAGGTGCGATCTGTGTACGGGCGACGTGCCGGAGCCGACGGACGACGGCAAGACCTACACCTTCAAGATCCGCAAAGGTGTGAAGTTCCACGACGGCGAGCCGTTGACGGCCAAGGACGTTGCGGCAAGCTTCCAGCGCATCGCGTTTCCGCCAAAGGGCGTTTCGTCAGGCCGCAAGGGCCAGTGGGCGATGCTCGAAAGCGTCAATGCACCCGATGACGAGACCGTGGTTTTCAAGCTGAAGTATGCGACGGGCGCGTTCATTCCGGTTGTCGCGAACCCCTACAACTTCATCTACTCGAAGTCGAAGCTCGACAAGGACCAGAAGTGGTACGAGACCAACATCGTTGGCTCGGGGCCGTTCGTGTTCGAGAAACGTGAAGCGGGCGCACGCATCACGGGCAAGGCGAACAAGGACTACTATCACAAGGGCAAGCCCTATCTCGATGGCTTCGAGGCGATCTTTGCGAAGAAGCAGTCGTTGCGCGTGCAGGCTATTCGTGGTGATCAGGCGGCGATCGAATTCCGCGGTTTCCCACCAAAGAGCCGCGACGATCTCGTTCGTGCGCTCGGCAAGGACATCACCGTCCAGGAGAGCGACTGGAACTGCGGTATCGTTTTGACGCCGAACCATTCGGTCAAGCCGTTCGACGATGTGCGCGTGCGCCGCGCGTTGACGCTCGCTCTCGACCGCTGGCAGGGCTCGAAGGATCTGTCGAAGATTGCGATCGTGAAAACGGCCAACGGCATCGTTTTTCCCGGTCACGAACTCGACATGTCGAGGGACGAACTGCATAAGGTCGCCGGATACTGGCCGGACATCGAGAAGTCGCGTGCAGAGGCACGGCGTCTGCTCAAGGAAGCCGGTGTTCCCAACCTTAGCTTCACCTTCCTCAATCGTGCGACCGACCCGCCCTATACGATTGTCGGTACGTGGCTGATCGACCAGTGGAAGAAGGTCGGCATCACGGCCAAAATGCGCAACGAGGCGACGGCTGGCTGGTTTGCCGGTCTCAGGGCCGGTGACTTCGAGGTGGGTATCACAGCCAACTGCCAGTCTGTGGTGAACCCGTTGCTTGACGTTGCCTATTACCTCCCAACGGGCCGTTCTTCACAGCAGTACGGCAAGTTCAAGGACCCCGAGCTCGAGAAGATGTTCGACACGATGGTCCGGACGAGGGACAAGGCCGAACAGAAGAAGCTCATGACGCAGTATCAAAAGCGCGTCTTGGACGAGCAGGCTCACAACTTCCAAATCTTCTGGTGGTACAAGATCAATCCGTACCGCAGCTATCTCAAGGGCTGGAAGATTACGCCGAGCCACTACCTGAACCAGGACCTGTCCGGTCTTTGGATCGACAAGGGCTGATTGCGTCAGCGTCAGGACAGCGCCGTGCCTCAGGGCCGGCGCTGTTCGCTACGTCTACGTTCGATAACGATCTCGCAAACTACAGTCTTTCCAGCGGACGATTGAAACATGCTGCAGTACGTCATCAAGCGCCTGCTGTTGATGATCCCGACGCTGTTTGGCGCAGCGCTTCTGGTGTTCTTGCTGATGCGCGCCATTCCCGGGGATATCTGCTATCTGCGGATGGCGGGTGGCGGCGGTACGGTGGATCTCGACGTCGTCAAGCAATGCCGCCTCGATCTCGGTCTCGACAGACCGCTTTGGGTGCAATTCTGGGAGTTCATTTCCGGCTTTGTCGTTGGCGACTTCGGCAAGTCGATGTGGACCGGGCAACCGATTTTCGACGAGGTCGCGCTGCGGTTCCAGCTCTCGCTGCAAATCGCCATCATGGCGACGATCGTCTCAGTGCTCATTGCCATTCCGCTCGGTACGCTTGCTGCTGTGAAGCAAGATACCTGGGTCGACTATGCCGTGCGCACCTTTTCGATTGCTGGCATTGCGATCCCTTCGTTCTGGCTCGGCATTCTCATCATTCTCGGTATTCTGATCGGGACCAAGTATTGGTTCGGGCAATCGTGGATGCCGCCGATTACGTACCGACCGCTGTGGGTTGATCCCTGGTACAACCTTTCCATGCTGATCTGGCCGGCACTGGCGACAGGCTATCGCTATTCCGCGGTGGCGACGCGCATGACGCGCTCGGCGGTGCTGGAGGTGTTGCGCGAAGACTATGTGCGGACCGCACGCGCCAAGGGTGTTTGGGAAAATCTGGTCATTCGCCGTCATGCCCTCAGAAATGCGCTCTTGCCGGTCATCACGATCATCGGCATCGAATTTGCCTTCCTGATGGGTGGTCTTGTCGTCACCGAGCAGGTGTTCAACCTCAATGGTGTGGGCAAGCTGTTCGTCGAGTCGGTCGAGAACCACGACTACAACATGACCCAATCCCTGGTCATGCTGGTGGTGGCGATCTTCGCGATGACCAACTTCTTCGTCGATCTTTGGTATGCGTGGCTCGACCCGCGGATCCGTTATAATCGCTGACGCTCAGAGGACGATCACTCATGGCTACGGCTCAAGACGCTTCTGGGGCAGACAGAGTTCAGATCCGGGACTCGCTGGTGACCATAATCTGGAATTTCGCGCGTAAGAATCCGCTCGGGACGGCTGGCGCGCTGGTTGTTCTGGCGATGATCTTCATGGCGTTGTTCGCGCCATACATTACGAGATAAGATCCGACGCTCAACGATTTCGGATCAATGCTGTCGGCGCCGGACAGCGAGCACTTTCTGGGGACCGACCAATATGGACGGGACCTTCTCACGCGCATCATCTATGGCGCACGAACGGCGCTTCTGGTGGGCTTCGTCGCCGCTTTCGTCGGCGCGACGCTGGGACTTGTGCTCGGCGTGACGAGTGCCTATTTCGGCGGGGCCTTCGACTTGATCTTCCAGCGCGTGATGGATGTGCTGATGGCGTTCCCGCTCATCATCCTGGCGCTGGCGGTGGTGTCGATCGGCGACGCCCTGCCGATCAGCGACACCTGGAAGGTGATCATGGCGATCACGATTCCGTTTATTCCACGGTGTGCGCGAGTGGTGCGCTCCAGCGCGCTGGCGATCCGGGAAATTCCCTATGTTGATGCGGCGCGGGCACAAGGCTTCAGCCATGCCCGCATCATCCTGCGCCATATGGTGCCGAACGTGATGGCGCCGTACCTCATCATTTTCACGGCTTCGGTTGGCCAGGCGATCCTGATCGAGGCATCGCTGTCTTATCTGGGCCTTGGCGTGCAGGAGCCGACACCGGCGTGGGGCTTGATGCTGCGCGGTGGTGCTGAGGAATATGCGGAAAGCGCGCCTTGGGTTGCGATTTATCCCGGACTTGCGATTACGCTTGCCGTGTTCGGCTTTAATCTCTTTGGCGATGCGGTGCGCGACGCGCTTGATCCCAAGCTTCGGCAGCTGTGAGGTTGGACTGTAGCGGTTGTTGGTGCGACTGCCGTTATAGTCCGCGTGGACGCCGACGTGTCAGGCGCCAAACGCCAACTGGCCATTGACCGCCTCGATGGTGGCGTAACAGAAAATCCCCGGAGCCGACCCGCTCCGGGGATTTTTCGTTTGAGAACTCTTTCGATCTCGTCGCCTCAGGTGGTTGGGCCCTTCGATTGCTTGGCGAGGCCGCGTGCCTTCAGGGCTTCGGTGATCTCGTCGAGGACGGCCGTGTCGTCGATGGTGGCAGGCATTTTCCAGGGTTCGCTGTCGGCAATGGCCCGCATGGTGCCGCGGAGAATCTTGCCCGAGCGGGTTTTGGGCAGGCGGCTGACCGTCATCACCTGCTTGAACGCGGCAACGGGGCCGATCTCGTCGCGCACCAGCTTGATGACTTCTGCCTCGATCTCCTTGGCGTCGCGATTGACGCCGGAATTGAGGACGATGAATCCTGCGGGCAGCTGTCCCTTGAGGTCGTCAGCGATGCCAACCACGGCACACTCGCCAATGTCCTTGTGGCGGGCGACGACCTCTTCCATCTGACCGGTTGAAAGGCGATGGCCTGCGACGTTGATGACGTCGTCAGTGCGCGCCATCACGAAAATGTAGCCATCATCGTCGATGTAACCGGCGTCAGAGGTGGTGTAATAGCCCTTGAAGTCGGCGAGGTAGCTTTTGCGGAAGCGCTCGTCGTTGCCCCACAATGTCGGCAGGCTCGATGGCGGGAGGGGCAACTTGATGGCCAGCGTGCCCTGCTGACCGGGCGGCAAGGGCGAACCCTTCTCGTCGAGGCAGTGCAGCTCGAAACCCGGCATGGGCACCGATGGCGAGCCATACTTGACGGGAAGCTGGCCGAGGCCAACCGGATTGCCGGCGATGGCCCAACCCGTCTCGGTCTGCCACCAATGGTCGATGACCGGAACCTGGAGGTGCTGCTCGGCCCACTTGATGGTTTCGGGATCGGCGCGCTCGCCGGCTAGAAAGAGCGTGCGGAAGGCGCGCAGATCGTAACGTTTGATGAATTCGCCCTGGGGGTCTTCCTTCTTGATGGCGCGGAACGCGGTTGGCGCGGTGAACATTGCGGCGACGCGGTGCTCGGCGATGACGCGCCAGAAGGCGCCTGCGTCGGGTGTGCCGACGGGCTTACCTTCGTAAAGGATGGTGGTGGCACCGTGGAGGAGCGGTGCGTAGACGATATAGCTATGGCCGACGACCCAGCCCACGTCGGAGGCCGCCCAGAAGACCTCGCCGGGTTCGATGCCGTAGTGATTCTTCATGGTCCACTTGAGCGCAACCATGTGTCCGCCGTTGTCGCGGATGACGCCTTTCGGGGAACCTGTGGTGCCGGAGGTGTAGAGAATATAGAGGGGGTCTGTGGCGGCGACGGGAACGCACTTGGCTTTATGCCCACGCGCCTTGGCCTCCTGCACGGATGTGGCCCAATCGTAGTCACGGCCCTCGATCATCGTGGCCTTCGCCTCCGGCCTCTGCAGGAGAACGGTGAAGCTGACTTTGTGCACGGCCAACTCAATGGCGCGGTCCAACAGAGGCTTGTAGGCGATGACGCGGGCTGTTTCGATGCCGCAACTGGCGGTGACGATGGCGACTGGTTTGCAGTCGTCGATGCGGGTTGCCAACTCGTTGGCGGCGAAGCCACCGAATACCACGGAGTGGACCGCGCCGATGCGGGCGCAAGCCAGCATGGCAATGGCTGCCTCCGGTACCATTGGCATGTAGACGATGACGCGGTCGCCCTTTTTGACGCCGCGATCGGCCAGCACGCCGGCGAAGGTTGCGACCTCGTCGGTCAGCTCGGCGTAGGTGTAGGATTTCTGGGTGTTCGTGACGGGGCTGTCGTAGATCAGGGCCTTTTGCTGACCGCGTCCCTGCAGAACATGCCGATCTAGGCAGTTGTAGGCTGTGTTGCACTCAGCGCCAGCGAACCAGCGACCGTATTCGCCCATGCCGGGATCAAAGACGCGGTCCCATTTGTTGATCCAGTCGATTTCGCGCGCGGCTTCGCCCCAATAGGCTTCAGGATCCTTTTGCCATGCTGCGTAAACCTCGTGGTAGCGGCTCATTCGCGTGGTCCTTCTTCACGGCGGCGCAGTCGGGGCGGCATTGGCTCGAGCTTGCGCGTGGCGGCTGACGGTCAGAAATGGTTGTGGCGGAGTTTAACAGCATTGTCGCGGGGTGGGCGCAAGTGACAAGACTTTCCTTGCACGACCGATTGGCTCAAGGTGAAACCATGCCGGTCGTCGACAGGTGCTCGATGTTGGATTTGAAGGCTGCTTCGTCATCCAGGCAGCGCAGATCGAGAATGAGGGCGCCCTTGTCGATGCGGCCGATGACCGGGATCGGGAGCTCCCTCAACGCGGATGCCAAGGCGTTGAGTTGGCCGCCTCCGCCCTTGCGGGCCGTGGGGGAGAGTGCCAAGGCAAGGCTCGGGAGCGTTTCCAGTGGCAGCGCGCCGGACCCGATCTGGCTGCTGCAGGCGGTGATCTCGACCGTGAAAGCTTCGCCCGCAATTTTGCGAAGTGGCTCCAGGAGGGCTTGTGCAAGTGGCCTCATCGCTTCCGGCTTGCGGCTCAACAGTGCCAATGTCGGCAACTGCTCGGCAAGGCGGTCGGGATCGCGATAGAGACGCAGCGTCGCTTCAAGGGCTGCCAGACGCACCTTGTCGAGGCGCATGGCACGCTTCATGGGATTCTTGGCGCAACGTTGGACCAGGTCGCGGCGGCCAACGATAAAACCTGCCTGGGCGCCACCAAGAAGTTTGTCGCCAGAAAACGTGACAAGGTCGGCACCGTCGGTGATGGCATCGGACACGGTGCGCTCGCGCTTCAAGCCCCAGCGGGTGAGATCAACCAGGGTGCCGGAGCCGAGATCATCGACAAAGGGAATGGCGCGTTCGGCGGCCAAGCGTGCGAGGCTGGTTGCCGGGACCTCGGCGGTGAAGCCCTGGACCAGATAGTTCGAGGTGTGAACTTTCATCAGCAGGCCGGTGTCCGGCGTGATCGCCTCCTGGTAATCCTTGAGATGTGTGCGATTGGTCGTGCCGACTTCCACCAACCGCGTGCCGGCGCGGGACATGATGTCGGGCATGCGGAAGGCGCCGCCAATCTCGATGAGTTCGCCGCGTGACAGAATGGTTTCGCGACCGCCACCGAGCGTGTTCAGGACGAGCATAACGGCTGCAGCGTTGTTGTTGACCGCGATGGCGTCTTCGGCCCCGGTCAGTTCGATCAGAAGCGGCCGGATAGCATTGTCGCGCTCGCCGCGGCCGCCCGATGCGATATCGAATTCGAGGGCTGCGGGATGGCGCATGGCGTCAATTGCTGCTGCAATGGCAGATTCGGGCAGGACGGCGCGGCCGAGATTGGTGTGCAGCACGGTCCCCGTGAGGTTGAAAACACGGCGTAATCTAGGGACTGCGCTAGCCGCCAGAGCAGATGCCGCTTCCGACGCAATCGCTATGACAGCTGCTGGTCTTTCGATCGGATTGGTTTTTCCGGTGCGCACGGCCTCGCGATAGCCGTCGAGCGATTTTCTGACCGCATTGACCGTGGCCTGGCGGCCGTGACTTGCCATTGCCACTTGTGTCGCCGATGAGCGGAGGATTTCGTCGACGGATGGGAATTCGGGACGGGATGCTGTCATCGGGGCGTGGATGCTCGACGGAACATGGATTTGCGAAGGACGCGTTCGACGCGCTCGCGCAGCGAAGTGCCGGACACGTTTGATTGGCGTGGGCCAATTTGGACTGGCGAACGGGCCACGTGGACATTAGCACGCTCGGGCCAGATTTTGCTTCGGTGTCTCGATATATGGCAAGCGACGGCACGGGGGGGCGCATGTATGGGCCGCGCCATCCCTTGCTGGTTAATAACCGTCTGCCTGGGATGCAAGCGTGCCGGTTGAGCCATGGGCTCTAAAACGGAAGCCTGCGTGCAAAACTTGAAGAATGAGAGGATCGTTAGAATATAGATGGTCGTGAGAACGTTGACGTTAGGTCGCGCCAAGTTGTTCCGACCTGTCCACCGGGACACCAGAAACGTTCACGGAGCGAACCGTTCACTAGGCCGGAGCCCGGCCACCGGTCGCTGGCAAATAACCGCGCAGCCACGCCGTCATTTCTTTCCAGGTTTTTTGGCCTGATGTACCCAGGTTGGATGGGGAAATGACAACAACGGCTCGAGACATTTCAGCTTCACTTCGGCCCTCGCCTTTAGAGGACGACTTTGCGTCTTCATCCGGCGTTGCCATTGCGAAGCCCGCTGCCTCGGCTGCCCTATAGAGTCGATCTATGCTCATCGGTACAAACCTTCGATGGTCCCACACCAGCACGTCTGTCTAACTGCCACTTTGGACCATTAGGATTACACTATACTAACATTGACGAGACATAAATGCCGCACGCAAGAAAAAGTGCAGATTGCTGTTCAGTTTACCCCCAACATTGTTCTCGTCGTCATATGTCCATTTAAATCAATGTGTTGATGTTCTGGTGTATGCTCGCGTGCGCCCGTCAGTGGCGGTTTCGGCGTTAACAGTGTTTGTTGGCATGCCTTGCGGCGCACATTTCCGCCTCTTTTCAGCTCCTACCGTACGCCATCGATGAGCGATTTTGCGCTCAGGACTGGGGCGGCTAGGCCGCCAGAGCAGCGGTTTTCAGCGATTGATCGGGCTATAGGCCGTCCTCGGCGGGGAAGCGCTCGAAGCGGTCACGGAATGTGTCGCAGCGACCATTGCGCAGTGGGCAGCGGCACTATATGTTCCCGGCGAATTGGGGCGTAGCCAAGCGGTAAGGCAGCGGTTTTTGGTATCGCCATTCCTAGGTTCGAATCCTAGCGCCCCAGCCAATCCCAGATAGATCCGAGCGCTGCCGGACGGCGCAATTGCTGCTCTTCGCTGAATGCGGGGGCAGAGGCGGCCTTTGCCGGCCACGCTCTGCCAGTCGCATGTCACATTGGGTAGGGCGCGCCTTTTACCAGCGGATGTCGCCGTTGAAGTAGGGCACGCGGATGCGCACGAGGCCGCGATCGGTGTCGACGTCGACGCGTGTGTCCGATGCCCGCACTTTCACGCGCGTGGCGCCTGTGGTCTCATCGACCGTGACGTTCGTGGTGGGGGCCTTGACGATGGTCTTGTCGTCTTTGCGGGTGACGACATCCGCGGCCATGGCGGTTGCAGCCACTAAACCCAGCGAAGCTGCCGTCAGCGCACCAATGAGGCTTGTTCTCGTCATTGCAGATGCCTTTCACAGATTGCTCACACACCACATCTATCTGGTGGCTCAAGGTTGCTTCGGCAAATCACAATATGCCGCAGTCTTTTGCGCGCGATGGCGTGAGTGGGCAAATTCAGGCGCTATGAGCGCGAAAATTGCTCCAAATGGCAATTGAAAGGCCTAGTTTTTTCCGTGCAATCAATGTGTTCAGTATTGATCCAAGCATCAGCGACGTGGCGCTTGCCGAGGCGGCGCCCATCAAGCCAAAGCGCGGTGTCAGCATGAGGTTGAGGGCGATGTTGAGGCTGGCGATGGAGATGGCGACCACCGCTGCCGCCCGTTGCTGGCCCAGCATGTTCAGGAGCAGTTCCGATGGCCCCGCGGCCGCGCGGCACAGGAAGCCGACGACAAGAACGAGCATAACGGGATAACCGGCAGCGAATTGGGGTCCGAAGAGCCATAGCAGAGGCTTGCCCAGGGCCAGAATACCAGCCGCGGCCGCAAGCGAGGGCCAGAACGTCCAATTGACCGCCTGGCGTATGGCTGCGCCCAAAGCGGCCTTGTCTCCACGCGCGTTCAGGGCCGCAAAGCGGCCTGCCATGGCGCTGCCGACGGCATAATGTACGAAAAGGACCAAACTCATGGTCTTGGCGGCGGCAAAATAGATCGCGACCTGGTCGGGGCCGAGATTGTGACTGACGACGAGGATGTCGGTGTTCTGCAGCAAGATCTCGGAAAAGGTGATGGCCAAAAGCGGCAGGGAGGTGGAGAGCCACCAGCCGTGTGGGCGGGCGCGTGCACCGGTGGGCACCTCGCTGCGCAAGCGGGACCACAGCATTACCGTTTGCAAGCCCGTTGCTGTCCACGTGCCGATGATTGCCGCGCCGGCAGCGGTGGTGGCGGACATGGGCCACCCCAGAGCGTGGGCGCCGAGCATGGCCAGAAGCACAAGCAAAGGGCGCAGGACGTAGGGCGGGAGCAGTGCCGTCATCATCCAGCCGCGGCCGCGACCAATGCCGTCGTGTACGTCACTCAGCGTGATCAGGGGGACGCAGAGCATGGCAACGATGGCCGGCACGAGATAGTCGGAGACGATCAGGTGGCTGGCAAACGTCAGGGCCAGCATACCTAGTACTGCAACCGTGCTGGCCACCATCAGCGGCATGAGGCGGCCGTAAAACAGCAGGCCGCGCAGCGCGTCGAACTGCATGCGTTCGCGATGCTCGGGAACAAGTCGGATCATCAGGGTTGGCATGCCGAGATTGCAAAGGCCACCGAGGACAAGGACCCAGGTCCAGACGGCGATGTAGACGCCGTATTCGAAGCCGCCCATCCAGCGAGCCAGAACGATCTGCGACAGGTAGAGGAGGCCGGCGCTTGCAACCCGCACCAAGAATGCGGATGCCGCGCCACGGCGCACGCCTTCTTCATCCCCCGCCACATGACGTTGGATGAAGCCGGCCAGTCGGGCGCGCATGTTGGCGCCCGGGCGGGAGACGCCAACGCGTGCGGCTTCCTGGGTCATCGACATCAGCGTGCCTTTGGGCTGCCCGAACCGGATGCGGTTCAGGTCGAACGTCCAGTTTACTGGCTAATGGTTAGCGTACGGTGGAGCGGGTGCGCTCGCGCTGGCGGATTGTTTCCGCAACACCGGCCCAGGCCCAGCAGCGTCCGGCGTCGCCGTGCAAGGAGTGGAACGTGGAGAAGAATTCGGCGACTTCGGCGGCAAACGCACCGTGGCGGCCCTCCAACACGATCGCCATTTCCGATACGTTGCCGGGGGTCGGGGTCGTATCCTCGTCGGGGTGCCAGGTGTTTGCCATTTCAGTGATTTGCCGCACGTTGTGAGAGTTTCAACGGTGTGTGTGCAGGCGAAGAGGCCGCTGCACTCGACCGGGGCCTTCCGCAAGCGAGGTCTCAGTAGCAAGATCGACGCCAGCCGCGGGCGTGCCAAAATGTGCGATTTCGGAAGCCATTGGGGATGGCGAGTGACCTGGTAAGGGCCAGGGGGAGCGCAGGTTGCGCGCCAGTCATGTTGCAAATCGATACATGCGTTCATCTGTTGGGCGTGGCATCACTTGGGATGCCTGCGGTGCCTGCGGTGCCTGCGGTGCCGGCGTCGAGGCGACGATTGCCGGAACGCTGCCGCAGCACTGGCGGCTGATCTCAACTCGTCGGCTTCGATTTGCCGACGCCCATGAGCAGGATGAGCGGAATTGTGATGGCGCAAGCGGCGGTGAACATTCCGAAGGCATTGAGATAAGCGATGAGTGCCGATTGGCGCGAGACTTCGTTGGCGATGCGTTGCAGGCCTGCCAGGGAGTTCAGGTCCCAGGCGCCTACGACCCATGGCAACGAAAGGGACGGATTGAAGGGCGAGATGCCTTCGATCATGCGACTGTAGTTGATGCCGGTTGAGCGTACGATCTCTGCGACGCAGACCGAGATAAAGACGCTGGAGCCCAAATTTCGCAAGAGATGGAAAACCGCGCTGGTCTCGGCCCGATCCTTCTCGGCGATGCCTGAGAAAGTCGTGACGGTCAAAGGCACCCAGATGGCGCCGATGGCCAGTCCCTGCAATGCGGCGTTGGCCATCAGCGTGACGGGCTGGACGTTGAAGTCCATTTGCATCAGCCAGGCGCCGGCTACCAGCAGCATGCCGAAGCCTGTCATCATGCTCAGGCGTGGATCTATGCGGTTTGCAAATCCGGCAATGAGGAAGCCGATGCAACCTCCCGCGCCCCGGCTGGCGACGATCTCGCCGACGATGGTCTCGGGGAAGTGGGCGTGGGCCTTGAGAAGTGGGGGAAGCAACACCACTGGCGTGAAGTTCAACATGCCGTAAAGGAAAACCAGCATGAGGCCGATGGCATAATTGCGATTGAGGAGATGGCGAGGGTCAAGGAACGGCTGACGGGCCGTCATGACGTGGGAAGCGAAAACCCAGAACGCCAATACCGCGATCAGAACCTCGATCCGGATCTCGGTCGATTCGAACCAATCGAGCCGTTGTCCACGCGAGAGTACGAGCTGCATGGCGGCCAACGCAACCGACAGGGCCAGGAAGCCGGTCCAGTCCAAGGGGCGGGCCACGCGGGCTCGATCGGGTGGCAGAAATACGCGCAGGCCCGCGACGGCCAGGAGGCCGACAGGGACAATGGCATAGAAGGCATATCGCCACGTGTACTCCTCGGCCATGTAGCCGCCGAGGGTCGGGCCGATGACTGGGCCGATGACAACGCCAAAGCCGAATAGCCCGAGAACCATGGAATGCTGGCGCTTGGGGAAGGTGTCTAGGAGGATGGATTGCGCCAGGGGTGTCGACGGTGCGCCGAAGGCGCCTTGCAAGATGCGCCAGAAGACCAGCTCCGGCAGTGAATGTGATAGTCCGCACATCAGGGTTGTAAAGGTGAAGCCCAAGATGCTCCAGAACATCACGCTCTTGATGCCGAAGCGTCCCGACAGCCAGCCCGTCATGGGCGTGACGATGGCGGTTGCCAGGATATTGAAGGTGATGACCCAGGAGACTTCGTCCGCCGTGGCAGACATCGAGCCCTGCATCTGGGGCAGAACGGTGGAAACGATGAGGATCGTCGTCGAGTAGAGCGTGGTGGCCATGACGACGCACACTAAAACCATGGCGCGCTGCCATGTGCTCAAGGTGCTTTCTGTCGAGTCTGGTTCGCTCATGGCCTCATGTTCTAACTGACGGTGCGTCAGGCTCAACCTTTAGCCGGTCGAGGTTTGAGCCGGTGCAGCGGCATTCCGGTCTTTTGCTGATTGGGGTTCAAGGAAGAAAGCCCTTGTCGAGGCTTAGCGACTGATGGGCGCGCTGCTTGTGATCTAGCGTCTCGACGGCAAACGTCCAGGACATGTCCGTGCCGGCTTCCTCGGAAGAACGGGAGCGGAGGCCTGCCACCAGGGTTTCGCCGGGCGCGAGACTTAGCGGGGTGAGTGCCGGGAAAAACAGCTGCTCCCAATGCGTTGGCGGCGCAAGCGGGCTGGTGGTCAACGTGACCTCGGGTGCGAGGTCGGCGGTCCACCACACGCACATGCCGTGGATGTCGTGCTTCTTCGTTGCCTTCCAGCGATGCTCGCCGCTGCGCGCCAGTCTATTGCGTTTATGGAAATCCAGATCGTCCCAGCAGACGGCGGCCTTGCCAGCCTCCAAGAGTTCCTCTGTGCGGTGCGTGCGGATGTAGACGTTGTTGAGGCTCATGTCGCGGGCGGGCGACAGGTCGAGGCCATAGCCGACGTCGTCCCAGGCGGTCAGCTCATCGCGAAGGCGCGGGCTTGTGACGGGGCACATCATCTGGCGAACGCGGCCCGGAATGAGCACCCCGCCGGGCTTGAGGTAACGGGCGCGGGCATCGTTCATCGTTTCGACCAGAAACTCCTCGAGGGCGAAGTTACCCAGGGTTTCGCTGACGACGACGTCGACGCGGGGCGGATCAATGATTTCGGTCGAGCGGCCGGGGATGAGTTCGACCTGGCGCATCCGGTTGAGCCGCTTGAGGCGCTCGGCCACGGCGCCGATCTCGGCTGCCTCATAGGCATAGACCTTGCGGGCACCAAGGCTGGCTGCCAGGAAAGCCAGCAGTCCGGTGCCGGTGCCGATGTCGGCAACCGTGGTCTCGCCTTTGACGATGACCTTGGCGAGAGCAGCATGGAAAGCCGCCACGCGAATGCGGTCGGCGATCAAGGTTCGATGATATTCGATGCGCATGGCCGACCACTAGCCGCGCGGCGGGCCAAGGGCAAGGCGATAGATCAGGCTACTTGGCGGCTGCGGCGAGCTGCTATGCTGTTTCTTTCGACAGCTGCGGGGAGCATGGATGGACCATCCGGCGCGTATGAGGGCCATGAAGCGGCTGCGGCGGCGCTGGTATCAGCCGCGTGCGCTGGTGCGCGGACTTTGGGGACGGCCCAAACTCATTGCCGCCGCGGTGGTGGCGATCGCGGTGCTCGCCTTGGGGCCGACATTGATGCCGATGCTGGCGCTATGGAGCGCGAGGGCCGCTGCGGGCTGGCTTGCGGGTGCGACCGTGTATTTGGGGTTTGCGGTCTGGATCATGTGGCGTTGCGGCCCTGAGGAGATCCGACGGAGCGCTGAGCGCGAGGATGAAAGCCGGTTCGTGTTTCTAGTGCTGATCGTGTTGGCAATTGCTTCAAGCTTCACCGCCATCGTGGCGCTTATCGGTGATGCACGAGTGGCCAAAGCGGATCTTCGCGGGATCTACCTGGGGCTTGCCGGGGCGACGGTGCTGGCGTCATGGCTGGTCATGCAGATCGTCTATACCCTGCATTATGCGCACGACTACTACCGCCCGAATGCGGAGGGGACGGACCTGGAGCGTGGTCTGGAATTTCCAGGCGGGGCGTTGCCCGACTACTGGGATTTTCTGTACTTCACGACCTCGATCGGGGCGACGTCGCAAACGTCTGATGTCGCGATATCCTCGCGCACGCTGCGGCGGCAGGTCACGGTGCATGCCGTCCTGTCGTTCATCTTCAACACGACGATCTTGGCACTGGCCATCAACGTCGCGTCTGGTCTGATTGGTGGGTAGACGACGCAAAAAGACCCGGCGCGCTGGCCGGGTCTTGGTGTCGTCGGCGTCAGTCCTGGCGGGCCATGATGGCACCGAGGATGTCGGAATAGTCGTCAGTCCAGGGCCTGCCCTTGGCTTCCGGCATCGGCCGGATGAAGGGCAACTTGCGGACCTCGGCCAAGGTCTTCTCCGACTTGGTGATGAAGACGACGTGGCTTTGGGCTGCATCAAGCCCGCGGCTGGGTGTCCGGTCATCGGCCAGAACAGCCTTGGCCCCGGGAATCTGGGCAATGACCGATGCAAGGACATTGCGCAGGTTCAGATGGCGGTTGGAGACGTGCATGGCCAAGAGGCCGTCCGTGGCGAGGCGGTCGAGATAGAGCTTGACTGCTTCGACGGTCAGCAGGTGCACCGGGACGGCATCAGAAGAGAAAGCGTCGACGACGAGATAGTCGAGCTTGCCTGCTTCGGCCTTGGCCAGCGTGAGGCGGGCATCGCCGATGACGATATTGGCCGTCGGGCGGCAGCGGCTGAGGAAGCTGAAGCGTGCTGGATCGCGTGCAATGCGCACAACGACAGGGTCGATCTCATAGAAGCGCCATGACTCGTTGGCGCGGCTATAGCACGCCATGGAGCCTGCTCCCAGGCCAACCACAGCGACGTTGAGCCGGCGGTTCGGGGCGGCATTGACCTTGCGGCTGACGTCGACGCCCAAGGCCATCGGGCCGTGCGGATGGTAGTAGGTCGCCGGCATGGGATCCGCCAGACGGGTGCCTGTTGCGGCATCGTACAGGCGCTCAGCACCGTGGATGGTCGTGCCATGGGTGAGGACGCGGAACTGGCCGTCATTGGTGATGGCAACGCGGTGGACGCCAAAGAAGCTGCGCTCGGCGTTGCCGCGGTTCATCGCCGAGGGAAGGAGGGCGAGGGTGGCCCCCATGATCGCGGTGGCGACAAACTGGGTCATCGGTTTGCGCCAGGCAAACACCGCGATGGCGCCAAAGCCCATCAGGAAGAGGAAGCGGGGCAGGGTGGTGACGATCAGCAAGCCATGGCTCATGGCCCAATCGATCAGCACCAGGCCCAGTACGGCGCCGCATGCAATCAGGCCGAGCTCCTGCAACTCTTGTTTGTTGGTGTGGCGGGAGAAGATGCCCGGACGGCAAGCCATTCCAAGGACGAGGAGCAGGGGGAATTCCCAGATGGTCGAGAACAGCTGAGGGGCGAGAAGCGCCGCGAACATGCCGCCCAGCACGCCACCGAAGGACATCCAAAGATAGAACTCGGTGAGGTGGGCGGTGCCAGGGCGCTGCTCGTAGAGTTCGCGATGCGCGACCAGCGTGGTGACCAAAGACGCACCCGTGCCGCAGACCATGGCGATCAGCCAGCCATTGGGGCCGGGGGTGGCAAGGCCGTAAAGAACGCCCGCCACGAGCGCCGGCTGCAAGGCCAGAACAACTTTGTGCGGGATTTTCGGCGTCTCGCAGAAGACCAGGATGAAGGTGGCGAGGAAAGCTGCGAGCGGTAGCACCCAAAGAAACGGGGCGGAGGCAATGTCGGTCGTGAGGTAGCTGGTGAACGCGACCAGCAAGCCTGACGGGACCGCTGCCAAGGCGATCCAGATCAGGCGCTTGGAGAGCGTTGGGGCTTCGATCGTTTGGGCCGGAGCAGAGGCGTCTGTCAGGGCCGATGTCAGCCGCGTTTGCGCTTGATAGTTGGCCGCCATCATCAGGCCGCAGGCAATGATGCCAAGGGCCAACATGAAGAAGCCGATCGTCCACCAATTGGCTTGCGTCGCAAGGCCGGCAGCCGGTTCGATCAACAGCGGGTAGGAGAGCAGGGCAACGAGGCTGCCGAGATTGGAGGCGCCATAGAGGAAGTAGGGATCGCTGGCATGGGAGTGGCCGGAGCGCGCGAACCATGCCTGGATCAGGGGGGCATTGGCGGAAACGGCAAAAAACGGCAGGCCGACGCCAACGGCGAGGGTCGCGATGAGCCACATATAGGCGTCACCGGCGGGGGGCTCCTGCCACCAGGACGGGAGGCCGACGGGAAGCATCAGAACGGCAATTCCCATCACGAAAAGATGGATTGCGGGGGCCCAGCGGGACGGTGCGAGCTTGTTGAGGATGTGGGCGTAGGCATAGCCGGCAAGCAAGGCTGCCTGGAAAAAGCACATCGATACGGCCCAGACCGAAGGCGAGCCCCCGAGGCGGGGGAGCACCATGCGGGCGAACATGGGTTGCACCGAGAACAGCAGCGTGGCCGACAAGAAGAGCGTGCCAGCGAACAGAAAGAGGGCGGCACGACTATCGCGTCGAGCTGTGAACTGCCGAGCAATGCTCTGGCCGAGAGCGGCGGCATCCATGGACGCAAGACTCCGGTTACCATTAAGATTTCCGCAGCCTACGCGCTAAAGCTTGCATTTGATTGAACGGCTAAACGGTTGGCGCACCTTTTGGGGGCGACCTTTTTTGTTTAGAGGAGGCAGTGGTGGAGAATGGGAGCATGACCCGCTTGGGGTTTATGCAACCCGTGTTCCGATCACTTCTGGCCATACTGATTGGGGGCGTGGCGACCTGCGCCAGCGACAATGGCGGCCAAGGCGCTGCCGGCCGTCCAGGTGGTGAATACGGTCGCCACCTCGGGCATCGGGAAGATTCCGGTATCGGCATTGCCGTGGGTGATCACGAATTCGTTGCTGGATGAACCGACCAGCTCCAGCCGGTAGTAGCGAAGCGCGTTGCCAACATCTTCTGGACGCCAAATGCGCCAGCTCAGGTCATTAGGGGAAATTTCTTCTGCGGGGCCGAGATCCGATCTTGTGCTGTTGCGGACCTGATAGGCCCATCCGGCAGGCAGATGCGCCTGCAACATCTCACCGACGATGCGTTTGGTTTCCTCGATGGAAAGTTGCGGCATGGAATGAAGCTCGTCCTGTCAGGTGATCCGCTCGAGTTTTTGTAGCGAGCGCAGGGGGCGTGGGATCGGCATGTCGGGCGTCAGATTGCGCCAGTTGGTATATGAGACTTCGCCGACGTAAATGTCGCCGCGGCTATCGGTGGCGAGGCCGTGAGGGGCGAGGAAACGGCCAGGTTCGAGCCCTGGACCCTCGGTGCCGCCCAGTCTTGCGACCAGCTTGCCATGGCGGTCGACGATCGAGATTCGCGGGCCGAGATTCAGATATTTGGCGTTGACCGGCATGCCGGGCCCCAGCTCTCCGACAAAGAACAATGGCTGGGCGCCATGACCACAGGCACAGTAGAGGCCACAGGGCCGGTGAAGATTGTGCCACTCGGTTTCATATTTGCCGTTGCCGTCGAAGACCTGGACGCGATGGTTCTCGCGATCGGCGACATAGACCCAGCCATCCGTGTCCGTGACGATGTTGTGCACGAGATTGAACTGGCCAGGCCCGGTGCCGCTCTCGCCCCAGGTCTTGAGGAGTTTTCCGTCGGGCGAGTACTTGTGCACGCAGGCGTTGCCGTAGCCGTCGGAGACGTAAATCTCGTCGTTGGGGCTCAGTGCCGTATGGGTGCACCTGTGGAATGGTGCGCCCGACATGAATGGGGCTGGTCGGCCCGGGACGCCGAGGGTGAGCAAGACCTTGCCATCGGTGGTGCACTTGCGAACGGTGTGATCGCCATCGTCGGTGCAGTAGAGGTGATCATGCTGGTCGATTGCAGGCCGTGGGCGCGATGGAACACGCCTTCGCCCCAGCTCTTGATGAAGTTGCCGTCGCGGTCGAACACGATCATGGGATGCTCGCCGCGATTGAAGACGTAAACTCGGTCCTTGGAATCGACGCCGACGGCGCCGACGTCCATGAGCTCCCAACCGTCGGGCAGCTTCGCCCAGTTCTCGATGACCCGATAACGGTGTTCGCCTTCACCTAGTACGACGGTCATCGTGGGAGTCCTCCGGGTCAGAGACGGCTTGGCCGGGCGGCCGGCCAAGCGCACTGCCCAGCCGTTGCCATGATGCGCTGTTCGCGCGGTGCCGCCAACCGGCCGTGTTATGATGTGTCACCTGTGTGAAGTCACCATTGTCATCGGGGCATCCGGCATACCGGATGCCGCCCGGATTCAATTGCGGTCATCTTAATCGACCCGTGCTGGAATTCAGGATACGGGATACAGCATGGTGAATCGCGTATCCTGGGGCCTAATGCGATGTTCGGTAAGGTTGGGGCACGTGCTAAGAATGCTCTGACCGCTGGTGAATTGAAGGATGTCCAAATCTCGCCGTTGTTCCTCTATTGCGTTGGATTGCCGATCAAATTTTGCGATTTTCCGCACCTGACCGACCTGTGGGCCTGCCTTTCAAGGCCTAGGCAACGGCGGGTGACGGTGTCAGCATGTCCGTCGACGTCTTGGAATGCCGCCCGATGAACACTGCTGAAGACACGCCTCAGCTCACGCCCCTGCACCGGGCGGGCATTCTCGTGTCAAACATGTTCACGGTAACGCTCTATTTCACCACCATCCTGGTTGTGTCGACGGTGTTGCCGCAAATCCAGGGCTCGATGTCGGCGACGCCAGACGAGGTGTCGTGGATCATTACGTTCAACATTCTGGCGATTGCCATTGCCACGCCGATGACGGGCTGGCTGGTGGCCCGCTTCGGGCGGCGGCGCACTATGGTCACGTGCGTTGCCGGCTTCATCTTCGCGACGCTTATGTGCGGGACGGCGCCGTCGCTGGAGACGTTGATTTTCTGGCGGATCGTGCAAGGCGCCATCGGTGCGCCGACCGTGCCGTTGGCGCAGTCGATCCTGCTCGACATCTTCCCGAAGGAGCGTCATCGCTTCGTTATGGGCGTCAATGGTATGGGAACCATTCTCGGTCCCATCATCGGACCAGCGTTCGCCGGGCAGCTCGCTGAGGACTACGGCTGGCGCTGGGCCTTTCACATGCTGATTCCGGTCAGCATGATCTCTTTTGCGGGGCTGTACCTTTTGCTTCCGAAAGACCGCAAACCCAAGCCGATCGGATTCGATTGGGTGGGCTTCTTGTCGCTCTCGATCTCAATTGGTTGTCTGCAGTATCTTTTGGCACGAGGACCGCGGCTCGACTGGTTCGAGTCGCAGCAGCTGGTGGTTGCCGCCTCGGTGGCTGTGATGAGCTTCTATGTCTTCATCACCCACAGCCTTACGACCGAAAATCCGTTCCTCAATCTGCGCCTGCTGTTCAACCGCAACCTGGTGCTCGGCTACATCGTCGTGTCAGCGTTCGGGATGCTGGCGTTTACGCCCATGGTGGTTCTGCCCACACTGCTGCGCCAGCACGCGGGTTACCCCGATGCCCTGGTCGGCTGGGTGATCGGCAGCCGGGGGGTTGGCGGTCTCATCGGGTTTTTCGTGGCGATGTGGATCGAAAAGATCGATCCGCGGATCAGCATGGGAACGGGTTTCCTGCTGCTGGCAATGTGCGGGATCTGGCTTACATGGATCAATCTCGACGTCACGGCACTGGAGCTGGCCATCAATGGCATCGTGCAGGGCATGTGTATCGGGATCGTGTTCGTGCCGCTTTCGATTGCCACTTTCTCGGATCTGGATCCGAAATTGCGGCCTGAGGCGCTTGGCGTTTTCCACTTGTTGCGCAACATCGCCTCGAGCCTGTTCATCTCGATCACGATTGCCGAGATCGTGGCTTCCAGCGGCGCCAACTACGCACGCATGGTCGAGGCCATCAATCCCTTCAATCCGTCCTTGTCGCTGCCATGGGTGATGGGGGCGTGGGATGCGGATACGCCCGGCGGCCTTGCCCGCATCGGACGCGAGATCAACCGGCAGGCTGCGGTCATCGCCTACATCAACGCGTTTGGTCTGTTCACGGTGGTGGCGGCGCTCGCCATTCCGTTCGCGTTGCTGTTCAAGCGAGCGGTGCCGCGCCCAGTGGAGGCGGCTGAGCCCGAGCCCGTCACAGTTCCTCCGTCACCGCAAGCAACACAATCCCCGCAACTATCAAGCCACATCCGCCGAGCTGCAGCAGAGTGAGGCGCTCGCCCAGGAAAAAGATGGAAATCAGAAAGGTCGTAACTACGTGGCCGTGAAGGGCGGCATAGGAGGGGCCCACCGGGGCGTGGCGCAGGAGCCAGGAATAGACAAAGAAGGCCAGGAGATAGAGGCCGAGCAACATGTAGAGGATCGGTTGCTGGCCAAGAGACTGCAGCCAGGTGCTGGAGAATGCGAACGGGCCGATCTCGTTACCGGCAAACTTGGCCAGGACCTGCTGCGTGGTGTCGATGACGAGTAGCGCCAGGAAGCCAAGGATGACGAGGCGTTTCATGTCTGCTCCCAGCCCACGAGGAGGACACCCACGGCAATCAGCAAGGCGGAGATGGCGCGGGCGGGGGTTATCTTTTCATTGAAAAAGATGCGACCGCCGATCATAACGCCGGCAATGGTGATGCAGCCGGTCATAACGCCCTGTGCCAGGGGGACGTGGGAATAAAAGCCGATCCAGGTAACCATCATGGCGAGGAAGGCCGCGATGGCGAGTCAGAAAATGGGAATGCGGACGAGCCGTCGCAGATAGTGCATGTCGCGGGTGTCTTTTTCTGCGCGTTCGGAGGAGGCCTTCAAAAGCAGATGCGACGTGGTGTCGAACACCAGCATGGCGGCGAGCAGCAGCCAGGCGATCGGGCTCATGATTGGGAGGTCCTTTCCTCATCGAGGCCGGGCAACGGCCCCTCGGCTGCCAGCGCCTGCAGCTCGCTGTCATTGCGCTCGAAATCGAAGAAGCGGTGAAATGGCCTGGCCAGGCGATTGGAGATGTCGCGGCGAAAGCGGAAGTGCAGATATCGACGTTCGAAGTGACCGCCGAAGAGCATTTTGGCTTTGTAGGTGGTGGCGCCCATTTCGATTTCCGAAATTTGGTGGGCGCAGGCGAAGGCGATGATCTCGAGCCAGTTGATGAAGTAGAGATTGAGGTCGCGGGCCTCGGGGTAACGCATGCCCATCTTGTTCGAGATGATGCGCCGGTCGCCAGCATGGAACAGATGGAATGAGACGAGCGTCTCGCCATGCCAGAACAGCATGAGCTGCGCGCGCTCGCCTTGGTATTCGAGGAAGGACTGGAAGTAGCCCGAACCGACCCGGTCGAAATCACCATAGGATACGCCGGATTGGGCGAGGGTCGCTTCGTAGAGGGAGACGAGTTCGTGTTCGAGGCCTGCGGCGGAGCGGCGAAACTCGATACGTAAATTGGGACGCGTTTTGAGCTTGTTGCGGAAGTAGTGACGATGCTGGCGCTTGAGACTTTGCAGATAGGCGTCGAGGCTCGGGTGGTGCACGGTCAAGGTGACGACCGGTACGCTTGTGACTTCGCCGTAGCCGGCCTTGGCGAGTAGCGGGGCGAACGTCCTGGCCTCGAGGCCCAAGCTTTTGATGGCCATGATGTTGGCGTGCTGCCGGGTGGCTTCGTCGGCCAGCCAGTCAAGCAGTTGCTGCAAGGCATCGAGGCGGCCGGCCGGGGCCAGTTCAGCGGCGAAGCCGAGACTGCAATTGTCGGACAAGGGCGAGCCCAGGCCCAAGACGCTGATGCTGGTCAAACCCGGAATGCGCGCATGAAGCCAATCTGCGAAGCGGCGCGTGCGGCCTTGGAACGGGGTGTCGAGGCGATAGTCCACCTTGAAAACGGGGACTGCGGCGATGACCTCTGTCCGGTCGTTCACAATTGTGACGGCACCAAGCTTGAAGTTCTCGGGCGGGCTCGCTTCGATGGCGCGGTAGAAGGCCCAGTCTTCGGGATCGCCAGGGAACAGCCGGTCCCAAGCCTCGGCCCCGACGTCGTCGAGTGAGGCGTGGAAGCGAACGGTTTTGGTCTGGCTGTGCATAGGCTCTCAAATTGCTCGCGCCAAACGATCCTCTAGCACTGTTGAGATCACCGATGGGGAGCTTTCACGACACTGGTTTCTTGAGGTGCCCGTGCAACACTGGGCCATTGCCGTCGCGCCGATTGGTCCGGCACTGGGATGAGCTTCAGGATCGGCGCATGGTGGGGCAGCGCCGGTGTGCATAGGGCAACATGTGGTTAGCTGAATTCTGCGCTTGATGATGGCCGGAATGCCGGGTCGTGTTAACCTGAAGGGGAACGTCAGGTTTCCGCTCGCGACCGTTCGGTGCCGATGTAACCTGCAGCCGGGCCCGATGCCGGTCCCGGCACTTCAAGTGAGACGAAGGCATGTCCGAAAAGCGCATCGTACTCATCATTGGCGGTGGCATTGCAGCCTACAAATGTCTGGAACTCATTCGGCGTGCCCGGGAGAAGGGCATCCGCGTGCGCGCGGTCATGACGAGGGCTGCGGCCGAGTTCGTGACGCCATTGTCGGTCGGCGCGCTCACCGGTGACCGTGTGTTCCAAGACCTCTTCAGCCTCGATGACGAGCGGGAGATCGGCCACATCCGGCTGTCGCGCGAAGCCGATTTGATCGTGGTGGCGCCGGCGACGGCCAACCTGATGGCGCGGATGGCGGGCGGGCATGCCGACGATCTTGCGACAGCTGTGTTGCTGGCGACCGACAAGCCGGTTCTGCTGGCGCCGGCAATGAACCCATTCATGTGGCGCCATCCTGCGACGCAGCGCAACGTGGCCCTGCTGGGGGCCGACGGCATTTCCATGATTGGCCCGAACGTCGGCGAGATGGCCGAACGGGGCGAGGCCGGGCCAGGGCGGATGGCGGAACCGGGCGAGATACTGGCGGCGATCGAGGGCTTGCTTGCGCGTGGCACCAAGGGGTCCGTTGCAGGACAGGTCATGGGATCGGCGGCGGTTGGCAAACCGCTTTCGGGCCGACATGTGCTGATCACCTCGGGCCCGACGCACGAGCCGATCGATCCGGTGCGCTATATCGCCAACCGGTCGTCGGGCAAACAAGGTTATGCCATTGCGACTGCGGCCGCGGCTTTGGGGGCACGGGTTACACTGGTTACAGGGCCGACGAACCTCAAGGACCCGGCTGGCGTTTCGCTCGTGCGTATCGAGTCGGCGCGGCAGATGCTGGATGCTGTCCAGGCGGCATTGCCTGCAGACTGCGCCATTTTTGCGGCTGCGGTTGCCGACTGGCGGGTTGCCAACGCGACGGGGGAAAAGATCAAGAAGGACGGCAAGTCGCGTACACCCAAGCTGGAGCTGGTCGAGAACCCGGACATCCTGAAGACGATTGCGCATGCGGCCCCAGGACGGCGTCCGCCGCTGGTGGTTGGGTTTGCGGCTGAGACTGAGCACGTGGTGGCGTTTGCGCAGAAAAAGCTCAAGTCGAAGGGGTGCGACTGGATCGTTGCCAACGATGTCAGCCCGGAGACCGGCATCATGGGCGGGGACCGCAACAGCGTGCATCTGGTGACGGCCAAGGGGTCGAGAACTGGCCGGAGATGGACAAACAGGCGGTGGCAGACGTGTTGATGGAGCGCGTTGCGGGTTATCTGCTCGAGAAGACGGCGTCGGTTTGATGGTCGGCAGTTCCCCCAAAAAGGCTCTTGTGAGGGTCAAGGTTGTGCGCCTTGGCCATGCCGAGGGTATTGCGCTGCCCGCATATGCGACGGCGGATGCTGCGGGCATCGATCTGGTTGCGGCCGTGCCCGCGGGGCGCCTGTGCATCTGTCGCCCGGGGCGCGGAGCCTGATCCCGACTGGGCTTATTTTGGAATTGCCGTCAGGTTATGAGGCGCAGGTGCGTCCACGGTCCGGACTGGCGCTGAAACATGGGATCACCGTGCTCAACAGTCCGGGCACGATCGATGCCGACTACAGGGGCGAGGTTGGTGTGATCCTGGTCAACCTTGGGCAGGAGCCGTTCGATGTGATGCGTGGCGAACGCATTGCGCAACTCGTCGTGGCGCCTGTCAGCCAAGCCCTGCTGGTCGAGGCGTCGGAGGTTTCGCAGACTGAGCGTGGGGCTGGCGGATTCGGTTCGACTGGCACGGCGGCTGCGTCTGAAGAGAAACCGAAGCGCCACAAGAAGGCGGCTGCCAGCAGCGCCAGTCGCGATCGCCGCAAACGCAGTAAGCCTGCCTGAATAGTGCGCTTGCGTGGCCGTGCTGGCATGGGCTGGGTGACTGGAAACGTGCAGGGGACAGAATGACCGCCAATGAAGCCATTGCATCACGCCCGTTCTTCGGGTTGACCAGCTTTGCGTTCGGTGCGGCTGCGCTGATACTGGTTCTGGTGCATTTCTGGGCGGGGCCATTTGCGGCCAAGCCGCGCGTTACGGTGACCATTGGCGAGGTTGCTGCAGACATTCGTCAAGCCGCAATCCGAAAGCTCAAGGGCCTGCCAAATCCGCCGGCAGCCCCGGCAGCCCCGGCGGCCTGGGATGGCGACCGCATCCTGAAGGCAATTGCGGCATGTCTTGCCGGCTTGGCGGTCGTGGCGGGTGTTGCCAGTTTCGTTCGCCAGGAGGTGTGGCGGCCTGGCGCCGGTGGCATCGCACTTGGGGCGGGGGCGGTTGCGTTTCAGTTCTTTACCTGGGCGGTCCTGGTTCTGGCTTGCGCCATTCTTCTCTATGCGATCATCCAGAATATCGACGGCATTCTCGGAGGGTAGGTGGCCGCTGTAGCCGGTGTTCCGGGTCAGCTTGGCGTTATGGCATCGCCTTCGGTCATGTCGCCGGCGGTGGTGACCCTGGCGTAGACGCCGAAATCCGAATGGCCCCAGGTGCGCTGCAGAACAGAGGGAATGGCGAGGTCGCGCTGGCCCGTTTCCGGGTCGACGTTGGTGGCGTCACAGCGCTGGGTGCGATGGAACACCTTCAGCCCGACGCTGCCGGCGGTCAGCGATTTTCCGAGCCATTGGAACTCCTGCCATGCCGGCACGCCTGCAAGGATCAGGTTTGGTCGGAAGCGAAGCGGGTTCAGCTTTCGGCCGACGGCGCGTTCCAGTTCGGCGAGCGACGCCATGTTGACGATGTGCAGGCACTTGGCCGACACATCGGAGAAGCTGTGGCCTTCGGCTGAGACGATCTTCGGGGCGCCGCGGAGGGCGTCTTTCATGTAGGCACCCAGGAATTGCTCGATCAACTGGCGGCCGATGGGCGTCGCGAGGTTGCCGCGCGAAACCTGGCGTCCATCCCGCATGATGGTGAGGGTGGTGGATTCGGTATCAAAGTGGGTTTCGAGGGTCGCCAAGCGTTCGTCACGCATCAACATCAGGAAATTGATCTTGGCGAGATGGCGTGGATGTTCGGGATCGAAGCGGCCGGGGCCATTCTCGACGGCATAAGCGCGGTCGAACGGCATGGTCGCGCCGACGTCGAGGGCGACGCGGGGCATGCGCTCGGGCGACAGGCCCTTCACGGGATAGCGATAGAGTGCGTGGATATGTGGGGCTGTGGTGCCGTCGGTCATGACTGCCTCGCGATCGGCATGCTGCAGCGCAATATGCGCCGATCGGTGCGTGAGGGCAAGTCTCTCGTCGTTGCCATGACCAGCGCGAGGCCGGTCATGGCGTTGTCGTCAGGACTTCTGGGCGTCCTGATTGTCATCGGGGCCCATCCTGTAGAGCTTTGTCAGCAGTGCACCCAGGCCACCAGATCCGGAACCGGTGACGAGTTCGATGTTGCCGACCTTCTCGACCAGGCGCTCGAGGGCCTCAAGCTCCTTGAGCTTCAGGAGAAGCGGGTTGTCCTCCATCAGCCGGGCCGTGTTCAAGAGCGAGCGCGTGGCGGCCGTCTCCTCCTGGCGGCGGATCAAGTTGGCCTTTGCTAGGCGCTCTGCCTCCACGACCTTGTTCAAGAGCTCGCGGATGTCGCCCGGCAGGATCACATCCTTGACGCCGATCTCGCCGACCTCGGCACCCAAGGCGCGCGCACGCTCGGTCACGAAGGTCCGCACCTCCTGATCGATGGTGTCGCGCGCCGCCAGAATGTCGTCCAGCGTGCGTGTCGCAACCGCCTCACGTATCGCGAACTGCACGAGCCTGTAGAGCGTGTTCGACACATCGGCGGACGCCACTGCGGCCTTTTCCGGATCATCGATCCGGTAGAAGGCTGTCAGCGTGACACGGACCGAGACGCGATCCTTGGTCAGGATTTCCTGCGCCGTCACCTCGATCGGCTGGGGACGCAGGTCCACCTTATGGATCTTGACCTGGCGGCCGACGTTCCAGAAGGCATGCCGGCCGGGGCCGAGCCGCTCCTTCAACACGCCGTCGATAAACAGCAGACCGGCCTCGTGCGCTTCGACGGTCGCGTGCACGACAATGGTCGAGCGCGAGAGGTCGAGGCGATCGAGATAGCGCTTTTCGACCCGGAGGTTGGCTGCCGTATCGATACGCTCGATCTCGACCAGCGTCACGGTCTTCCAGAATGCGCGCGTGGTCGACGGCGGCACCAGGTACTTGGGCTCGCCGTCAAGCGACACGATCGCGACCTCATTGGTCGCGGTCTGCAGCATTTCGAAGTGCTGGGCTGCGATCTCGGGCTGTGTCTTTTCGATCAAAAGCGCGCGCTCGACCGGGACTTCGGTGCGCACGACCTTGACCACCTCGGCCTTGAGCCGGTCGAAGGGGTCGAACTCGGAAAACCGGCCAGGCCCGAGCAAGCGCACGAAGCGGCCGTCGCGCGTGAGGAATGCACGCTCGTCGTCCTTGACGATCACCGTCAGAAAGCGAAAGGGCTTCATCGTCCTGCTCCAATTACTTTTCATTCTTGCAATCAAACAGCGACCGCTCGATCGATACCCGACCGAAGGGTCACCGGCTTCCGCCCCACGCAGGGGGCACGGGACCGTGTTTGAGCGACAATTCAGGTGGTCCGCATCCTGCTGCGTCCGATGACCGCCCGAAAGCGTCACCGCCGGTAGCAGAGGTTGAACCGCCGTCCCTGGCGCGGTATCTGCACGGCCTCAGAGCGCCTACCGGCGCTGCCCGGCCTTCTCGGCTTTCACTGCCGCGCTTTGGGCGAACCCGCGACGCGACCGATCCGGCTTTGACGGCCAAGGCCAGGGAAGAAGCCGGCTTCCCAGGTTTTCAATCGGTCCCAAACCGAGTGTGCTTAACAGGCACATGGTTCACGACGTGGGAGTCGAACCCACGACCCTCAGAGTTCTCATCTGATGCTCTACCAATGAGCTAGTCGCGAGGAGCAATTGAAGGGAATCGAACCCCCTACCTCCGGATCGAATCCGGTGCTCTACCAATGAGCTACAATCGCGGGAGCCTAAGGCCGCGGAACACACCACCGCAGAGCGATATGCGCCAGCCGGGATCAAAAGCCCGGACACAAGGCAACCTTGAGCGCGGCGTGAGTATATGCCGATTGCGGCCAATTATTGTCGCGAAGGAAAATGATATAAGCGCTGGGCTATGTGATTCCCCGGATGGAGCAGACCATGCCACCTCCCGCGTCTCTGCCTGGCTTGGCCGGGATCGACCATATCGGGATGATCGTCCCGGACCTCGATGCAGCGACTGAATTTCTCGTCGATGTGCTGGGCGGCGAACCGCTCTACGACATCGGGCCGTTGCCCAATCCCGAGGATTGGATGGCCGCGCATCTCGTCCGCCCGCTCGGTGCGCGCATTCATAAGTTGCGCGTTCTGCAGGTCGCGAACGGGCCGGTCATCGAGATGTTCGAACTGATGGCGGGCGGAGACGGTGCGCGGCCGCATACCGCAGGGGCGACTGCCGGTTTTCATGTGGCCTTCTATGTCGAGGACATGGAGGCGGCGTTGGCCGTACTCAAAGGGCACGATTGCAGAATCGAAAGTGGGCCGGTGGAGATGACCGAAGGGCCGAGTGCGGGCATGACGTGGCTCTATTTCCGCAGTCCCTGGGGACTTGCCATGGAGCTGGTCAGCTATCCGAAGGGGATCGAAGCCTACAAGGCGCTCAAGCACGAGATCTGGAGACCCAAAGCCGGCGACTGATCGTGAAGCCCGGCAAATTCAGGCCCGATCTTAGCTTCCTACGACGAGGGGCCGTCAGGCGGCGCAAGGCG
Source organism: Hyphomicrobiaceae bacterium (assembly GCA_041397705.1). Classification (GTDB taxonomy): domain Bacteria; phylum Pseudomonadota; class Alphaproteobacteria; order Rhizobiales; family Hyphomicrobiaceae. The sequence goes on from JAWKWC010000005.1 coordinate 167,106, forward strand.
GCGATGGCCGAGAGCGCCGTGACCTTACCAGTCGCAGGGTTTTCTTCAGAGGGAATGTTGGCGATCGTCATGGTGAGGTCGGGCTATCCGATATCACCTCGATGGTATGGACGTTCCGGTCGACGGCAGGGTCGGCCCAAATCTCGATGCGGGTTTGATCCGGGCCGATGCCGGCCAGGGACAAGGCGACGGCGACATTGACGTTGGCGGGGAAGCCTTTGATGGCCTCGCGTGCGCTGCCTTCGAAAACCCGTTTCGCCTCGGTCAGGCCGTCGACCGATATGGCGTTGTCGACCAGGTGAGGTGCGCCTTTGAGACCGCGCGGTGGCTTGCGCGTAATGATGCGCACACTTTCGACGTTACCTTCGGAGACGGCGCGGACGGCATCGAGGCCGAGGAGGGCGCCGGTTGGCACCAGGATTCGGGCGCCGGTGGTCTTGGCCTTTTCGATCAGATGCATGTGCGTGAGCAACTGGCCGACCGACAAGGGCATGAAAATGCGACCGGCGGTGATGGCTGGCTCGGCAACTTCGGCAAAGTGACGGGCAGGTATCGATTCCAGCACGACGTCGCCGTGGCTGGCCAACTCGGCCAGCGGGACGATGCTGGGCGGATTGCGAAAGTCCTGGACCCTGCGCCTTGCGTTCTCGACATCGCGGGCAGAGGCGGCGGCAAGCTCGATGCCGGGGAGGTCGCCGGCGTCAACGCGTTTGGCGACGGCCAGGCCAATGGCGCCGAGGCCTGCGATCGCCAGCTTCAGTGAAGCGCCCATGTTCCAGCTCCCGCAGCTAACCTTTTTCCGACTGTGCGAATATGGATACTGGACCATGGATGGAGAAAGCGGCAAGTATGGTGTGCTGCCCTGAGCCAAGGTACTCGCCATAAGAGCGAGCCCCATGGGACAAGAATTGGCCGGGTGTTTAGGGAGTGGAACGATACATGGCGGAGCCTCAAACTCCGACAAGCCGCGTTGGGACGGCAAGCCCACCGTTGTTGTCGGTTCGTGATGTAACTGTTCGATTCGGGGGCATTGTTGCGCTCGATGGTATCGCCTTCGATATCGCGCCTGGCCAGATTGCCGGGTTGATCGGTCCGAATGGCGCCGGAAAGACCACGCTCTTCAATTGTCTCTCGCGCCTTTATGTGCCGAGCCAGGGCGACATCCTGTTCGAGGGGCGCTCGATCCTGAGAGAACCGCGCCACCGCATCGCAGATCTGGGACTGGGGCGAACGTTCCAGAACGTCGCCTTGTTCGACAGGCTTACCGTGCTCGACAACGTCAAGGTCGGTTGCCACAGCGGAAGCAGTGCGGGTTTCATCGCCTCGGCCTTGCGACTGCCGGGAACGAGCGAGGAGGAACAGCGGATCGAGGGCCGGGCACGCGAGTTGATCGCCTTCATGGACCTTGAAGCCTTTTCGGATATGCCCGCCGGTCCCTTGCCGTTCCCGATACGGAAACGGGTGGAACTTGCCCGGGCGCTCGGTTCCAGCCCGAAGCTGCTGTTGCTCGACGAGCCGGCTGCCGGTCTCAATCACGAAGAGGTGGAGAAGCTCGAGGAGCAGATCAGGCGGGTTCGCGATGCGCAGCACGTGACGATCCTGCTGGTGGAGCATCACATGAGGTCTCGTGATGTCGGTTTCAGACAAAGTGGTGGCGATCGATTTCGGCAAGAAGATCGCAGAAGGTACGCCGGCCGAGGTGCAGCGTGATCCGGAAGTGATCCGAGCCTACCTCGGCACTGGTGAGGAGGTCTGATCCAGATGGCGAACCTTCTCGAGGTCAAAGGGCTGTCGGCTTACTACGGACAGTCGGAAGCGCTGCACAACATCAGTTTCGAGTTGCCGGTTGGCGGCATCACGGCACTGTTGGGGGCCAACGGCGCTGGCAAGACGACGACCCTGCGGGCGATCTGCAACATGGTGCGTACAACCGGCGAGGTGCTGGTCGACGGCAATCCTGTCCAAGGGCTTGCCACAGAGCGCATCGTCAAGCTCGGGGTGGCGCATGTGCCGGAAGGACGTGGCACATTCACATCGCTTTCGGTCGACGAGAACCTGCGCATTGCAGCCTATACGCGCGGCAACGGCCCGGACGTTCAGCGCGACCGGGAGATGGTGCTCAACTATTTCCCGCGGCTCGCGGAACGTATCGACCAGCAAGCGGGAACGCTGTCGGGCGGCGAACAACAGATGCTTGCGATCAGCCGCGCTCTGATGCTGCGGCCACGGCTGATGCTGCTCGACGAGCCGTCGTTCGGGCTGGCGCCGCTGATCGTGCAGGAAATCTTCCGCATCATGCGGCGGATCAATCAGGAGGCGGGCGTGTCGATGCTGCTTGTGGAGCAGAATGCGGCGCTAGCGCTCAATCTGGCAAGTCACGCCTACGTTCTGGAGACGGGTAGCATCGTCATGTCGGGCGACTCACAGACGGTCAAGAACGACGAGCAGATCCGCAAATCTTATCTCGGCTACTGAGGGCGACATGGAGCAATTCATCCAGCAGGTGGCTGCGGGGCTGGCGAATGGGGCGATCTATGCGCTGGTGGCGCTGGCGCTTGTGATGATCTACACGGCGACTGATCACCTGAACTTTGCGCAGGGTGAGATGGCGATGTTCTCGACTTATGTCGCCTGGGCATTCATGCAGACCGGCATTGGTTTCTGGCCGTCTTTGGTGTTGGCAGCGGCCTTTTCGTTCCTCGTTGGCCTTCTGATCGAGAGGATACTTCTGAGGCCTCTCCACAATGCGCCGATCCTTTCGGTCATCGTGGTGTTCATCGGGCTTCTGGCGATCTTCCACTCGCTAGCGGGTGCGATCTGGACGCACACGATCAAACCATTTCCGTCGCCGTTCCCAAAGATCACGTTCGCGGGCTCTGCCTATATAGGGCCGCACCAGATCGGGATGATTGGGGTAACGCTGGTATTGCTGACGGCGCTGTTCCTGTTCTTCCGCTTCACCTCGCTTGGACTCGCCATGCGGGCAGCCGCGCAAAATCCCGTCTCGGCAAGGCTTGCTGGTGTGCCGGTTGACTGGATGCTGGCGCTGGGTTGGGGCATGGCGGCTGCCATCGGCGCAGTTGCCGGCGCGATGGTTGCGCCGGTTGTCTACCTTGAGCCCAACATGATGGCTTGCATCCTGCTTTATGGCTTCGCTGGTGCGCTAGTCGGCGGCATATCAAGTCCTGGCGGCGCGGTCGCGGGTGGATTCATCGTCGGCGTGCTTGAGAACCTCGTCGCGTACTTCGGTAACCTGCTCGACAAGGCGACAGGCATCTACATCATCGGCAATGGGGAAAAGCTTCCGATTGCGCTCATTCTTCTTATCACGGTGCTGACACTGCGCCCCAGCGGCCTTTTCGGGCGCGTAACCGTGAAGCGGGTCTGAACCATGACAATCGACGCAACCGTACGGTCCACGACTTCGACCAATCCGAAGCCTCCCGTACCGGCGTGGCATCGCTCGCGTTTCGGGCCATGGGTTTATCTGATCATTTTGGCAGCGGCGCTGCTGCCGATCCTCACCCACTTCACAGGACTGATATCGAACTATTCCTACCTGCAGCTGTCGCTGATGCTAGTTTTCTCCATCGCGGTCTTGGGGTTGAACCTGCTGACGGGTTTCAACGGCCAGATTTCGCTCGGTCATGGCGCGTTCTTCGCGATTGGCGCCTACACGGCTGGAATCCTGCTGGATCAGGTCGGCGTACCGTACTGGGCGACGGTGCCGGCAGCAGCGCTGGTGTGTTTCTGCATCGGCTATCTGTTCGGCTTTCCAGCGCTGCGACTTGAGGGACACTATCTGGCTCTGGCGACATTGGCGCTCGCCATTGCGATGCCCCAAATCCTGAAATACCGCCATCTCGAAGGCTTCACGGGCGGCGTGCAAGGGATCAACCTGATCAAGCCCGAGGCTCCCTTTGGCCTGCCACTGTCACCTGATCAGTGGATGTATCTGGTGGTGTTGTTCGTCGCGGTGATCATGTTCTGGCTGGCCCGCAACCTGATCGACAGCCGTATCGGTCGCGCCATGATGGCGATCCGCGACCATGGCCTTGCGGCTGATACAATGGGGATCAATAGTGCGCGGGTGAAGATGATGACTTTTGGCGTTTCGGCACTGTTCACAGGGGTTGCCGGCTCGCTGCATGCCATCATCTTCGAGTTCATCGCGCCGGATAGTTTTCGGCTGGAGTTGTCGATTTCTCTTCTAGTCGGCGCGGTTGTCGGGGGCATTGCCTCGCTGCCGGGAGCACTGATCGGCGGCACGTTCGTGCAGGTGATCGAGAAGTATGCGGACGAGCTGACGCGAGCGATTTCGCACAACGTCAATCTGCCGATCGAGCTGGAGCCTTGGACGCTTTATGGCATCATGCTCATCACGCTCATGTTCCTGATGCCCACCGGCATTGCCGGTGGCCTGTCGGCGCTGGCGCGCCGGCTGGGTTTCGGCAAAAGGCCGCCGGGATGAGACGCGTCCCGGATGCTGCGGCAATCCTGCCTGAGATCAAGTTCGTTCAACCGGAAAAGGAAGCTTCACAATGAACCGGACTGCGGAATTCAAGCAATTGGCAGGCGCAACGCTCGCCGTGCTTGTGGCCATGGCGCTGCCGGCGTCGGCCCAAAAAAAATATGGCCCAGGCGCCAGCGATACCGAGATCAAGATTGGGCACACCAATCCTTATTCGGGTAATGCATCTGCCTATGGCAACATTGGCCGCACTGAAACGGCCTTTTTCAAGATGATCAACGACCAGGGCGGCATCAACGGGCGTAAAATCAATTTCATCTCCTACGACGACGGTTATTCCCCGCCCAAGACTGTGGAGATGGTGCGGAAACTGGTCGAGGAGGACAAGGTGCTGTTCCTCTTCAACACGCTAGGCACGCCGACCAACTCGGCGATCCACAAGTACATGAATGCCAAGAAGGTGCCGCAGCTGTTTGTTGCGACCGGCGCCTCGAAATGGGGGCAGCCAAAGAAGTTTCCCTGGACCATGGGTTGGCAGCCTGATTATGCCACCGAGGCGGCGATCTATGCCAAGCACATCCTGTCAACCGTGAAGAACCCCAAGATCGCCATTCTGATGCAGAATGACGATTACGGTAAGGACTACTACAATGGCTTCCTGCGCGGTCTCGGCAAGGCGAACGAGAAACTGATCGTCCAGCGGGCAACCTACGAGGCCACGGATCCGACTATCGACAGCCAGATGATCCAGCTGAAGAATTCGGGCGCGAACGTGTTCTTCAACATCACCATTCCGAAGTTTGCCGCCCAGGCCATCAAAAAGGCGGCGGAACTTGGATGGAAGCCCACGCACTACATCAACAACGTGTCCTCTTCGTTTGCGACCGTGTTCAAGCCTGCGGGACTGGAAGCGTCACAGGGCCTCATTACGGCGCAGTACCTCAAGGATGCCACCGACCCGCAATGGAAAGACAAGGCGGATATGAAAGCCTGGACGGCATTCATGGCCAAGTACATGCCGAACGCCAATCTGGCCGACAGCGCGCACGTCACCGGCTATGCCGTCGCGAGTACGCTGGTTCAGGTGCTCAAGCAGTGCGGTGACAACCTCACCCGCGAGAACATCATGAAGCAGGCAGCGAGCCTGAATATTTCCAACCCGCCGATGATTCTGCCAGGGATCGATATCAAGACCAGCGCGACTGACTTCTATCCGATCCAGGCCGTGCAATTGGCCCGTGTGAAGGGTGACACGTTCGAGTTCTTCGGCAAGGTCATCCAGAGCGACGGCAAGTAGCTCAAGCTCGGTTCGTGCGAGGCAACGTTGATGGCCGCCGGGGACATCCGGCGGCCGTGTTGCGTTCGGGCTCCTGTCCCGCGCCGCGCTGGTCAGGCGGCGACACCTGGGCGCACGGGCAATGCGCTCAGGCCGCGGGCGACGAGGCTGTCATGCCATTGCGGATCGGCTGCACCCAACTGCATGTTCGGGAAGCGCTGGAACAGGCGAGGCAAGGCGATTCGGGCTTCGAGGCGCGCCAGCATGGCGCCGATGCAGAAGTGGGGACCCTGGCCGAAGGTCAGGTGACGATTGGGCTCGCGGGCGAGGTCGAGGTTTTCGGGATCCGAGAAATGGCGGGGATCGCGGTTGGCGGCGTTGATCATGGCAAAGACGCGGTCGCCCTCCTTGAGCTCCTTGCCGCCGACCTCGTGAGTGACGCGGACAACGCGTGACATCGAGTTCGACGGGCCATCGAAGCGCAAGAACTCCTCGATGGCGCGGCCCGCATGCTCGGGCTCGGCGACAAACCGCTCGCGCGCGGCGCCATCGCGCAGCAGCATCAGGATCGAGTTCGACAACAGGTTGGTGGTTGTCTCGTGGCCGGCGAAGAGCAGCAGCATGGCGGTCGCGACCAGCTCGTCTTCGGTCAGGCTATCGCCCTGGTCGCGGGCGGTGATGAGCAGGCTCAGGAGATCGTTGCCGGGCCTGGCGCGCCGCTCGGCGATAAGGCCGCGGAACAATGCCGCCATGGCGCGGGCGCCGTGGGCCGCACGCTCGTACTTGTCGGTTATTTCGCGGGCGGAGAACAGGAAGGCCATGTCGCTATCCGACCACTTGATGTCGGCGAGGTGCTTCTCCGGAACGCCCATGACGGCCATGATCACGTGCGGGAAGCTGCATGGTGAAGGCGCTGACGATGTCGATTTCGCCAGGCCGGCTGCGAGGCCGTCGATGAGTTGCTCGGTCAGCCGCTCGATCTCGGGTCGGAAGCCGTTGATCGTGCCGGGGAGGAAGGCTTTGGTTACGAGGGAACGCAGGCGGGTGTGGCTGGGCGGGTCGCGGAACACGATCCAGAGCGAGAGGTAGCGCATGGCCTCGGCGAGGGTAGTGCGGTTGGGCTCGCGCAGGCTCGCGTAGAAGGGCGTGAGGCGGTCGGGCGACATCGTCTCAGCTGAAGCGAGCGCGCGGGCGACGTCATCGTAGCCGGTGAGGATCCACGACTTGAGGGACGGGCTCCAGTGGACCGGATCGGTGTCGCGGAGGCGGGCAAACTGGGGGTAAGGATTGGCGCGGACGGTCGGATCGCTCGGCGTGTAGGTGATTGTCATCTGGCTCCCCGGCAATGGTCGGGGCGCACAAGGCCACCGCACCCGCTGGTCATTGGAGGACGTTAGCCGATCGTTTCAGAGGGTTCTATCGGGGTAAACGAATTTTATTTCCCGGTCAGAGTCCGGGTCCGCGCGAGATGAGCCCACTGATCGCTCAGTGAGTGAAGCCTCTCCGGACCCCGGTTTTCACCTGGCCTCGTGTACGAGCCGTCGCAGTCGGCCGGTCGTGCATTCTTGCCGGGGAATGGGCGCTAAGAGCCGCGGCGCGCTGCTGGTTGGTTGCGTCGGGCGGACGGCAGGGCTATCGAGACCACGCATGAAGTCTTCCGGGTGGGCCCCAATGACGATGGACCAGAAATCGATATTGATCACAGGGTGCTCGACGGGGATTGGGCTTGCCGCGGCGCGGACACTTCGCGCCAAGGGGTGGCGTGTGCTGGCTACAGCGCGGCGGCCTGAAGATCTCGAGCGACTGGAGCGCGAGCATGGGCTGGAAGCATTGGCACTGGAGCTGAGGGATGAAGCCTCGATCGCGCGATGTGCGGCGGAGGCTTTGCGGCGGACCGACGGCCAGCTCTTTGCGCTCTACAACAATGCCGCCTATGGGGTGATCGGCGCCGTTGAAGACCTGCCCGCCAATGTCTTGCGGGAGCAGCTCGAGGTCAACGTGGTGGCGGCGCATGAACTGACGCGGCGGGTGGTGCCGGCAATGCGTCGCGCGGGGCGCGGGCGAATCGTCATGTGCTCGTCGGTGCTGGGGTTTGTCAGCGGCCCCTTTCGTGGGGCCTATTCGGCCTCCAAATTCGCACTGGAAGCCTTGTCGGATTCGCTACGTGTCGAGCTTCGCCCAGCCGGCATCCACGTTTCGCTGCTCGAGCCCGGACCGATTGAATCGCATTTCCTTGCAACGACGGTTTCCGGCTTCACGTCGCAAATCGAGATGCAGCGGTCGCCGCATCGCGAATCCTACGAGCGCCGGCTGAAGCAGATGCAATCGGGCCAAGGTAGTCCGTTCAAGCTTGGGCCCGAGGCCGTGGTGGACCGGTTGGTCCATGCGCTCGAGGCGCGGCGTCCCAAAGCGCGGTACCGGATCGGCATCATGACCAAAGGGGCCTATGTGCTGAAGCGGTTGTTGCCGGATGCGCTGCTGGATCGTGTCGTGTCGCGGATGTAAGTGCGCCCGGGTGGCGGGCGGGCGCTATGCCGGAAGGTCGTTGCGTCGGATCTCGTAGAGCATCAGGGCGGTGGCGACGGCGAGATTGAGGGAATCGAGCTTGCCGGCCATCGGGATGCGGACAAGGCTGGTGCACATCGCCGTTGCCGTCGTGGAGAGGCCGGCGCCCTCGTTGCCCATGATCAGAAGTGTGGGCGGGCGCCAATCCGCTTTTCGGTAGTCGGTCGCGCCTTCGAGATGCGTGCCGATGATGGCGCCCGTCCAACTGTCAGCGATCTTGCGCAGACCGTCGAGGTCGGTACGGGCGACGGGGATGGCGAAGACCGAGCCCATGCTGGCGCGCACGGCCTCGCGGGAAAACGGATCGCACGTATTGCCGACAAGGAGGACGCCTGACGCACCGGCGGCGTCGGCGGTGCGCAGGATGGTGCCGAGATTGCCGGGGTCGCGAATATCTTCGAGTGCGATCCAAAGGGGAGGAAGCTTCTGACTGTCAGCGTTGGCCGTAAGGTGGTCGGCGTGGGGCGGCTCCAACCAGCGCTGCTCGAAAACGGCCATCACCGATTGCGGGTTTTCCTTTGCCGCCAGCTTTTCCAGAACTGCTGCGCTGACTTCGAGATGATCGGCATTGGCCTTGGCGGCCCAGCGAACGAGGTCGGGCGTGGCCGTTGCAGTGGCGGCATCGGGGCCAGTGACCAACATGCGCGGGCGCCAGCCGTTGTCTCGGGCCGTGATCAGGACGGAAGCGCCCTCTGCCACAAAAAGTCCGGTCTCGCGGCGCGCCTTGCGCATGTCGAGCGAGCGGATCAGCTTGACGGTATCGTTCTGAAGGCTGGTGATGATGCGCGGCGTGCTGCCTTCGCCAGTGCGACTGGAGCGCTTGTCTCGATCAGCCGGCATGGCTCGACCAACGCACAAACTGGGACGTGGGGACCGCCCAGCCCCCGTTGCGGGCCCTGATTGCGAGCTCGCCGACTTCAATCGATCCGGGGCGTTCCTCAAGCCTGTCAGCAACTAGTTGGGCGATGGCAAGGGCCGATGCCCGGATGGCGTAGGAGGTCAGAACCAAATGGGCGACGCGCTGGTCGAGCAGTTTGGTGCAGTCGGCCAGGAGGGCTGGGAGGTGGTCGAAAAGTTCCCAGACTTCGCCGCCGGGGCCGCGGCCGAATTTTGGCGGGTCGACAAGGATGATGTGGTAGGTGCGTCCACGTCTGACCTCGCGGGCCACGAACTTGCGAGCATCCTCGAGCAGCCAACGGATCGGCGCGTCGGCCAGACCCGATGCCGCCTGGTTCTCCCTTGCCCAAGCGATAGCTTTCTTGGACCCATCGATGTGCGCGACCTCGGCGCCGGCTTTTGCAGCAATGAGAGATGCAGCGCCAGTGTAGGCGAAAAGGTTGAGGACGCGCGGGCGCTCCTCGCCCAACGTCTCCCGCATCGCGCCGAGGGATTGCGTCATCCAGCGCCAATGGGGCAATTGCTCGGGAAAGAGGCCCAGATGGCGGAATGCGCTCAAGCGTCCGAGAAGCGTGATGCCGTCGATGTTGATCGGCCAGGTTTCAGGCACGGGGCGATCCGTTCGCCAGCGCCCGGATTCATCCTCGCCGTCGCCTGAGAATACCGCGTGCGCTTGCTGCCATTCCGCTGCGGGTCGCCGGCTGCGCCAAAGGGCCTGTGGTTCCGGCCGATCGACAATGATCTTGCCGAAGCGTTCCAGCTTTCGGCCAGCACCGCTGTCGAGCAATTCGTAATCGGCGAACCCGTCGGTCTCGACCAAGGCGAGACCCGATGGGTTCCAGGAACGCGGGGCGGACACCTGAGGGTTCACTCAGCCGGCGTATCGTCGCCCTGGACGACCGGTGCATCCGCGGCACCGCCGGTGTCGGCGTCACGACGCGGACGGCGGACAGGGCGGCGGAGGAAATCGGGCTGGTCAGCAGCACCCATGCTGCCATAGCGCTCGCGCCGACGGGGGCCGCCTTCACCGCGTGGCTGGCGGGCGGGACGCTGAGGGGCTTCTTCAGCCACGGGCGGAGCAACCTCGATTGCACCTGCTTCGGCGTCGATGTCGCGCGGTGCGCGGGCTTCGGGCACGGGTTGATCGATATCGCGCTGGGCGTAATGCGGACGCTCGCGCTGGCGGTCGAAGTTCCTCTCTGGGCGGTCGTAGCCTTCCTGACGCTCATGGCGGGGCTGGCGATCACGATAGCGATGCTGCTGCTCGCCGCTGCGCTGGGGGCGCTGGTCATCGATGACCGGCTGCTCTTGGGGCGCGCGGCTGATCTGGGGCTGATCGAGGGACGCGAAATCATCCATGGGTTGGCCGCTGGAGACGTTGCCCGAAGGCTCGTCGCCGTCACCATGACTTTCGTGGCGATGCTGCCCGTAGGGCCGGCCCTGGCCGTTGGCCACTTCACCTGACTGCTGAATCTGCTGTTCGCGGAACGCCAGGATGATCCGATTGTAGTGCTCGGCATGCTGGAGATAGTTCTCGGCCAGGACGTGATCGCCCGAGGACTGGGCGTCGCGTGCCAGCTGCAAGTACTTTTCTGCGACGTGAGCCGGGGTACCGCGCACCTTCACGTCGGGTCCGTTGGACTCAAAACTCCGCGTCAACGGATTTTGGCCTTTGCGGTTGTGATTGTTATTGTTGTTGTTGTTCTGATTGTTGTTGCGACCGCGTCCACGGCGATGCTGCTGTCCCTGCCTCATGGGCTCCCGATCTCACAATTGACGTTCGTTGCGTGCACGCGGGCCGACCCCACCATGGGGAAAACCCGCGCAAACCTCGTGATGCCTGATTGCGTTTTGCCGTTGCGAAGTTGGGCAGGCACATCGGATCCCCGTTCTGATGCAAGAGAAAAAGGCAATTCCAGCCTCCATCACCTGCTCAGCAAATCCGATGTTTCCAGCTCTTACTCCGCAGCGCACGCAGAGCAGCGGTCAGTCGCAAAAATCAGACCACGCTCAGGCTTGGCAAAGACCCACCACGGGCTTGCCAATATTTGGATCACGTCGCGCGAAAAAAGTGGCTCAGCCGGTCCTGCGGTCACGCAGGCATGCACACTTGCCTTACCTTCTTCAGCACTTTGTCCTGGTTTATGCGCTGCACTAGGGCTCATATTTGGCTCAACGACCAAAAGAGCAGGCGCGCTATCGCACTAATTGCTGGCAGAACGCTAGCGTGAATGAACGGCGATTCCAAGTGTTTTTTTCGTGATGGTGAACGTCAGGCTGGACGTGGACGGCCTTTTCTCAGTCGCGTGCCTTGGCTGCCACACAGCGTGGCCGATCGGACAGATCCCGCCACCATGGCTCGATCTTGAACTCAAGGCCGGGGCACGCGCGGTGCAGAATGGCCGCCACGTCCTCATGCTGACCAGCGCCGACTTCGACGGCGATCCAACCGCCTGGAGCCAGGACCGAGGGTAGTCCTTTTGCAATGGCTTCGTAAGCCTCGAGGCCACTCTCACCGCCGTCGAGGGCGGTAAGGGGGTCGTGGTCGCGCACTTCGGGGGCGAGGCCTGGGATGTCCCGGCTGGGGATGTAGGGGGGATTGGAGATGACAATGTCGAATTGGCCATCGACCCCGGCGAACCAATCGGCTTGTTTCAGGCGCACCCTGTCGGAGACGCCATGCTTGGCAGCGTTGCGCTGGGCCACCTCCAGGGCAGCCTGACTTTGGTCCGTGGCCATGGCGTGGGCGTTGGGAAGCTGCTTCAGGCATGCAATGGCGATGGCGCCCGAGCCGGTGCCAAGGTCGAGAATGCGCGGGGCCTGGCCGCCGGGTACGCGGCCCTGGGCGATCAGTGCCAGGACGCCTTCGACTAATGTCTCGGTATCGGGGCGCGGGTCGAGCGTCGCCGGGGAGATGTCAAACGCCAAGCCGTGGAAGTGGCGTTGCGAGACAATGCGGGAGACGGGCTCGTGGGCGAGCCTGCGGCGGGCTGCGGCGACAAGCTTGGCCATATCGTCTGGCGCGATCGTGCGCTCGGGTTCGCCGAGAAGCGCTGTATCGGCGAGTTGCAGAACTCCAGTCAGCAGGCGACGGGCGTCGAGGCCGGGGGTGTCGAGGTCCGATTGGCGAAATGCGGCGGTCAGTATGGCCAGCGCCTGGGCAAGTGACACCGGCAACTGCTCAGAAGTTTCCATGCGGCCCAGGGATGGCGCTTGGCCCATCCTGTCGATGCGCGGTCCAGGGGGCGCGGGTTTCATCGCGCCGGCTCCCTTCCCTCCATGGTTGCAAGCTGGCTTGCCTGGTGCTCGGTCACGAGGGCATCGATCAGTTCGTCGAGGGCGCTGCCTTCCAAGATGGTGTCGAGTTTGTGAAGGGTGAGATTGATGCGGTGGTCGGTGACGCGACCCTGGGGGAAATTGTAGGTGCGGATGCGTTGCGAGCGATCGCCGGAGCCGACCTGCTCTTTGCGTGCCTGGGCGCGTTGATCGGCTGCTTTCTGGCGCTGCATTTCATAGAGGCGCGAGCGCAAAACCTGCATGGCGAGGCGCAGGTTCTGGTGTTGCGACTTCTCTGCCGAGACCACCATGATGCCGCTCGGCAGGTGGGTGATGCGAATGGCGGATTCCGTCTTGTTGACGTGCTGGCCGCCGGCACCGCCCGCGCGCATGCGGTCGATCCGGATCTCTTCGTCCTTGATTTCAAAGTCGACGTCTTCAGCCTCGGGCAGGACGGCGACTGTTGCCGCCGAGGTATGGATGCGACCGGAAGCTTCCGTCTCCGGGACGCGCTGGACGCGATGGACACCCGACTCGAACTTCAGCCTGGCGAACACGCCCTTGCCGCTGATCGACGCCGTGACCTCCTTATAGCCACCCAGATCATTGTCCGAGATCGAGATGATCTCGACCTTCCAACCCTTGAGCTCGGCGTAACGGGTGTACATGCGGAAAAGATCGGCAGCGAACAGCGCCGCTTCATCGCCGCCGGTGCCTGCGCGCACCTCCAGGATGGCGCTTTTCTCGTCGGCGGAATCCTTTGGCAGCAGTTGGAGCTGAAGCTTGTGCGCCAATTCCTCTATGCGGGGCAGTAGAGCCTCGCGCTCGGTTTCCGCCATCTCGACCATTTCGCCGTCGGCCGAGGGATCATCGGCCAAAGCCGCCAGGTCTTTTGCCTCAGCCTCAGCGCGGCGCAAATCGTTGATCGTGGTGACGATCGGGTCGAGGTCAGAAAACTCCTTCGACAAGGCGACGAAGGTTGCCTGAGGCGGGCCTGCGGACAGCTCGGATTGGATGGTTTGCCAGCGCGCGACCAGTCGGTCGAGTTTTTCCTTGGGAATTGTTGCCATGGCTCTTTTGGGGTCGCGACCTGCTCGGGGCTTCTTTGTGCCGGCGCACGCCCGGTGGAGCTGCGGCGGCCGAACCGGGCTTATACGCTGAACAACTGCCCGGCGGCAATTTGCTCTGTGGCCAAGCTGCGGTGGCGGAGAGGCCGTCGGCTACGGCCCGTCGGTCAAATTGGGCTCGTCCGTACTCTAACCGCGCGGGCGGACCTCTCGTTGTCAACAGGTTTTCAGCACTGTTCAATTCACATCAACGCCCGAATCGCGCTCTGCAGGTCCATCAGGACGCAATGCGGCGCGGGAGATCCTTATGGCAAACTTTCCGACCCACCTCGCCTATGGGACACTGGTCAGCGGCGGCTTGGCCACGCTCACGCTGGCGGCCAATGTGGTTGGGCCGGAGAGTCTGATTGCCGTGGCGACGGCCGGGGTGGTCGGAAGCGTCTTGCCGGACATCGATCTCAAAGACTCACGGCCCGGAAAAGCGATGTTCTTTGGGTTGGCGTCGTTCTTTTCGTTCGTTTCCCTGTTCTTGCTGGCGGGAAAGCTATCGATTGCCGAGCTTTGGATCACGGCAGCGGCGACATTTGCGTTCGTGCTTTATGTCGTGCACGCCATTTTTCACCGCATGTCCTACCACCGCGGAATCTTCCACTCGATCCTTGCAGCGGTGTTCTTCGCGTTGGTGACAGCGATCACTTACTATTTCCTGCTGCGACGGCAAGCGGGCGTGGCGTGGCTTGCAGGCGGCTTCATGTTCATCGGTTACCTCGTGCACCTGACGCTTGATGAGATTTACAGCGTCGACGTGGCCGACCGGCGGATCAAGGCATCGTTCGGGACGGCGCTCAAATTGTGGGACGGCAAACATCCCGGGCATTCGATCGCGATGGCGGTTTGCACGGTGGCTGCATTTCTGCTGGCCCCCCCAACGCAGCAATTCGTCGATGGCATCACATCGCCAGCATTGTGGACGGGGTTGAAGGAACGCATGCTGCCGCGCGACAAGTGGTTTGGAATTGTCGATCAAACCGCATTGATGAAGCGTTTCGCGCCATCCGGTGTGGCGAACGAAGCGACGCCATCGGCCAATCCCGTGGTGCGGATCGATGGGGTGCCGGATGGCGCCAATCGGATCACGACCGGGACACTTCGTGAGCACGGCGCAACGCCGCCGGCACAGGTGCTGCCGCAAGGATTTGGTACGAAAAAGATACCTTGAGCGATGCTCCGTTGGGTCTAGCGTGTCAATTTGCCGGCGCGTCAGTCGGTCTAGGCATTGGCACCGTCAGGGTCGAACTCGGTGTCCTTCTTCGGGATGAGATCATAGGGCAACGCGAATCCGGGCATGGCCTTGAGCCGGTTCGACCAGGCGACGATGTTCGGCCAGCGGTTGATATCAAAGCCGCCCTCGGCCATGAAAACCATACGTCCCCAGCAGCCGATGTCAGCGATGGAGCAGGTCTCACCGACCAGCCAGGACCGGCCTTGCAGGGCCTTGTCGACAAATGTCAGTGCGGCTTCGGCCGGGGGGCGAAAGTGCTCCATGACGGCCGGATCGACTTGCCGGAAGCGTGAGAAGTGACGGACTTTTGCGACATTGGTAATGGCGTCGGATTCCCATGACAGCCATTCGCGGGCGGTCCATCGCTCTTGTTCTGTTGCAGCCTCGAAGCGGCCCGTCGTACGCGCCAAATAATCCAGGATGACGTTCGACTGCACGATCGTAAGACCGCGATGACGCAGGGTTGGGACCTGGCCGTAGCGGTTGATGGCAAGGTAAGGCGCTTCGCGTTGGACGCCATTCTTGAGATTGACGGTGCGAAACGAGAACGGCAGCCCCGAGAGCGCCAGATACAGCATCGGTTTGTAGGACGAGCTGGAGGTGAAGCTGCCATAGAGGACGAGGCGGTCGGGCGACATGCAGGCAAACTCCGAGGCTATGGGACTCGCGAAGCGCGTCATGGGACACGCCAACTTCGCAAACACGTGCGGCGCTGCGTCGTTCGATGACCAGCGAATTCAGCGTGGCATACGCCCCGCCCGGCCGGCAAACGTCACGATTTTGCAGCGTTGGTGGCAACGCCTGTGAGGTAGTTGTGAATGAGGTCGCGGACGAGCAGGCTTGCAGCTTCACTGGTGACGTTTGACAGCTTGTTGGCGGTGGCAAGCGACGTGATGCCGTGGACGCCAGCCCACAAGACGCGTGCGGCGCGCTGGCGCTCCAAAGTGGCTTCCGGAGGGAACAGCGGCGCCATGGCCGTTTCGACCCGTCCCATCAGGACTTCGAGCTTCTGCTGGTACCAAGCCGGAGTTTGGCTGTCGGTCGGCATGTAGTGCTCGAACAACAGGTTCCACAGCTTTGGGTGCTCGTGCGTAAAGGTCAGGTAGTTCTCTGCAAGGCGAGAGACCTTGTCTTGCGGATCGCCTTCCTCGAGTGCCTTGACCAGGCGCTCGTCGAGCGCATCGAGCACGCGGGCTTCGATGTGAAGGACGACGTCATCCAGATTCTGGAACATATTGTAAATCGTGCCGGGGGAATAACCGATGCGACGCGCGATTTCGCGCGCTGAAAGTCCGGCAAGGCCGTTTGTCTCGATGATCGCCTGGGCGGCATCGAGGATGAGCTGGCGGAGTTGCTCCGGCGTATGCGTTGAGCGACGACCCATTTGTAATGCCAATCGATAAAAGCTGGTGACCGGCGTACAGTTTATTGTCGTGCTGGCGGTTTGTGCAATGGCCTAAACAGTTGCGGGCAGCGAAACTGTTTCCGTCTGCGCAGCGGTCACCACAGCAAGCGGCCCCGACGAACCTTTTGGGATCACGGGGCCGCAGTTGCAGATTGGCTCGTTTGGCAGATCAGAGGTTGCCGCCGGTCACGCAGTTAATTGGCTGCAGGTGGACGCAGCTGGCGTTGCGGGGTTTGAGATAGAATTTCTCTTCAAGATCAAACGCCGTATCGATGAAGTAGTTGAAGATCAGCGGTGTGTAGTTGTACTTGGCCTCGGCAACGATAACGCTCTCGCCCGCGACAAGAAGTCCATTGGGAATGTCGTTGTAGGGCGCCAGGCGGGCATAGGGTGTGCCACAATGGTTGTCGCGGGACCAGTCGACCTCGTAAGTGACAGCGGTGGGATTGCCCGCGACGGCCTTGGCTTTCACCGAAATGATCCTCACGGACAATGCGTTGATATCGTAGGGCTCGATCAGTTGCTCGATGATCTTGAGCTCGTTGTCGACCTGGGTTTGCGACAGACCTTGGCTCGGTGCGCGCGCAATTAAATCGGCGGTGGACGAAGCCGACTGAGTGACGCGGCGATCAACGGTCAATGCCTGGCTGAATTCGACGGCGCCGACAAACAGGAAGAACATGATCGGCACGATCATGGCGAACTCGACGGCAGCCATGCCGTTGTTGTCGTCGCGCAGGCGTCGCGAAAAGTTGGTAAGGCGCGTTTTGCAGTGGTCACTTGCAGCTTGGAACATGCGCAACATCGGATTGCTCCTTTGGTGATGGTGGGGACCGCGGCGGCCGGAACGGTGCCGGCGCCAAGCGGGCATCAATTGAAGGGCTCGGAGCGGAAGACAGTGGTCGCCTGGATCAGGCGGGAGCCGTTCGCCATGTCACCGAGCTTGATGAAGGGAATCTTGCCGGCCAGCTCCCATTCGTAGCAGGCCCAGACCAGCACGACCTGGCTGGCGCCACCAGGCGTGTATTGGGCAGCTCCATTCAAGGCGCCGGTCTTGTCGAGGCACCTCGGCAGGCTCGCAGGTGTGATGTTGGTCGTATCGGCGAAGCTCAGAACATTGACCTGGACCTTGCCAGCGCAATCGATGTGGCCCGGAACGAACTCGCAAACCTGGTTCTTGAACGCGGCAGCGCTCATTCCGGTGGTTTGGGCCTGCCCCGTGCGGAGCAAGCGGGAGGCCTGCTCAACCGCGTTCTCGAGGGTGAAGGTCGTGAAGAAGTAGAGGCCGACACCGATGATGCCGAACAACATCATCAGGAAGGGAACGGCGACCATTGCAAACTCGATGGCTGTGACGCCGGTCACGTCTGCCTTCCACCGGGCCAGAAGGCCGCCTGGTGACGGCTTTTGGCCATCCGTTTTCGTATCGCTTGATGCTGTCATCTGTGCACGCCTCACATACGCCCCGGAACTCTGCGTCTCGTGCCATCAAACATGCTTGTGGTGAATGAACCCTTTAATATAAATTATTCAATTTCACATGGTTATCGAGTCGTTGCCGAATGCCCTGAAATCGATCGAGGTGGGGCGCGCAGCGTGGCTGGCGCGGCAAATTCGATGCCGTGGCAATTGAAGGGCGGCCATGCCCGCATGTGGTCGGGCGCAGTTTGCAGGCCAACCCATAGCGTTGTCTTAACGCTTGGCTGAGGGGCTGGCAACACGTGGTCACGACGGGGCCGAAGGCGTTCAGGCCGCGGCTAGCCAGGCGCGCAGCAAAACACGAGTGGCATCTTCTGGGCTGGTTTTTGGTCGCGGTTCAGGGGCCTTCACGGCCGATCAGTGCAGAGACGCAAGCAATTCGGCGAAAAGCCGGCAACGCGGGACGAGGGACGATACCAGAAGGTGCTCCTCAAAGGTGTGGGCTCCCGCACCGTCAACGCCCAGGCCATCAAGGGTCGCGATGCCGAGGGCACCGGTGAAGTTTCCGTCGCTGCCGCCACCGAACGAGCCGTGACGCAGCTCGAAGCCGATGTCGGCTGCGAGACCATGCGCCCTTTCGAAAAGGGCCATGGTTTCGCGGTGGGGATGCCAAAGCGGCCGGAAGGGGCCACGTTCCACAGTTACCCGGATGCCATCGTCCTCGGATTCGAGGGATTGCATGCAGGCGGCGACCTCGTCGAAGATGGCGGCCGTCGGGGCTACGGTGAGGACTTGGGCGCGGCATTCGATCGGCATGACATTGACGAATGTGCCACCGGAAATCGTGCCGACCGAAAACGTCATGCCTCGGTCGAAGTCGGTCATGTTCTCAATGCGTTCGATCAGCCTGGCCATTGCTCGAATGGCGCTGCGGCCCTGGCGGTTGTTGGCTCCGGCGTGGGCGGGTCGGCCTGTGACGGTGACCCAATAGCGCTGGAATGCGTAGCGGCCGGTGACGATGACGCCGCTTTTGCAGGGTTCGGTGACCAGCACATACTTGTGCCGGCGCGCCTCTGCCTCGATCATTTCGCGCGAAGTCGGGCTACCGACCTCCTCGTCGGGAATGAGCATGTAGGTGACGGGTAGAGCGGGCACCTGGCCGGTTTGCGCGAGGACGTTCAGGGCGTGGACGGCAATCCTGACGCCACCCTTCATGTCGTAGATGCCAGGTCCGAAATAACGGTCACCGTCGCGGCGCAGGGGCAAGCGGCCTTCCAGGGTGCCGACCAAGTGGACGGTATCAAGATGCGACAAAATGAGGATGCCGGCTGAATTGGTTGGCTCGCGACCAGGGAAGCGGCCGATCACGATGTCACCGTAACCGGGCGCGCCTGGCGTCCGCTCGATGGTGGCGCCAAGGCGGGCGAGATCGGCGGATACCAGATCCATCATCTTGTTGACGCCGGCGACGTGGCTCGTTGGGCTCTCAACGAGCACCCAGGGTTTCAGGCCCTCGAGAATCTCGTCGGTATTGAACAGGCTTTCGTTCAGCACGATCGCTCTCCAAACATGCGGCGCCGATGCACTTGGTCAAAGCCTGCATCGTCGCTAGTGTCCTGTCTCGCGTTGCAGCAGTCTTGAGCGTGCCGGGTTACGTTGTGTGATCACGTGGCATCGCGACTCAACCCTATGCTGCAGCGTTCCGAGCTGGTCGAAGCATTATGCCGCATATCGATCGGCACATGTCGGCGTATTGACGTGCCATTGGATCTGCGTGTTCCAGGTTGCGGCACGGCGTCGATCCGATAACGACCAGTTGCGCTTTGCAGATCATCCAAGCATCGTCTCAAAAATCAAGGGCGATATCCACTTGCACAACGATCGACTGGCAACATCGTCCGCTATTGCGCCGGGCAAACTCGAGACTTGGATTCCTGCGCTGGCAGGAACCGCGATGCTGATCGGGTTCGTCTCTCCCCGCGCGACGCCAGGCTTGCTGGCGCTGATGACCGTGCCGGCCATTCTGGCGATGGCCATAGCTGGCCGACTGGAGCGACCGCTACGGCCTGGAATGCTCGAAGCGTGGATGGGGGCCCTTGGCATCTATTTGATCATCAACGCTGCGTGGTCTGTCGACAAGGGCGAGGCCTATGGCAAGGTCGCGTTCTATTTCCTAATCCTGGTCGTGATGAGCCTTGCCGCCACAGCCTTCAAGCTTCTTGAAGACGAGACGCTTGTGCGATTGCGAAGGGCGATCGCGTTGGTTGTGATCGTTGGCGCCGTGTTCTTATCGATCGAATCGGTCTTCGAGCAGCCGATCAAGCGTTTCATTACTTCGGTGTTGCCGATGCTGCGCCCGCCCAAGAAACACATCGAGGTCGATGATGGCTGGGTGAAAGAGATCGGCCTTTATGTTCTCAATCGTAACATCGCGATGCTATCGCTGGCGCTTTGGCCAGCCTTCTTGTTGATGCGGGACACTTTTGCTCCGCGAACTGCCAGGATTGCCGTGTGCGTCGTCTTTGCGCTGACGGCTGCGGCCGTATTCCGCTCCGAGCACGAGACTTCGATGATCGGCCTGGTCGTCGCCTCGATCACGTTCGCTGGCATGAAGCTCACGCCGAAAATCATGCGTGCGCTCTTGATTGCGGGCTGGGTAGTGGCGACCGTGCTGGTGGTGCCGATTGCTGCGGCCAGTTATTCGGCGCAGCTCTACAAGGCGCAGTGGATACCAAAGACCGGCCGTAACCGTATCGTGCTGTGGGGAGTGACGGCTGCAAAGGTGCGCGAGGCTCCGTTGCTCGGTATTGGTGTCAAGTCGACCAAGCCGCTGGATCTCGAGGCATCGGCGAAGGCCGCCTGGCCAAAGGATCATCCGTACCCGCTGCGGACCGGACGTCACAGCCATAACGTCTACATGCAGACGTGGTACGAGCTTGGCGCCATCGGCGCGGCTTTCCTGCTTGGCATCGGCCTGCTGGTCATGAACTTCTTTGCTCGCCAGTCACAGGACGTGCAGCCCTATCTCTTTGCGAGCTTTGCTTCGACCGCCATTCTCGGCGCCCTGAGCTGGGGGCTCTGGCAGCCGTGGTTCATGGCAGCGTTTGCCATGTGGGGCGTGCTGGTCTTGATGGTCGTCGAGACGCAACGGGCCAAGCGCGTGCCTTAAACCTTTGCGGCGATCTCGTTGACGAACCTGTCGATCTGCACGCGGGTCTCGTCCAACGTGCCGCCCCGCGAGCGCACGACGATGTCCTTGAAGCCCTGGTCGCGCAGGCGCTTCAAATCGTCGATGATCTGCTCCGGCGTACCGGTGCCAGGCTCGCGATCGCCGTAGCGGCCAGCCTTGGGCTCGCCAATATTGATGAAGGCTTTGAATGCCAGCGTCAGGTCCTCGAACTTGCGACCGGCCTCAGACGTCAATTGGCGCAACCGTTGGAGGCGTTCGGACAGCAGGTCCGGCCCCATGGAGACGGCAAGCCAGCCATCGCCCAGGCGGGCGACGCGACGCAATGCCGGGTCGGCGACGCCACCGATGAGAACGGGGGGATGGGGGCGCTGCAGGGAGCCCGGAGCAGAAATAACGGGGTCGAAGCTGTAGACTTGGCCCTGGTAGCCCACTTCGCCTCCGGCGGAGATGGCCTTGAAGATTTCGATCGCCTCATCGGTGGCCTTGCCGCGGCGGGCAAAGTCTTGAAATCCGAGGGCCTTGAACTCCTCTTCCAGCCAGCCGACACCAGCGCCGAGAATGATGCGGCCGCCAGAAAACTGATCCAGCGTGACGAGCATGCGGGCCAGCAGCAGCGGGTGGCGATGGGGCATGACGAGTACCGCTGTGCCAATGCGAATGCGGC
Organism: Hyphomicrobiaceae bacterium; assembly: GCA_041397705.1. Classification (GTDB taxonomy): domain Bacteria; phylum Pseudomonadota; class Alphaproteobacteria; order Rhizobiales; family Hyphomicrobiaceae. The sequence goes on from JAWKWC010000005.1 coordinate 188,618, forward strand.
GGGTTGCGCCCACGAGTACGCCAATGGTGGCAATGGGCTCCATGAGGGGATCGTCGAGGCGGGCCGGGAAATCGCCTTCGCGCGCGTAAGGGTAAGCCGACTTGAACGTCACGGGAAATGCGACGTGGTCGGCGACCCAGATCGAACCGAAGTCCCGCGACTCGGCGAAACGTGCCAGTTCAAGGATGACGTCCGGGCGTGCGAGGCCGCCGTAGATTCCAACATCGAGGCCGAAGCTTTGTAGATCTGCCATGGTGGCTCCTCACGCGAGTCGTTGTTGCGCCTCTAAGGTCCGGTGCGCGACGGCCCGGGATTTGGCCCCGCGGGCTACTCGTTGATCAGCTTGACGAGGGAGAAGGCGCCGCGCAACTCGCCCAGGCGATAGTCCTTGGCTTTGTCGTCGGGATAGTAGCGGTTCAACTCGGCCTGCACGTCGGGCTTGATATTGGTGCCGTGGCAGCCCAGGCAGATCTCGCCCACGGGAATGCTCTTCATATAGCGGAACAGTTTGTCGCCTTCGGGCGTCTTGATGATTTCGAAGTGCTCGAGGCGGTGGGGATCGGCGCCCTTGGCAACCTGTTCTTCAAAGCCCTTCAAGACGCCGAGCTCCCACGGGCTTGGGGCATTCTCCGGATTGCGCAGCTTCAGCGCCGTGCGGGAAATCTCGAAACCGGTCTCGTCGGAAAGTTGGGTCGGTATGTCCGGCGACAAAGTCTGACAGAGCGCGACGGCGCTGGCGAGGCCGTCGGTCTTGATTGCTGTCGCCAGGTCGGTCTTCAAGCGATCGGCAAAAGTCTTGACAGTCTGACGCGCTGTCTGCAGCGACTTCTCGAGATCGAATGGCGGGGCTTTACTCTGTGGTGCAACGATCGCGGACTGGCTCTGAGCCGAGGCTGTATCGACCGCCAGTCCAGTGAGAATGGACAGCAACGCAGGGATTGCGGCTCTGGCCAAACGCCTCACAATGATCACAGGCATCCTCCCCCGACCGGCGTATGCCTTTGCGGCTGCAACGCCTTGTTGGCTCACTTCTAGACCCGATCAGTCAACCAAGGCTAGTGGCACGGATTGGAATTGCAGTTCTTCTTGGAGCTGAACACCTGCAAGGTAAATCGCTCACTGCCGCACTGTGCAAGATTTGTGGCCGATGCGGCTTGGCCGACGCGAGGCACGCACTACCTTTGCTGGCGGGTATGCGGGCTGGGCCACCCGGCGGAAGTTCGGGTCCATGAAGGCTGGCTGGCCGTAGACTTAAGCGGATGTCTTCTTTTTTGTTGGTTTTTCGGCTGGCGTCGTCCGACGCTTTGGCGGGACTTTCTGCCGGGCTTCGCGTTCGGCCTCGCGCCGCTGTTCGCGTGCCTCATGCTCCGCGGCCAGCCAGCATTGCGCAAACTCTTCGCCGATGGCCGAGGACGGCATGGCCAATAGGCGGTTGGCCAGCGGGAACGCCATGGCACACAAGTGTTTCTGGCGTTGCCGACAGACAGACGTGAGCAGTTTCAGGTGGTCTTCGTCGCGGGGAAGCTTGGCAAACGAGCGGGCGGCGGCGGCGAGGACGGCAAGATCCTGGGCATCGCCAAGGATCTGGGACACCTGGCGGGCGGTTTCGATGCGGATAGCGGCGATCTCGGGCCAGGCCAACTGGACAAGCTTGCTGTGTCGCCAGAATGTCTGGAGCGCCTTGCGAAGATCATGCAAGGCCTCGTCTGACTCGGTCTTGGTCGCGATCGATAGAGCGCGCTGGCCGACTTTATGGGATTTGACCAGACCCTCGCTGATGACGTCGATGAAAACGCCCGTGACCGGCAGTTTCCGGAATCGTTCGCGGGCGTCTTCAAGGCCCGTTGCTGCGCTGCTTATGCGGGCCTCGTCTGACAGGTTGGTCTGGTCCGTTTTGGCGGGAGACTCAGCGTCCGGGTGCGTCTTCAAGTTTCGCCTGAACCAAGCGCAGGCCCGAGCCAGGTCGGGATCCTTGGCGACGGTGGATACGTTCTGGATCGTGGTGTGGAGGACATGGCGATCCCGCATGGGCGAGAGCAGATGTCCTATGCGGCGCAATTCCGCGTTCTCGGCGCGGCGCAGGGGGGTATCGAGTCCGGAGTGGACCAATCGGAGCAGGGCGCGCAGGCGCTTCAGGCTCTTGCGGGTTTCATGAATCCAACGCGCGCGTGCGTCAGCGTCAGCATCGATCGGCGGGGCCTTCAAAATGCTGTCAAATTGTTCGCCGGCAATCCGGTGAATGCCCGGCTTGAGTGGTTCCTTCAATCTGAATTTGTACGCCATGACACCTCTGCGACAAGAATGGCACAGTTGAATGGCGGCGTGTCACAATCAAGTGGGCGCATATGGCGTCGAATGTCACGAGGCTCGGAACTCGGTGTTTGAGTTAACCGGAGGCTCCCCGGCAATCCGGCCCGGTTAATCCAGTAGCGCTTCGTCGATCCGCTCGTTGGGTGTGGCGAGGCGCGGCTGAGTTGGCCCGGAACACCTCAAGCCGCTTTGTCCTGGGACCGTGCCCACTCGAGCCACACCTTCACGCGGGATTCCGGCTCGGGATTTGTGAAGAAGTCGGTGATGACGGCGACGGAGTCTGCGCCGGCGGCAACCACGCCGGGTGCGCGCTCTGGCGTGATGCCGCCGATGGCACACAAGGGGATGGTGCCGATCCGCTGCTTCCAGGCCGTGATGCGGTCCAAACCTTGCGGGCCCCACTTCATGGCCTTCAGTTTGGTCTCATAGATCGGGCCGAGTGCGACGTAGTCCGGCTTGGCAGCAAGGGCTATCTGCAACTCTTCCTCGCTGTGCGTGGAGAGCCCCAGGCGGATGCCGGCTGTCTTGATCGCAGCGACGCTTGCGGTCTCGAGGTCTTCCTGACCGAGGTGGATGAAATCGGCGCCCAGGTCGATGGCTGCCTGCCAATAGTCGTTCACAATCAATTGGCACTTGTATTTGCGGCAAGTCGCGAGGCTCGCCGTGATCTGGCGGCGCACCTCGGCATCGGTCGCATCTTTCAGGCGGAGCTGAATCGTGCGCACTCCAAGTGGGACGAGCCGGTCCAGCCAGGCGACGTCTGGGACGATCGGGTAGAAAACGTCGAGCAGTGGGCGGGGCATCACCGTTTGTCCTCGAACTCGAAGAAGGGGGTCCCGGCAACGGGCGTGGATGGGGCCGCCATGTCGCGGGTCTCCATCAGGCCGGAGAGGTAGGCTTGGTGGCCGGCATCGATGGCCGCCGCGAAGGCGCGGGCCATGGCGACGGGGTCGCCGGCTTTGGCGACGGCGGTATTCAGGAGGATGGCGTCGAAGCCCATCTCCATGGCTTGGGCAGCGTGGCTCGGGGCCCCGATACCGGCGTCGACCACCAGCGGGGTGTTCGGGAAGTAGTTGCGCAGGGTGCGCAGGGCATATGGATTGGCCAAGCCCCGGCCAGTGCCGATAGGGGCGCCCCAGGGCATCAGGAGTTCACAGCCGGCGACAAGAAGGCGCTCGGCAACACCGAGATCCTCGGTCGTATACGGGAAGACCTTGAAGCCATCGCGGCTGAGAATGGTGGCGGCCTCGACCAAGCCGAAAACATCGGGTTGCAGGGTGTCGTCGTTGGCGATCACCTCGAGTTTGATCCAATCGGTCTCGAACAGCTCGCGGGCCATCTGAGCGGTGGCGATGGCTTCTTTGGGAGTGCGGCAGCCGGCTGTGTTGGGCAACACGCGGACGCCCAGTGACTTGATCATCTCCCAGAAGCGTTCGCCCCCCTTGGCTCGTGCGGCTTCGCGGCGGAGCGAGACGGTCACCAGAGCGGTGGCAGACGCCTCGATCGCATCCGAAAGCACCTGGGGCGAGGGATATTGCGCGGTGCCGAGAAGCAGGCGCGAGGTCAATGCGACGCCGTAGGGGGCGAAGGCGCCACTCGTTTGCGGTGACTTGATTTTGTCGAGCATGCGGCTTGGCACCTTATGCGGCTCTTGTGGCGGGGGCGTTCGGCTCCCAGTCCTGGCGTTCATCATGGTTGCGATACACTATCAACACGCGAGGCGGTTGCGTATCCCATTGCTATGGCGTCCTGGCAGGGCAGTCCTGCAGCCGGTGCAGGCGCAGCGGGAGGCGGCTGCCTTCGATACAGATCATCCTCCCTGGCGCGGGGCGACGATTTCCACCCGATCGCCGGCGTGGAGGCTGGTTTCTGCCCGTGCGCGTGCGGGCACAAACTCGCCGTTCACAGCTGTGGCGACCTTTTGGCCGGTGTAACCCAGCTCGTCGATCAGCCTGGCGAGCGTCCCGGGGGGTGCGGCCATCGCCTGGCCATTGACGACGAGTTCGATCGTCGAGCTGTTTCTTTCGGCTGTTGCTGACACCTTCAGTCTTCCTGCGACAAGCTTGCCTCGTTTCCCATAAGATAGGGCCGATGCGCCAACAGTCAAAGCCGGTTGCGGCAGACCGTGAAGACGGGCCGGGTGGCGGCAGTGGCGGTTGCCAGCCACACTAGCCTCGCACCCAAGGATCGGGCAGTGTTGAGGGCGCCAAACTCATGCGGCCAGCGCCCGGGCGCGGCCGGGATCGAAAACGGCCCTTAGCAAGGCCACCCAGGGAAGGAGACTGACATGCTCGACGCTTACATCTACGACGGGGCTCGGACACCATTCGGCCGCCAGGACGGAGCTCTGTCGCGGGTGCGTCCCGACGACATGCTGGCCGATGTCATCAAGACCGTCGTTGGCCGCTCGGGATTCAACCCGGAGAGCATTGACGACGTGCATGTGGGCTGCGTCAGCCAGGCCGGTGAGGACAGCCGCAATGTGGCGCGTCATGCGATGCTGCTGGCCGGGCTGCCGATCGAGGTTCCGGCGAACACGATCAACCGCCTGTGCGGCTCGGGCATGAATGCGCTCGTCACGGCTGCGCATGCGATCACATGCGGCGAGGCCGACGTCGTGGTGTCGGCTGGGGTGGAGAGCATGACAAGAGCGCCGTTCGTCGTAGGGCGGACAGAGGGTGCTTTTCCCAAACGGATCGAATCCTATGTCGCCTCGCTCGGCGCGCGTTTTCCAAATCCCCGGCTCGAAAGCGAATTTGGTGACGACACCATGCCGCAAACCGCCGACAACCTGGCGCGCGACTTCCAGCTCAGCCGGGAGGACTGCGATGCCTACGCGCTGGGCTCTCAGCAGAAGTACGAGGCGGCACGCAAGGCCGGATTCTTCAAGGACGAGCTGCTACCTGTAATGGTGCCGGCGGCGAAGCGCGGAGGGGAACCGACGGTGGTCGATGCGGACGAGCATCCGCGGCCCCAGACCGATATGGCCGGGCTGACCAAGCTGCGCACAATCTTCAAGGACGGTGTGACGACAGCGGGCAATGCGTCGGGTATCAACGATGGTGCGGCAGCGTTGATCGTGGCGAGCCGGGATGCCGGCGACAAGGCCGGCGTGAAACCGCGCGGGCGCATCATTGCTACGGGCGTTGCGGGCGTGGCACCGCGTACGATGGGATTTGGACCGGTGCCGGCAGCGAAGAAAGCGCTGGAGCGGGCAGGCCTCGAACTCAAAGACATGGACGTCATCGAGATCAACGAGGCGTTCGCGGCACAGGTGCTGGCATGCGCCAAGGGGCTGAACCTGGCATTCGACGATGCGCGCATCAACCCCAACGGCGGGGCGATTGCGATCGGTCATCCGCTGGGCGCCTCCGGCTCGCGGATCGCGCTCACGGCGCTGCGCCAGCTCGAGCGCACCGGCGGCAAGAGGGCGCTGGTGTCGATGTGCATCGGTGTCGGCCAGGGCATCGCGATGGTGATCGAGAGAGTGTAGCCGTTCGCCAGATTACAAGCTGAGAATTGTGTTGGCGGGGCCGAAGGGTCCCGCCATTTTCATGCGCGGCTGCCGGAGCAAAGCCGGCATGAACGGATATGGTCGTTGCGACCATACGCCTTGAGCCGGCGTGTCCTGGCTTTGCGGTCCGCCCTGCGATGCTGAAGGCACGACCAACGAACCTTGCGTGCCAACGGCCGAATTGGGGACCGGTGGACGCGTTTGGCGGCGGGAATCGAGCGTCGACCACTGCCCGTCACGCACGAGCGCCTTTCAATGCGGTCTCAACTTTGCGGCGCTCGCCCCACAGGTTCAGAAAGTTGCCGGCGACAATGACGGCTGCGCCCAAGGCCAGCATGGGGCTCAAGGCTTCGCCATAGAGAAATACCCCAACGCTGGTCGCCAGCGGAAGGCGCAGGAAATCCATTGGCGCAACGATGATGGCGTCGGCGAGGGAGAAAGCCTTGGTTAGCGCATAGTGTGCGAAAAGGCCGAAGACCGTGAGTGCGAGCACCCAGCCTGCGGTTGCAGGATCTGGCACCTTCAGTGTGCCGACCACCATGACCGTTGCGATGACGGCCTGCATGGCGTGCGTGTAGAAGAGGATCAAGAAGGCGCTGTCACCGCGGGTGAGCTGTTTGGTGGCCAGGTAATGAAAGGCAAACCCGAAGGCTGCGACGAAGGCGAAGAGCGTGCCTGGGCTGAGCGACAGGGTGTCTGGCCGCACGACAAGCAAGATGCCGACAAAGCCAAGTGCAGCAGCCGCCAGGCGCGTGCCGGTCATGCGTTCGCCGAGGACGAGCGGGGCAAACAGGGCGGTCCACAACGGCGCGGTGAACTCGATCGAGAACAATTGGGCCAGCGGGATCAATACGAGGGCCGACAGCCAGCCCCATTGGGCGATGAAGTGCACGGCGGCGCGCAGTGCCAGCAAAGGTAGCTGGCGGGTTCGCAAGTCAATGACGCGGCCGCCGGTGCCGTAGCAAACGATGGCGAGGATCGCGACGCCAAGCCAGCTTCGATAGAACATGATGTCGAGCGTGGTCAGGCCCTTGGTGGCACCGCGCCCTGTGATGGCAATGGCGGTGAAGGCGAACAGGGCGACAGTCATCCACCGCACGGCAGCCAGCACGTTTGCGTCGAGAACGATGCGACTGCGCTTCAATTGCGTCATGTTCGGGGCCCGCGCTCTTCCAGTTCTGCTTTCGCGATTGTCGTGGTCATTGGGGAGACAAAACGCAGGGGGCGATGCTGTTTGCAAGTGCGTTGTTGGGCTGGATGATTGCCGAGGTCGTTGCATGCAGCAGACATAATCGCTTCGCGTGACGGCTCGCGATGATGCGAAAAGCGCGACGTTGTATTGGGATTTGCATTGGGATCATGTTTGCTGTCGAACCTTGTCGCCTGCAAAATTAGACGGAGTTCGGCGACTGCGCGAGACGCGCTGTGCAATCGCGTCAGGTATCAACACGGCCGATTAATCTTAGAGGTGAAGTCAACCGACGCTATGGCGGAAAACGTGTAAGCTTGGTAAAGGCCTAAAGGCTCGCTAGTGTTATGGCCGCAAAGTTCGTTACATTTCTCGGAATGTGCCGGGTGATATTTGCGATCGAAGGTGACGCTAGCAAAGACACTAACTTCGTGTGGCGTAAGGTTTGGAAGTCCGCTTGCAGAGCCTGCCTAGAGATTGAAGCGGACTCCCAAACCGCCGCGCTAGCGGGAAAACAGACGTCAAGGAATTGAATGCCATGGTCAAGTCAACGAGTGCCGTGCCGCGCGGCTACCAGGCAGTGATGCCGTATCTGCGTGTTCGCGATGCAGCCGCTGCAATCAAATTCTACAAGAAAGCATTGGGCGCGACAGAGAGCTATCGGCTCAAGATGGCGAACAAGGTCGGTCATGCAGAGATGTCGATCGGCGGCGCCGTATTCATGTTGTCGGACGAGTTTCCCGATCACAAGGCCGTCGGTCCAAAGTCCCTGAAGGGGACGAGTGTGGCGCTGGCGCTTTATGTCGACGATGTCGACAAGGCGGTGATGAAGGCGACGAAGGCGGGCGCGAAGGTTCGCCAAAAGGTGGCCGATCAATTCTACGGCGATCGTGTGGGGCAGATCGTGGACCCGTTCGGACATGTGTGGTCGATCCATACCCGGCTCGAGTCTGTCGATCCCAAAGAGATGCAAAAGCGTCTCAACGGCATGATGCGTGAAGCGACCAAGAAGCCGGCGGCTGCGAAAAAAGCAGGTAAGGCCGCCAAGGGTGCCAAAGCCGCCAAGGCTGGCCGGAAGGCATCAGCGGGGGCCAAGGCGGCAGCGGGTAAGCGGCCTGCGACGCGAAAGACTGCGGCCAAGCGCCTTGCTGCAAAGCCGGTTTCGGTGACCCGCAGCGTTGCACGCAAGCCCATCGGCAACCGACGCAAGGCTGCCTCTGTGCGTCGCGGTCGGGCGCGGCGGTAGGCGGCTTGGGCGTGGCGCACTGCGGCCCCTTTTCCGTTTGATGGGGCCGTTCCTATGGGGGCAGGGCGAAGTCCCCGGCGGGACGGCGACCCTTACTGCTGGGTGCTGCGTCACGCATAAGCATTGTGTGAGCCGGACTCGTGCTGCTCTCGACCGGCTGGTATCAGATCAAATTCCGAGCGTGGCCAGGACACGCGAACGATGGCGCCGTGGGCCGGTGCCATTCTGTTTTCCAGTGCGATGCGGGCGCCTGAGCGTTCAAGCAACGTCTTGGCAATGAAGAAGCCAAGGCCGAGGCCGGATGCTTCATGTCCGGTGTGGCCAAGCCGCTTGCCGCTCGGTCTGGTGGTGACGTAAGGCTCGCCGAGGGTATCGATGATGTCGGGAGCGAAGCCGGGGCCGTCATCTGCGATCGTGATGACGAGGTCGCGTTCAGTCCAGCGCGCCTGCACCTCGACCTTCGTTTCGGCGAAGTCGGTGGCGTTCTCGACGATATTGCCGAGGCCATAGATGACGCCGGGCCGCCGGATTGCAATGGGCTCGCGGTTCGTTGAAGTGTCGGTCCCAGGCTCTTGTGCGTGGGCGCTGATCTCGAGTTTGATGGCCGGGGTGGCGTGCGGCATGGCGGCTTCCTGGAGAAGCTGGGTGACAGGAAGACTGACGTGGTGGGGATCATCCTGTGCACCCGGGCTTCGAGTGAGTGTGCGCAAGATATCCCGGCAGCGTTCGGCCTGGCTGCGGAGCAGCTGCACGTCCTCCTCGATATCGGGCCATTTGTGCTTGCTGCTTTGCAGCTCCTTGGTGATGAGGACGATTGTCGCGAGAGGGGTTCCCAGCTCGTGGGCAGCGGCTGCTGCGAGGCCGTCGAGGAGCATGGAGCTTTTGCTCACGGGCCAGCACGAGCTCGGTGGCGGCAAGTGCAGCCGACATCTGGCGGGATTCTTTCGTCAGGCGGCCAGCGTAAAGGGCGAGGAAGGCCATGCCCGAGGCGATAGAGCCGAGTGTGCCGAGTTGGTAAAGGACGGGGAAGGTCAATGTTTCGCCGGACCACCATGGCAATGGGAAATGCCAAAGATGAGGCCGCTCGCCGCGAGAAGCGCATATATGCCAGGGCAATCGTGTTGACGGCGGGCAAGGTCGCGGCGGACACGGTCACGGTGCGACCATCAAGAACGCGAAGGAAGTTGGTCAAACCGCCGGTCAGGTAGAGCAGGCCTGCGAGTTCGGCCACATCGTAGGCCAGCAGCGTGGTGGCAAAGCCTTGGCTCAGGCGGTGGCGGCCCGGATAGCGAATGCGCAGGTAGACGTTCAGCCAAGCGGATAGAGCGATCAGGGCCAGGCACCAACCGACGGGAAAATCAAAGCCGAACCACCAGTGGGCCGCAGCGACGGTTGCGAGCTGGCCGCCGACGCCGATCCAGCGCAGGCGAATGATCGTTTGCATTCTGAGGCGGCTGGCCTCGCCGATGCCGATCGATGCGGCGGCGATCTCGGACATCAGCCTGCCGCTGTCTAGTGGCGTTGCCATCATGGATCCTCCCTGGTGCCAATCTGATGGGACGGCAAGGCCTGGGCAAGGGCTCATTGCAGTGGGAAACCCTGACATGGGCGGCGTTTCGGTGGCGAACGAGGATCATGCCGCGCGAGGATGCCAAGATATGCAACGCGCCATGGGCGCGGCCTTGCTTGCGGCGGTGGGCGTGATCCACCAAAGTGAGCGCTGCTTGCCAACGACACGACGAAAGATCTTCCATTCGATGCCTGAACATGCCGGAACAGGCGGCGAGCTTTCGCCCGCCATCGAGGTGCGTGACCTGCGCAAGGTCTACGGGGGTGTGGTGGCTGTCGGCGGCATCTCGTTCGCGTTGATGCCGGGCACCATCACGGCGCTGCTCGGCGGCAATGGTGCGGGCAAGACGACGACGATAGCGATGCTGATGGGGCTGGTGGTGGCGACGTCGGGGACGGTTCGCGTGCTGGGCGCGGACATGGCTCGCCACCGGCATCACGTATTGCACCGCGTCAACTTCGAGAGTCCCTATGCCGACATTCCCATGCGGCTGACGGTGCGGGAGAATCTCGACGTGTTCGGTCGGATCTATGGGGTGAAGGATCTTTCTCAGCGCATTGGAGAGGTTGCGCGGGAGTTGCGCTTGACGGAGCTGCTGGACCGGCCCTACGGCAAGTTGTCGGCAGGGCAGAAAACGCGAGTGTCGCTTGCCAAGGCGCTGATCAATCAACCGGAAGTTTTGTTGTTGGACGAGCCAACGGCGTCGCTCGACCCGGATACGGCAGACTGGGTCCGGTCGACGATCGAGGCCTATGCGCGGGATCGGCGCGCGACGGTGGTGCTTGCCTCGCACAACATGGCGGAAGTGGAGCGTTTGGCCGGCCGGGTGATCATGCTGGAGCGGGGGCATATCATCGCCGACGAAAGCCCGCAGGCGCTGATCGCGCGCTACGGCCGGCGCAATCTGGAAGAGACATTCTTGGCGATCACCCGGCGTCGTGACGACGACAGCCTGGTGGCGGCCGCACGAGAAGATGAGCGATGAGGCGGCGGGTTCGACCATGATGGCAGAGCAGGGACGACACCTACTGGCGCAGCAGGGACCGGCGGCTTCGGTGCGGCGGATTTCTGGACTGGTGCTGCGCTACTGGTATGTGATCCGATCGTCGTGGCCGCGGACGGCTGAGTTGATCTACTGGCCGCTGGTGCAGATGATCATGTGGGGCTTCCTGCAAAAACATCTCGCCCAGACCACGAGTCTGGCGGGAAAGGCCGCCGGCATTTTTATCGGCGGCGTGCTGTTGTGGGACATTCTTGTTCGCAGCCAGCTCGGCTTTTCGACCACGTTCTTGGAGGAGGTCTGGTCGCGCAATCTTGGGCACCTGATGATGAGTCCGCTCCGGGCCTGGGAGATGGGGGTGGCGCTGATGGTGGTCAGCCTCGTCAAGCTGTCGGTGGCCATGTTGCCGGTGATGATCCTGGCCAATGTGTTCTTCGGGTTCAATGCATTCTCGCTGGGGGTGGCGTTCGCCATCTTCTTCGCCAATCTGGTGATGATGAGCTGGGCGCTGGGTTTCGTGGCTGTTGGCGCGGTCATCCGGTGGGGTCTTGGCGCGGAGAGCCTGGCGTGGTTGATCGTGTTCGTGTTGTTGCCGCTGGTGTGCGTCTACTATCCGTTGTCGACGCTGCCGGGATGGCTGCAGCCGGTTGCGCTGGCGCTGCCGCCAACCCATGTGTTTGAAGGATTGCGATCGCTGGTGCTCGAGGGGCGTTTCGATGGCCAAGCCATGGTGATCGCATTCGCGCTCAATTTCGTCTATCTGACGGCTGGTTTCTGGGTGTTTCATCACCTGCTGGAAGTGGCACGGCGCGCGGGATCTCTGGTGCAGATGGGCGAATGAGCCCTCCGGGCTGCCACTGCCGCCACATGAAAGGTTCGCAGAGCTTATGCGTCATCGCCTGGTCATCATTGCCGTGCTCGCGTTTGTGCTTGGAGGACTGGCTGCGCTGGTGCTCGTGCCACAGGCGCGCAACAAGTTTCTGCCGGATGCGCGCAGTGTCGGCCAAGCGCTGATCGGCGGGCATTTCTCGCTGGTGAACCAGGAGGGCAAGCGGGTCACGGAACAAGACTTCCGTGGCCGCTATATGCTGATCCTATTCGGATTCACGTATTGCCCGGATATCTGCCCGTCGGGGCTGCAGGTGATGTCGGCTGCCTTGGAGCAATTGGGTGCCAAGGCCGACAAGGTGGTGCCGATCCTGATTTCGGTCGATGTCGAGCGGGATACGCCGCAGCAACTTGCGCAATACGTCAAGAGTTTCCACCCGCGGCTGGTGGGTCTGACGGGTACGGCGGAAGAGATTGCACAGGCGGCGCGAGCCTATCGGGTCTATTACAAGAAGGTCGAGGATCCGAAATCGACGGCGGGTTTCACTTATGATCATTCCGCGCTGATCTACCTGATGGGGCCGACTGGAAAGTATATTACGCATTTCACGCATGCTGCGGGACCGGACGCGATTGCGGCGCGCTTGCGCGAGATCCTGTAGACGGGCTGATTTGGTCGGTTGGGACGGCCTTGCCACGGCGCTGCGGGCCAGCGGTTCCCGGAGCGGGGTGCGGTCTCGGACCATGGCGAATCCTTGACAGGCGATCGGGCAGGCCATATCTAACTCGCTCGAACCGTGGTGATTTGGCCGGCCGGCTTGCAGCCACGTTAAACAACTCGCTAAAAAGGCCGCGAGCGCGACCCGGTGATGGGTCCGTCCGGGCCAGAAATGGCGGACGGTCCGGCCGGGTTTTCTGTTTGGCCATTGCTGCAAGGCAAGGTGGCTACCGGAGGCGCTCCATGTCCGAGCAAGTGCCCAACGTCGACGATGCCAGCAAACGGCCTCGCGATGACGTTGTGATGGAACATAGCCTCGAGCGGCCGCTGGCGCGCTCCAGCGAGATCGACAAGCCGTCGAGCCTGGTGGTGAGGTTCGAGGATAAAGGTCTCGAGCTCGATTGTGGCCAGGTTCTGCTGCCCTTCCAGGTCGCCTACAACACCTACGGCACTTTGAATGCCGACAAATCGAATGCCATCCTGGTGTGTCATGCGCTGACCGCAGACCAGTATGCCGCGAACAAGAACCCCGTCACCTTGCGGCCGGGATGGTGGGAAATCATGATCGGTCCGGGGCGGCCGATCGATACCGATCGCTTCTTCGTGATTTGCGCCAATGTTCTGGGCGGTTGTCTCGGCTCCAGCGGGCCTGCATCCACGAATCCGGCGACGGGGAAACCCTACGGCCTAGACTTTCCAGTCATCACCATCGGCGACATGGTGAAGGCGCAGGCGCGCCTGGTCGATCATCTGGGTATCGCGCAATTGTTCTCGGTGGTTGGCGGCTCGATGGGCGGCATGCAGGTTCTGGAGTGGGCCTCGCGGTTCAAGGACAGGGTCTATACCGCTATTCCGATTGCGACGGCTGCCTGGCATTCGGCCCAGAACATCGCGTTTCACGAAGTCGGCCGACAGGCGGTGATGGCCGATCCCGAGTGGTCTGGCGGGCGCTATGTCGAAGAGGGCAAGGTGCCGCGGCGTGGGTTGGGTGTCGCGCGCATGGCCGCACACATCACCTATCTGTCCGAGGAGGCGCTGGAGCGCAGTTCGGTCGCAGCCTGCAGGATCGCTCGACCAAGACGTTCTCGTTCAGCGCCGATTTCCAGGTGGAAAGCTACCTTCGCCATCAAGGTTCGACGTTCGTCGACCGGTTCGATGCCAACAGCTATCTCTATATCACCCGAGCGATGGATTATTTCGACCTGGCGGCTGACAACGGCGGCAAGCTTGCCAGTGCCTTCAAAGGCACGAAGACGCGGTTCTGTGTGGTCTCATTCACATCGGACTGGCTGTATCCGACGCGGGAAAGCCGCGAAATCGTGCAGGCCCTGAATGCAGTTGCGGCCAACGTGTCGTTCGTCGAGGTCGAAAGCGACAAGGGGCACGATGCGTTCTTGCTGGATGAGCCGGAGCTGTTCGCGACGGTGCGCGGTTTCCTTGGCGCAGCTGCCCGCAAACGCGGGCTGCCTGCTGCCACCTGAAGTGGATCGGAGTTTCAAGCCATGCTTGCCGGCAATAAGCCCGTCTCGAGCCAAGCGTCACTCAAAGGCCATCGCGTCGACCATCTGCTGATTGCCGACATGGTGTCGCCGGGCGCGCGGGTGCTCGATGTCGGCTGCGGCGACGGGGCGCTGCTGCAACTTCTTACCGAGACCCGCGATGTCGATGGGCGGGGAATCGAGGTTTCGCGGGAGCGGGTCAACGCGTGCGTGGCGCGGGGGCTGTCGGTCATTCAAGGTGACGCCGACCGCGATCTCGACAAGTACCCCGACTATGCCTTCGACTATGCGATCCTTTCGCTGACGATCCAGGCGACAAGACGGCCGAAGCCCGTGCTCGAGAACCTGTTGCGCATCGGGGAGCATGCGATCGTGTCGTTCCCGAATTTCGGGCACTGGTGGATCCGCTCGCAACTGCTGGTGACCGGGCGCATGCCGACCACGGTCAATCTGCCGGAGGCGTGGTACGACAGCCCGGACGGGCATCTTTGCACGATCCGAGATTTCGTCGATCTGTGCCGGGAAGTTGATGCGCGCGTCGAGACGAAGGTGGCGTTCAATGCCTCAGGTCGTCAGTTGGGGACGTGGCTGCCGCTGACGCTGCACAATCTTCTCGGCGAAAAGGCCGTGTTCCTGCTGACGCGGCGCTGATGGGCGCGCGCCTGATGGCGCCCAATCAAGTTCATCTGAAATGCGGACGGAGAAGTGGTGGCATGCAAGTCGTGATGTGTGAGGCTTATGGTGGGCCTGAAGAGCTGGTGGTGAAAGACGTGCCGTCGCCTGTTGCCGGGCCGGGCGAGGTGAAGGTGCGGCTTTGGGCGCGTGGGGTCAGCTATACGGATGTGTTGCGGATCGCTGGCCAGTATCATGTCAAGACGCAGCCGCCCTTCATTCCCGGAGGCGAGGCAGCCGGCGAGATCATGGCGCTTGGCGAAGGGGTCGAGGGGCTGGCCGTCGGCGAGCGGGTGCTGTGCTCCGGTGGATTTGCCGAGGAGACCGTGCAGCCTGCATCGAGCGTGGTGAAATTGCCGGGGCATGTCGCTTTCGAGGCGGCGGCGGCTTTTCGGTCCAACTACATGACAGCGTACTATGCGCTGCAGCGCGGGCGTTTGCAGCCGGGGGAGACGCTGCTCGTGCACGGCGCTGCCGGCGGCGTTGGGCTTGCCACGGTGGATATGGGCAAGCTGATGGGCGCACGCGTGATCGCGACGGCGCGCAGTGCCGAGCGTCTCGAGGTGTGCAAGGAGCTGGGCGCCGATCATGTCGTCGACTACAGCGACGGGTTTCGCGACGAGGTACTGGCGCTGACGGGTGGCAAAGGTGCCGACGTGATTTTCGATCCGGTGGGCGGGGACGTGTTCGATCAGTCGATGCGCTGCGTGGCACCGTTCGGGCGGATCTTGATCGTGGGCTTCACGGGAGGACGGCCGGGACTTGCCAAGACCAACCACCTGCTCGTCAAGGACGCG
This sequence comes from Hyphomicrobiaceae bacterium, assembly GCA_041397705.1. Classification (GTDB taxonomy): domain Bacteria; phylum Pseudomonadota; class Alphaproteobacteria; order Rhizobiales; family Hyphomicrobiaceae. The sequence goes on from JAWKWC010000005.1 coordinate 203,961, forward strand.
GAAGTGATCGGTTTCACGATCGGCGGGCTTGCCAAACACGATCCGGCCTGGGCGAAGCGCAATCTCGATGCCCTCGTGGGCTGGCTGGCCGCCGGGCGCATTCGTCCCTATCATTCGCATGCTTTGCCGCTGGCTGACGCGGCGGATGCGTTGAAGCTGATCATCGACCGGCAGGTCGTCGGCAAGGCGTTGCTCGTCGGCTGAGCGGGGCGGGTGCGGGCCCGGTCAATCCGGCTGCAGCGCGCTGGTGGATACGGGATAGATGCCCGTGCTGCCGAGCAGCAAGACGTGCAGTGTTTGCATCGAGAGCAGGGGAGCGAAAGCTTCGTGCAGGACGTTGAGGCCGCCGGTGAAGGCGCCAAATGCTGGCAGGACGATGCGTTTTTGATCTCGTGCGAAACACCGGCTGCGTAGAGAACTGCCTTTGAGGGCGATGCGGGCTGCCGGATGCAAGTGGCCGGCGATTTCGGCGGCAACTTCCGATGGTTCTGGAGCGTGTCGCAAGACGACGCCTGCCAACGTCACGGAGGAGGCGACGTCGCCGCCCAGGTCAGGTGCGATGGCGGGGTCGTGGTTGCCGGTGATCCACAGCCACGTGCGCCGATGTTGCAGGCGGGCCAGCGTGGCGCGGGTCTCCGGCTCCATGCGGTCATGGGCACCATGGTCGTGCAGACTGTCGCCAAGCGAGATGACGCTACGCGGTTGCCATCGATCGATCACGGCCGAAAGGCGGGCCAGGGTGTCTCGGCTGTCGTAGGGCGGCAGCATGATGCCACGGGCGGCGTGGGCCGAAGCCTTTTCGAGGTGCAGGTCGGCGACGATCAACGTTCGCTCAGCCGGCCACCACAGGGCGCCCGAGCGGTCGGCGACAAGGCGCACGCCCGCAAGCTCAACGTCGTGGAACGTGAATTCAGGCGCCGTGGTCGCCGTTGCTGCCAAGCCTGCATTGCCGCGCATACTCAAATGTTCCCGCCTAGTCGTGGCTGTCGTTGCCAGCAGCCTGGCGCAACAAAGCTTCTGCGGTTTCCCGCAGGAGTGCTTCGCGCGCATCGCCGCCGACGGCCTCGCGGCCCATTTCCACCATTAGCGGAACAGCCAACGGCGAGACCCGATCGAGGGCAATATGGCGTATCCGACCCTTGATGCGGATCAGAAAATCGCCAAGGCGGCGAATATCCAACAGGCCTGTTGCCGCATCGGCATAGGCGGCCTCGAGAAGGATATGACCGGGGTCGTGACGGCGCAGCACTTCGTAGACCAGATCGGCTGAGACGGTGAGCTGGCGGCCGGTCTTCTCCTTGCCGGGATGACGGCGCTCGACCAGCCCGGCGATCATGGCGCAATGGCGGAAGGTGCGGCGCATGAGGCTGGTTTCGGCAAGCCAGAGATCGAGGTCGTCGCCGAGCATATCCTCCTCGAACAGCCGGTCGAGGTCGATGGCGCCGGAGGCGATCATGGCGGAGAGATCGGACAGGCCCCAGATGGCAATGGCGTAGTCGCTGGCGAGGAAGCCCAAAGGCTTGGCACCCAGGCGGGCAAGGCGGCGGGTCAAAAGCATGCCCAGCGTTTGGTGGGCCAGTCTGCCTTCGAACGGATAGGCGGCGAGGTGGTAGCGATCGCCCTGGGGAAACGTCTCGATCAGGACATCGTCGGGGCCAGGCAGAATGGAATGGCGCTCCTGTAACGAGAGCCATTGTGCAACGGGTCCGGGCAGTTGGCGCCAGCGGCTGGGGTCGGCCAGCATTTCGCGAACGCGCTTGCGAGGTGGGTCGAGAGCGGAAAGCGGCCACCGGGGTAGCTTGGTACGATCGGGTCGGTGGCTGTGGCGCGGGTGACAATGACCTCATTGTCTTGCAGTCCTTCGAGACGCAGGGTTTCGCCGCCGAGGACAAAGGCATCGCCCGGGAAAGCTCGCCCGCGAACCATTCGTCGATTTCGCCGAGGATGCGGCCGCCATAGGTCGGGGCTGGCCGGCCTTGGCGCCCGCGACGGCCCTTGGCGCCGACGAGGCGGACTTTCAGCATGGGGCTTTCGACGATGGTGCCGACGTTCATGCGATATTGCTGGGCCAATTTCGGGTGGGAAAGGCGCAAGCGGCCATCGCCGGTTGGGCGCAGGCGTGCGAAGCGCTCGTAAGCCTTGAGGGCATAGCCGCCGGTCGCGACGAGATCGATGACGCGGGCGAAACGCTGCTGGTCGAGACCGGCATAGGGCAAGGTGGACGTGACCTCGGTGAACAGGGCCTCCGGCTCGAACGGGCCGGCGCAGGCACGGCCGAGAATATGCTGGGCCAGGACGTCGAGGCCGCCCTGGCGGTCGACCACGGCATCCTGAGCGCCAGCTTCAGCGGCCTCGACGGCGGCGCGGCATTCGAGGACCTCGAAGCGGTTTGCGGGCACGAGCAGGGCTCGGGAGGGTTCGTCGAAGCGGTGGTTGGAGCGGCCAATGCGTTGCAGAAGGCGGCTTGCGCCTTTGGGTGCGCCGATGTGAATGACCAGATCGACGTCACCCCAGTCGAGGCCGAGGTCGAGGGTGGAGGTGGCGACGACGGCGCGCAGTTTGCCGGCGGTCATGGCGGCTTCGACCTTGCGGCGCTGGGCGACGTCGAGCGAGCCGTGATGCAGGGCGATGGGCAGGCTGTCGTCATTGGCGCGCCAGAGCTCGTGGAACATCAGCTCGGCCTGCAGCCTGGTGTTGACGAAAACGATGGTGAGGCGGTGGCGGGCAATGGCGGCGAGGACCTCGCGCACGGCGTAGCGCGCGGAATGGCTGGCCCACGGCAACGGGCTCTCGGTTTCCAGAATTGTGACGTCGGGTTTGGCGCCACCGTCGACGCTGATGAAATCGGCGAGAGCGATGGCAGTTGCGGGCGTGGCCTGGGGCTCGATCCAGGCGCGCAGTTCTGATGGGCGGGCGACGGTGGCGGACAGTCCGGTGATGACGAGGCCAGGGGCCAGGGACCGGAGACGGGCGAGACCGAGGCAAAGGAGATCGCCGCGCTTCGATGGCACAAGCGCGTGCAACTCGTCGAGAATGACCGATTCGAGGTCGGCGAAGACGTAGGAGGCATCCTCGCCTGCGATCAGCAGGGCCAACTGCTCGGGGGTGGTGAGGAGGATTTCCGGTGGTCGCAGACGTTGGCGGGCGCGCTTGGACTGGGGGGTGTCGCCAGTGCGGGTTTCGATGCGCAACGGCAAGCCCATTTCGCTTACCGGCTCGGTGAGGTTGCGGGCAATGTCGACGGCGAGCGCCTTCAAAGGGGAGATGTAAAGTGTCTTGAGGCCTGCGCCCTGGGTGGGGTGCGCATTTTCCATTCGGCGTGCCGCTGCAACCAGGCTCGGCAGAAAGCCTGCCAGCGTTTTGCCGGCGCCAGTCGGCGCAATCAGCAGGCTCGAGCGGCGCGCTTCGGCTTGTGCGAGCAGCGCCAACTGGTGGGGTCTGGGCGTCCAGCCACGCATCTTGAACCACCCGGCGACCTCGGGAGGGAGGCTGGGAACAGGCGGTGGGGATGTGGTGGGGAGAGGTGCGGCGCGCTTGGTGCGGGGGCGCGCGCGCGCCGAAACCCGGGTGGAGCGACTGGTCGGGGGGCTTGGCTTTTTGTCAGATGGATGTGTCCTTTTTTGCGCCATGCGGTCGGTTTGGATCCTCTGCGGCGGGCATATCGCCTCGCCCGGGCAAACATGCTATCGGGACGTGAGAGCTGTAACCGCTGCCGGCAGCCTACACCTCAACGCGGGGCTGCTTTATCGGTTGCGGCAGACGACACCTGGGAAAGGACGGTCAGGGCATGGACAGGGACAGGCTCTTCGGCGGCAATCCGCTGGGCGTGATCCTACGCCTGATCGTGCTTTCCGTGATCGTGGGCATCGTGATGTCGGCGCTGGGCATTCATCCCGGCAACATTCTTTACCACCTGCAGCGCCTGATCCAGCGCATTTCGCAGCTGGGCTTCGGCATTTTCGAGACGGCGATCGGTTACTTCCTGATCGGCGCCGTCGTGGTGGTGCCGATCTGGGTGATTGCCAGGATTCTGGGGGCGCTCGGCGGCAGCCGCGACAAGCGCGGGTGAGCGAACAGACCGTGGGGCAGCCGATGCGGACGCAAATGTGCGTCGGGCACCGCGAGGTGCTGGCCATTGCGCTGCCGATTACGCTTTCGAACGCCACCGTACCCTTGATCGGGTTCATCGATACGGCCGTGATCGGGCAGCTGGGGGCTGCCGACCTGATGGGTGGCGTGGCGATCGGCGCCGTCATTTTCAACATGCTCTACTGGACGTTTTCGTTCCTCCGCATGGGCACGACCGGACTCACGGCGCAGGCGCTGGGTGCCGAAGATTCGCGGGAGATCGCAGGGCATTTGCTGCGGGCGTTGGCACTCGCGCTGGCGATTGGCGCAGTGCTCGTTGCCTTGCAGCCGCTGGTCAGGGGATTGTCGTTCTGGCTGACGGGCGGCTCAACGCGGGTGCTGGCAGCGGCGGGGACGTATTTCGATATCCGGATCTGGGCGGCGCCGGCGGGGCTGGTGAACTTTGCCCTGCTCGGCTGGTTCATCGGGCTCAGTCGGTCGGGTGTCGCTTTCGGCCTGCAATTGTTCCTCAACCTGCTCAATATCGGCTTGGCGCTGGTGCTGGGTTTGTGGCTGGGGTTTGGAGTGGCTGGTGTCGCTTCGGCCGCGTTGATTGCGGAATATGTGGCGGCGGGGATCGGTCTTGGCGTCGCGCTGCTCATAGCCCGAGAGCGCGGGGCCAAAGCGCCGCTCAGCGATGGTGTCGACTGGCGCAAGATGCGGCGTGCGCTTTCGATCAATGGCGACCTGCTGGTTAGATCGTTGACGGGCTACGCTGCGTTGATCGTGTTCACGTCAGAAGGTGCGAAGGCCGGCGATGTGACGCTGGCGGCCAACGCGCTGCTCTATTCGATCATGATGATTGCGATCTATCTGATCGACGGGTTCGCGTTTGCAGCGGAGGCTCTGGTCGGCCGGGCCGTGGGGGCGCAAGATCGGGCTGCCTTCGATCGTTCGATTGCACTGTCGACATTCTGGGCTGTGGTCTTTGCGGGTCTGTGCGCTGCTGTGATCTGGCTGGCGGGACCGATGACGATTGCGTTCAGCGCCAAGAGTGAGGCGGTGCAAGCGGCGGCACTGGCGTATTTGCCGTGGGTTGCCTTGTCGCCATTGATGGGTGTGTGGGTGTTCCAGCTCGATGGCATCTTCACGGGCGCGACGCGCACACGCGACATGCGCAACATGATGGTGGTGAGCATTCTGGTTTATCTGCTGGCCTACCAACTGCTGGGTAAGGCATTTGGCAATCACGGGCTTTGGGCAAGCTTCATGCTATTGTTCATTGTGCGTGCTTTGACGTTGGGCTCGCGGATGCCGGCGCTCGTGCGTGGGGTTTTTGCAGAGGGCGGCATCGTGCAGGCCCGTTGATTGCCATGGTGGGGTCGCATCCAGGCGCGAAGTTTCCCTGACGCAACTGCCGTCCGGCAAGGTTGGAGATGGTCGACATCATGGGCCGGCGACTGAAAGTGAATTTCAGGTCGAGTGATGGGGATCCGAGCCCGCTGGCCTGGATGTTGGCCTCAGTCAGCCTGATCCTGCCATTCATCGGAATTGGCCTTGCGCTTGCGGGTTTCGGTCAGCTTTTTCGAGGGGATGGTGGCGGCAATGGCTGGTGGCTGGTTGGTGCGGGCGCGGCCACTCTGGCGGCTGATCTGGTGATCGACTTCATCTGGGCCAATCCGAGTGTTTCGGTGACGGATGAGCCGGCGTTGAACCGGCGTGGTGAGCAACTGGTCGGGCGGACGGCCCTTGTGGTCGAGGCCATCGAGGATGGGCGTGGACGGGTCCGCGTCGGCGATGGTGAGTGGGCTGCGCAGGGCCCGGATTGCAAGGCTGGCGATGCGGTTGCCATTGTGGGGGTCAACCAGGCGTTGCTCGTGGTGGAGCCGGTGCTGGCTGGCTCAGCGCAGGCGCTGGCGGGCGGACCGCAGTAGCCAAAGGGCGCAGGTCAGGCTTAGAGCGATGGCGAGTGTGGCGCCGATCGTGGCGGGGGTCGCGAGGCGTGCCAGCAATGGGTCGCCGCCACGGTCGCAATTGGGCGCTGCCCACATGTGCCACAACGGTGCATCGCACAACATGGCACTGCGAATGGCAGGAAAATCGAGACTTGGGAGCGGAATCCAGTTGCCCATCTGGCTGGCGGCAAGCCCTGTGGCCGAAATGGCTGCAGGGCCCAGGAGGCCGACTCTCTTGGTTCTGTTTTTCGCCTGCATATTGCCTTCGTTCGTGTTCGTCGTCACGTCGCAAGGTTCAGCGGATGGCGAAGGCTTTCAGCAGGAAGGCCAGCTCTGCCTTGGCGACAGTTTCGATGGTGGAGGCTTGGCGGAAGCCATGCGACTCGCCTTCGAATTCGTAGAGTTCGGTGGCGACGCCCTTGGCTTTGAGGCTCTCGTGGATGAGGCGGGACTGTGCGGGGGGAACGACCTTGTCGTCGAGGCCCTGGAACAGGATCAGCGGCGCCGACATGGAGTCGACGAGGTTCTTGGGCGAGCGGGCCTCGCAGGTCTTGCGCCAGTTCTTCGGCGTGGTGCCGAGCAAGCGGTGCAGGTAGCCCGACTCGAACTTGTGGGTGTCCTCCATCAGGAGGGAGAGATCGGAGATGCCGTAGTGGCTGGAGCCTGCGGCGAACACTTTCGTGGTCGCGAGTGCCATCAGCACCGTGTAGCCACCCGCGCTGCCGCCCGCGATGGCAATCTGCGCGGGGTCCGCCAGACCTTCGGCAGCAAGGAAGCGGGCGGCGGCGGCACAGTCGGCAACGTCGGCGATGCCCCATTGGCCGTCGAGGCGTTCACGATAGGTACGGCCGTAGCCAGTGGAGCCGGCATAGTCGACGTCGAGCACGGCGAAGCCGCGGGAGGTGTAGTATTGGACGCGGAGCGCCAGACCGCGCCCGGCTGAAGCGGTAGGGCCACCATGGGCCAGCACCAGTGCAGGCGGCAGGACGCCTTTCGGTAGGCGATTGGTGGCGCTGGCGGGCGGATAATATTGGGCGAAAGAGGTTTTGCGGTCGCCACCCCTGAAAGACACCGTGTGGCCGGCCGAGAGGCCCCTGGGGCTGAGCGCTAGATCGGTTGCCTGCTTCAGGATGACCGGCGCCTTGCGGCGGTGGGGCATGGCGGCGAGGGCTGCGGAAGCCTTGGCGCGGCCAATGCCGGCTGCCAAGCCGCCGTCGTAGTGAGTCATGTTGCCAATCGCGGCAACGGCAAGTGGTTTGACGTCGACTTTGGGCCTGTGGCGATCCAACTCGGTGATGGTGACAAGGGACGGTTTGGCGTCGATGTCGGCGGTTGCGGTGACGCGGTCAGGGCCTTCGACGACGAACGTGAGGGCGCCCAGCGTCCACATGGGTTGGCCCAATTCAGCTTTGAGGCGGGTGAGCTGGCGAATCTCCTGGCCGTTCCACACGTGGACGTTGCCGAAACCCGTCTCGTCCGTCAGGAACAGCAGGCGCTCGTTGTCGAGCCAGTCCGGCTGCATGGCGGCCACGCCCTTGCCGCCTGCAATGCGTTGTGGGCGACCGGCGGTGCCATCGGGGCCGATTGCGCAGACGTAGAGCGCAGACTGGTCCCAGGGCATGTCCGGGAGATCCCAACCCAGAAACGCGAGGCGGCGGCCGTCGGGCGTCAGGCGCGCGAACGCGTAAAAATCGCGACCGGTTACAAGCGGTGTGACGGTGCCGGCAGACGGGCCGGCCAATTGTATTGCGACCAGCAGATTGTCGGGCAGGGCGTGCGGGTCGGTGGCGGCGTGACGCTCGGCAACGGCAATCAAGCGCTGGCGGCCCTCATCAAGCACGATATCGGCAAAGCGCATATCGGGGGCCTGGGTGAGGCGCCGGGGTTTGGACTTGGTGTTCGCGAGGTCGACCAGCCAAATGTCCTGATCATCACTGTTGACGAAATAGAGGGTGCCTGCGGCCACCAAAAACTCGGCGCCACCATATTCGTGGACTCGGGAACGGGCCGAGAGCGGCGCGGGGAGAATATCTTCAGGGCGCGCACCGGGCTTGGCGCGGACGATGACCTGGCGGCCTTTTTCCTCCGGCCGGCCCTCGGTCCAATAGACGAAGGGGCCATCGCCCTGGATGTGGCCGAAGCGACGGGCGCCGCGGGTGAGGTCGCGGGGGGAAATGGGGGAAGGCCAAGTGCCAGGGCGGGCGGCGGGTTTGGCGGGCTTTGCTGTTTTGGTGGATTTGGGGTTCTTGAGGGCCACGATCCTGCCTTTGGTCAATTTGAGTTCCAGGTTGATATTGCGCGGAATCGGGACAGTACGACAGAGGAAAGCCGGGATCAGTGCGTGACACGCCACTGGCGAAGTTGGGGTGGTGATGCTGCCAATGCGGTCATCGGATTTGTGGCGCACCGGCTGAGACTTTTCGCCCGCCGGCGAAGTTTTCCACTCCATACATGTGGTATGGCCACAGTTCCGAGACAATTGCGCATAGAATCATCGGTTGATGTCAGGTGCGCGTCCGCTGCAGTTCTGCCTGATGCCGACAAGCAACCAAGTCGAGATTCATGTCGAACGATCGGAGCCAAAGGCCGCCGCCTGATTTGGGACATGTGAGGCCTGATCGGGTGGACCACTATGGTCAGGCGAGACCCTTGCCACCACCGTATCCGCCGCCGCCGATGCCGCGTCAACGCCGGCCGGTTGCGCCTGGGCGCGGCGCGGCGCGGTCGTGGAGTGACGAGCGGCGGGATGGCAACGGCTCGGGATTCGGCAGGGTCGTGCTTTTGGTGCTGTTGTCGCTGCTTGTGCTTGTCGGTGGCGGCTTGGGGCTGCTGCTCTCGTTTCCGCCCACTGGGCTGGTGCGTGACAAACTCGTTGCCGAGGTCGAGCGGCAAACGGGGCGCAAACTTACGATCGGTTCGGCGGGGCTGTCCTTTTTTTCCGGGCTTGGCGTGACGCTGTCGGATGTCACGTTGTCGGCGCCCCCTAGCATGGGCGGTGCACCCTTGCTCAAGGCCGATGGCATCGATGTTCGGATTGCGTTGCTGCCGTTCGTGATGCGTGAAGTGGAGGTGGAGCGCCTGGTTCTGCGGCGGCCCAGGCTGGATCTGCGTGTCGATGACAAAGGACGGAGAAGTTGGGATTTTGCCGCTCAATCCCGGCCGTCTCGCCGGCTCAAGTATGCCCAGTCGAAAGGCGGGCAGATCAATGATGCGTCTCAGCTGCCGCCCGAGCTCAAGGATTTCGTGCGCAATGCTTCGCCACCAAGAGCGGTTGGCAAAATTACCAATGGGCTGGGCCTTGAAGGCTTGACGTTGGCCGATGTGCAGATCAGCGACGGCAGCCTTCGCTACGTGGACCAGCGCGCCGGCGTGCTGCGCGACGTTTCAGGCATCAACATGCGGTTGTCGATGCCGGGGATCGGCGGGCGGTTGTCAGCCAAAGGTGATTTCCTGATCGCGGGTGAGCGCATCGGCCTCGATGGGCAGCTCGATACCGTGCACGCCTTGATGGCCGAGCAAACCGTCAAGATCGACGTCAAACTGCAGGGCGCGCAGATGAGCGCGCACTATGGCGGTGCACTGGCAACGGGCGCTGTGCCGGCTGCAGATGGTGACGTCGAGATCAACGTCACTTCGGCGTCGCAACTCGTTCGCCTGATCGGCGTTCCAGTCGGTGGCCTCGACGGATTCGGCGCGGTGAAGGTCAGCGGGAAACTCAAGGGATCAGCGGCGGATTTCGCACTTTCGTCAGCCGAGATCGGCGTTGGTCCAGCGACGGCTGGTGGTGCGATTCGCGCCAAGTTCGATGGCCCGCGTCCAAGCGTGACGGCTGATCTGAGGATCGCGGGGCTCGATCTGGACCGGCTCGCGGCGGCCGGAGCGGCCGTCGAAGCGAGCGGACCAAGCGAAGGAGCAGCCGGGCGGTTTGCTGCACCTGCTGCAGCCGGTTTGCCGGAGGGTGGATCAGGCAAGCCCAATTCGATCGACGATTTATTGAAGCGCAGCGTTCTGCCGCCACAAGGGAAAGCCGGAGGGCCGCAAGTGCGCGGGTTCCGACAACGTGCGGGGAACCAGTGGGATGTCGAGGCGATCGACAGCGGCGCGCTCAAGGCCGTGGATCTCGATGGGCGGTTTCACATCGTGGACGCACGCTGGCGGGGCGTGGTGGCGCAGGACGTCAGGCTTGCTGCGGAGCTCAAGGCCGGTCAGCTCAGGGCCACGATCAGCGAAGCCGAAATCGCGGGCGGAAAAGCGCGCATGCTGCTCAACGTCGACGGCCGCGGGCAAGTGTTGTCGCTCGGTGCGAACTTTTCGGCAGATGGTGTGGCGTTGGCGCCTTTGCTCAAGGCTGCGGGCGTGGACCTACTGGAAGGCCGCGGGCGTGCGGTCGTGACGCTTAGCGCGAAGGGGGGGAGCGAGCGCGAGCTGATCTCGAGCCTTGGCGGGCGCGCCGATATCAAGGCGAGTGATGGAGCTTTGATTGGCTGGAATGCGGAGGCGATGCTGGCCAATTTGCGAAGGGGAGAAATGCCGTCGACGCAGCGGATTGCAGATGCGCGTACGGGGTTCAGGCTGCTTGCGGCATCTTTCGTCATTGCCGATGGCGTCGCGCGCACACGCGACATCAACCTGGACAGTCCGAGCCTGCATGCCAAAGGCACAGGCGTGATCAATATCGTGGATCGAAATCTGGATTTGGATCTCCGACCGAAGGCGGTTGGTGGCGGCATCGAGATCCCGGTGAGGGTGGCAGGCGACTGGGATGCGCCAAAAGTGATTCCGGACATCCAGGGCGCGCTCAACTCACCGCAGGCCCAGGAAGCCGTGCGGCATCTTCGCGATGGCAACGTGGATGGGGCGTTGCGCAGCGTTCTCGGGAACGGGCCGAAAGCCGAAAAGAAGATTGAAAAGGCGAAAGATTTCCTCAAGCAGTTCCTGTCTCGGTGAGGCTCGAGGAGGCAATTCAGGGGCAGGCGCTTGCCGGATGTGATTGTGCAACGATTTACCCTTTAGATACGAATCACCCTTTGTCTCAGCACTCCGACTCACTCTTCGAGGCCAATTAGAGTTTTTTTTGCCCCGTAGGCCCATTTTGCCCTTGCATGGGGGGGCGATTGGCCTCATATCCCCCCTGCCGTTCGACCACCTGCCATTAAGGTCAAGGAGCTTTCCCCAAACCCCAAAGGTAAGGAGCGGGCGGGTCACAATCTGTCTACTGGTTGGGGAGGGTCATATGGCCTACGATGACACCCTCTTCCAATTGGGGATGGACTTGACTCGTTCAAGCACCGCCCAAAAGGAAGACCTATCTGAGAACAGCGCATCGGTTGCGCACGACACCGAGGAAGACCGTAAGGACTTCTTCATTGAGCGCGATGGTGCGAGGTTTGCGGGAACGCATCTCATCATCGATCTGTTCGGCGCCCGCCGGCTTGATGACATCAGGCACATCGAGCGGACGTTGAAGCAGTGTGTGGACGTGGCAGGGGCAACTCTTCTGCACATTCACCTCCATCACTTCACGCCCAATGGCGGCGTGTCGGGTGTGGCGGTGCTGTCGGAGAGCCATATCTCGATCCACAGCTGGCCCGAGGCCGATTACGCGGCGCTCGATGTGTTCATGTGTGGTGAGGCCAAGCCTCACCTCGCTGTCGACGTGCTGAAGGAGGCGTTCGGTGCCTCAGAAGTCGTCGTCAAGGAACACAAGCGCGGCGAGGAACTCGAGCAGAAGAAATGGCAGCTCGGCGCCAATCGAAAAGTGCCGGTCCGCATGCCGAAGCGCGAGAAGGTCGCGGCCTGAAGTCCGGCTTGCCGGTGACACATCTGGCATCAACAAGATTAATATGGCGCGCCTAGCAGACAAAGCTGGGCGCGTTTTTTCTTTTTTTCTCAATGTCCTGTCCCGGTTTTGTTAAGGTTAAAATGGATTGGACAATGGCAAGATTATGGTTTATTTGTTGCAGGTGCTCTTGAAGAGTTGGGTGGGTATTGAGTGGGGGCCGTTGGCTGCGACTGCAGGTGGCGGATCGGGGTATGGCGTATCAAATTCCTTGGCGCAAAGCCGAGGCGCTCTCGAAGTCCGGGCCAATAGGCAATTCTGCTGATTTGTTGTCGGACGGCCCGACGGAAGGCCGGCAGGTGCTGGCGCTTGGATGGCAGCACCGCTTGCGGGCGTTGAAGGGGAAGCGGGGTCTGACGCCCCCACTCGCGATGGCTGTGCGTGCCGGGGCGGACAATGGAGTTTGCCCAATCTTGCGGTGGCGCGTGTCGCCGCACTACAGGTCCGAGGTTTCGTCCAGCTTGATCACCGGCTTTGCCCTGCTGTCGATGGCAGGCGAGTTGTCGTTCGACATTTCCGCAGACTGGACCGGCATCAGCCAACTCAATATCCTGCGTTTCGATGTCAGTGACGTCGCTTCAGACGAAGTGCGCAAGTTCGCGATAGATGAGTTCGATCGGAAGGATCGTTTTCATCTCGAGACGCTCAAGCTGGTCGACGTGTATTTCAAGCGGCATTTCAATCGGGACGCCGTGGCCGCGCTACCTCAAGAGCTTCGCCAGAAAGTGCGCCCGCTGGGGCTCACCTTTAGCTGCTCGGGTGGAAATTCACGGAAGCTGCTGACCCTGGCGGTCTTGATCTCCGCGGCCTCCCGCCTGGTGCGCGAAGGCGTCGGCGGTGCCAAGTCGGCCCTGTTGCAGTTCAATGAGAACATTCGGCACGTCGCAAAGATGCTGCCGCAGAGTGACTTCGAGCGCGTCGCGGATGATGGCGTGCGGCACGACGTGCTGTTTCAGACACGCCTTTGGCCAGACGAGCCGGATGGCTCGGTCGACCGAAGTGAGGTGAACCGCGAGCGGTGCGAATTGGTTGCGGCGCTGAGGTCGGCGTTCGGGAGCGAGGATACGATCGGCATTATCCCAACAGCTTTTGGTGAGCAGCATGCGGCGCACTTGACGCTCAGGCGGGACATCAAGCGGTCGGTCTATCTGCGCCAACTGAGATCCACGCTGATTGCGGTGAATACCCAAGGCCTGGATGGAAGCCCCGGGCTCAAAGTGGCGGAGGCTCTGGCGGCCGGATGTGCCTTGGTCAGCCAACCCTTGAATTGCGACTTGCTGGAGCCCCTATTGCCGGGGATCAATTATCTGCCGTTCGAAACTCCAGAAGAGTGTGTTGCGCAATGCCGTGTTTTGCTTGCCAACGAGGCGCTGAGGGATCGCATGCGTGCGGCCAATGCCGACTATTTTGCGCGCTTTACGCGGCCGGATGCCCACGCCCGTAATATTTTGGCCCTGGTTCTCGGGGCCAATTCCAGAAATGGTCCGGCTCAGATGCACTGAGAGGTCTTTTTCATGACCACGAGCTGTTGGCAAGCTGCGCGCGAAGTCTGCGCCGAAGATCACTTGCACCAAAGATCAGGATCGGTGAGGACTTGGAGGGCCTCGTGACGCGTTGTGCGTTCACGTCTTGAGCGCGAACTGGATGGGAAGCACGCCATGACGACGTCGGATCGCTGGATTGAAGAAACCTTCCATCCGCACTGGCGCGTTCGCCTCGCGGCCAAGACGGTGCTGCATGAGGTGAAGACCGACCACCAGCATCTCGTCATTTTCGACAATGAAACGTGGGGACGGGTTTTGATGCTGGATGGCGTGTGCCAGCTCACGACCTCTGACGAGTTCGTCTACCACGAGATGATGGCGCACGTGCCGCTCATGGCGCTGAAGTCGCCGCGCCGTGTTCTCGTCATCGGCGGCGGAGATGGCGGAGTGCTGAGAGAGGTGCTTAAGCATCCATCGGTCGAGAAGGCGATGCTGGTCGAGATCGACCGGTCGGTCGTCGACCTTTCACTGCAGTACTATCCCGAAATCGCTGCGGGAGCGTTCGACGATCCGCGCTCGGAGCTGCTGATTGCCGACGGTCTCAAATACGTGGCGGAAACGACGGAGCGTTTCGACGCCATCATTGTCGATTCTTCGGAGCCTATTGGTCCGTCGGCGGTGCTGCATACCCCGCAGTTCTTTGCAGATTGCAAGCGGGCGCTCGCGGCGGACGGCATTTTTGTCACCCAGAACGGGCTGCCATTTCTGGCGGCGGCGCATCTGGAGGGTACGACGCGGGCTCTGGCCGGCCTGTTCGGGGTGGTGGCACCCTATTTGTGTACGCAGCCGTGCTACTTCGGCGGGCCGTTCGCTCTCAACTGGGCCTCGGATAACGGCAAAGCCCTGGACATCGGCGCGAAGAAGCTGGCGCGGCGGCAGGCGAAGCGCGGCGTGGTGACCCGATACTGGACGCCACGGGTCCACGGAGGCGCCTTTGCCCTTCCGGCCTATGTCGAAAACATCGTTGCGAAGGCGAAGCTGCCCAAAGCAACACAGGCTGCGGCCCGCAAACCGGTTCGGCGGGCGAAACCGCAACTGCGTGTCAGTGCTGCGCGCACGGCGAAAAAGTCGTAGATGATCCGTCAACCGGCCATGTGCCCGCGCTGAGGCGGCGCTTCAGCGCGGGCTGTGATGTTCGGGTGCTCTGATGGCGGGCGGTGGGGCCTTGCCACGTCGGTGCACCTCAAGCGGCACGGTGCCGAGGGGGAGCTTTTGCGGACATTGGGCGGTGTTGCTGCGCGCGTGAACGAACTAGGGCCGTGGCGGCAGCGGGGCCTGGCGATGGCGGCGGGCGGGCTATCCGTGCTGGCTTTTGCGCCTTTTTTCGTATGGCCGGTGTTGTTCGTGACCTTACCGGTTCTGGTGTGGCTGATCGATGCGGCGGTGGCTGACGCTCGCCCCCGTCCGGCTTGGCGTGCGGCCGTCATCACGTGGTGGTTTGCCTTCGCCTTCTTTCTGGTCGGTCTCTATTGGATCGGGGCGGCTTTCCTGGTCGAGGCGGAAAAGTTCGCAATCCTGCTTCCCGTTGCGGTCACGGTCATGCCTGCGGGGCTAGCCTTGTTCTGGGCGGGGCTGCCGGCGTGGCGAGTCGGTTCTGGCTGGCGGGATGGCCGCGCGTTCTTGTGCTGGCTTTGTCGCTGTCGGTCGCCGAGCGGCTGCGCGGGCACGTGCTGACCGGCTTTCCATGGAACGTGCTGGGCTACGCACTGACATCAAGCGATGCCATGATGCAGGGGGCGTCTGTC
Source organism: Hyphomicrobiaceae bacterium (assembly GCA_041397705.1). GTDB lineage: Bacteria > Pseudomonadota > Alphaproteobacteria > Rhizobiales > Hyphomicrobiaceae. Next base: position 219,112 of record JAWKWC010000005.1, read on the forward strand.
CTCGGGATCTATGGGCTGACCGTTGTCGCCATCATTGCGGCGGCGGTGCCTGCAATCGCGCTGAGCGATGCGCGGATTTCAGGCAAGTGGCGCGAAGCCATCATGGTGTCGGTCGCGCTCAGTCTGCTGCCGCTCCTGGCCCTTGCCGGATGGGGGAGCATGCGGCTTGCGGCTCCCGATGTGGCGGCGGTTGCGGGTGTGCATCTGCGTCTGGTGCAAGCGAGCATCCCGCAGGCGGAGAAAATGGCAACCGCTTCATCAGCGCCGGAATTTCGAGCGCCATCTGTCATTGACGCAAAGCCCAGTGGCCGATCGCGGGCCTCGACCGGGTGATGTTCAGCTGGTGGTGTGGCCGGAGGCAGCCATGCCATTTCGGCCGCTGGAGTTGCCGGCCGTGCTCGAGGCACTTGGACGCGTGATCCCGAAGGGCGGTTATCTGGCTTCGGGCGTGCTCAGGGTCGGGGCGGTTCCGGAGCAGGGGGCAGGCCGGCGGCCACCCGTCTTCAACAGCATTGCGGTGCTGGGGGACGGCGGAAAAATTGTTCAGGTCTACGACAAGATTCATCTCGTGCCATTCGGCGAATATCTGCCAATGCAGCAGACACTCGAAGCCATCGGCCTCGAGCAATTGACACGCATTCGTGGTGGTTTCGACATCGGTATCACGCCACGGCCGCTGCTGAAGGTTGCGGGTTTACCGCCCTCGGGCCGTTGATTTGCTATGAAGTGGTATTTCCCGGGGCGGTCATTCAGGGGCCAGAGCGACCGAAAGTTCTGCTCAATGTGACGAATGATGGGTGGTTCGGGACGACTATTGGTCCGTATCAGCATTTCCAGCAATCACGCGTTCGCGCCGTGGAGGAAGGGCTGCCGCTCATTCGCTCTGCCAACAATGGCATTTCGGCGATTATCGATGGGCGGGGGCGGGTGCTGCAGCGGTTGGAACTGAATGCGGTCGGTGTCATCGACGGCACGCTACCGGGGGCCGAAGCACCAACATTCTATGGGCGCTATCGCGAGCTGATGTTCTGGGGACTGGTGGTCCTTCTGGCGCTCGTCGTGGGCGCACTGCATGGCCGCGCGAGGCGAGGGCATCACCCGGACTGACAGCAGGTGTTTTAAGGTCTAGAAATTGGCAGCACGTATTGGCTCGCCGTTTTGTGGAATTCCGTTCTTAAGGTTGTTTCAAGAATATATTCAATCCTTGATTGTGATTAGAAAAAGAAAGCTCGCCGGCTTGATTGACGCCAAGGTCCGATGCACCTAGAAATTGCAGCGAATGCGAGGGTGACGATTCAATGTCGCGCCAATATCGGGTCGCAACTCTTAGGTGGGTTCAGAGCATATGCAGGAACACGATAGCGACGAGAAGGGATCTCGGCGGGCCAATCCGATCGATGCGCATGTGGGCGGACGGGTGCGTTTGCGGCGCATGCTGTTGGGGATCAGCCAGGAAAAGCTGGGTGAAAGGCTTGGGCTGACTTTCCAGCAGGTGCAGAAATATGAGAAGGGCGTGAACAGAATTGGCGCCAGCCGACTGTTTGACCTTTCCGTTGTTCTTGGTGTGCCGATCGATTTCTTTTTTCAAGACGCTCCGGCAGCGGAAGCGCGCGCCCAGCCACTTTCGGGGTTTGCCGAAAGTTCGGCAGACGGACAAATTCTGGAGTTCCTTAATACGCGGGAAGGCCTCGAGCTCAACAAGGCATTTTCGCGTATCACCGACCCGAAATCGCGACGCGCGATCCTGGAATTGGTCCGCTCGCTGGCCGGTGTCGATGACGAGTTGCCGGTCTCCTGACGGTTTGCTTTGCGGTCAACTCGTCGCACGGCGCACGCGGTGCGCAAACGGCTGCTTGCCTTGACCCCTGGCCGGGAACGCGGCAAACAGTCGTCCCCAAGCACACATATCCATGCACACTAGGCAACGCGGAAGGAGAACTTCGTGACCCGCAAGTCGTTCCTGTTTACCAGCGAGTCCGTCTCTGAAGGGCACCCCGACAAGGTCAGCGATCAGATCTCCGACGCTATTCTGGATGCTTTCCTCGCCAACGACGTGAAGCTCGGCATTGCCGACAACAGCGCCGTCAACACCAGACTGGGTTGCGAGACGCTGACGACGACGAACAAGGTTGTCATCGCCGGCGAAGCGCGCGGTCAGGCTCCATTGTTCCGCAAGTTTGCCAGCCATCAGTTCGCTGGGCAGAACGAGTGGGTGGTCGATCGGGGCATGATCAGCGACATCGCGCGTGGTGTGATCAAGGACATCGGCTACGACCAGGTTGGTTTTTCCTTCCACGGCGCGGACATCGAGGTGTTGCTGCACGGGCAGTCTGCGGACATCGCCATGGGCGTCGATGAGCGTCAGGGTGAGGAAGGGGCCGGCGACCAGGGCATGATGTTCGGCTTCGCCTGCAAGGAAAGCGAAGTGTACGAGAAGGGCTCGTACATGCCGGCGCCGATCTACTTTTCTCATAAGATCCTGAAAGTTCTGTCGGAGCAGCGTCGCTCGGGCAAACTTGGCGATCTTCTGCCGGACGCCAAGAGCCAGGTCACGGTGCGTTATCAGGATGGCCAGGCGATCGGCTGCGAGAAGGTCGTTGTTTCGACCCAGCACGTGCAGGCCAACGCGCAAGGTCAGGACTATACGCCGGAGATGGTCAAGGAGATGATCGGGGACGCGGTGGCCTCGGCGTTGCCGAAGGGCTGGATGCCGAAGTCGGGTGCTGATTTCCTCGTCAATCCGACCGGCAATTTCGTGGTTGGCGGCCCGGATGGTGATTGCGGCCTCACCGGACGCAAGATCATCGTCGACACCTATGGCGGCTATGCGCCCCACGGCGGTGGTGCGTTCTCGGGCAAGGATCCGACGAAAGTCGATCGCTCAGCGGCCTATGCCGCCCGTTATCTGGCCAAGAACGTTGTGGCTTCGGGCGTTGCGGAACGCTGCATGATCCAGGTGGCCTACGCCATTGGCCGGCCTGAGCCGATGTCGTTGCTGGTGGACACGCAAGGTTCGAGTGAGCACGGCAAGGACATCGACGCCCGCTTGGAGGAAGTTCTGGCAGAGCTGTTCCCGATGCGGCCGACCAATATTCGTCGCAAGCTCGAGCTGAACAAGCCGATCTATAAGCGGACTGCGGCCTATGGTCATTTCGGGCGGGCCCCCGAAGCGGATGGTGGCTTCTCCTGGGAGCGCACGGATCTGGCAGACGCCATCAAGAAAGCCGTCGGAGCCTGAGCGGCCGAGGTTGCGGGCGGCCCTAAGGTTCAGGCTGCCTGCGGTCAACTCAAATCGGGCCTTTGATCATCGCGTGGGAGTGTCAGAATGTTCACTCATGTTTTCGTTGGTGCGGACGACGTCAGCGCGTCGAAGAAGTTCTACGACGCGGTTCTTGGGGCCCTGGGCGTCAGCGAAGGCAAGACCGACCCCAAGGGCCGGGTCTTCTATCGCACCAAGACGGGCATGTTCGGGCTTACCAAGCCGATCGATGGCGGCTCGGCGTGTCATGCCAACGGCGGTACGATCGGTTTCGCGGCGGACAGCCCGGAAATGGTGAAGGCGTTCCACGATGCCGGCGTCGCCAATGGCGGCAAGTCGATCGAGGATCCGCCGGGTTGGCGGGAAGGTGCGGCGGGCAAGCTCTATCTTGCCTACTTGCGCGATCCCTACGGCAACAAGATCTGCGCGCTGCATCGCGGTTAAGGGGCCTGCTGCCCTGACGGTAGGCATAGCCGGACCGAATATTCGTGGGGACCGGGATTGATATTCGATCCCGGTCCTTCGCGTTTTTGAAATCTCAGCGGACGCATGCACGCACGGCGTGTTGGCGCTGCTCACAAGGCACCCAGCGAACCCATGTCTGATGATGACGCATTGGATTGCGGCCTGGTCGGTGAGGTCGAGGGGGAGTTGCGCTCCTACGGGCGGCGGCGCGGACGCAAGCTGTCGCCACGCCAGCAAACATTGATGCGCGATCTGCTGCTCTCGCGTTGCACCGCCGATCGACAGGTCGCCGCCGGGTGCAGGCGATTGCGGGCAGCTTTTCAAGCCTGCCGTCAAGGAGGTTTGGCTGGAGATCGGATTTGGCGGTGGCGAGCATCTGCTGTGGCAGGCCCGCGCGCATGGTGACGTTGGCATTATCGGCGCTGAGCCGTTCGAGGATGGTGTGGTCAAAGTGCTTGCTGCCATCGAGGACGAGGGGCTTTGCAATGTGCTCGTGCATGGCGACGATGCCCGCGGCTTGTTGCGGTGGTTGCCGGCCGCGTCGATCGCACGGATCTTCATTCTTTTCCCCGATCCCTGGCCCAAGAAGCGCCACCTCAAGCGGCGGCTGATCAATCCGCAGCTGGTTGCGATGCTGACGCGTGTTCTGGTGCCTGGAGGGGAATTGCGGATTGCCACGGATATCGGCGATTATGCGCGGACGATCCTGATGGCGCTGCAACGGGAGCCGGCGTTGTGCTGGCAAGCGTCGCGCGCGGACGACTGGCGGACGCGCCCGCTGGATTGGCCACCGACGCGTTATGAAGCCAAAGCGCTCAGGGAAGGCCGCCGTTGCTGCTATTTGAGGTTTCAGCGCCGCTCGGTGGGGCTGGGCTGCGCGGAGGCGATGTGAGGCCCCTCCGCGCCGTCGCCTGACGGGCGGTTCGGTCATACAACTGATGGCTTTTTGCGCCGATGTGCCAGCGTTGGCACGGCGCACTGCGGCTGCTTTCAAGAGAGCATTTCTGCGGTTGCGATTGCGATCGCGGATGGTTGATCGGGTGGGGCCTACAAATTTCTGTGACGGATCGCTTGCATTTGGTGATGGCGTTCCGTAATATGTTGATGCTCATGATCATCTCAACTCTGAGAGTGGGTCCTCAGGATCCGCTCTTTTTGTTTTGGGACATCGAAGAGCTTGAAATCATGGAAATTTCCGACAGGACGGACATCGTGAGCGCGCCATCGAACGAGGCTCGCTTCATCCAGGAAACCGGCGCGGCCGCAGGCATTGCCGCGCTCGTTGAGCCGGTCCTGGTGGACATGGGCTATAGGCTCGTGCTGGTGCGCATTCTACAAGGCCAGGGCATGATCGTGGAGATCATGGCGGAACGGCCCGATGGGACGATGACGATAGAGGATTGCCGCTCGGTGTCGCTTGGACTGTCGCCTGTGCTGGACGTTCACGACCCGGTTTCTGGGAGCTATCGGCTGCAGATTTCGTCGCCGGGCATTGATCGACCCTTGGTGCGGCCCAGCGACTTCAATCAATGGGCCGGCTTCGAAGCGAAGATCGAATTGAAGGAGCTGATCGACGGCCGGCGCCGGTTCCGAGGTATACTCGAAGGGTTCGAGGACGGTGAGATCAGGATCGAGGTCGATCTCGGCAAGGATGCCGGTTTGCAGGTTCTCGGACTGCCGTTGGCTCTGGTCGAAGATGCCCGATTGATGCTCACAGACGACCTCGTGCGAGAATCCCTGCGGCGCACGAAGCAGTTGATGCAGCAGAGTGGTCGTGAAGCGGACCTGGAAGACGAGGCGGGTACGGGCGAAGGTGAAGCGACGGCTGGACTTGGCGATGCCGGTTCCATCAAAGGCGGCCAAGGGGGCCGGACGGGCGAAAAAAAACGCGCTGGAGATCGAAAGCCGGCGCGAAAGAAGCGATAGGGTTGGAGAGGTGGCACTGTGCGGTTGCCATCGCCACATCAGGTTAAGTTTTGGTTGTTGAGACCGAGCGACAGGAAGGTGCCAAAGCATGGCTCAGGCAGGCGTTAGCGCAAATCGTCTCGAGTTGCTGCAGATCGCGGATGCGGTTGCGCGCGAAAAGTCGATCGACCGCAAAATCGTTATCCAGGCCATGGAAGACGCGATCCAGAAAGCTGCCAAACAGCGCTACGGGCAGGAGATCGACATCCGGTGCGTGATCGACCCGAAGAGCGGGGAGACGCGGCTGACGCGGGTGATGACCATCGTCGAGGACGTCGAGAACGAAAGTCAGCAGATCCTGCTGGAAGACGCCAAGCGTAAAAACCCGCAGGCCGAGATCGGCCAGGAGATTGTCGAGACGCTGCCGCCTTTGGACTTCGGCCGGGTTGCGGCGCAGAACGCCAAGCAGGTCATCTTCCAGAAGGTTCGGGAAGCCGAGCGCGATCGTCAGTTCGACGAGTTCAAGGACCGGATGGGCGAGATCGTCAATGGCGTCGTGAAGCGCGTCGAATATGGCAACGTGATCGTGGATCTGGCACGGGCGGAAGGCATCATCCGACGTGATGAAATGATCCCTCGCGAAAACGTGCGGCTTGGGGACCGGATCCGGGCCTATGTGCATGATGTGCGCCGCGAACAGCGGGGGCCGCAGATCTTCCTGTCACGCGCGAAGCCTGAATTCATGGCCAAGCTGTTCGCCATGGAAGTGCCGGAGATTTACGACGGCATCGTCGAGATCAAGTCGGTGGCGCGGGATCCCGGCTCGCGGGCCAAGATTGCGGTCATCTCGAAGGATGGCTCGGTGGATCCGGTTGGCGCCTGCGTCGGTATGCGGGGCCAACGCGTCCAGGCCGTGGTCAACGAGCTTCAAGGCGAAAAGATCGACATCATCCAGTGGGACGACGATGCAGCGACGTTCATCGTCAATGCGTTGGCGCCAGCCGAAGTTTCCAAGGTCGTGCTCGACGAGGACACCAATCGCATCGAGGTCGTGGTCGACGAGCGGCAGCTGTCGCTGGCGATCGGCCGGCGGGGACAGAATGTGCGCCTGGCTTCGCAGCTCACGGGCTGGGATATCGATATCCTGACCGAGACCGAGGAGAGCGAGCGGCGGCAGAAAGAGTTCAGCGAACGCACGCAGATGTTCATGGACAAGCTCGATTGTGACGAGCTGATTGCGCAATTGCTGGCGACGGAAGGCTTCGACTCCGTCGAGGAAGTGGCGTTCGTCGATCCGTCGGAAATTGCGCAGATCGAAGGGTTCACCGACGAGAGCGCGGTGGCGATCCAGAGCCAGGCACAAGAGTATCTGCAACGCGTCGAGGCCGAGCGCGATGCACGCCGGCGCGATCTTGGCGTCGAGGATGCGGTGGCCGAGGTGCCGGGCGTAACATCGGTGATGCTGGTCGCATTTGGTGAGCATGGCATCAAGACGGTGGAAGATCTCGCGGATTGCTCGACGGATGAGCTGCTCGGCTGGACCGAGCGGAAAAAAGAGAAGGATGCCGAGTCCGTGCGTCATCCGGGAATTCTGGAAGGGATCGGAACGGCGCGTTCGGATGCCGAGGAGCTGATCCTGCAGGCGCGCGTGGCGGCAGGTTGGTTGACGCCGGAAGATATTGCGCCGCCAGTGGTCGAAGACGAGGGCCTGTCTGAAGATGGCGCTGTTGGTGGCGACGGCGAAGCCGCCGCGCAGGCCCAGTAACGATGTTGGAGGCACGAAACTGCTCATGGCGCGACGGTTGGCGACAGGATATGGCGACAGGGACGTGGCACAGCGCCACGAGCCCGAGCGCACCTGTGCGGTCACTCGGGAACAGCACCCAGTAGATGAGCTGATTCGATTTGTCCGGGATCCGGACGGCGTGGTCGTGCCCGACGTGGCGAACCGATTGCCCGGGCGTGGCGTATGGTTAAAGTGCGACCGGGCGATCGTTGCGAAGGCTGCCCGGCAAGGGGCTTTTGCCCGCAGTCTCAAGACGCCGGTGGTGGCAGGTGATGATCTGCCGGAACTGGTCGATACGCTGATTGCACGACGTGTTGTGCAGAGCTTAGCGCTTGCCAATAAGGCGGGTGCGGTGGTTGCCTGCTTTACCAAGGTGGAGACGGTGATCGCGAAAGGCGAGGCCTATATTCTGCTGCATGCGGCGGAGGCTAAGCGAGACGGAGTTGCCAAGCTCGACGGAAAGATGCGGGCCATCAGCGAAGCGATGGCTGATCCGGAGAAGGGCGCCAAAGAGCCGAAAATCATCGTTGATCTCACTTCGGCTGAATTGAGCTTGGCGTTAGGGCGTCAGAATGTGGTACATGCTGCATTGAGATCAGGCGGCGCTGCGAAACATTTCCTAACCGAGGCCCGGCGTTTGTCGCGCTATCGGGCACATTTGCACGTTGAGGCGGAGCGGCCGCCGCATAGGACATCCAGTACGGAACAGGCATGAGCGAAACCAAGGAAACCACCGACCGCAGACAGGGAGGGGGCCGCAAGCCGGTCAGCTCCCAGCGCACCGAGCATTCGGGGCACGTGCAGCAAAACTTCAGCCACGGGCGCAAGAACGTGGTCGTGGTGGAGCGCAAGAAGACCCGAAAGATCCAGGTCCCTGGAGAGCAGGCTGGTGGCGGGGCAGCTGCCAGTGGCGGGCGATCTGCGGGCGGTGCACAGCGCGGTGGAGCGGGTGGAGCGCGCGGACTCTCCTCGGGTGAGGAGGCCAAGCGGATCCAGGCTGTCCTGCTGGAGCGCAAGCGTCAGGAAGAAGAGGCGAAGCGGCAGGCTGAAGAAGCCGAGCAGCGGCGCATCGAAGAAGAAAAGGCTGCCGAGCAACGGCGGATCGAAGAAGAAGAACGGCGCCGGGAAGAAGAAGCTCGTGCTGCGCAAGCGGCTGCGGCTGGCGAGAGCGGCGAAGCGGTCAAGGAGCCCGAAGCGCCTGCAGGGTCTGCTGCGCCTGCAACGCCTGCGGCCGAGACGCCCGTTGCTACTGCGCGACCGGCTGCACCGGCTGGCGAAACGACGAGTGGCGGCGCCCCTCAGCGGCGGCCTGCAACGGCCCGCGGTGCACCGCGCGATGGCGCACCTGCGCAAGGCCGGGGGCGCGAAGCTCCGGTGACGCCGGAAACTGCACCGGTGACGAAGTTGACCGGAGCGACGGTAGCCGGCGCGCGTCGGCGCGCCACGGAGATCGAGGAAGAAGAGACCAAGCGGAAAGCTGGTCCGGGCGGACCGAAGACACCGCGCGCGCCCATCAAAGGCGACGACCGGCGCGAGCGTGGCCGTCTGACGGTCGACAAGCTGCTCAACGAGGAACAACGCGAGCGTTCGCTAGCGTCTCTGCGGCGCAAGCGGGAGCGTGATGCGCGCCGGGCGAGCGGCGTGCAGCAGTCGCGCGAGAAGATCGTGCGCGAGGTGATCATTCCAGAGGTGATCACGATCCAAGAGCTGGCCAACCGCATGTCAGAAAAGGCGGTGGACGTGATCCGCCTTCTGATGAAGCAGGGGGCGATGCACAAGATGAACGACGTCATCGACGCCGATACAGCCGAGCTGATCGTGACCGAATTTGGTCACACGGTCCGGCGCGTTTCGGAGGCCGACGTCGAAGAAGGCTTTATCGGCGCCCAGGACGAGGAGCAGAACCAGGAGCCGCGCGCACCTGTCGTCACGATCATGGGTCACGTCGACCACGGCAAGACGTCACTGCTGGACGCGATCCGGGAAGCCAATGTGGCAACCGGCGAAGCGGGCGGCATTACGCAGCACATCGGCGCCTATCAGGTCACCAAGAACGGTCAGAAAATCACGTTCATCGACACGCCGGGTCATGAAGCCTTCACGGCCATGCGTGCGCGCGGTGCCAAGGTGACGGACATCGTGGTGCTGGTGGTGGCGGCCGATGACGGCGTGATGCCGCAAACGGTGGAAGCCATCAATCATGCCAAGGCAGCGGGTGTGCCGATCATCGTGGCCGTCAACAAGATGGACAAGCCCGGTGCCGACCCCACGCGCGTGCGGACCGACCTGTTGCAACACGAAATCGTCGTCGAAAGCATGGGCGGCGAGACGATCGACGTGCCTGTTTCGGCGCTGAAGAAGACCGGCATCGACCAGTTGCTCGAATCCATCGTGCTGCAGGCCGAGTTGCTGGAGCTGAAGGCCAATGCCGAGCGATCGGCTGACGGCTTCGTTATCGAGGCCAAGCTCGAGCGCGGTCGTGGCCCGGTGGGTACGCTGCTGGTGCAGCGCGGCACGCTGAAAGTCGGTGACATTGTCGTTGCCGGTTCTTCGTGGGGCCGCGTGCGTGCGCTGCTCGACGATCAGGGCAAGCCGGTTGCCTCGGCAGGACCGTCGGTCCCCGTCGAGGTTCTGGGCTTCGACTCCGCACCGGAGGCCGGCGATCAATTCGCGGTTGTCGAGAACGAAGCACGAGCGCGCGAGATCACCGACTATCGTGTCCGGAAGCGGCGCGAGGCGCTTGGTCAGGCCGGAACAGCGCGTACGCTTGAAGGCATGATGCAGCAGCTCAAGGATGCCGGGCGGAAAGAGTTCCCGCTGGTCATCAAGGGCGACGTGCAAGGTTCTGTCGAGGCCATCATCGGCTCTTTGGCGAAGCTCGGCACGGACGAGGTCATGGCGCGCATCGTCCACTCGGGCGTGGGTCAGGTGACGGAATCCGACGTTTCGCTGGCGCAGGCATCGAAGGCGATTATTCTCGCTTTCAACGTGCGTGCCAACGTGCAGGCCAAGCAACTTGCCGACAGCATCGGGATCGAGGTTCGCTACTACTCGATAATCTACGATCTGGTGGACCAGGTTAAGGCTGCAATGTCCGGCCTGCTGGCGCCGACGACGAAGGAGAACTTCCTCGGCTACGCCACGATCAAGAAGGTCTTCGAGATCTCGAAGCAGGGCAAGGTTGCCGGCTGCATCGTGACCGAGGGCAAGGTGGAGCGCGGTGCCAAGGTGCGTCTGTTGCGCGACCGCACGGTGATCCATGAAGGTACGCTGTCGATCCTCAAGCGCTTCAAGGACGATGTGAAAGAGGTTCCCGTCGGCCAGGAATGCGGCATGGCGTTCGCCAACTATCAGGACATCCGTGAGGACGACGAGATCGAGTGCTTCCAGGTGGAGACGATCGCGCGGTCGTTGTGATCTTGTACCGACAGTCTTTGCGGCGGCCCTCATCATTGAGGTGGTGAGGCCGCCGCAGCAATTTCGGCTCGCGATCTGCGGTGCGCTGGTTGGGTCTTTCGCTTCATGTGATGGTGAGCGGTGCACCGCCCACGCCGGTAGCGCGTGATGTGACATCGGTGGCCCCGTTTGGCTGGGTGAACTTTACCGACACACACGGCTCGGCTCGAAAACGGGTTGACGAAACGGACTGCGAGCGCGGATAACGCGGCCTTCAATCGTGCACACCTTGCACTCGACGGCTTTCAAGAGGCTGCTGCGGTTCAACTCCGCTGCAGAACGAAACTCATGGCACGACGCAATTCCCGGGCTGGCGTGGCTCCGGCGGCAGGTCCTTCGCAACGGCAGCTTCGCGTGGGTGAACTTGTGCGACACAAGCTGGCGGACATGCTGTCGCGCGGCGACATTCATGACGATGTGCTGACGAAGCATGTGATCTCGGTGCCGGAGGTGCGGATGTCGCCGGACCTCAAGCTTGCCACCGTGTTCGTGATGCCGCTGGGCGCGAAGGACGTGAAGCCAGTTCTCGCCGCGCTCGAGCGCAACAAGCGCTACATCCGCGGCGAGGTGGCGGTGGCCGTGAACCTCAAGTACGCGCCGGACCTTCGCTTCCGGGAGGATGAGTCCTTCGAGGAAGGCAGCCGCATCGACGAGCTGCTGGCGAGTCCCAAGGTCAAGCAAGATACCGGAAAACAGTGATTTCTCCCTCACTCCATGCGTTGCACTGGCGTGGAGCGAGGGTTCGGGGGCAAGGGGCAGGTCATCCGCTCTGAGCCTCGTTGCCGACCCTCCCCCCAACCTTCTTCCCGCTCGAGTGCAGAGAACGGGGAGCGGGGACAACAGAGCAAAGCATGGCGCGCCGAAAAAAAGGTAATCCGATCAACGGCTGGATCATTCTCGACAAGCCCGTCGGGATGACGTCGACGCAGGCTGTCGGCAAGGTCCGCTGGCTTTATCAAGCGCAGAAGGCTGGTCATGCGGGCACGCTCGATCCGTTGGCGACGGGCGTGCTTCCCATAGCGCTGGGCGAGGCCACGAAGACGGTGCCCTATGCCGTCGATGGGGTAAAGGCCTACGAGTTCACCGTGCGCTGGGGGATCGAGACGGATACGGATGATGCGGAAGGCCGGGTCGTTGAGACGTCCGACAAGCGACCGACGGCAGAAGCGATCGAGGCGATCTTGCCCGGTTTCCATGGCGAGATCCTGCAGACGCCGCCGCAATTCTCGGCCATCAAGATCCAGGGCGAGCGAGCCTATGATCTGGCGCGGGCGGGGGAGCAGGTGAAGCTCGAGCCCAGGCCCGTCACGATCGACCGGCTGGAGCTGGTGGCGATGCCAGATGCGCAGACGTCCGTGTTCGAGGCACAGTGCGGACGGGGCACCTACGTGCGGGCGCTGGCCCGCGATATGGGCCGCCAGCTGGGCTGCCTCGGGCATGTCACGCAACTCCGGCGGACGCGGGTTGCCGCATTCGACGTGGAGAGTGCGGTGACGGTCGACGAGCTGGAAGCGGCCCATGATGCCGAAGACGGCGGTGTGGAGCTTGCCAGGCTCCTGCAACCGATCGAGCTGGCCTTGTCGGACCTGCTGGAAATCTCGGTCCAGCCGCCGGATGCCGCCAGGCTGGCACGGGGCCAGTCGGTGCTGCTGCGGGGGCGGGACGCCCCGATCGTTTCGGGCGAGGCCTATGCCGTCGCCAAAGGCACCTTGATCGCCATCTGCCAGGTGGACAAGGGCGAGTTGGTGCCCGTGCGGGTGTTCAGTTACCGTCCCTGAGGCCGGATCTTGCCGGGTTCGGGACGTAGTTTTCGCTCGCCCGGTGCCGTGTTTCGTGTATAACCGCGGCGAGAGGTGAGGCGTGCGACATGCAAGCTGCATCTGCTCACGCGACCCTGCTGGACGACATCCTGGCTGTGGCCGCAGCGACGGTTAAAGCGCGCAACTGATCGTGCTCCGCCGATCGTCATTCCAGAACAAGAGAGGAACAACTGATGTCGCTGACGCTTGAGCGAAAGACTGAGATCGTGAAGGACTTCGCCACAAAAGATGGCGATACCGGCTCGCCGGAGGTGCAGATTGCACTTCTCACCGCGCGCATCAACGGTTTGTCCGATCACTTCAAGGCGCACAAGAAAGACAATCACTCCCGTCGCGGCCTGCTCAAAATGGTGAGTAAGCGTCGCCAACTGTTGGATTACGTCAAGGCCAAGGACGAGGCCCGCTATCAGAAGATCATCGAGCGTCTCGAGCTGCGCCGCTAACGGCCGGTTGCGAGAAGCCTCGGAACATTCCGAGCAGCAGCACACCAGCACCCGAAATGCGCCGGCCCAGCGTTTGGGATCCGGCGCATAAGGCGTTCCGGCAAGCTCTGGAGATTCAGAGCCTGCCTGCCGAAAAGACACCGCGATCGAGCGAAAACGCGAGACCTGAGAAACGACATGTTCGAGATACACAGCGAAGAGATTGAGTGGGGTGGCCGCAAGCTGCGCCTGGAGACCGGGCGCATGGCGCGTCAGGCCGATGCGGCCGTCATTGCGCAATATGGCGAGACCACCGTGCTAGCAACCGTGGTGGCGGCCAAGAGCGTCAGACCGGGGATCGATTTTTTCCCGCTGACGGTCAACTATCAGGAGAAGACCTATGCCGCGGGCAAAATTCCCGGCGGCTTCTTCAAGCGCGAAGGCCGGCCCTCGGAGAAAGAGACGCTGACCTCGCGGCTGATCGACCGCCCGATCCGTCCACTTTTCGTCGAGGGTTTCAAGAACGAGACCCAGGTCGTTGTCACCGTGTTGTCGTTCGACATGGAAAACGATCCGGACATCGTGGCGATGGTTGCGGCGTCGGCTGCATTGACGCTGTCTGGCCTGCCGTTCCTCGGGCCGATCGGTGCAGCGCGCGTTGGTCAGGTCAATGACGAGCTGGTGCTCAATCCGCTGATGGACGAGATGGCCAACAGCCAGCTCGACCTGGTGGTCGCAGGCACCAACGATGCCGTCATGATGGTGGAATCGGAAGCGCAAGAGCTGCCGGAAGGGCGGATGCTCGAAGCCGTGATGTTCGGCCAGCGCGGTTTCCAGCCAGTGATCGACGCGATCATTCGTTTGGCCGAAAAGGCGGCCAAAGAGCCGTGGAATTTCACGCCCCCGGATGTGAGCGACCTCAAGTCCAAAATGAAAGACCTGATCGGCGCGGACCTTTCCGCCGCTTTCCAGGTTCCGGGCAAGCAAGAGCGCCACGAGTTGGTGGATGCCGCCAAGAAGAAGGCGTTCGAGGCCATGCTGCCGGCGGATGCGTCTTCGGAGCAGCAGGTGCAGCTTGCGGGCGTGTTCAAGGCGCTGGAGGCCGACGTTGTTCGCGGCGACATCATCCGTACGGGCAAGCGTATCGACGGCCGCGACCTGGTGACTGTGCGTCCAATCGTGTCGCAGGTGCAGGTGTTGCCGCGGGCGCATGGCTCGGCTCTGTTCACGCGCGGGGAGACGCAGGCGCTGGTGGTTGCCACGCTTGGTACCGGAGACGACGAGCAGTTCATCGACGCTCTCGAAGGTACGCGCAAAGAGCATTTCCTGCTGCACTACAACTTCCCGCCCTACTCGGTCGGCGAGACGGGCCGGATGGGCTCGCCCGGCCGGCGCGAGATCGGCCACGGCAAGCTCGCCTGGCGGGCGGTGCGGCCGCTGCTGCCGAAAAAGGAAGACTTCCCGTACACGATCCGTGTCGTCTCGGAGATCACCGAATCCAACGGTTCCTCCTCAATGGCAACAGTGTGCGGTTCGTCCCTTGCGATGATGGACGCAGGCGTGCCGCTGAAGGCGCCCGGTTGCGGGCATTGCCATAGGGCTGATCAAGGAAGGCGCTGATTTCGCCGTCCTCTCCGACATCCTTGGCGACGAGGACCACCTTGGCGACATGGACTTCAAGGTGGCCGGCACCGATCGGGGCGTCACCTCGCTGCAGATGGACATCAAGATCACCGGCATCACCGAAGAGATCATGCGGGTGGCGCTGGATCAGGCGAACAAGGGGCGCTTGCACATCCTTGGCGAGATGTCGAAGTCGATCAACATGGCGCGGGCGGAACTTGGCGAGCATGCGCCACGCATCGAGACGATCAAGATCCCAGTCGACAAGATCCGCGAAGTGATCGGTTCCGGCGGCTCGGTGATCCGCGAAATCGTTGCGGAATCGGGCGCCAAGGTCGACATCCAGGACGACGGCACGGTGAAGATCGCAGCCGCCAAGCGGGAGTCGATCGAAGCGGCGCTCAAACGCATCCGCGGCATCACGTCGGAGCTCCGAGGTCGGCCAGATCTACAAGGGTAAGGTCGTGAAGATCATGGAGTTCGGGCGCTTCGTGAACTTCTTCGGCCCGAAGGATGGTCTGGTGCACATCTCGCAACTGACGCAGGGTCGTCCGGAAACGGTCAGCGAAGTGGTGAAAGAAGGCCAGGACGTCTTCGTCAAGCTGCTGGGCTTCGACGATCGCGGCAAGGTACGTCTGTCGATGAAGATCGTCGATCAGACAACCGGCGCCGAGATCCCCGGTGCGGTCGATGATGATCGTGGCGGCGGCGGTGGTGGTGGCCATGGCGGCGGCGGTGGCCGCAGGGATCGTGGCGGAGATCGCGGTGGCAGAGGTGGTGATCGCGGCGGTGACCGGGGCGGAGATCGTGGTCCGCCGCGCTCGGCTGCGCCGGAATTCCTCGGCGGCGGTGATTTCAACGATGGCCCGGGAGAAGGCCGTGCCGCGCGTCCGCAGCGGCGTGACCGGGGCGAGCGGAAAGAGCGCCGTTCGGAGAACGACTGGGATTGATAATCGGCGTTTCCGGCTGGTGACGATCAAGTCACAAGCTGCAGCGTTGGCGATTTTGCACCTGGCCGCCGGATCATTTCCGGCGGCCTCGTCATGATGGGGTGGACATCCATCAATGATTGTTCTGGCTGGCCTTTGTTCGTTCGTGATTGCGCTCGCTTTGGTGCGTTGGCTGGCAAGCGAGATGCTGGCCGATCTCGTTCTCGATGTGCCCAACGATCGCTCGTTGCATACGAAGCCGGTGCCGCGGACAGGGGGCATCGGCCTCATGTTGGCGGCGTCCTCGGCAGTGCTCGTTGCAGGTGGCGGGCCGACGGGGCTGGTTTTCGCCATGGTGGTGCTTGCGGCCGTTTTTTTGCTCGACGACATCAAGGGGCTGCCGGTTGGTCTGCGCTTCGCGGTGCAATTCCTGATGGCCATCGTTTTTCTGGCTTGGACGGGTCCGTACGCGATTTGGCTGTGGCCGCTGCTGGTGACCGGTCTCGTGTGGTCTGCCAATCTCTACAATTTCATGGACGGCTCGAACGGGCTGGCCGGCGGCATGGCGGTCATCGGCTTTGGCGCCTATGCGCTTGCGGCTTGGAGCGGCGGGAGCACGGATCTGGCTGTGCTGGCGGCTGCCGTGGCGGGGGCTGCGGCTGGCTTTCTGGTCTGGAACTTCGATCCTGCGCGCATTTTTCTCGGCGATGCCGGTTCGATCCCGCTCGGATTCGTTGCGGCGGGTCTCGGCGTCGTTGGCTGGCAGCGGGGCCTGTGGCCGTTCTGGTTTCCGGCGCTGGTGTTTTCCACTTTCATTGTCGACAGCGGGCTGACTCTCGCCAAGCGCCTCATCCATCGCGAGAACCCGTTTCAGGCGCATCGTTCGCACTACTACCAGCGCCTGATCCGCATGGGCTGGAGCCATCGCCGCCTGGCGCTCAGCTTGGGCTGATGGTGGCAACGGCGGCGTCGGCTCTCCTGTTCCGGGCGTCCTCGGGTGCGGTCGTGATTTCGGTGCTCCTTTGCTGGGCTGCGATCATCGGCGGCGTCATCGCCCTCGGGTCGACCGGGCGTGGCGCGCATCGCCGGTCGGAGACGGTGAGTTTCGTCCCCTTCGCTGCGCGTTGTCGCGGGCGTTGACTCTGCCGCTCAGTAGGTCGCGGCCGCCGAAATATCGAGGATTGACCCTGTCGTGAACGAGCAGTCCTCGGAGGCTGCGAAGGCGATCAGGGCTGCGACTTCCTCCACCGTCACGAAGCGCCCGCGCGGGAATTTTTGACAGCATGAAGTCGATGTGGGCCTGGGTGATCTGATCGAAGATCGCGGTTTTGGCTGCGGCGGGCGTGATGGCATTCACTGAGATGTTCTTGTCCGCGGTCTCCTTCGCCAGCGATTTCGTCAGCCCGATGACGCCGGCCTTCGATGCCGAATAGTGTGCTGCGTTGGGGTTGCCCTCCTTGCCGGCGATCGAAGCGATGTTGACGATGCGGCCGTAGTTCCTGGGCGATCATGCCGGGCACCACGGCCTTGCAGCACAGAGAGGGCCGTCCAGGTTGATGCGCATGACGCGGCGCCATTCCTCGACCGTGGTGTCCCGAAGACGGTGGCGTTGGCGCCTGCGACGCCGGCATTGTTCAAGAGAATGTCGATGCTGGCCGAAATCCTTGAGCGTGGCGTCACGGGCCTGTTCAATCGAGGCGTAGTCGCCGACATCGCAGGCATAGGTCTTCACGGCCGGGCCGATCTCCTTGGCCGTTTGCTCTGCGAGCTTGGTGTCGAAATCGGGTGCCACCTTGGCGCCTGACGCAACGAAGCGCTGGGTTGCGGCGCGGCCGGTGCCTGGAACGCCTCCGTCACGACGGCGATGCGGTTCTTCAGGTCGATGGCGTTGGGCATGTCTGTTCTCGCTGGGCTGGTGTGTCGAGTTCTGGCGGCAAACGGCCACGAATGGGCGGCAGCGTCTGGCTGCGGGGTTCTCAGAGGCGGGTTTCGTGGCGCGTTGCGAACTCCCCTGCGGGGAGCCGGCCGCAACGCGCGTGAAGGGGGCATGGACAACACCGCTACCCCCGACATCCCTGGACGGCAGGGCGCGAAACATGGATTAACCCTCCGGGGCGCGTTTTTGTGGCTGCGTTGCGACTCCCCTTGCGGGGAGCCGGCCGCAACGCGCGTGAGGGGCCATGGACAACACGCTACGCTCCGACATCGCCAATTAGACGGCAGGGCGCGAAAATGAAAGCCCTCGGGGCGCGTTTTTCGGGGCGCGTTGACTCCCTGTAAATTCCCCCCGAAAACCACGTTGTTCTAATAGTCACTGGCATCATGATCGATTAAGAAAAGCATATGAAAATGATCGTCCGTATAATATTCCAGAAAAATGAGAAGCCTTGACGAATGATTAGCATTGGCCAGGTCCACTCGAAAGGTCATTGCGGGCGCAGTTATGCCTGTCGGTTCTGGATTTCTTCCTTGAAATGAGCTAACCGCCAGCCGCTGGAGTGCGTGATCGCGACGCTTTGCTACACTTTCGGTGGGCTCAGCGGGTTATGCAGAAGCGCCCGCAGCGGGACCCTGCGCCATGCTGCGATCCTGCGGCTTGCGATCCTGCGGCGCGATTGTCATCTTTTCCAGCTCACGCGTGATGGCTACAATTGCAGCGATCGCGAAGTAGAACATGATCCCGGGATCGGCACTGTCGCTGACAAGTGCGGTTGAGACGAGCCCCGCCAACGCGGAAGCCCGACACCCCGTGGCGAGCGCGACCATCGAGCGATTTTCGCGCGTGACTGGGCCTCGTCTAACGTTCCGCAGCAACATCGAGGTGATGGCGAACATTGTCGCGGCGCCAAGAAAGCCAAGATGCGAGATGACCGCCACGATCCAGCTCGACGTCCGTGTGCTTCCGATTCCGACGCCGAGGCCCAGAGTGTCCAGGAAGGCCTGCAGCGCCTGCACGTTCCAGGCGCCGCGTTCCAGCGCCGAAGAAGACGTAGACTTATTGAGGACCATTATCTCGATCATGCGGAAGAACGGCGAGAAGAGCGTCTCGTCGGCGAGATAGGCGCCCAGGAGCAAGCTCAACGAGCAGGCGCCCAGTCCCACAAGGATTAGATCAGCAGTCGCCACCCTGCCCAACAGCAGCCTCTTTATACTCCCCAGGCACAGTGCGGCCACGCAAATGACGAGCGCCACATAGGACGTTGACGACGTCGACAGCAGAACCAGCAACAGCAGCAGAACACCAAGCAGGAGCATCGCCGGGTGCTTGCAGACCCACCAGTAAGAAAATGCGAACGCGCATGCCGGCAGCGAAACCGAAGCAAACGCAGATGCCTCAGGAAAAGCGCCGCTTATGCGTGCAAAACCGGCGATTTGTTCTCCGGTCATCATGGTATAGTTGGCCGTCCTGATGGGCTCGAAGAGGTCGCCCAATCCCGCGAACTTCCCGAGCAAATCTATATAGCCGGTGGCCGCCACGAACACGACCCACGCGAATGCTGCAACCTTGATCCGCTTTAGGCCGCCATTCTCGATGGCTACCCCGAGAACTGTGAAGTAGCAGGCCGCGGCCAACGCGAAATACCCTGCCTGAGAGACATTGAAAGTGCTTGGCGAAAGACGAACCGGTACTACGCCGCCCGTGCCTGACGCCCCGCGCTCTACCACATAGACTATGGTCACACCCTGAAACAGGCGGGGCAGAATGACGGCGCCGACCAAGCCATAGATAGTCATCAGCAGGATGCACCAGGCTATTGGATGTAACTTGAAAATCCGCACCATCGTCGAAAAGAAACTACGGCTCGCGGCCAACTTGATAGCCATCGCCAGGGCGAAAAGCGTGTAGATGAGCGGCGATGAGCCGCCTAGCGCCGGCAGCGCGGCAAAAGCGGTTGCGCCGAAGGTCAGCGAGACGAGCAAACCGACCAGGAGACGTCCATCTAACGCGCGATCGAGAACAACTAAAGTCATCGCGACGGCAAGTCCGATGATGGAAGGTTGCATCTAGAATGCGCTCCTTGGGTCTGTCATCCGCGGCCTGAGCCGGTTTTAAAATGTAGTTTTGATGATGGGCTGCTCTCCTCTCAGCCGACCCATGCTTCGTTCTGCATGTCACATTGCAATGGCAAGCAGGAACATCGCATGTGGTGCGAGTGCCAGGCCTTGGGAAACGAAGATGAAGAGGAACGCGATATTTGAGCAGAGGAATAGCGCCGACCGCGACGCAGGATGATCTGAAATTCTGAGCAGCACCACAACGACTGCAATGAACGGGAAAAATGCGATCTCAGTTAGCGCCAACTAATCCCTCCACCCGCTGAAGTTCTCGACGGCAGGGACGCTGCCCGCGCCATCGAATGTTCGGCACTGCGTATCTGCAAGACGCGCTGTGTTGGCTGGCGCACATCGCTTGCAACAATTTGCAAAGCCGACGCGCTACCTGCTCTATCGCAAGCGAGACACTCGCACAGCGGTGCCTAAACAGCTCGAGACTAGCCACAGTGATTCGAGCGCCATAGTCCTCTTTAATGATAGAAACTGCATGAGCTAAAGGTGAGTGCGTATGCAGATCGGAGAAAGGGCTACCTCTTATGCGCGCTAGCGACCGACTGAATATCGCGCTATGCGAAGTCGTGCTTTGGCCCGGGTAGATCTGAGGCACTGCTGATTGTTTGCCCTTGGTCCAGGCTTTGGCCCGTCGAAAAAAACGGTGCCGGATTGAACGAAGCGGCAAGTCTTCGTGACGGCTTCCCAGGGGTCTGGCTCGCGTAGTTGGGCTATTGAACCGTCACTCCAGTCTGGGCTCGGAGCCGACAGCGGACAACCTCTGCTCCTGTTGGGTGCCGTCTATTATGATCTGAGACCCGCACCTCCATAATCCCGTCCCGTCGCGGTTATTGGGGCATACGGGTGCGGGTGCCAAGTCAGTGAATCGCGAAGCCTGATAGGTTCAGCACGCGCAGGGCTTCGAGGCGCTGGGGGCGGTCGGTGCGTGGATCGGGCATGAATGGCTGGCTGCGGAGGCGCTCGATATGCGCTGCGGGCAGTTGGTTCTGGCGAGCGCCGGCAAGAACCAGGGCGTGGTACCAGTCGAACGGTTTCAGGCCTGGATCGATGGCGTTGGGCGCGGCGATGTAGGTTTTGGTGAGTGTGCTTTCGCCGGTAGCAGTGCGGATGACCACGAAATCGTCGTCGCGGTCGTAGCCGTTGCCACGGCCTTCGAAGCGGTCGAGGTCGGGCATTTCGCTGTCGGCAATTTCAAAGACGACGCCGTATGCGCAAGTGCCGGGGAGCTTGGCGCGCAGCAGTGTCGCTTTGCCGGAGAGGTCCTGGCCGCGCTTTGAGAAATCGATGTCCCAGCCGGGCGCGTGGGCTGCAAAAAGGGCGTGCGCCGACGGGCAGCGTGCGACGAGGCGCGCGTGCAGCATGTTGGAGCCGTAGGCAAAGTAGAGCGATTGGGTCATGCGGGACCTGGCGGGACCTGGGGCTTGCTATCCGAACCGCTTTTGCAGCTCTGCCACTTGCTCGGGCGTGAGTGCGCGCACCTTTTCGTGGCGCAGCATGAGGAACAGCTTGGCGGTTTCCTCGAGTTCCTCGATGGCGTCCTGGGCAGCGGTGAGTGAATTTCCTGCAACGACGGGGCCGTGATTGGCCAACAGCACCGCGTGGTGCTTGCCGGCGAGCTTGGCCACCGCCTCGGCGAGAGCTTCGTCGCCCGGCGGGAAATAGGGCACGAGCGGCAGCGTGCCGATGCGCATGGCGTAGTAGGCGGTGATCGGCGGCAGGCAGTTTGCGCAATCGATGCCGTCGAGGCAGGAGACGGCCACGGAATGCGTCGAGTGCAGGTGGACGACGGCGCCGGATTTCGGCCGCTCGCGATACATGCAGGTGCAGGAAGGCTTCCTTGGTCGGCTTGTCGCCGGCGACGTGGCGTCCGTTCGCATCGAGACGGGAGAGCCGTGCGGGATCGAGCGTGCCCAGCGATGAGCCGGCGGGCGTCATCAGCCAGCCGCCAGCCGTGGCAGCGACGCCGAGATGTTGCCCGTCGAGCCGTGCGTCAGGCCGCGGTTGAACAGCGAGGCGCCGATACGGCAGATGTCCTCTGCGAGCTTTGATCCAGCGCTCATGCGTCACTCCTGTTCGCGGCGGCGGTACGAGCGGGCTGCCGCCCGCACCGGCATGAGAGGGAAGCTCCGCCAAGCCCGCCCTTGTTCATGTCAGCTTCCTCCCAGGCTTTCACGAAGAAGTCCGGCGCGCCGAAGTTGCTGGATTTCAGCGCCAGGACGAGGCGGTCGTGGCCGACCGCCTTGGTCCAGGGCACGCCGGGGTCGATTTCGGGGCCGATTTCCAGTGCCGTGACGCCGAGGCCGTTGACGACGGCGCCTGAGGCTCGCCGCCGGCGACGATCAGGCGGGGTGATGCCGCTCGTAACCAAGCCCTGAGCGACAGTGGCGAGTGTGCTCGACGAGGGCGCCGGCTTCCTCGCGGCCGAGTTTGGCCTGGATGGTGGCCACGGTTGCGGGATCGGCGCTGGAATAGACGAGGAAGGGCTTGTCGGCGGGTTGGGACTTGCACCATGCGATGATCGCATCGGCCGATTGTTGGCCGGCGGCAAGGGCGAGCGGGTCGACCTCGAGGGCGGCGAGGCCTGCGGCTTTGGCTGTTGCGATCTGGCCGCGAGTCGCCTCGGAGCACGAACCCGCCAGGATGGCGGCGCGGCCTTGCGGTGCGGCCATGCTGGTCGGAGCGGGGGCCTGCTGCATCAGGCCCTTGGCGATGAAATTCTGTGGCAGGCCGAGCGCCACGCCTGAACCGGCGGTGACGAGCGGCAGGGCTCTGCTGCGGCGGCGCCCATTTCGATGAGGTCGCGATCGGTGAGGCAATCGACAACGACGAAGCGTTGCCCAAGCTTTTGGGCGGCTGCGAAGGCCTCGGCGATGGCGGTGCGGCCCTGCGAGACCACCGGATATGGCACGAGGCCGACCTTGCCCTTCGCCTGGGCCTGCATGACGCGGACGAGGTTGCTGTCGCGCATCGGGGTGAGGGTGGTCCTTCATGGGGCTTTCGGCCAGCGGCAATTCGCCGACGAAGAGGTTGCCCATGTAGACGGTGCGCTTGCTGGTGGGGAAGGGCAGACGATCGAGAAATTGCTGCCGAGGTGATCGAGCAATGCTCCGCGATCAGCTGATGCTGCTCTGCCCGTCGACGTCGAAAGTGGAGCAGTACTTGAAATAGAGTTGGCGGGCGCCTGCCGCCTGCAATGCCTTGGCGCTGGCAAGCGAGCGCTCGATGGCTTCGCTGACGGGGCAGGTGCGGGTTTTCAAGGCGACGACAATGGCGTCGTAGGCGGCCAGTGCGCTGTCGTCGGGTCGGGGACCTCCATCACCTGCAGCGTGCGCATGCCGGCGCGCGTCAGCATGATGGCGAGGTCGGTGGCGCCGGTAAGATCGTCAGCGATACAACCCAAGAGCACGCGCAGTCTCCGTTCGTCGTTGTGTTTTGGCGCCACTTTGACAGGTCTTGTCAGGCGCGTGAAGGCGGAGCGGTGTCCGGCGTGGTGGCGCGGTCGCCGGCAAGGTCGCGGGGCGCATGATCATGAAGGCCGACCAGTGCCAGCGCCATCAGGCCGGCGATGGCCGCGCGCCTATGGTCCAGCCGGCGCGCGACATGCCGCCGGAGACCGAGGACGACGCCGACCATGAGTTGGCCGACGAAGCCACCAGCGTATCCGAGCATCGAATGCACGGCGAGGGTGGCCCGCGGCGCGCGGGATCTGCGGTGCCGGCTGCTCCTGCCGTCAGGAGGAGGAATCCAGCCAGACGACGGCGCCATAGAGCATCAGCATGGCGACGGCGAGCCAGTAGGAGAGTGTGCCGAGCCAGCCGAGCGATACGCCGACCAGAATGGAGCCGAGCATGGCGAGCACCACCAGCCGGCGGCGGCCGAGCCGGATGGCCATCTCGTTGCCGGTGACGCTGGCGAAGGTGCCGAGCAAGCCCAAAGCCGTGACGACGACCGTGGGCGGAGAATGCCGGGGCCTGCGTTGGTGGTTGCGAAGACGTAGCCCAGGAACGCCACGCCCCAGCCGCGCAGGGCGTTCATCTCCAGGGTGTGGATGGCGTAGGCCACGGCGTAGGCCATGGCCGAGCGGTTGCGGAAGACGGGCATGAAGCTGAAGAGGCCGCCGCCGTCCGATGGTTTGGCCTGCGGCGTCGTCTTGGCCGGAACGCCCATGAAGACCATGATCCACGCGATCATGGCTGTGATGGCTGCGATGGCGAATGCCCACTGCCAGCCAGCCAGCGCTGTGATCAGGTCGGCCGTGACGAAGCTGAGCGAGCCTGAGATGCCGATGCTGGCTGCGTGGCCCGCCGTCGCGCGCGACATCATCTTGGCGTCGACCTCGTCTGCGAGGAGCTTCAGGCCGGTCATGTAGGTGCCGGCCCAGCCGAAGCCGGCGAGGGCGCGGGCGCCAAACGCCGACCAGAAGTCATGGGCGAAGAGCGCAAAGGCTGCGTGACCCAACACCGTTGCGCCGACGCCAACGAGATAGATGCGCTTGGGATCGACGCGGTCGGTCAGCGTCACAAGGACCGGTACCGACAGCATGTAGGCGGCGTAGAAGGCCGAGGTAATCCAGCCGGCTTCGCTGTTGGTGAGTTGCCATGTTTTCAGCAGGCCCGGCAGCAGGGCCGGCCAGAAGAAGGCGCCGAGCTGGACGAAGACCTGGGCCGTGCAGACCAATGCAACCAGCCGTCCCGCAGGTGTTTTCCACCACTGCCGCGTTTCACCCATCGCCGATGCCGCTGCCTCCCGCCGCCGAGCCGCCCCTTGCAGCCCGCTCCTGCATTAGGGCACAAGCGAGGTTGGCGTGAGAAGGGGATTTGGGCGGCGGTCGTTGGTTGCGCGGTCATGGGGCTGACGAGCCCGTCGATCATATCCGCGGCCAGCGCCGATCCTGCCATCGTCGGACCGCCCCTGATGCGTGCAAGTGCGCGAGAGCAAGCACTCAATATCGGCCAACTTCGCCAGAGTTCGAGTGTCGTGTTGGCGGAGGGAGCGGACGTTGGCCGTCGGCTGGACAGAGCATTATCGTGCGGTCTGGGCCACGGCGGAGGCCTCCCAGAGCGCGGAAAATGGACACTCGCCGGCAAGCGCCATGCCGCCTAACGACATGGCACCGCCTATCCGTTGTCATCCTCGGGCTTGTCCCGAGGACCCATTCCTCCACTTGCGCTTTCCGTTCGATTGCCGGGCAGCGGCAGCAGCGCCGGATAAAGATCGCGCCAATGGGGGGTCTCACGCTCGATCAGGTTGATCTTCCATTGCCTGAGATATGGCTTGAGCGTTTTCTCGCGCTGGATGGCCTGCTCCACGTTGCCGAATGCCTCATAGTGGACGAGCAGGTTGTTTGTCACGCCTATGTAGAGCGTCCCATAGGGTTTGCTGGTCAG
This sequence comes from Hyphomicrobiaceae bacterium, assembly GCA_041397705.1. Lineage (GTDB taxonomy): Bacteria > Pseudomonadota > Alphaproteobacteria > Rhizobiales > Hyphomicrobiaceae. Next base: position 244,232 of record JAWKWC010000005.1, read on the forward strand.
GATATAAACCCAGTTGGTATGCATGGTGCGTTCCGTGCCCTAAGAGGAGCATCGAGCTTGCGGCACCATGGGTCCTCGGGACAAGCCCGAGGATGACACTGTGAAATGCTGTGCCACGAGCGATCAGTCGGCGTGGTTGAGATGCGGAGAAAGCCGTCGTTGACCGGCTGCCGGGAGCACGGTCCTATCGTGCATCCAATGGCATTTTGGCATAGGAGGTATTTGCCGCCAATACCGACCGTCGGGACTGAGAACGTCATTTGCCGGGGAACACAAGCAGATCGCACCAATTGCGCGCCGCACCGAGATCCGTTGCCCACGTTAGGGCATAAAAAGTTCTTGTCCTTTTCGATCAAGCCGGTCCCGCATAGGACCTATTAAGTAGGGCGCGAGGATGGCCGCTAGCAATGCACCGCGATGACCTGCTGCGCCGTAGTAAGAGTTGACGCCGTTGAAATGGTCAGTTGATAACAGTATTCTGGTTGACGATGGCATTAGCTTTCGATGCATCTATAATGAAAAAGCCTTCTGCGCGCTTTCAGTGACTTCGTCATCTACCATAGAGAGGCCTCTCGACGCGACTCTCGGCTCAGCACGATGAGGGGGTGATATCGGGGGAAGTCGAAATTGGGAAACAGATTTCTGCGTGCAGAATTTGATCGCGGTCATTTTCGCCAATCTCTGCGATTGCGCGCATTAATGTATTTTTGCGTCATGGGAATACTTTTCCATAATTGTGAGACTACCAATGAGTCAACTGCCCTTTTTCTGTCAGGAATTAATTGTGAAAGCAAAATGCGACGGTATGCCGCTCTTGCGGCGCCTATGAATATGGTGGTCATTGTATGGCCAGGACGGTATGCCGAGCCGTTTCTTAGGGCTATTTTTGTTGTTGCCTTTGCTCACCGACTAAAACATGTGGGCGCGGTTACTTTGCGGGGAAACTTCGCAATCCTCGCGGCATTAGCGTTCCCAAAATATGAAGGTTTAATGCGTGTTCTATGGCTCGTTTGTACTTGGCAGGCGGCGATGAATTCTGCCGTTGTTTGATTCTATTTTGGGCAATATAATAAGCTTCAACGATGCTGGAACTGGACGCTGACCCGATTTATGCCGTCAGCGGGCGGCTGTGTTGAAGGCTCCTTGTCGGTACTAAGTGCAAAACCGATAACAGGTTAAAGCGCAACGCTTCCCTGAGTCTTCAAATCATTCGATGCCTTTGCGTTCCACTCAAAGCTCGACACTTGCCCCTCCAACTGGTGCCGTGGACAATGCGGTTCTTACCGTAACTGGCACAGTTTGCACGGGGACCATAAAAAGTTGCGAAGCGAGAGCGTCAAACTGCTCGCGTAATTTCTATGAAACACGATCCAACGCAACACCTCATGAGATGCCGAAAAGCAGCCTTAGAACGATGCGAGTTTCACAAGGTCGCACAATTATGGGCCGTTTCGTTACGTTCAACGGTTGACCGGTTCGGAAGCCGACGCCCACTGCAAACTCACGCGCTGTTCCGCAACGTGCTTCTTCGCGCGTCCAGGGGCGTGAACAATATGAACCAAGTGAGAGGCGTATAGGGTGCTGCTGATCTAGCAAGCAACAGCGTTTGCAGCACAGATGGTGTTGTGCCTGTCCGTGTCGGTAATCACCAGGATTTGAAGCCAATCACGTTCGACAGCGAGGACTAGGCTTACCTGGAGTTGCTCCAGGGCGGCTTAGGGACATTTGCACCTATCAGGCGGCATTCACCGGCAGCGGCAAACACTACGTCCAGCTGAGTCGAATCATCTTCAGCGAACGATACCGCAACGTCAACGCCGGTTGAGCCGCAACTACGGCTCCTGTATAAAATCGTCGCTCGCCGCCCGCGGTTCGTGGGTTTGCGCAGCCCCTCAGCGTGTCATCCTCGGGGGCATGCCCGAGCATGACAATGGATCGGTCGTGCGTTGGAGCTGGCGGGGGGCTGGACGTCTAGCGCTTGAGCCCCGCCGCTCCTTCGCCTTACCCCGCCTTCACCAGCTCGACGATGGGCGTCGCCGAGTTCGGTGCACATGGCTTTGCCACCCATGTCGCGGGTGCGCACGTCCGTCGACTTGAAGAGCGTCTCGATGGCTTTGACGATGTCGTCGGCGGCCTGCTTGTGGCCGAGGTGCTCGAGCATCATGGCGCCCGACCAGATCTGGCCGATCGGGTTGGAGATGCCCTGGCCGGCGATATCGGGGGCAGAGCCGTGCACGGGCTCGAACATGGAGGGGAAGTCGCCTTCGGGGTTGATGTTGCCGCCGGGTGCGATGGCAATCGTTCCGGTTGTGGCGGGGCCCAGGTCCGGAGAGAATGTCGCCAAACAGGTTGGAGCCGACGATGACGTCGAACCAATGGGGATTGCGGACCAGGTGCGCGGTCAGGATGTCGATGTGGTACTGGCTGGTCTTGGCCTTGGGGTATTCCTTCGAGATGGCGGCGAAGCGCTCGTCCCAGTAGGGCATGGAGATCGAGATGCCGTTGGACTTGGTGGCGGAGGCCACCTCATTGCGCTGGCGGGATGCTGCAAGCTCGAAGGCGTAGCGCATGACGCGGTCGCAGCCGCGCTTGGAGAAGATCGCTTGCTGCACGGCCATCTCGTAGTCGGTGCCTTCGTACATGCGTCCGCCGACCGAGGAATATTCGCCCTCGTTGTTCTCGCGCACGACCCAATAGTCGATGTCGCCGGGCTTGCGGCCGGCAAGTGGACAGTCGACGCCTTCGAACAGGCGCACGGGGCGCAGGTTGATGTACTGCTGGAACTCGCGGCGGATCGGGATCAGCAAGCCCCACAGCGAGACGTGGTCGGGCACGCCGGGGAAGCCGACGGCGCCGAGGAAGATCGCGTCGTGGTTGCGGATCTGGTCGAGGCCGTCGTCGGGCATCATCTTGCCGGTCTTCTTGTAGACCTCGCAGGACCAGTCGAACGTGTCCCACTGGAAGGACAGGTCGTACTTGCGGCCGACGGCCTCCAGCACCTTGATGCCTTCGGGGACGACCTCGTTGCCAATGCCGTCGCCGGCGATGACGGCAATCTTCAATGCGTTACGCTTGCCTGCGGCGGCTGCGGCCATGGTCGTTTGCTCCCATCGTTTGAATTGCTGGCGCGAGAGAATGCGGGAGGCGGTGGAAAGTCAAGGCTGAGCCGCGTGGCGGGCGTCCTTCCGTGCCCGCGTCGGGGCTGGCGATGGCGTCAGCCAATTTGACGGCCATTCGGTTCGGGCCCGGCCCTGGTGTGCTAGCGTTGGTGGTGAAGCCCGGCTGGGATCGGGCGTTTGGAGGTTCATCATGGCAGGAAACCGGCTCATTGCGGCTCTCTTCACGGTATGTGTGCTCATGTCCTTGCCGATGGCGGCGGGAGCGGAGGAGTACCGGTCCTACGTCAAGGCCGGCAAGTTCGACAGTGTGCGGGACGACCTGAAGGACGCCATCGTAAATCGTGGTTATGTCGTGGATTTCGTTGGTCATTTCAGCCAGATGCTGGACCGGACGAGCGATGTTGCGGGCAAGGGAGCCAAATCTCCCTATGTGGACGCTGAATATATTCAGTTCTGCCCGGCCAAGCTGGCGCACGACGGGGTGGCGGCCTCGCCTCTTTATATCTTCAATTGTCCGATGACGATGTATCTCTACGAGCTCAAGGCGGAGGCGGGCAAGGTGCATGTCGGCTATCGCCTGCCGGTCGGGGCTGTTGGGTCCGAGGCGGTCAGCCGCGGTTTGGTCGAGTTGCTGGACGGGATCGCCAAGGAAGCGGTTAAATAGAGCGCTCATTGGCATTTGCGGTAGTCAGGGCGATCGGTTCCAGGGCGAAGGGCGCTTGCACGGCCGATCACTGGCTTATATGACCGCAATTGGACACTCCTGAACAACCTGCAGTCTTTGAGGAATTCGCCATGGCCGGTCCGCTGACGCATATCCGCGTGCTCGATCTCACTCGCGTTCTTGCCGGGCCCTGGTGCGCGCAGAACCTTGCGGATCTTGGTGCCGAAGTCATCAAGGTCGAGCGCCCGAAGAAGGGCGACGACAGCCGGGCTTTCGGGCCGCCCTGGGCCAAAGACGCCAACGGCAACGATACGACCGAGGCCGGATACTACCTGTGTGCCAACCGGGGCAAGAAATCGATCACCATCGATATTGCCAGCGAGGCCGGGGCCAAGCTGATCAAGGAGCTTGCCAAAACGGCGGACGTGTTTCTCGAAAACTTCAAGGTTGGTGACCTCGCCAGCAAAGGGCTTGGCTACGAGGACATCAAGGCCATCAATCCCGGCATCATCTACTGCTCCATCACCGGGTTCGGGCAAACGGGACCTTACGCCCAAACCCGGCTATGACTTCATGATCCAGGGCATGGGCGGTTTCATGAGCGTTACCGGCGAGCGGGATCACAAGCCTGGCGGTGGTCCGCAGCGCGCCGGCGTGCCGGTGGTCGACATCATGACCGGCATGTATTCGACGATTGCGGTTACCGCTGCCATTGCCAATCGCGAGCGGACGGGCAAGGGCCAGCATATCGACATGGCGCTGTTGGACACGCAGGTCGGCTTCCTTGCCAACCAGGGTGCAAATTATCTCGTGACGGGGGAGCCGCCGGTTCGGCTTGGCAACACGCACCCCAACATCGTCCCCTATCAGTCGGTGCCAACGAAAGATGGCGCGATCATCATTGCATGCGGTAACGACAACCTCTTCAACCGGCTCTGCGATCTGCTGGGCCAGCCGGCGCTGAAGACGGACCCGCGCTTTGCAACGAACGCTGCGCGCGTCACCAACCGCGATACGCTCGATCCGATCCTCGACGAGCTGATGCAGCAGCAGCGGACGACGGCAGAATGGTCGAAGCGCTGGAGAAGGCGGGCGCCCTGCGGTCCGATCAATAACTTGGAAGGACGTGTTCGAAAACCCGCAAGTGGTTGCCCGCGAGATCAAAGTGGAGATTCCGCATCCGACGGCCGGCAAGGTCGCTTTGGTGCGGAGCCCGATGTGGTTTTCCGAAACACCGATCGAATACATACGCCGCCGCCGCTTCTCGGCGAGCACACGGACGAGGTGTTGCAATCGGTGCTTGGCAAGTCGGCCGACGAGATTGCGGCATTGAAAAAGGCGGGCACCGCTAGTGTGCCGCTGGCGGCGTTCGGCCAATCTTTTGGGCGGTCGCCGACCAGCGTTGCGATCGGGCCACTTTGTCAGCGTGATCGATCGCGCATCAAAGGGGGCTTGAGGCCCGATCTCACCCAGCGCGTCAGCGGGCTATCGTGGTTTCCGGCCGTGGGATTGGCGCGAATGGAAACCCATTCCGGTATGTTGGTGGCCTTGGCTTCCGGCTAGGATGAGCAGGGCTGCGCATGGTCGTTAAGCGCGATCGCTTTTTATCGGTGTTGATGGCGAGAAGACCGCATTTTGCCCATTAAATACAATAACACAATTAACAAAACTGTTTACGGATGATGTGGAATTTAGAAATTCAAATGTTCTATTGTGCACGGTATAGTGCAGGCTGTATGGCAACATGAGAGCCGCAAAGGCGATTGTCGTAGATTTTGGTATCGCGTCAGGACACGGCTTTGGTCATGAATAATCACCCCTACGGCGACTTGAAAAACGGTAACGACGTGATGGAGCCGTTTGACGACAAGATGCAGCAGATCCGAGACTTGCTATTCGGCGAGTTCAAGCGGGACAGCGATCAGCGGCTGGCATTGATCGAGGCGCGCGTGCGCGAGCTCGAGCAAGGCGTGCACCGCAAGCTCGATGCGATCCAGGCCCGTCTTGAATCGATGTCTACCGATGTGGTCGCGGATCGGCGCCGCTCGTTTGAAGAGCTGTCGCGGCAGGTTGTCGAATTGGGTGAGAGGATCGGCAAGATCGGCGGTGAAGATCACTGATCGAATGAGACGCGTCGTGCAAGCGCACGGGGCTCTGTTGCGGCCCTTCTGGCCTCCCCTTTGAAAGTCCAGGTCGAGCCCCGAGTCATGACGCAGCGTTCGATGCCAGTTGAGACGGTCAGCAAGCTGAAGGAGCTGCTGTTCGACCAGGAAAGCCGGGAAATCGATTCTCTGGCCACCCGCATCAAAGCTCTGGACGAACGGGTCGGCAACGAGGAAAACCTTCAGCGTAGCGTTGCCGAAGTGCTCGATGGTGCTCTGATCGAGGCCGAGCAATCCCGGAACAGGGAGCTTTCGCAGGCGATGGCTCCGATGGTCCTGCGGACGTTGCGCACGGAGATGCGCTCGCCGGACATGCAGGATCAGATTGCGTCGGTGATGTCACCACGCATGGGTGAGATGGTTCGCCGCTACGTGGCGAGTGCCGTTCGCGACATGATGCAGCAGATCAACCGGCGGCTGGAATCGGGGCTCAGTCAGAACCGCGTGTCGCTTTGGTTCCGCAGTCTGGCGTCGGGCCGGCCAATGGCAGAGTTGGCGCTGGCCGAAACGCAGAAGCTTGGCGTCGAGGAGCTTTTTCTCATTCGGCGGGGGTCGGGTGAACTCATTCATCATTGGCGGCACCAGGACGGGGACTCCGGTAGCCTGGAGGCCCGCGCGACAACTGCTGCGGCGGCTGGTGGCAATCGTGATACGCTAGTCAGCGGCTTTTTGACGGCCATCACTGCGTTCGCGGAGGATGCAACTGAAAGACAAGGAAAGCCTCAGGACGCTGGATCTTGATGATCACAGGATCTATATCCGGGGAGATCCGGCTTAGCTGGCCGCCAAGTGCAGCGGCACGACGCCGCGCGCGATCGAGCGGCTGGTGGACGATGCGTTCACCGGGTCATCAAGGTGCTGGCGCAGCATCAAATGATCGACCAGCAGACGCGCGACCTCGAGGCAACCGTTGCGGCTGACGCGCAGGCGAAAGCGCATCAGCGATTGCTGCAGGATCTGGCCGAGCAATTGGAAGCTGGTGCTGCAGAAGAAATTGCAGCGATGGCGCCGAAGAGTAGCTTCAAGACTCTCAAGATCGTGTTCTGGATCTTCGCCCTGCCATTGCTCGCGATCGGTGCGTGGCAGCTCTACATCTCGGTTATCACCGGCAACCTGCAAAGGCGGGCGGACGATATCGTCGCTGGCATTCCGCAGCTTTCGGGCTACCCCTTGCGCGTGCACGTCGAGCGTGGTGCGGAGCGGATGTGGGTGACCGGCCTGCTACCCGATCATGAAACGCGTCGCGCTTTGCTCGGGCGGCTGAAGGCACTGGCGCCGACCGTCTCCTTGACCCCAGAGGTGAGCGTGCTGCCGAAAGCCGATGTCGAGGCGCGGCTCAATCGCGAAGGGTTGAGACGGGCCTTGGAGCGAGCCCGGTTGCGCACGGCGACACTGGTGACGGACCTGTCGGCATCTGTGCAACGGTTCGTGCGCGTCGAAGATCGCCGGCTTGCCGAGGATGCCCTCAAGGCTGCGCGTGATGCCAAGACCGGTATCGAGGCGATCGATGTCGATGGGGCGGCGGAGGGTCGTTCATTCCAGGAGCTGAACCAAGCTATTGCCGGACTGAGGGGAGCGGCGGAACGCCTCAATGCGGTCACCGACACACCGGTTGAGCAACGTGTGGCTCCACCCAAAGATGCAACAGAAGCGGCCGATGCGGTCGTCCATGTTGCCGATCGACTGATGATTTTGGTTTCGGCCCTGGAGCAACGGCGAAACGTTGCGCCGTTGGCCCGCTCGATCAACGATGTGCGCGAACAGGCGGTCGCGGTCGACCGGCGCGCGAGCGAAGTCGAGCGGCGCGCCAACGAGAAAGTGGAGGCGCTGGACACCCGGCTCGAGCAGCGGATCGCAGAGCTGGAGCGCATGCTGAAAACGTTGCAACCTAAGCCTCCAACGCCACTCGAGGAGCTGAAAGCGTTCGTTGGCGAGAACGCCATCTTCTTCGAAAACGATCTAGATTACCGCGAGCCTGCGGTGGCGGCAAAGACGCTCGATGGTCTGGCAAGTCTTCTGAAGGCCACGGACGTGCTGATCAGGGTCGTGGGCTATACCGACGAAGTGGGTGCCACGGCGCGAAATTCGACGCTCTCTGCTGCGCGAGCCAAGCGCGTTGTCGACGATCTCGTCGCGCGGGGCATCGCGCCTGGGCGTCTCGTCCCAGTTGGGCGGACCAACGCGTTGAACCTTTCGTCAGATACCGGACCGGGGAGCAGCAACCGGCGTGTCGAATTCGAAATCGGATACGTGAGCGAACGCCGAGGTGGCCGATGATCTCCAAGAAACTGCTCATTCTGGGCGAGATCGGCGTCGGCAAGACGTCGCTGGTTCGACGCTTCGTCCTGGACGAATTGCCATCCGACTACCTGGCGACCATGGGGGTCGATCTCTATCGCTATCGTGTCGATGGCGTAGGCCGGGACAAGTCGCAGATGCTCGAACTCGTGATCTGGGATACGGACGGCAGCTATGGCACCAGCATCTTCAGCCATGCCTATGCCAAAGGTACATCTGCAGCGCTGATCGTTGGCGATATCTCGCGGCCGACGACGCTCGACATGATGGTGAAACTCGCGGACGGGTTTGCCGATGCGATGCCAGCCCGTCTCTTCACGTTCGCCTTCAACAAGGTCGATCTGATCGAGGAGGTGGACGAAGACGTGCTTCCCGAACCGCTCAGGCGGGCGCGTCAACCGAAGATCTGGACCAGTGCGCTGACATCGCAAAATGTCAATTCTGCATTCATCGAGACTGCCGATGCCATCCTTAGACGCGAAGGTTGAGAGTTCAGAGCCTTCAAACGGCCTGCTGGTATCGACAGCTCGCGTCATGGCTGATTTCGGTCTCTTCAGCGTGGTCTGGCTGGATGATGCGCTGCGCGTCAGCCATTGCTTTGGCCCGCTGGTCGCGGCGTTTGCTGTGGGGCGTCCGATTTTCGAGAGTGTTGCTGCATTTGTCGGCTTCGAGGACGACATTGCGGCCTTGAAAGTCAAATCGGGGGAGATGCTGTCGCTGCCGAGCGTGAAAATGCACGATGGCGCGGCTTGTTCGGCGCGATTGAACCTGGTGCTGTTCTGGATGGCTGATCAGAATTGCTACGTTCTGCTGGTGTCGCGTTCGGCTCAACGCAGCAATGTCGAGCAGGCGTTCCTGGCTGAAAGTCGCTTGCGGCAGATGGCAGAGGCGGAAGTCGCAGCTCAGGCCGAGGTGATCCGCAGGACCAATCGCGAACTGGCCATTGCCAACCGGGATCTGCAAGAGTTCGCCTATGTCATTTCGCATGATCTCAAGGCGCCGTTGCGGGGCTTGCGCTATGCGGTGACAGATGCACAAGCTGCCATTGCTGCGGACGACGGGGCGGCGGCGGGCGCGCACCTCGTCAAGGTGGTCAAGCGTTCGCGCCGCATGAGCGCCATGCTGACGGGACTCCTCGATTACGCGTCGGTCGGGCGCAAGAGCGAGGCGATCAGCGAATTGGATACAGGTGAGCTTGCCAGAGAGATCGCGGAGACGGCTGGCGAGGGCACACGCTTCACGGTGTCGGTTGAAGGCCAGTGGCCGATAATCAAGACGCTCGCCGAGCCGCTCGATGTCGTGCTGCGCAATCTGGTGGACAACGCGGTCAAGCATCACGACCGCGATGCGGGTAAAGTCATTCTACGCTGCGAAGAGGGTGAGGAGGCGGTTACGTTCTGTGTCATCGACGATGGGCCAGGAATCGCCGAGGAATGGCAGGCGGCCGTCTTCGAGCCCTTCAAGCAGGCCGCTCCTGGCGACGAGGCTGAAGGTGCGGGGATTGGACTTTCGCTGGTCAAGCGCATCGTCGAGAGGTGCGGAGGGACGGTGGAACTGCAGTCGGATCCGGCGAAAGCGAGGGGAACGACGTTCCGAGTCGTCTGGCCAAAGACTGTGGGAGTAAGCGAATGAGCGTACGGTTGAGCGTATCGCTGCGCGGCAAGCGGGCGACGATTGGGAGCAGGACATGAAACGGTCGACGGGTGGCAACTTCCTTGCCAAGAAAGCCGATCTGACGAAGTCCCGAAAGGGTGGGCCTGCCTTTGACGACATCCTGATCGTCGAGGACGAGAACTTCGATGCCGATCACCTGAAGGCCACGCTGCACATCATGTTCGGCTATAGCGTTCAGGTGCGCCGAGCGCGGACGCTTGGCAGCGCGCTCGATGCCGTCATCGAGCGACAGCCCGAAGTCGTCTTTCTCGATGACTATCTGAAGCCCAACGACAATGCCACGCACACGATCCCGTTTCTCCGGCGTTGCGGGTATGAAGGTCCGATCGTGGTGGTGAGTGGCGCTGTCGATCGCGGGCGCCGGTCCATGCTGATCAAGGCTGGCGCCGTTGATGTCATCCACAAGGATGACCTCGACAGTGTGCGCATCTCCGAAGCTTTGCAGCGGGTGCGGGCTGCCAGCGATGCTGCTGGTGGGGACGATGATAAACCCCGGCCGGGCGGCAAAGCATCGGGAGATAAGTCGAAGTAGGCGCCAGGCAACCCGCGCTGGCTTGCCTGCGCCATTGTAGGGCCGGACGGTGTGTCCTGTCGGTCTCCTGCAGTGCCGGTGACTTGGGGCGGGCGCAGGTCTTGCGCTGGTCCCGGCCGGCGGCGTGATCAGGCTGCGCCTTCGACCAGGAACAAGCGGCCCTCGCTTGCGGCCTGCCGGAGCGGGATGATGTCCTGATAAGCTTTGCCGTAATAGAAGTCGCGGGCGGCCTGTGAGTTTTCAAACTCGATGATAACGACCCGTGATTTCGGCGGTGTCCCTTCGAGCGCTTCGACTTTGCCGGCACGGGCGAGATATTTGCCGCCTGCGGGAATGGTGACGCCTGGGGCCCTGTCAGCATAAAGCTTATAGGCTTCAGCGTCCTTCACATCGACCTCGGCGATGACATAGGCGGTCATCTCTTGTCTCCTCGGCGTTGACCCGCCACCTTCCGGCGACGGGCATTCGCAATCCCAGAGTCCACGGCGTGCGTGATGCCGGCCCTGGGGTGCGGGACGTCCCGTGCGACGGCAAGTGCGTGCTGCTCTATGCTGAGGGCGCACGCACCTGGCGGCCGCAGCGATCAACCATATGTGCGCTCGTCGGCGATGACCTTGCCATCGTTGGGCAGGCTCCCCGGCGGAACGAGTTCAACGGTGGCACGCAGTTTGGTTGCCGACTGTACGGTTTCGGCCACCTTTTCGGCAAGGCCCGCGGTTTCACCCGTGGCTTCGGCCTTCAGTGTCATGACGTCCTGTTCGCCGGAGCGGGCGACGACGAGGCGGAGGCGGCCCAATTCCGGATGGCGATTGGCGACTTCGGCGACCTGCTCGGGATGCACGAACATGCCTCGGACTTTGGTGGTCTGATCGGCGCGGCCCAGCCAGCCCTTGATGCGCATGTTGGTGCGCCCGCATGGACTTGGACCGTCGAGCACGGCTGAGAGATCACCCGTAGCGAAACGGATCATCGGATAATCGCGATTGAAAACGGTGACGACGATTTCGCCGACTTCTCCATTGGGTACGGGATCGCCGGTGCCGGGGCGCACGATTTCGACGATCACGCCTTCATCGACGATCATCCCTTCGACGCTGCCCTCCGGGCCTGGGCTTTCGTAGGCGATGAGGCCGACGTCGGCTGTTGCGTAGCATTGGAATACGGCAACGCCACGCTCGCCGTACTCCTTGCGCAGAGACGGGAAGAGTGCGCCGCCGCCGACCATGGCCTTGGTGATGGACGACACATCGCGTCCCATCTCCGAAGCCTTGTCCATCAGGATCTTCAAATAGTCGGGCACACCGACGTAAACGCTGGGGCGCAAGCGTTCGATGGCTTCGAGTTGCTGCTCGGTGTTGCCGGGACCGGCTGCGATCTTGCAGCCGATGGCGCGGGCGCCTGCGTCCAGTATCCAGCCCCCCGGGGGTGAGATGGTAGGCGAAGGTGTTGTGGACGATGTCGGTCGACCGAATGCCCATGGCGTACAATGCCCGGGCGGATCTCCACCAATCCTGTCCGAGGCCCTCGGGTTCGAAGATTGGCCCCGGCGACATGAATACGCGTCCCAGTCTGCCAGGTTCCGTCGTGGCAAAGCCGCCGTAGGGAGGCCGGTTTGCCTGGAGATCCTTGAGAGAGGCCTTGCGCAGCACAGGGAGCTTGCTCAGCGCTTCGCGGCTATTGATCTCGGCCGCATTCACTGAAGCCAGATGATCCTGCCAGCCGGGGCATGTCGCCTTGGCCTGCTCGATGTAGCCCGGGAGAAGGGCGAACTGGGAAGCTTCGCGGGCTTCGGCTGATCTGGTTTCCAGGTGGTCAAAAAACCTGTCGTTCATTGTTGCCTCCCATTGAGCTGGCACGTGGCATTCGGACTTGCCGGCCCACATCGCGGTCTGCCTGTGGGTGGCACTGAAACGGCTGGTAAGACATTGTCAACGCTCATTTCATGTTTCCAAGCGGGACGCGAACAATGCGTGTTAAATGTGCTGACAACGCAAGTAGCGAGGCGGCACGAGCGCCGCTGAAGCAAGAGAAGGAGCCTTTGTCGTGAGCGGTACAAGTCTGGTTCTCCTAGCCATGTACTCCACGGTCAACGTCATGGGACCGGGTGGAATGGCGACGCGCAGCGGTGAGCCTTACATCTTGGCTTTGCTGTTGGCGGCTGGTGTATTTACGTTTGCTGGGATGTTGATCGTCGGATCAGGGCCCGCGGCGCGGCATGTTCCGAAGGGTCCGGCGCTGGCACGGGCGCGGCGCCACATGGCCGGTCCGCGCGAGCGGCGCGCGTGACGCTTGTCCTGCCTCGCCGGTGACTGCCGGCGGACCTGCAAGAAAGATGCCTTCAAGGTTTCTTTCTTGCATGCGGCCTGAGAAGCGTGTGTCGATCCCGAAACCTCAAGCGCTATGCGAGCCATCGCTTGCGGCGCTTGTAGTGTTTCACGTCTCGAAAGCTTTTGCGTTCCTCTCCGGCGGTGCCAAGGTAGAACTCCTTGACGTCAGCATTCTCGGCGAGGGCCGCCGCTGAGCCATCGAGCACGATACGGCCATTTTCCAGAATATAGCCGTAGTTGGCGTATTTCAGCGCCATGTTTGTATTCTGCTCGGCCAGCAGAAACGAGACGCCATCGCGCTCGTTGATATCCTTCACGATCTCGAAGATCTGCTCGACAAT
>JAWKWC010000006.1:0-231310 GCA_041397705.1 Hyphomicrobiaceae bacterium
CATACGCACCACGACCAAATCTCCCTGCAATTGCGGATGCGGGAGCTTGGCAGGTCAGGGTGAGCGAACCGTTGCCGGACGGAGGGGCGGCGTCGCCATGGCGCGGTCTGGTAAACGGCAGGTTGCAGCGTGCGCGCGCTTGAGACAGATCAGGCGGGACGGTGGAAGAATTCCGGCCCGGAGCCGACGATCTTGCTGTCGATCTTGCCAACCACTTTTTCGTCCTTGCCTTGGTAATCGATGGCCAGCAGCACCAGCCGCATGGCCTCCAACCGCGCACGGCGCTGGTCATTGGCCAAAATGACGGTCCAGGGCGCCACGGTGGTGTGGGTGTAGCGGAACATCTCTTCCTTGGCGTGGCTGTAGGCTTCAAAGCGCGACATGGCGGCCAGATCCATCTCGGAAATCTTCCACTGCTTCAAGGGATCGTGGCGACGCTCGTGGAAGCGCTTGAGTTGCATCTCCTTGCCGATGTCGAGAAAGATCTTGAACAGCTTGATGCCGTCACGCACCAGCATGCCTTCGAAGGCGGGGGCTTCGCGCAGGAAGTCGGCCACCTGATCCTCGCTGGCGAAGCCCATGACCCGCTCGACGCCGGCGCGATTGTACCAGGAGCGGTCGAAAAACACGATTTCACCCGCTGAAGGCAAGTGCTCGACGTAGCGCTGGAAATACCACTGTGAGCGCTCACGCTCAGAGGGTTTTTCGAGAGCGACAATGCGGGCGCCACGCGGATTGAGATGCTCCATGAAGCGCTTGATGGTACCGCCTTTGCCGGCGGCATCGCGCCCCTCGAACATCAAGATGATGCGTTCGCCGACTTCCTTGATCCAGCGCTGCGCCTTGAGAAGCTCGACCTGGAGTTCTGCCATGTGAGCTTCGTAGTCTTTGTTGGCGAGGCGAGTTTGGTATGGATACTCGCCAGACTCGAATGCCCGGCGAATGGCATCGGGATCGCGGCGGCGCTGGGAGACCGGCACACCCGATTTTGTGGGCGAACCGTTCGACTGCGTCCTGCCATTGCCGGCCTTAGCAGCGGCATCTGTAGCAGCGCCATCCGTGGGACGATTTGTTTGTGCCTCACCGGCTGGCACGTGGTCCGGATTGCTGTGCTGGCTATTGGTTGATTGATTGGATTTTGATGACACAGCGCCCATCCCTCTTCGTGTCGGGCCTCATTCGGGGGCCCGATCATCCGAGATATGACAACAGACGTGGGTTGGAGGGCCTTGATGTGGATCAAGGCGCGGTGCTGGGGCGGTGACCTAGCGGGGCAGGTAACGGCCGGGACGCTTCCGGCAGCCCCCTCAGTTCAAATCGAGTTCGATCCAAACTGGCGTGTGATCGGACGGCTTTTCAGTTCCGCGAGGGCCGCGATCGACACCGGCGCTCACCAGGCAGTCGGCGGCTTGTGGCGAAAGGAGCAGGTGGTCGATGCGGATACCGTTGTTCTTGGGCCAGGCGCCTGCCTGGTAGTCCCAGAAGGTATAGACACCTGAAGCGGGGTTTACGGCTCGGACGGCGTCGGTCAATCCGAGTGCCAGAAGGCGTCGCCAGGCGGCGCGCGATTCGGGTTGAAAGAGAGCGTCGTCGATCCAGGCTTCGGGGTTGTGGACGTCGATGGGTTCGGGGATGATGTTGTAATCGCCGGCAAGTACGAGCGGTTCTTCAAGGCGGAGAAGATTTCTGGCATGCGCCTCGAGGCGGTCGAGCCAGGCGAGCTTGTAGGTGAACTTGTCGGTGCCGACCGGATTGCCGTTGGGGAGGTAGAGGCCGCCAATCCGCACAATACCGGTGCCGGCTGCGACGACGGCTTCGATGTAGCGGGCCTGGGCGTCTTCTTCGTCGCCAGGGAGACCTTTGCGGATGTCCTCGAGCGGCAATTTTGAGAGTAGTGCGACGCCGTTGAAGCCTTTCTGGCCATGCACGGCGACGTTGTAGCCAAGCGCCTCTATTTCGCTTGCCGGGAAACCTTCATCAACCGATTTGATCTCTTGCAGGCAAACGATATCGGGTGAGGCCAGGCGGAGCCATGCCAAAAGGCCTTCAAGGCGCGCCTTGACGCCATTGATGTTCCAGGTGGCGATGCGCATGGCGACTGGTGCTTTCAGTGGTCGTTGCGGGAAGCATGATTGCGATTCGACAACCATATCATCTGGCGGGCGTTGTCCAGTCCCGCTGAAGATGCGCGCGTGTCCCGCTGAAGATGCGCGCGTGGCCTGGGCTCTCGTTTCGCCAGAAGCTCATGCAACCATGGCCGGTGCCATCGATTTTGTTCGTCGCGTGCCTGCGAAATGCCCCGGCAACGGATCATGTCGGACGATTTGAGCCAAATGCGTGTAAAACTTGTGCATGCTGCGCATACTGTTTGTTAACATACATCGCCTACATTTCGAGACCACCGTGCGAGGGTAAGAAAGTCCGACGGCGGCTGCGAAATGGATCTATGAAATGCTGATCACATATTATCAGGATGGAACAAGGGCGACGCGTCAGTTTGCGCCGATTTTGTCGGTGTTCATGACGCTGAACTCGATTTTCTCATTTTGTATTCTCTTCGCCTGGACCTACATCTCCTACATCGTCGCCGACCCGTTGAGCTGGGCGACCTGGATGCCGATCAACCGCGGCTATGGGCTGCTTGGCGTTCTCGAATACCCGTTCGTGCTGCTCTGGCTTTTCCCGCTTATCGGGGTCGGCGGGGCCTGGATGGCGATGAAGGGGCGCAAAGTCACGCTGGCTTATGCGTTCGCTGCGATCCCGGTGGTGACGATCGCCCTGATCTTCAGCTGGTATTATCTGGCACCGCCCGACTGGCGCTGAGGCTTGTTCAAAGCCTGCTTAGCGTGCGATCATCAGACATTGCCGGGGCAATAGACCTGCGCCGAACGGCTTAGATGGAAAAGCTCGTTCCGCAACCACAAGCAGCCGTCGCCTGCGGGTTGTTGATGCGGAAGGCCGCGCCGATCAGGTCGTCGACAAAATCGATCTCTGAGCCTTCCATGTAGGCCACAGAGAGCGGATCGACGGCGATCCTGGCGCCGTCTCTCTCGATGATCACGTCATCGGCTTCAGCCGCTTCCACCAGATCGAATTTGTATTGGAAGCCCGAGCACCCCCCGCCTTCTACGATGATGCGCAGGACCGGCCGCGTCGGGTCACCCGCGGCGATCTCGCCGAGGCGCGCGGCAGCTCGCTCGGTCATTGAGATTTTGGCTGGTGCTGCAACGGTGTTGGTCATCTGGACATCCTGGTCACCGGGTGGGGCATTGTGGCTGGGGCGAATGGCAAAGTGAATGCCACCTTCCGGCCGAAAGGCTTGCGCGGCGTCAACATCTGTCAGCGTCGACGCACTGCGTTTACATAGTAGCGCCAACGTCGTTGTCAAACCAGTGGGGTAACGAATCGCCGTTGCAACCAACCGGAAGCTAGCGAGGAGGGGCTGATGCTTTCTGCGCCGCCAATTTGGAGTGCCGAGCCACGCCGGCTGGCGCCTTGGGCCCAGAAACCCGATGATAGCCGTGGGCGGAGATACGACGAGCCTTCGTGTCCGATGCGGACGCCATTCCAGAGGGACCGCGACCGAATTGTTCATGCAACCGCCTTCCGCCGCCTGAACTACAAGACGCAAGCCTTCCTGTTGCACGAGGGAGATCACTACCGAAGCCGGCTCACGCACTCTCTGGAGGTGGCTCAAATCGCTCGCGCGATTGCACGTCAGCTCGGTCTCGACGAGGACCTGGCCGAGGCGCTGGCGCTGGCGCATGATCTTGGTCATCCCCTTCGGGCACGCTGGCGAGAGGGCGTTGGACCGTGTGATGGAGACTGATGGCGGCTTCGATCACAACGCGCAAAGCTTGACGGTGGTGACGCGGCTCGAGCGGAAGTACTGGGCCTTCGATGGGCTCAATTTGACGTTGGAGACACTCGATGGTCTCGTCAAACACAATGGTCCGGTCGATTTGGAGCGACATCCGCTGGTGGCAAGGGCGGTGGTTGACGCCGGGCTTGGAGATCGGATCGCCTTGGATTCCAGGGAAGCGGTGAGGCGCAGGCGGCTGCCGTCGCCGACGATATTGCCTACAACAATCACGACATCGATGACGCCCTGCGGGCGGGGTTTCTGGTCTTCGAAGCGCTCGGGGATGTGCCTCTGGTCGGCCGGTTCGTGCGCGAGGTCCTGAGGCGGGAGGACGCGCGGGACCGGCGGCGGGCGTTCTATGAAGTCAATCGCCGCATGATTACCGCTATGGTCGATGACGTGGTGCAAACGACCTTGGGGCGCCTTGAAGCGGAGAGGCCGGCGACCGTCGATGGAATCACCCTGGCGAAGCGGCCAACCGTGACCTTCTCAGAAGGCATGGCGCATGAACTGCGGGCTTTGAGATCGTTTCTGTTCGCGGAGGTCTACCGCCACGAGCGTCTGATGAGGCCCATGCGGCATGCAGAGGCCATCGTAGAGGATCTGTTTCAACGCTACAGCGCCGACCCTAGCCTGCTGCCGGGGGAGCGGGGGCTGGTTTTCGGCAAGCTCGACGCTGGCGTGCGGGCGCGAGCGATCTGCGATTTCATTGCTGGGATGACCGATCGGTTCGCGATTGCCGAGCATCGGCGCTTGTTTGACGTTACCCCCGATCTCGGCTAGAGCGCAGAGGTCCTAAAGTGCAATCTGAACTTCGTGGCAAACGCGCTCTGGCTGTTCGTTTGAGAGACTGATGTCCTCCCGCACCAGGACGCGGAGGCGCATACTCGTCAGCCAAGCGAACTTCAGCGCGCCCAACCAGCAGTGATATGGCAGCCCGTGCACATGTGGCAGCTGAGGCGCTGTCACATTTCGAGGTGGATCATGAACGCCCTTGCGCACATCGAGGCGCGCATCAAAGCGGCACTCGACCAGATGAAGGCCAGTGGCACTTTGCCGGCCGATATTGATACGAGCATTTTCGACCTGGAGGCCACGCGTGATCCCTCGCACGGGGATCTGGCAACGAATGCGGCCATGGTGCTGGCGCGTCCCGCCCGGATGAAGCCCCGTGATATCGCCGATGGGCTGAAGGCGGCGCTGGAGGCCGACCCGATGGTGGTGCGGGCGGAGGTGGCTGGCCCCGGCTTTGTCAATCTGTCGTTGGCGCCATCGGCGTGGCAGGCCGTGATCAGGGAGATCCTGGAGGCTGGTCCGGCCTTCGGTCGTGCCGGTATCGGTGGCGCGGAGCGGGTCAACGTCGAGTACGTTTCGGCCAATCCGACGGGGCCGATGCATGTTGGCCATTGCCGCGGCGCGGTATTCGGTGACGCGCTGGCCAATCTGTTGGCGTTCGCGGGCTGGGACGTGACCCGTGAATATTACATCAACGATGCCGGCGCCCAGGTCGATGTGTTGGCCCGATCCGCCTACCTCAGGTATCGGGAGGCGCTGGGCGAGCCGATCGGTGAGATCCCGGAAGGCCTGTATCCCGGTGATTATTTGAAACCGGTCGGTGAGGCGCTCGCGCGCCAATTCGGCAAGGCGTTGCTCGGTAAAGACGAGAGCGACTGGCTGGACGAGGTGCGTGCGTTTGCGATCGACGCCATGCTCGCGATGATCCGGGCTGACCTTGCCGCGCTCAATGTCAAACATGACGTGTTCTTTTCCGAGCGTTCTCTCACTACCGGGAACCGTGATGAAGTGGCGGAGACCATCAACGAGCTGAGGGCCAAGGGGCTGGTGTTCGAAGGTCGTCTCGAGCGTCCGAAGGGACATGACGCGGAGGAGTGGGAAGACCGAGAGCAGACGTTGTTCAAGGCAACGGACTTCGGCGACGACGTGGATCGCGCGCTGATGAAGTCCGATGGCTCCTACACGTATTTCGCAGCTGACATGGCCTATCACCACAACAAACTGTCACGCGGATTTCGTCATTTGATCAACGTGTTCGGAGCGGATCATTCTGGCTACATCAAGCGGATGCAGGCGGCCGTCAAGGCATTGTCGGGCGGTGGGGCGGAGCTTGACATCAAGGTGTGTCAGTTGGTGCGCCTGCTCAGGGCAGGTGAGCCGGTCAAGATGTCGAAGCGGGCTGGAACCTTCGTCACGCTGCGTGAAGTCGTGGATGAGGTTGGGCGGGATCCCGTGCGGTTCATGATGCTGTTCCGCAAGAATGATGCGACGCTGGATTTCGATCTTGCCAAGGTGATCGAGCAGACCAAGGACAACCCCGTGTTCTACGTGCAAATGGCGCATGCGCGGGCCTATTCGGTGTTTCGTAACGCTGGCGAAGCGCTGTCAGGTAGAGACTTGGGAGTGGCGGCCTTGCAAGGTGCGGCGTTCGGCCGTCTCGAGGATAAAGGTGAGCTCGAGATCATGCGCAAGCTTGCGCTGTGGCCACAAGTGGTCGCTGGGGCAGCGCGCGTGCACGAGCCGCACCGGATCGCATTCTACCTCCATGAAGTGGCGTCACTTTTCCATGGGCACTGGACGCGAGGCAATGATTCGCCACAATTGCGATTTATCCAGGCAGACGACCCGGAACTCACCTTGTCGCGGCTGGCCCTCGTCCGCGCTTGTGCACAGGTGATTGCGTCCGGGCTAGCAATCCTGGGGGTCGAAGCGCCGGAAGAGATGCGATAATCGCGCCGAATCGGTTGCTGATTAATTCGACGAGGGGACAGGGACAATGACAGGGTCGAGCGGCTCGCCGCGCAGAAGCGGTCAAGTCCCACAAAACTACGAGCCGGAAACCGAGGCGCAAGCGCGTGCTCGTGAGTACGAGCATTGGATGCAAATGCAGCGCGAGCAGGCTTACGCGCAACCGTCGCCACCTAGTCAGCCGGGCGCGGGGCTCTATCCGCAGCACACACATCCTGACGGTGATGGGTACGATCGGCGTGGTCACGGTGGTGGTCAGCCCCCACCGCAGCAGTACCAGAGCTACGCCAACGATCCCCAAGGCCATTATCCCTCAGCGCCGGCCTATCCGGCCGGTGCCCAAGACGGGTATGGCCGGGCTGCTCCGCCCTACGATGGTCAAGCTGCGCCCCGGGCAGGCGGTCAAGCCACTGGGGGCGGGTATCCCTCGCAATTTGAACCCTACCAGCCCGGAGAGCCCCAGGGCGGGGCCGGGTATGATCCCCAGGGTCGTGGTTATGCTGGCGATCCGCATGGGTTGGACGGCGGCCATTATCCCCAACACGGCGACCCACGGGACGCGCGTCAAGGCTATGCGAGCCCGCCAAACCTGCCGCCGGCGGATCCCTACCGAGCGGACGCGGTGCCTGGATATCCAGCTCACCCGGGCGACGGGCGGCAAGATCCCGGTGCCTACGACCTCTCCAATTATCAGCCGGGCCAGATGCCACCAGGATATGGTGGCGATGGGCATGGCGGTCATTACCCCTCTGGCCATCGAGACGAGTGGCAGCGCGGCGCGGGGCCCGCAGGCGGTCAGGAACCTCGGTGGGAGGAGCCGGCCCAAGGCGGCTATTGGCCATCGCAGCCTGGGCAATACGGCCATGACGGGCATGGCACGCTGGCGGGCGGGCATCATTATCAAGAGCCGCCGCCTTACGATACCGACGAGCAAGACCACGACGGCTACGACAGTGATGCGGGCGACGAGCGTCGTGGCCCGAGCACCGTCATGATTGTCGGGGCGCTGGTGGGGGCCATCTTCGCTGGAGGCGGGCTCGCCTATGCCTACAAGACATTCGGCGGCGGTGGCGCCAAAGGCAAGCCGCCGGTGGTCAAGGCTGAAAACGTTCCGGCGCGCACACGACCGACGGATCCCGGCGGTAAAGTTATACCGTATAGCGACAAAGCGGTTCTGAACCGCGGTGCGAGCGCCAATCCGCCACCTGTGCCGACATCGCTGCGGCCGCCAGGCGATGTTGCGGCACCGAAAAAGGTGCCAACGACGACCATTATCGTCAATGCGGACGGCACTATTGCGCCACGGGCCGCCGATGCGGAGCCATCATCCGGCCCGTCGTCGGGTGTTCCGGGCCTTTTGATCGATGGACTTGGGCCGCCGCCTCAGTCGGCAGCAACGGCCGCAGTGCCGACAGCGCCGCCGCGTGTCGCTGCGCCTCCGCCCCCGCCGCCGCCGCCAGCGGGTCGGCCATCACTGGAGCCGGAAACGCCACCGCAGCGTGGCGCGGAATTGCCGGTGCGACGCATTCAGCCGCAAGGGGCGGCGCCGACGCGTTCGGCATTGGGTGCTGGCGCAGGCGCCCAGAGTGCACCGGCGAGGCGGCCGGTTGCGCGCGCCTCGACCGGTGGCAACGGGTATGTGGCGGTACTGGCTTCGAAGCGCAATTGTGACGATGCCAGGAAGGCCTTCACTGGCTTGTTCCAGAAGTATCCAGATGTGCTCGCGGGCAAGACTCCGGACGTCAAGCAGGTCAATCTGCCCGACAAAGGGACATGGTGCCGGTTGATTGTCGGGCCGCCTGGCTCCCGGCAGGCAGCACGCAGCTTGTGCGGAGCGCTCAAGGGACGCGGCATGACCGATTGCTGGCCGGTTGCCTACTGATCGGGCGGCGGGGCTGTGACAGGCATACGGGTTTGTGGTGGTCAGCCATGAGCGACCAGCACGCGCCATCGAAGGCGTTCATCGTCGGTCTTGCGGGGGCGATGCTCACGACTGAGGAGCGCGATTTTATTGCGCACGAGCGGCCTGCCGGACTGATCCTGTTCGCGCGCAATTGTCAGAGTGCCAGTCAGATTTCAGAGCTGATAGCAGCTTTCAAGAGCGCTTTGGGCTCGGAGCAAACGCTCATTCTCATCGACCAGGAGGGTGGGCGCGTTCAGCGCATCAAGCCGCCGATTGCTGCTCTGCTGCCTCCGGCCGGGCTTTCCTTGGTTATACGGGCGGCGATGTGGTGGCGGCCGCCCGGCTGGTGCGGATGGCAGCACAACTCAGTGCCTTCGAACTCAAGGCACTGGGCATCAACACCAATTGCGCGCCGGTCCTTGATGTGCCGATCGCGGGAGCGCACGATATCATCGGCATCGGGCGTTCGCCCGCGATGCTGCTACGGTTTCGGCGCTGGGCACGGTTGCGAGCGACGGCCTGATGGCGGGCGGCGTGTTACCGGTTATGAAGCACATACCGGGGCACGGCCGCGCAGGCGCCGACAGCCACCTGGAATTGCCGGTGGTGGATGCGTCCTTAGGGATGCTCGAGGCCACCGACTTTGCCGCCTTCAGATCACTTGCTCATCTGCCCGCTGCCATGACGGCCCACGTCGTATATCCGGCAATCGACGCGTCGGCCCCAGCCAGCACATCTGCGCTCGTTACCCGCCGGATCATTCGGGAGTATATTGGGTTCGACGGGCTCTTGATGAGCGACGACCTCGGCATGCGCGCATTGAGCGGCGGATTCGGCGACCGGGCTCGTGCGGTCATTGGTGCCGGCAGCGATCTTGCGCTTCATTGCAGTGGCAACTTATCGGAAATGCGCGAAGTGGCCGGCGCTACACCGCTGCTGGCGGGCCGTGCACGCGACAGATATTTGCGCGCTGTGTCGATCGCAGAGGCAGAACCGGTCGATTTCGATGTCGAGGCGGCCCGGACGGCCGTTGCCCGGCTGTTGGCTCGCGTTGCCTGAATCAGTGTAGAGTGGCGGTGGAAAAAGCGTGGCAGTATGCCGGGTTAGATAATTCGCGCTAAAGGCGGCGGAGATCGAATGCACGTCGGTGAGGATGAAAAGAGCTTCGGCCCGACGGAAGCAGTGCCTCTGCGGAAACGGGGGCCGTCGACGAACGGGCACCGCGTCCAGACGAATGTCCGGTCGAACCACCAGCCACCAAGGCCGTTGCGACGGCTGGATGGAGAGAGACCGGCGACGACGAGCGTTCTGACAGTGAAACGCTGACCATCGATGTCGCGGGCTTCGAAGGACCTCTTGATCTATTGCTTGCGCTGGCACGCACACAAAAGGTCGACATCTCGCAAATCTCGATCCTGGCGTTGGTGGAACAGTACCTTGCCTTCATCGGCGAGCTGCAGCGGCTGCGTCTGGAGCTTGCTGCTGACTACCTGGTGATGGCTGCGTGGCTTGCGTACCTGAAGTCGCGGCTGCTGCTGCCTCGCGAAGAAAAGAGCGAAGAGCGCCTCTCGGCAGAGGACGAGGCGGCGCGCTTGGCCTTTCGGCTGGCGCGGCTCGATGCCATGCGCACGGCTGCCTCGCAGCTGTTCACGCGCAAGCGTCTGGGCCGAGATATCTTCGCGCGGGGCATGCCGGAGGGGATGCGGACCATTCGCGAACGCCAATTCTCCGCAGAGATCTACGATCTTATCAAAGCCTATGCCGATCAGCGCAAGCGCACCACCATCAAGCGGGCGCATGTGGTCAAGCGCCGGGTGGTGTGGTCGATCAAGGACGCGCGCGTGCGGCTCGAGCGACTGGTCGGGCAGGCGCGGCAAGGATCATGGGTGCAGCTCGATCTTTTTCTCGAGCAGTATCTGCCCACGCCCGAGCTCAGCAGGACAGCGCTTGCAAGCTCGTTCGGGGCCACGCTCGAGATGGCCCGGGAGGGGATGATCGAAATTCGCCAAGATGCGGCGTTCCAGCCGCTTTTCGTGCGACGACGTGAGGATGAGACTCGCAGCAAACCGGCGGGTTGAGGCCAGGACATGAGACTTTTCGCCAAGAGTGCTGCGTGATGACATCGCCTCGAGACAGGGGGAAGCGCATGGAGCCGCCCAAGCTCAGCGTTCGCGTCACGGACGAGGCGGGGCTTGAAGCCCGCGCCGACAACGATGCTGAGGACACAGCCGGTCACGAGGAGGCCGAGGGCCATCGCGGCATCGGTCAAGCCGGAAATATCGCGTCATTGCCGTCGGCGGATCGCGGAGAAAGCCTGCGGATCGTTGAGGCATTGT
Organism: Hyphomicrobiaceae bacterium; assembly: GCA_041397705.1. Classification (GTDB taxonomy): domain Bacteria; phylum Pseudomonadota; class Alphaproteobacteria; order Rhizobiales; family Hyphomicrobiaceae. The sequence continues at coordinate 10,865 of JAWKWC010000006.1, forward strand.
TGTTTGCCGCTGCAGAACCGCTGGATGAGGCGTTTCTCGGGCGTCACTTGAAGGCTGGAACCGACGTTGCCGCGTTGCTCGAGGAACTCAAAGGGTTCTATGCGGGCCGTGGGGTCAATATCGTGCGTGTCGCCGGTAAGTGGGCGTTCCGCACGGCTGGCGATTTAGGTTACCTGCTTGAGAGGCACGCGGTCGAGGAGCGGCGGCTGTCAAAGGCTGCGCTGGAGACGCTCGCCATCATCGCCTATCACCAGCCGGTGACGCGGGCTGAAATCGAGGAAATTCGCGGCGTTGAGACCTCGAAGGGAACGATCGACATATTGCTGGAGACCGGTTGGGTGCGCCCGCGCGGCCGACGCCGGGCACCGGGAAAGCCGCTGACCTTTGGCACGACGGAGGCTTTCCTTGACCATTTCTCGCTGGAGTCGGTGAAGGATCTTCCGGGGCTGGCAGATCTCAAGGGGGCGGGATTGCTGGATTCGACGCTGCCCGCGGACTTCAAGGTACCGTCGCCCAATGATGTCGCCGCGCTGATGCCGGACGAGCTGCCGCTGGAAGATCCAGCGGACGTTGCGCAGGCAGAATTGGACCTGGAGCCGGAGGTCGAAGAGGACGACGACACGGACGAGGGGGCAAACGCCAGCGCGAAGGATGAGTCTGGGCGGGAGGATGAGGCGTGAGGCTGAGGGCGCTGACGACGCGGTTGCTCCTGGCGGCGGTGTTGCTGGTCACGGGGAGTCTGGTCAGCCCGTTATTTGCGGCGTCTTCGGAAATTTTTGCCTCATTGGAACGACCGCCAATACCTGCAGAGGTCGAAGCCTTGTTGGTGCGCGGTGTGCGCCTGTTTGATTTCGATCTCGATCAGAAGGGTGCTGCAGCCTCTGCTGCTGCGATCAAGGCTGGCGGGGCCAAGATCAGCGCGTATCACATCGGTGGTGGCGGTGGGCGCGCATGGGGCAGCGTCAAGGCCGGGGAGTTTGTCCGCTACTATAACGATCCGAAATCGTTTCTGGCTCTGACGGCAGACGTTCGCCGGCTGGTCGGGCTTGGCGCCGACGTCATTCACTTCGACAATACGCACAGGATGAGCGGCAGGCGGCTCGAAGCCGTCGCTGATGCAATTGTGGCTGGCGGGGCGGGGTTCGTTGCCAAGAACAATCCTGACAAGTGGCGTCTGGTCATGGAGCGTCGTCCAGATCTCAAACCGGCTTATGCGCTGGTCGAGGACGCGATGTTCGACGCGGATGAGACGCAAGCGGCCTACGAACTCTTCGCGAAGGGGGTTGAGGTCTACATCGTCGGCTTCCGCAAGCCGATCGAGCCTGATGTGCCGGCCGTGACAGACGCTTATGCGGAGGCCTACGAGCGCGTCAATCCTTGGTGCCACGTCATCCTCATGGACGACGAGCAATATTTCGACACCCGCACGGCGCGGTTTATCGAGTGACCTTCATGCCGTGGAGGCCGCTTGGACGCCTTGCTGACGACGTTCTCTACAGTCATGATGATACAACCTGATGGAAGTAGCAAAAATTCACGCTCAATGAGTTGGTTGGTTTGCGAAATCAAGTTTTTGCTGCGACGTTGCCGATCAGGCCTGAGGTGAAAGATCAGAGTTACAAAGAAGCCTAACGAAAGTCGTGCGTGATGGATTTCGACGGCGCCGGGCGCGTGCCGAGGACGGGGCCAACGACGGGACCGGCGACGGGCCGTACGGCAGGGCGTGGCGCGGAAGAGGCGAGCGAGCGTGCGGATCGCCGCGAACTTTCTCCGGAGGTAGCGTCGCGCGCAGCCGCAGCATCTGCGGTCACAGCGGGCAGGTCAAATGTGGCTGCCGAGCGGGGCGATGATGTGCGGCGTGGCGGTTTTGGCGCTTTCGTGCGCCGTTGGCTGCGGCGCCTGGTGTTGGTTCTGGTCATCTTCCTTGCGGCAATACTTGGGCAGATGGTCGTTTACCGGTTCGTGGACCCGCCGTTCACGCCGATCATGGCGGTACGCGGCCTCTTGGGCGAGCCTGTGGATCAACGCTGGGTTGGGCTGGATCGGATCTCGCCTCATCTCATTCGAGCTGTCGTCGCTTCGGAGGATGGGCGCTTTTGCAGTCACGCGGGTGTCGACCTGGGTGAGCTCAAGGCTGCGATCGATGATACCCTCAATGGCAGGCCGCGGGGCGGCAGCACGATCACAATGCAGGTGGTGAAGAACCTGTTCTTGTGGCCGAACCGCAGTGTCGTTCGCAAGGCGGTGGAGATTCCTCTGGCGTTCGTGCTCGACTTCTTGTGGCCGAAACGACGGATCCTGGAAGTTTACCTCAATATCGCGGAATGGGGCCCAGGGGTGTACGGGGCGGAGGTCGTTGCGCGCACCGCATTCGGCAAGCCGGCGTCCCGGTTGTCGGCGGCGGAGGCGGCCCGGCTCGCCGTGTCGTTACCCAATCCGGCGGAGCGGGATGCCGGAGATCCCGACCGCACAGTGGAACGTCTGGCAGCGCGTTTGGCGCAGCGTATGCGCGCTGGCGTTGTAACGGGCTGTTTGCGGTAGGGGCTTGCGCTTCAATGCTGGCTCTCGGCGGTGCTGATGTGAACAGGCGTGGCGCAGCACGGAGCAAAGCGCTAGCATTGGCTGAACCCCTTAGCCAATCGAGATGTCGCATGCTTGGACACGTGAAGGTCATTCCTACCGTCATTGCGCTGGCGCTGGCTGTTGCACTGTTCGGCGGTGTCGGGCAGGCTGCGGAACCAGCCACCATGCCGCCGGTTTCCGGTCCGGTCGAGCCGCGCGTGCAGCCGATCAAAGGTGACGATGGGCTCTATCATCAGACCTGGTTTGCGCAGACATTTCTCGACCTCAAGGACGATCACGCCGAGGCAAAGACGCAAGGCAAGCGCTTCGCAGTGATCTTCGAGCAGCGTGGCTGTATCTACTGCACCAAGATGCACACGGACGTGCTGTCACAGCGCTATATCAACGACTACGTGCGAGAAAATTTCACGATCGTGCAACTCGACTTGTGGGGGGCGCGGACCGTGACGGATTTTGACGGCAAGGCCTTCAGCGAAAAGAAGCTGGCGGAGCGTTGGGGCGTTCTCTTCACGCCGACGATTGTTTTTTTCAAGGAGGATGTTGAAGGACAGCCGGCGAAGTGGGGTGCACCACTCGAAGTTGCCCGTTTGCCGCTCGGGTTCGGCCCTGCCACGTTCTACGATCTGTTTACGTGGATTAGGACAAAGACCTACGAGAAGGACGTGAACTTCCAGCGCTTCCACATTTCGCGGATGGCGACGCGGGAGGCCGGCAAGGCACAAGGCGCCGACAAGCCGGCGAAGGAAAAGGTCAACTGATATCGAGGTGCGCGGCGTTCGATCGCGTGAGGGAGCTGAGTGATGGAACGGCGCAAACTTGGACGAACGGGCCTTGAGGTCTCGCTGCTGACCTTCGGTTGTGGTGCGGTCGGCGGGTTGATGACGAAGGGCGATCCGGCGGACCAGATGCGGGCGGTTCGGCGTGCGCTGGAGCTTGGCGTCAACTTCTTCGATACGGCGCCTTTGTACGGCAATGGAGCCTCAGAGACGAACGTGGGTCGGATCTTCCGAGAGCTGAAGCCGGACGTGGTCCTTGGCACCAAGGTCAACATCCCACCTGAAGGCAAGGCCGACATCGCCAAGGCGATCGATGCATCGCTGGAGGCCAGTCTCAAGCGTCTGGGGCGAGACCATGTGGACCTGCTGCAGCTACACAATTCGATCGTAACGGGGCCGCCGGGTATCCCGCGCGATCTCTCGGTCGATCAGGTTCTTGGCGAAGTGGCGCCGCATTTCGAACGCCTCAAGAAGGCGGGCAAGATCCGGTTCTGCGGCATCACGGCTATCGGTGATACGGCGGCGCTGCATCAAGTCGTGGATTCCCGGGCATTCGACACGGCGCAGGTGGTGTTCAACATGCTGAACCCAAGCGCCGGTGGCGTAGTGCCCGCCCACTATCCAGGACAGGACTACGGACAATTGCTGGCGCGCGCACGGGCGGCGGGCATGGGCGCGATCATCATTCGGGTGCTGGCGGGCGGAGCGTTGTCGGGTAGCGAAGCGCGCCATCCCCTGGGCATGGCCGAGGTGGCACCGATTGGCTCTGGCCGGGACTATGCCGCCGATGTGGCGCGTGCGCGGCGTTTTGCGCCACTGATCGCGGCGGCTGGGGCCAATAGCGTCGTCGAGATGGGTATCCGGTTCGTTGCCAGCAATCAGGACGTTTCGACGCTGCAAGTGGGTATTGCCACGGTCGACGAGTTCGAAGGTGGCGCGCAAGCGGTGCTCAAGGGCGGATTGCCGGCGGCGGCGCTGGCGCAGATCAAGGCGGTACAAGACGGATTTGCGGGTGAAGCATAAGCACGTCCGGGGCTTGCCATATCGGTTGTCCGGTCTAGCATTGATCCCCTACCCTTTCGCTCACCGTTGAAGAGAGGCAGGCGCGGAGCAGATCATGCAGAAGACGACAGACAATGGGGCTGCGCACGAAGCCGTTGCCAAGGCCAGGGCGGTGCGTGATCTGCTGAAAGCTGCAGCGCCCCGGATCGAGGAGCTGCGAGAGTTGCCTCCGGACGTGCTGGCGGCCCTGCACGACGGCAAGCTCTTTCGCTTGATGCTGCCGCGCTCGCTCGGTGGTTACGAGGTCGATCTGCGGACCCATGCGGAAGTTTTGGAGCTGATCGCCAGTGGTGATGCCAGTGCGGCCTGGGTCATCAGCCAGGGTTCGGGCTGCTCGATGTCTGCAGCGTTTCTCGATCCTGAACCGGCCAAGCGCTGGTTTGGGGCACCGGACGCTGTGTTGGCCTGGGGCGCCGGAATCCAAGGCAAGGCTGTCGCGGTTGAAGGCGGCTATCGCGTCTCTGGCAAGTGGACCTTCGCCAGCGGCAGCCGGCATGCGACGCTGCTGGGTGGGCATAGCTACGTCTATGAAGCGGACGGCTCCCGGCGGATGCATGCCGATGGACGTCCTGTCGATCGCACGATGCTGTTCAAGCGCTCGCAAGCCAAGGTCGACGATGTTTGGAATGTCGTAGGCCTCAGGGGGACAGGCAGCGATACCTTCTCGGTCGAAGACTTGTTCGTGGCCGAATGTGACACAATCGATCGCGAGAACCCGCAAGAGCTTCGCGAGACGGGAACGCTCTACAAATTCAATACGACGCTTGCCTATGGCGTTGGTTTTTCGGCGCTGCAGATCGGTATCGTGCGCGGCATGCTCGATGAGCTGACGGCGTTGGCGATGACGAAGACGCCGCGGGCTGCCGTTATGTCGTTGCGCGAGAGCCCGGTGTTCCAGACGCAGATCGCGCAGATGGAAGCGCGGTACGCCATGGCGCGGGCCTATCTGCACCAGACGGTCGAGGATCTGTGGACCGAAGTCGAGGCAGTCGGCGACATCACGGTTGAACAGCGCGCTCGTTTGAAACTGTGCACGTGCCACGTCATCAATCACTGCTTCGAGATCACGGTGGATGCGTATCGGGCGGCGGGGGCGACCGCAATATTTCCGACCAATCCGTTCGAGCGGCGCATGCGCGATGCGATGACGGCCTCGCAGCAGACTCAGGGTCGGGGCACCAATTACGTCACGACGGGGCGTGTGCTGCTTGGGCTGGAACCTGAAAACATGGTCTTTCTGTAATCCGCTTGCACGGTGATGGTGAGCCTTGTCACGAGGAACCGGCCACCGTGCAGCCAATCGTTGCCCTGCCTGCGGACGGCCAATTGAGAACGTCTGGGGGCCCACCAGAACAGGACGTCAGATGCCCCTTGGACCCCCTGCCAACCCTGGCATGCCGCTCGCAGATGTCGACACGCCAGCGCTTCTGATCGATCTCGATGCGTTTGAGCGGAACCTCAAGCGCATGGCAGATGCGGTTGCCAAGGCGGGCGTTCGTCTGCGTCCGCATGCCAAGACGCACAAATCTCCGATCATCGGCCTCAAACAGATGGCGCTCGGCGCCGTGGGGCTATGCTGCCAGAAAGTGTCGGAGGCCGAAGCCATGGTGGAAGGCGGCGTGCCGGACGTATTCGTCTCGAACGAGGTTGTGGGTCGGCGCAAGCTCGACAGGCTGGCGGCGCTGGCACGGCAGGCCCGCGTGATGGTGGCGGTTGACAACGAGGTTGCGATCGAAGCGCTGGGCGCTGCAGCGACGCAGGCGGGAGTGACGCTGAGAACGCTTGTCGAGATCGATGTCGGCGCCAATCGCTGCGGAGTGCCACCGGGAGCAGCGGCGGTCGCCATGGCGGAACGAGTTGCACGGACGCAAGGGCTCACATTTGCCGGTCTGCAATCGTATCATGGACGCGCGCAGCACTTGCGGACATTGGATGAGCGCAAGGCGGCCATTGCGTCAGCCGTGGAGATGACGGGCGACACCGTGGGTCTGTTGAAGGCAGCAGGCTTGGAGTGCGAAGTGGTCGGGGGCGCGGGCACGGGCACGTTCGAGCTGGAGGCGGCGAGCGGCGTCTACAACGAACTGCAGGCAGGATCGTATGTCTTCATGGATGCCGACTATGCTCGCAATCAGAAGGCCGACGGTTCCCGGTTCGATACGTTTGAGCATGCGCTGTTCGTCTATGCGACGGTGATGAGCACGCCGGTTGCCGAGCGCGCGGTGCTCGACGCGGGACTCAAGGCCTTTACGTTCGATCGGGCATGCCCGAAGTCACGGGCTTTGCCGGTGCGCTCTACGAGCGGCCGTCGGACGAGCACGGCGGGCTCAATCTTGCCGCCTGCAACGATCGTCCGAAGCTTGGTGACAAGGTGGCGCTGATCCCGCCGCATTGTGATCCAACGGTCAACCTGCACGATTGGTACATCGGCATTCGAGGTATGAGCGGAGATGCGGCGCGGGTGGAGTGCATCTGGCCGGTGGCAGCGCGAGGGGCTGTTTTTTGATTTGGCTTGCGGATGCCGCTCACTTGCCACATCCGGTGCTTGGTTCTCCGCGCCTTGCGATGCTCACCGCGCATCCGAAGCTTGGTTCCTTGCGTCTTCGGATGCCCACGTCGCATCCGGCGTGGCGACGCGGGGGATTTGCGGCGTTATGCAAAGGCCGATCACAAGCGCTGACACGCCCCGGGAGGGGAGGCCGAATGGAAGGATCAGCCTTCGCCTACCCGCGATAGTGGGAGTACTGGCCCTTGGGGCGGTAGGTCTCGAGGTAGGCCGGCACGATCGATGAGATCGCATGGGGCGCGGTGATACCGAGGCCTGAGAGTGTGCGGCCGTCCTTCTGGGCGGCTTCGCTCACGACGTTATCGGTTTTCAACATGCGCACCTGGTCGGCCGTGATCGGCCGCAGCCCCGATGGCAGGATGGAAGTCACGGTGCCGAGCAGAGAAGCAAGCCAGAAGGGCAAGGGGATATAGCGGCGCTCGCGTCCGGCATACTCCTGGGTCCGGTCGAGAAGCTGGCGGAAGGTCTGAACCTGGGGGCCGCCCAGTTCGTAGATGGTTCCAGGCTTGGCGTTGCCCTGTACTGCGGTCAGGACCGCGGTTGCGACGTCGCCGACGTAAACGGGCTGAAAGCGTGTGCGGCCGCCGCCGATCAGCGGAAGGAAGGGGGCGTGTGCGGCCATGGCAGCAAAGCGATTGAAGAACTCGTCCTCCGGCCCGAACACGATGGAGGGGCGGAGGATGACGGCGCCGGGAAACTCGGCCAGCACGGCGGCCTCGCCTGCCGCTTTGGTGCGGCCGTAACGGCCTGGCGAATTCTTGTCGGCGCCTATGGCGGAGATGTGGACGAGTTGCTCGACGCCGGCTGCCTTGGCGGCTTTGGCAATAGCTCGGGGGCCGTCGATGTGGACGGCTTCGAAGGACTGGCGGCCGGAGGGCATCAGAATGCCAACCGTGTTGACGACCGCCCGGGCGCCTTCGACGGCGCGGGTGACGGAGTCGGGATAGCGGAGATTGGCCTGCACAGCCATGATCTGGCCCACCCGGCCCATCGGCTGGAGGTGGCCTGCAAGGTCCGGACGGCGGACCGCTGCCCGTATGCGCCAATCGTTGCGGGCGAGGGCCCTGACCGTGTGCCGGCCCAAAAAGCCTGAGCCGCCGAACACCGTAGCCAGATCACCGTGCCCCGTCGTCGACGTCATCGCTTCGCGCTCCTCGTCAGCCTGTTTCGTGTTCCCGCTGCAGCAATACATGGGGAGCGCGCCGCTCTCAAGCCGCGGCTGCGTCCTTAGCAACCAAGCGGGTGGGGGTGCAACCGGCACCCGGTGGTGCTTCAATAGGGGCAATCGAGGCCTTGATGACCAGCCAGCGACATGTCGCATGGGCCGGGATCATGCCGACCATCTTGTTGATCGCTTGGGTTGAAAGCCGCCGGGAGACCCGCCAATGCAGTTCAAGACCCGTTTGAGCCAGGCCATGATCGAGGAATTCACGGCGGCCGGCTACTGGGGCGAAGAGACGTACTATGACCTCTTTCAGCGACAGGTGGCCTTGCGCCCGGATAAAGTGGCCCTGGTCGACGCCTATCGCCGGTTGACCTACAAGGAACTGGACGAGAATGTCCGCCGCGCGGCTGCTTTTCTGCGAGCGCAGGGGATCGGCCAGGGCGATGTGGTGACCATCCAGCTGCCGAACCGGGCCGAGTTTGCCTACGTGTTCCTGGCTCTGGAGCTGATCGGGGCGGTTGCCAACAAGATCAATCCCGATTTTCGGGCGCGCGAGGTCGGCTATATCCTCAAATTCGCGGGCAGCCGGGCGTATGTCTGCGCAAGCTCTTTCCGGGGGCACGATTATCCGGCGATGGTTCGATCCTTGAAGCCCGACCTGCCGGACTTGCGGCTTATCTGTGTGGTGGATGAGCCTGCCAGTGATGACACAGTGTCGCTTGCCGAAGGGTTGGGGCGGCATGCGCCCCTTGCCGATGCAGACCGGGTGCGCATGAGCGCCAACGAGGTGTTTCGCTTTGCCTTCACGTCGGGCACGACCGGCAACCCGAAATGCGTGCTGCATTCCTTCAACACGACGCTGCCCGCGTTGCGGTTCAATGCCCGCGACATGCAGGATTCGGCTGACGACGTGTTTCTCGTCTACCTGCCGATTGGCCTCAACTGGGGTTATCTGGAGATGATCCAGGGGTTGTCGCTCGGTGCGCGCGTGGTGCTGCTGGAGCGGTTCCAGGCGCGGGCCGCGCTGGAGGCGATCCAGGCAGAACGGGTCACGAAGATTTCGACTGCGCCGGCATCCATCATCGCAATGCTCAATGATCCGGAGCTGGAGCGGTTCGATCTGTCGTCGTTGCGGGTCGTCATCACAGGTGGAGCGTCGTGCCCCGTGGAGACGCTACGTGAGTTCATGCGGCGCATGAAGGGGCGGATCATCGAGCTCTATGGGATGCTGGAGGACGGCTACCATACCTACACGCGGTTTTCGGACGATCCCGAGACGGTCAACGGCACCATAGGATCGTGCGTCGAGGGGATGGGGCTGCGGCTCCTCGATGAAGCTGGCGAAGACGTGCCGCCGGGAGCGGAAGGCGAGATTGCCGCGTATGGGCCGTCGGTGCATCTCGGCTATCACAACAACCCGGCGGCCAACGCGGAATCCTTCACCGCAGACGGGTGGTATCGGTCTGGCGATCTCGGTGTCTTTGCCGATGACAAGCGCAATGTGCGAATCGTCGGGCGGCGGAAGGAGATCATCAACCGGGGTGGCAAGAAATTCTTCCCGCGTGAGATCGAGGAGATCCTCTACACGCACCCGAAGGTCATGCACGCCGCGATGGTCGGGGTGAAGGATGCTCGTCTCGGCGAGCGAAATTGCCTGTGTGTGATTCCGAAGGCCGGGCAGAGGGTGACGCTTGAGGAAATGGTGGGTTTCCTCAAGGGCGAGGTCTCCGACTACAAATTGCCCGAGCGCCTGGAGATCGTCGACGAATTGCCGTTCACGGCCACAGGAAAGCTGCAGCGGTTCGAGCTGACGCGACGGGTGGAAGCGATGGATCAGGCAAGAACGAATTGACGTCGCGGGCGATCCGCTTGCGCGATCAGGCTTTTGCTGCGGTGACGACCATCTCCAGCAGGACCTTGGGTCCGAGGTCGGCGACGCCAATGCCGGCGCGGGCGGGCATGTGGTCTTCCCCGATGTGGCGCTTCCAGACGGCGTCGAAGGCGGGCTTCTGGGCAAGGTCGGAGAAATAGATGGTGGCCTGAAGTATGTGCGAAAGGCCGGAGCCGTTGGCTTGCAGAAGTGCCACAAGCTGACGCATGACGTCCTCGGCCTGGCCAGTCATGTCAAGGGAGAGGTCCTCGGAGACGATGCCGGCCAGATACAGTGTGCCGTTGTGCTCCACGACTTCGTGCAGGATGCCGCCGTAGGGTGCGTTGCGCTCTATGGTGCTCATGTTGTTCGATTTCCTTTCCGTCGTTGTCAGCGCAGGCCGCGGAGCAGACCACCGTCGACCTGGATTGCGGTCCCGGTGACATAGCGACCACGGGGCGAGACCAGCAACGCGACCATGCTGGCGATATCGTCCACTGTGCCGATGCGTCCCATGGGGATTTCGGCGATCAGATCGGCACGCATCTTGTCCGGATCCTCGCCGCCGGCTGCGAAAACTTTTTCCAAGCGCTGGGTCTCGATGTAACCGGGGCAGATGGTGTTGACGCTGATGTTGTGCTTGGCGACTTCTAGCGAGAGCGTCTTGGCGTACCCGATCACGCCGCCCCAGGTGGCGACCGACAGGCCGAACGTGGGAATGGGTTGGATCGCGGAGATGGCGGTGATGTTGAGGATCGAGCCGCCACCCTTGGCGATCATCCCCGGCACCAGGCCGCGGGCCATGCGGACGACGTACATCAGATTCTGCTCGACAGCCTTGGCCCAGGCGGTGTCGTCGAAGGACGTGATCTCGCCCAAGGGCGGTGCGCCGTCGTTGTTGACGAGGATGTCGGCGCCGCCGAGGCCTGCAACGTGGTCAATGACACGCGCGCAATCTTCAGCACGACGGCAGTCGGCCTGGATCGGGACGATGTCTGCGCCCGTCTCGCTGCGCAGGCGTTCGGCCGCTTCGTGCAGGCCTTTCTCCCGTCGCGCGGTAATGACGACCCTTGCGCCTTCACTGGCCAGTGTGTGGGCAATGCCAAAGCCGATGCCCATGCTGGCACCACCGACAAGTGCGGTCTTGCCGTTCAGTCCGAGGTCCATTGTGTCCTCAAATCTTCATATCGAGCGAATTGAAGAAGCGGCTGGCATTCTCGTGGAACACCTTGGCCAGGATCTCCTCGGGATAGCCTTCCGACTTCCAGTCTCCGACAAGGCGCTCGTAGGAAAATAACGGGTAGTCGCCGCCGAAGAGAATGCGGTCCTTGAGGCGGCGGCGGATGTCATGCTTCAGGTCGGGGGTGTGGTACTTGGGCGACCAGCCTTGCAGCTCGTACCAGATGTTGCGCTTGTGCATGAGCACGGCAATGGTCTCTGCTTGCCAGGGCCAGCCGGGGCGGGCTGCGACGATGTGCATTTTGCGGATTGCGGGCGGCCACGAGGTCTAAGTGGCGTGGGTGGCAATAGTCGAGGATGACACCGTCGCCGCCGGGCAGGCCTGCTCGAGCCCCGTCGTGCCGACAAAAATGAGCACGGGGATGCCGGCCTCGGTGCAGAGCTTGTAGTAGGGTTCATAGAGTGGATCGGAGGCCGGCGGCGACAGCGATGCCGAGACGGCGTAGCCAAGAAAGCCGCTGCGCTTGTCAATACAGCGGCGAAGCTCCTTGATGCCGTCGGGACCCGCGCGCTCGGGATCGATGTGCACCCAATGGCCGAGGATGACGTCGCGATGCTGGGCCTCGGTCTCGAAGGCGTAGTCGTGGAGAGCGCCCAACTCCTCCATGGGCCGATATTTGGCGTAACCCAGGTCAAGGACGGCACGCACGCTCGAAGTGTGGAAGTAGTCGGCCATCTCGGCCTCGGTATGGTAGCGGGTCTCGGGTTCCAGGCGTGCTGCTGAGCGAGTTCTTTTCGGTCTGGAGGGGATAGCCGCGTTTGGTGCCCCAGTGGGAATGAATGTCGATGATCTGCATGGTGGTCCCGTCGAGTGCGGCTTGGAGTGTGAGTTGACCGGTCGCGGTCGTTCGCGACTGGCTTGATGCGGGGTTACCCTAACAGTTGGAATGCGGGCTTGTCCTCCCCAGACGCACCGCCACTGCTGCCAGCGCCGAGGTGCGGGAAGCTTGCCCGGTGGCCCAATTTACCGACGTCGGGCCATCACCATTGAATGCACTGGTTCCTGGAGAGATCCGACATGCCTGAACTTGCGCCGCTTGATCAATCCGTCTTGCCCGATGGCATGCGAGCTCGTTTCGTGGATGGCATCAATGGGCTTCGCATGCACGTGCTGGAGGCGGGGTTCGAGACCCAGGGACGGCCTTTGCTGCTGTTGCTGCATGGCTTTCCCGAACTCGCCTGGTCATGGCGGAAGGTCATGGTGCCGCTGGCACAAGCCGGGTACCACGTGGTGGCGCCCGACCAGCGGGGGTACGGTCGGACAACGGGCTGGAGCGATGCCTACGATCAGGATCTCAGGCCGTTCGCCATGCTCAATCTCGCAAAGGACGCGCTGGCGCTGTGTTTTCGCTCGGGTATGGCACAGCCGAAGCGGTGATTGGACACGACTTCGGGGCAGCCGTGGCGTCGTGGTGCGCGATCACCAGGCCCGATGTCTTCAAGCGCTGCGTTATCATGAGCGCGCCGTTCTCGGGGCCGCCATCGCTGCCATTTGGCGGGGGGGCAGCGGGCGCTGCGATTTCACCCGATGCCGAGCCGAGCCGCGGGGGCGGCTCGCTGGACGATGCGTTGGCGGCGTTGCCGCGACCGCGCAAGCACTATCAGCGCTACTATTCGACCCGGCCTGCCAATGCCGACATGATGGGAGCGCCAGAAGGCGTGCACGCATTCCTGCGCGCCTACTTCCACCACAAGAGTGCGGATTGGCCGGAGAACAAACCCTTCCGCCTGAAGGACTGGTCTGGTGAGCAGATCGGGCAAATGCCGACCTATTACATCATGGACCGGGGGGAGACGATGGCGGAGACGGTGCGCCATCACATGCCGGCAACGAAGGATATTGCTGCGTGCAGCTGGCTTAGCGAGGCGGAGCTGGCCGTCTATGCGGGCGAGTATTCTCGCACGGGTTTCCAGGGCGGGCTCAACTGGTACCGGGCGCGCTATGAGGCGCATCTCAACGGCGAACTGGCGCTTTTCGCGCGTCGCGCAATCGCTGTGGCGTCGATGTTCGTTGCGGGGAAAAGCGACTGGGGCGTGTATCAGGTTCCCGGTGCTTTCGAACGCATGCAGACGGAGGCGTTCGCTGCCATGACCGGTGCGCATCTTGTGGACGGGGCCGGTCATTGGGTGCAGCAGGAGCAGCCAGAACACGTGGTGGCGCTGCTCAAGGCATTCCTGAAGTCTACGGGCTGAAGGCGCCTACTTTTTCACATCGGCACCGGCCGGCTTTTTGGGGCGGCTGGAGCCGATCAACAAGATCAGTGGCAGGGTTGCGGCGCAGGCCAGCGTGAAGAGACCGAAGACGTTGACGTGGGCAATGAGTGCGGACTGCCGCGCGATCTCGTTGCCGATCTTTTGCAAGCCGGCAAGGGAGTCGATATCCCACGCGCCGACCACCCAAGGCAGCTGTAGCGTTGGATTGAAGGGTGAAATGCCTTCCACCATGCGGCTGTAGTTGGCGCTTGTGGAGCGGACGATTTCGGACACGCTTGCGGAGATGAAAAAGCTCGAACCGAGATTGCGCAGCAGGTGGAAGACTGCGCTGGTTTCGGCGCGATCGACGTCGGCGACGTTCGAGAACGTGACGACGGTCAGCGGCACCCAAAGCGTCGCGGCGGCAACTCCTTGCAGAGCCGCGTTGGCCGCGAGCATGGCTGGCTGGACGTTCAGATCCATGGTCATGAGCCACAGGCCGGCTGCAATCAGCATGCTGAAGCCGGTGACCATGGTCAGTCGTGGATCGATGCGGCCTGCCACGCTGCCGATGAGGAAGCCCACACAACCGCCGGCACCGCGGCTCGCCACGATTTCGCCGACGAGGGAATCGGGAAAGTGAATGTGGGCTTTCAGCAATGGCGGCAGCAACACCACCGGCGTGAAATTCAGCATGCCGTAGAGTGTGACCAGGATCAGGCCGATGAGATAGTTGCGATTGCGAAAGTGGCGCGGATTGAGGAACGGGTGGGCGCTGGTCATGGTGTGGGCGAGGAACACCCAGAAGGCGATAACAGCAACCAAGGCCTCGATTTGGATTTCGAGGCTGTCGAACCAGTCGAGGCGCTGGCCGCGCGAGAGAACGAGCTGGGTTGCCGCCAGAGCGACGGAGAGCGCCAGGAAGCCTGTCCAGTCGAGCGCGCGGGGGTGTTGCGCGCCACTCCTTGGGAGAAACGTGCGCAGGCACAGCACGCCGACCACTCCGACAGGGAACACAGCATAGAACGCGTAGCGCCAGGAGAATTGCTCCGCCATGTAGCCGCCAAGCGTGGGGCCGATGACCGGACCGATGACGACGCCGAAACCGAACAGGCCCATGGCCATGGCATGCTGACGGCGCGGGAACGTGTCCATCAGGATCGACTGGGCGAGAGGGGTTGAAGGTGCGCCGAGAGCGCCCTGGGCGATGCGCCAGAACACGAGTGTTTCGAGGGAGCTGGCAAAGCCGCACATCAATGTCGCCAAGGTGAAGCCTGCGACGGACCAGATCATGACGTTGCGGATGCCGAAGCGGCCGGTTAACCAACCGGTCATGGGCGTGACGATTGCGGTTGCAAGGATGTTGAACGTAACAACCCAGGACACTTCGTCGGCGGTTGCTGAAAAAGTGCCCTGCATTTGCGGCAGGACCGTCGAGACGATAAGGATCGTGGTTGAGTAGAGCGTCGTTGCGAGGACGACCGAGACGAGGATCAGCATTCGCCGCAATGGCGGCAGCTCCTCGCGACTGCTGTCTTCGCCACTCATGGGATGGTTTCGCCTCCGCCATATGTCCGGACTTACTCTGCACTTCTACTGTTTTGGCCGCTGACCGCAAGCACCGCGAAAAGGACCGGGGTGAGCCCGGGCTGCGGCAGGGCGGCAAGGCATTGGTAAACAGAGCACTGCGAAAGAAGGCCGCAGCACGCAAGTGGGGCAGCCGGCGGTTCTGCAACCATCAGTGCGTGCTGGCAAGCGGCGCGTCGCGAAGCAGACCTCTGATTTTTGCCAGTTTGGTCTTCTCGTCCTCGCTGAACGAGATGGTTTTGGCGAGGTGGCCGGTCGCGTCCATGAGGAACACGGTTGCGGTGTGGTTGATCGTGTAGCTCTCTTTGGTCGGAACCTTGGCGAAATAGACCCGGTAGGCCCGAACGATATTTGCGGTTTGCTCGGGTGTGCCGACTAGCCCGATAATGCGCTCGTCGAAGCTTGCTAGGTATTGTTTCAGGATCGCTGGGGTGTCGCGTTCGGGATCGACGGAGACGAACAGAAACTTCATTTTGTCCGCGTCGGGGCCCAGCTTGTTCATGATGTTGGCGACTTCCAGCATCGTTGTCGGGCAGACATCGGGGCATTGGGTAAAGCCAAAGAAGATGGCAAACGGTTTACCTTTCAGGTCGAGGTCGGTGAGTTGTCGGCCGTCCTGCGTGGACATGACAAAGTGTCCGCCGACCAACGATCGATAGCCGGTGCCGGAGTTGAACGCGCCGGTGAAATAGAGCGTCAGCCCGGTCATTGCGGCGATGACAACGGCGGCTGCTGCCGCCGTCGTCAGAAATGATCGCATCGACATCAATGCTTGCCGCCGTGTGCGCCGTGGCCTTGCATTTTCATGCCCATGGTCCCCACTTTGTAGCTGACCTTGACAGTGCCGGCCTTCTTGAAAACGAGGGTGCCGTCGACGGTGTCGCCTTGCTGCAACGGTTGTTTGAGCTCCATGAACATGACGTGATAGCTGCCGGGCTTGAGCGTTACTTTCTCGCCAGGCTTGATCTCCAGGCCGTTCGGCAACTCGTGCATTTTCATGATGTCGTTGACCACGGCCATTTCATGGATTTCGACGCGGCCGGAGCGGGTGAAGGTTCCGCCAACGAGGACGTCGCTCTCTTTGCCTGTGTTCTCAATGGTCATGAAGCCGCCGGCGACCTGGGCACCGGCAGGCGTGGCGCGCGCCCAGGGGGCAGAGATTTTCAAAGCGCCAACCGTGTAGTCCTGAGCCTGTGCGAGCACGGGAGTGAGGAATGCGAGGGCACAAAGTGCGACGCAAAAGGACAAGGTTCGGCGGACGGCAACTGTGGTGTTCATTGGATGGGTTCCATGTCTTGAAGTCGTGATGCGCTGCCGTGATGCGCCGGACTGGCGGGCCAAGGGCCCGGCATGCAGGTGCAGATGCGCAAAAGCGGCAGTGGTGTGTGGGCCTCTAGGCGGTGCGCGTCTTCGGGGCGCGCGAGCCAACCAGGCATGCGTATGGCCCGGAATGATGGACGTGGGTGTCGTCCAAACCTGCCAAGAGCGAACGGGTTGCTTTGGGGGCAACATGGGAGGCGGCAGCAGCACGGAGGCCATGGACGGTGTGCTGAAGGGGCAGACGCCGGAGTCGCCCTTTGAATGGCCGGGTGCTTGTTGACCGTCGCCATCGAGCTTGACCTGCTTGGCCCCGTTGGCGGTGCAGATGACGATGTGGGGAAGGCTCGACGTCTCGTCCGGAGAGGCGAGCATGTACCCGGACGGCACGAAGGCCCGGACCGCAATCGCGATCACGAGACACCAAATTCTCCATGCCGGGATCTTCACGTCTTCACGCTCCTTCGCAGCGTGAATGCTACACGTCCGGGTGGCCGGGCGCGTGCCTCCAATTGACGCGGTGGGCGTTGTGTCCTCAGTCGAGCCTCGCCGCCCGTCGTGCCGCCTCGACGGCGTCGTTTTGGTGGGGAAGCAGGCGGGCCGGTGGCAGACCGGCAATGCGCTGGGACACCGGATTGACTATGCCGGAAGATGTTCCGCTCAGTTCCTCGAAAATCGGCAATGCCAGGAATGGTGCGGTTGGTGCGTGATAGCCGCCTTCATGGGAGAGGACGAGGCGTCCGTCACAGAGCCGGTCGGCGGCGTCGCGCACGGCGCTGGTCATCCAGCGGAAGTCCTCGGGACCAAGCATCATGCGGCCGAGGGGATCATTGTTGCCGGCGTCCAGGCCGCAGGCGACCATGATCAGTTCAGGCCGTGGCGGTCAAGCGCCGGAAGGACAACGCGGTCGAAAGCGGCGCGGTAGGCGCCTTCGCCGGAGCCGGCGGGGAGCGGCACATTGATGGTGGTTCCTGTTCCATCGCCTGCGCCGGTTTGCTCGATCGTGCCGCTGTTGCCCTGGGGAAACAGGCCCTCCTGGTGAAGCGAAATTGCGAGGACGTGCGGGTCCTCCCAGAAGCAGGCCTGTGTGCCATTGCCGTGGTGCACGTCCCAGTCGACCACGGCACTGCGCTGGAGGCCGTGCCGGGCCCTGGCGTGGCGTGCTGCGATCGCAATGTTGGCGAAGACGCAGAAGCCCATGCCGCCGTCCGGCTCGGCGTGATGGCCGGGCGGCCGCGCCATGGCGTAGGCGGTGCGCGCATGGCCGTGCATGACGTGGTCGACGGCAGCAAGAGTGGCTCCGGCTGACAGCATTGCCAAGTCGTACCCGCCGGGCCCGATGAATGCGCTGGCGCCGAGCTGCCCCCCGTAGGCTTCCGATAGGGCCTTGACGTTGTCGAGGTGGTTCGCCGTGTGCACGCGCAGGACATCGGCTGCAGTGGCAGGTTCGGGCGTGACGACGGTCATGGCCTGGATCAGGCCGGTGGCGTCCAGCAGGTTCTTGATGCGGCGCTTGGCTGCGGGGCTCTCCGAGGCCTCACCCGGCTCGATCCAACCGCGTGCCGGCATTGGTCCGGCAAAAGTGCCGGCGTCGAACCACATGAGCTTTTCGTGCCAGATCAGTGCCGTGCTCATTGGTGTGTCTCCAGGTGACGGCGCCATGCGCTGGACTAGGCCAGACTTGGTTTCGGGAAGGGGCCGCGGACTTTCTCGTAGGCGGCACCGATGCGCAGGGCCAACGGGTCATCGTAGCGGCGCACGACGATCTGGAGCGAGGTTGGCAAGCCATGGGGCGAAAGGGCGATGGGTACGGCAAGGCCCGCCAGTTCGAGGTAGTTCACGAAGCGGACGTGAGTTCCGTAACTCAGATCAGCTTCATCGACGTCGGCGACAGGTGGGGCGGTGTAGGGGGTGGTCGGCAAAATGATGGCATCGGCCGTGTCGATTACAGCCTCGAAGTCGGCAATGGACCGATCGCGCAAGCGACGCAGGCGTACGTAATCAGAAGCAGTGACGCCCTTGCCGCGCAAGATGCGCGCGCGATTTCCGGGGCCAAGCGGGCTGGTGGGATCGTCGGCGAGGTCTCCGTAAGAGGCGTAGGCTTCAGAGGCGGAGAGAAGGCTGCCGATCCGCTGGTACTCGTCTAAGGCCATCGGCAGGGTACACTCGACAATGGTGGCGCCAGCATCACGCAGTTGGTCGACGGCTCGATCAAAGGCTTCGGCCATTTCGGCGGAGAGATGCGGCATGTGTTCACGATTGATGCGAGCGAGGCGCAGGCCCTGAGCGCCGCGATGCAGGCCGGCGAGGGGATCACGAGCGTGCGCGTGCATGGTCGTGGGATCGGTGGCGTCGGGGCCTTGCATGGCGGTAAGCATGCGGGCTGCAATCTCGACTGTCTCCGTCATGGGGCCGATGGTGTCGAGCGTCTCGGACAAAGGTGTGACGCCTGTCCGGCTGACGAGACCGATCGAGGTCTTGAGGCCGACGCAGCCCGACCAGGCGGCTGGCAAGCGAACGGAACCTCCAGTGTCCGTGCCGAGCCCGGCGGTCACCACACCCGCACCGACCAGTGCGCCGGTCCCGCTCGACGAACCGCCGGGAACACGGTGCGTTTTGAGGTCCCAAGGGTTCCAGGGCGTGCCGACAGTGCGATTGATGCCCCAGCCACCAATCGCAAACTCGACGGTGTTGGATTTGGCGATGGGGATGGCACCAGCGCCGCGCAACGCTGCCACAACGGGGGCGTCCTTGGCTGCCGGGGGATTGGCGGAGCGGGTGAGTGAGCCCGAGCGCGTTGGAACGCCGACGACGTCGATGATGTCCTTGACGACGATTGGCAGGCCGTGCAGAGGGCCAGCCGAACTCTTTGCGGCAGCGAGGTCGTCGCAGCGGCGGGCCTCCGCCAAGGCGGTTGCGTTCAACATTTCGGCGACGGCGTGCAGGCGGTTGCCATGCTGTTTGAGGCGCTCGAGGGCTGCTTGGACAGTGCTCGTGGTGTCGTTTGGTGTCGGCTTTGCGCCCATGACCCGCTCCGCGTTGAGGGAATTTTTGCAGCATCATGTCGCGAAGCTGCGCCGCTGTCAGCCATCTGCTGCGGCCTCAGCCTCCAGGCGGGGGCAAAACTGCGCGCAAAGGAGTGCTCACAGCTTGAGCGGAATGGCCTTGTCGACGGCGATTTCCTCAGGGTCGACGCGGCAGCGCAGCGCGATTGCCTCGACGCCTGCTTCGGTGGCGGCCTTGAAGGCTGCGACGTACTTTGGGTCGACGTCGCCGGCAAGGGAGAGGCTCTTGGCATCAGGGCGCTGGACAAGGAAGACCATCACGGCGCGATGGCCCTCGCGCACCATGTCCGACATCTCGACCAGATGCTTGGCGCCACGTTCGGTGACGCTGTCGGGGAATTCGGCGAGGCCCGCCTTGCGCATCATGTGCACGTTCTTGACCTCGACGTAGCAGGTGCCTTTGTCAGGGCATTCGAGAAGTATGTCGATGCGGCTGTTCTTGCCGTACTTCACCTCGCGGCGCAGGGACGGGTAGCCCTTCAAGGGTTTGGCGAGGCCAGCTGTGATGGCCTCGGCCACCAGCTTGTTGGGATGGTTCGTGTTGATGCCGACAAGGTGTGGGCCCTGGCCGAGGTCGGCTTCGACCATTTCCCAAGTGTGCTTGTACTTGCGGGTGGGGCTGTCGGACGTTGACAGCCAGACGCGGCTGCCCGGCTCCACCAGGCCCATCATGGAGCCGGTATTGGGGCAGGTGGCCGTGACGGTATCGCCGCTGTCGAGTGCGACGTCGGCAAGGAAACGTTTGTAGCGCTTGATCAGGCGGCCGGGGAGCAACTGTGTTTCGAATCTCATGAGCGCCACGTTAGGCCAGTTTTTCAGTCGGGCACAACGGCTGAGCAGCTGCACCTTGTCTCGGCTCGTAAAGTTGGCGCATGCTTGGGTGCAGGATGCGTGAAACAGGACGGCTCAGATGATGGATTTCAAAGACAAGGTTGCGCTGGTGACGGGTGGTGGCAACGGCATCGGCCGGGCAACTGTCATGGGGTTTGCGGGTTATGGCGCCAAGGTTGTGGTCGTCGACAGGGATGGTGACGCAGCAAAGGCCGTTGCCGGCGCCATCAAGCAGCAGGGCGGCGAGGCGATTGCTGTCACGGCGGATGTGACCAAGAGTGCCGACGTTGCGGCCTACGTGAAAGCTGCGGTTGACGCCTATGGCCGGATCGACTGCTTCCACAACAATGCCGGCATCGAGGGGCAGATCAAACCGATCTACGAGTATGACGAAGAGGTGTTCGACACGCTGATGGCGGTAAACGTCAAGGGCGTGTTCCTCGGCCTCAAGCACGTGATGCCGGTGATGATCAAGCAGCGTGCGGGAGCGGTTGTGAACACGGCTTCGATCGCGGGCCTGATGGGGTCGCCCAACATGTCGCCCTATGTCGCCTCGAAGCATGCGGTGATCGGCTTCACGAAGGCGGTCTCGGGCGAGGTGGCCGGCTACAATATTCGCGTCAATGCGGTATGTCCGGGCCCCGTCGAAACGCGAATGATCCAGTCGGTAACGGAGATGGTGAGCCCTGGTGATGCGGCGGGCGCTGCGCAGCGCTACAAGAACGCCATCCCCATCGGGCGGTTCTCGACGCCGAAGGAGATCGCCAACATGGTGCACTATCTGTGCTCCGACTTGTCGTCGGGGGTGACGGGCGCGCACTTTGCCATCGATGGCGGACGGACGGCGACAGCCGGAGCCGTGACGGTCGTCGGCAAGAGTTAAGGCGGGAGAACCGCGTTCGCCCGACCAGTTCGCAATCAAGGTGCCGAGAAAAACTGGTTCGGCGGACGCGGAAGGCCGAGGTTCTGCCGCAGCGTGGTGCCTTCGTAGGCGGTGCGGAAGGCGCCGCGGCGCTGCAGTTCGGGCACCACCTTGGCGCAAAAGTCGTCTAGGCCGCCTGGCAGGTAAGGAAACATGATCGTGAAGCCGTCGCACGCGCCGGCATCGATCCAGGCCTGCATTTCGTCAGCGATTGTGTTGGGCGTTCCGACCATGGCAAGGCCGGCGTAACCGCCAAGGCGCTGGGCCAGTTGACGGACGGTGAGGTTCTCGCGACTGGCCAGGGCCACCGCGCGGTCGCGACCGGATTTGGATTGGTTGGTCTCGGGCAAGGTGTCGGGCAGCGGTTCGTCGGGGGGTAGCTTGGAGGCGTCGAAGCCAAGCGCGATCGACAGCGAGCCGATCGCATTGGCGTAATGCACGAGGCTGTCGAGCTTGGCGCGCTTTGCGCGGGCTTCCTCAATGGTGTCACCAACCACAACGAAGCATGCTGGCAGGATGCGCATGTGGTCAGGATTGCGACCGGCCTTTGCCATCCGTCTCTTGACGTCGCTGTAGTATTCGATGGCTGCTTCGATGGTGCCTTGGGCGGTGAAAACGGCTTCGGCGGTCTCGGCGGCAAGCTGGCGGCCGGCGTCGGAGGCGCCGGCTTGTACGATCACCGGCCAACCCTGGATTGGACGCGCGATGTTGAGGGGGCCACGCACTTTGTAGTGTGCGCCCTTGTGGTCAAGGTGATGCATGCGAGCGGGCTCGAAGTAGGTTCCGCTGGCAGCGTCGCGCACGAACGCATCGTCAGCAAAACTGTCCCACAGGCCCGTTACGACGTCATAGAATTCTCGGGCGCGTTTGTAGCGCTCGGCATGATCGACATGCTCTTCGAGGCCAAAATTCAGCGCTGCGTCGGGGTTGGAGGTGGTGACGATGTTCCAGCCTGCACGGCCGCCGGAGATATGATCGAGGGACGCGAAGCGGCGGGCGGTGTGGTAGGGCACGTCGAAGGTTGTCGAGCCGGTGGCGATCAAGCCGATGTGGCCGGTGGCTTGCGAGAGAGCCGACAACAATGTGAACGGCTCGAACGAGGTGACGGTGTGGCTGCGTTTGAGGGCTTCAACAGGCATGTTGAGCACGGCCAGATGGTCGGCCATAAAGAAGGCGTCGAAGCAGGCTGCTTCCAGGCGTTTGATAAAGACTTTCAAGTGCTGGAAGTTGAAATTGGCGTCGGGATAGGCACCGGGATAGCGCCACGCTCCGGTGTGGATCGATGCTGGCCGCATGAAAGCGGCGAGATGAAGCTTTCGGGCTTTCGACATGCTCTTGCTCCGGCGGGCGCCTCGGTGCTGCGGCGCGACAGCTGCGTTTTTCTAGCTTTTTTGGTCTGACCGCGCGACTGTCTTGCAGCCTGTGAGGGGTGCTCACGTTGCGCCGGCGTTGAGGCGGGCTCTGGTCTCGTCGGCCCAGCCGGCAAAGCGGTCCTCGGCAATGGCCAAGCGCATGGCGGCCATCAGCTCTTGGTAGAAGGCGGTATTGACCCAGGACAGCAACATGGAGCCCAGAATCTCGCCGGATTTGACGAGGTGGTGCAAGTAGGCGCGCGACCAGTCGCGGGCGGCGGGGCAGGTGCTTTGCGGGTCGAGTGGTGCTGGATCCTCGGCGTGTTTGGCGTTTCTGAGGTTGATGCGCCCGTTCCAGGTGAAGGCCAGGCCGTGGCGGCCGTTGCGGGTGGGCATGACGCAGTCCAACATGTCGATGCCGCGGGCGACGGCGCCGATCAGGTCCTCGGGGGTGCCGACGCCCATGAGGTAGCGTGGCTTGGTCGCAGGGAGGTGCGGGAGCGTCGCCTCGAGTGTTGCGAGCATGAGGTCATGACCTTCACCGACGGCGAGGCCGCCAACGGCATAGCCGGGCAGGTTCATAGCCACGAGCGATTCGGCGGAGGCGCGGCGCAGGTCGGGGTAGGTGCTGCCCTGGACGATGCCGAACAGCGCTTGACCGGGTTTGGCGAGTTTCTGGAACGCATTGCGTGAACGCTCCGCCCATCTGAGAGAGAGTTCCATGGCGCGCTTGGCTTCCTCATGCTCGGCTGGATGCTCGATGCACTCGTCGAGCTGCATCTGGATGTCGGCGCCGAGGAGGCACTGGATCTCGATCGAGCGCTCGGGCGTGAGCAGGTGGCGGGAGCCGTCGAGGTGGGACTGGAAGGCTGCGCCCTCTTCCGTGATCTTGCGGATCTGGGAGAGGCTCATGACCTGGAAGCCGCCGGAATCGGTGAGGATCGGACCGTTCCAGCGCATGAAGTTGTGCAGGCCGCCGAGGCGGGCGACGCGCTCGGCGCCAGGGCGCAGCATCAAGTGATAGACGTTGCCGAGGATGATGTCGGCGCCGGCTTCGCGAACCTGATCGGGATAGAGGGCCTTAACGGTGCCGACGGTGCCGACCGGCATGAAGGCCGGTGTGCGGATCGGTCCGCGGGGCGTGGTAATCAAGCCGGTGCGGGCAAGGCCGCTGGTCGCCTTGAGCTCGAACGTGAAGGCCTGGTGCATTCGAGCATCCTCGAGGCGGCAAGGGGCGGGGCAGGGCTTCGCTGCGGATGGTTCGCCAATAGCGGCTCGGTGTGGAAGCATCAAGCGCGGAAGAGCAATGAGGCGTCACCGTAGGAGTAGAAGCGATAACCCTGGGCGATGGCATGTCGATAGGCGGTA
Organism: Hyphomicrobiaceae bacterium; assembly: GCA_041397705.1. Taxonomy (GTDB): domain Bacteria; phylum Pseudomonadota; class Alphaproteobacteria; order Rhizobiales; family Hyphomicrobiaceae. The sequence goes on from JAWKWC010000006.1 coordinate 34,758, forward strand.
CGCATGACATCGAGGCCGGCGAAGGCAGAGACCAGCATGAACAGCGTGGAGCGGGGCAGGTGGAAATTGGTGAGCAGCGCATCTGCCGCGCGGAAGCGATAGCCGGGGGTGATGAAGATGTCGGTTTCGCCGCGGAATGGCTGGATTTGGCCGTAGGCGTCGGCGGCGCTTTCCAGCAGGCGGAGGGCGGTGGTGCCAATGGCGACGATGCGCTTGCCTTGGGATTTCACCGCGTTCAAGGCAGTTGCTGTCTCAGGTGTGATCTCGCCCCACTCGGAATGCATGCGGTGCTGTGCGGTGTCGTCAACTTTGACGGGGAGGAATGTGCCGGCGCCGACGTGCAAGGTCACCGTCTGGCGGGTCAGGGCGCGGGCGTCGAGGGCGGCAATCATTTCCGGCGTGAAATGCAGCGCAGCTGTCGGGGCTGCGACGGCGCCTTCGCGGGCGGCGAACATGGTCTGGTAGCTCGCGCGGTCGGCATCGTCAGGTGGGCGCTTCAAGGCGATGTAGGGCGGCAGCGGCATGTCGCCCAAGGTGGCGATGGCCTCGTCCAGATAGGCGCCATGCAGTGAGAACGCCAATTCGACTTCGCCGGCTTCGAGCTTGGCCGAGACGGTGGCGGCAAGGCTGCCGGCAAGGCATACCCTGCCCTCGGCTGAAAAGACGATACGATCTCCAACTTCCAGGCGCTTCGCCGGGCGGGCAAAGGCGCGCCAATGGCTTTCGTCGACTCGTTTGATCAAGTTGAAGGCGACGTGGGCCACATTGCCATTGCGCTCTCGGGTGCCGGCGAGCGCGGCGGGGATCACCTTGGTGTCGTTGACGACGAGGCAATCACCGGGCGCGAGGAGCCGGTCGAGGTCGCGGACAGTGCGGTCTTCCAAGATCGGTGGAGAGACGAATGCCTGGCCGGACGTGCGATAGGACGGACGCACGACCAGCATGCGGGCGGCATGGCGCGGCTCGACCGGTCGCAGTGCAATACGATCCTCGGGCAGATCAAAGTCGAACAGGTCGGTGCGCATAGCGTAAGGGTCGCATCCTTCATTGTCGTGGCTGGCCTTGAAGGTTGCTCCACGTATGCCACATGACGTCAAGCGTGTCGGCAGTGTGCTTGGGCGGTCAGCTTGGCTGCTGGTGCATGGCTCCCATGCGATAAGGCTCAGTCTAGCGCAAATTGGCTGATGCAACCCTCGGGCTCCCTCTTCCAGCAAGCGTGAGGCGTTCCTAAATAGAGTTAGAACCGGCCTCTCGGGGAGGTTCTTGGAATGGGGGCACCCCCATCCCAGCGGAACGGGATCACAACTGCAGGCGTTGCTTCGGGGCGCAAGCGGTGGGTGGAGGATAAAAATGAACGTTGAAAAATACACGGATCGCGCCAAAGGCTTCATTCAATCGGCGCAAAACCTCGCTGTTCGGGAAGGTCATCAGCAGCTTTCGGCCGAGCACTTGCTCAAGGTCCTGCTGGATGACGAGGAAGGTCTGGCCGCTGGCTTGATCGACAGATCGGGCGGCGACAGCCGCAACGCCCACATGGCCAATGAACGCGCTTTGCAGCGGCGCCCGAAAGTTTCGGGCGGGGGTGCGGGGCAGGTCTACCTGTCGCCGGATTTGGCACGGGTGTTCGACCAAGCTGAAAAAATTGCCGACAAGGCTGGCGACAAGTTCGTCACCGTCGAGCGGTTGTTGCTTGCCATCGCGCTCGAGGGGCAGAGCGAGGCAGCCAAAGCTTTGAAGGACGCTGGCGTCACCGCTCAAGGTCTCAATCAAGCTATCAATGAGATTCGTAAGGGCCGGACGGCGGATACAGCGGGCGCCGAGCAGGGTTACGATGCTTTGAAGCGCTATGCGCGCGACCTGACGGAAGCTGCGGCACAGGGCAAGATCGACCCGGTGATCGGGCGCGACGAAGAGATCCGGCGGACGATCCAGGTTTTGTCGCGGCGCACCAAGAACAACCCGGTGCTGATCGGTGAGCCGGGCGTTGGCAAGACGGCCATCGCTGAAGGTTTGGCGCAGCGTATCGTCAAAGGTGACGTGCCGGAAAGTCTGAAGGACAAGAAGCTTCTGTCGCTCGACATGGGCGCGCTCATTGCGGGCGCCAAGTATCGTGGCGAGTTCGAGGAGCGGCTGAAGGCCGTGTTGCAGGAGGTGACTTCGGAAGCCGGGCGCATCATTCTGTTCATCGACGAACTTCACACCATTGTCGGGGCCGGCAAGAGCGAAGGCTCGATGGACGCGGGCAATCTGTTGAAACCGGCACTGGCGCGCGGCGAGCTGCATTGCGTCGGCGCGACCACGCTCGACGAATACAGGAAGCACATCGAGAAGGACGCGGCGCTGGCGCGGCGGTTCCAGCCGGTGTTCGTCTCCGAGCCGACGGTAGAGGACACGATCTCGATCCTGCGAGGTCTCAAGGAGCGCTATGAGCTGCACCATGGTGTGCGGATCACGGATTCGGCGCTGGTGTCGGCGGCGGTGCTGTCAAATCGCTACATTGCCGACCGTTTCCTGCCGGATAAGGCGATCGATCTCGTCGATGAGGCGGCCTCGCGGCTTAAAATGGAGATCGACTCCAAGCCCGAAGAACTGGATCGGCTGGACCGTGAGCTGATGCAGATGAAGATCGAACGTGAGGCGCTGAAGAAGGAGACTGATCCTGGTTCAAAAGACCGGCTCGAAAAGCTCGAGAAGGTAATTGCCGATCACGAGGAGCAATCGCGGGCTCTGACGCAGCGCTGGGAGGCCGAAAAGGGCAAGCTCGGCGACGCGCAAAAGCTCAAGGAGGAATTGGACGGCCTGCGGACCGAGCTGGCCCAGGCGCAGCGGCGTGGTGATCTGGCGCGCGCCGGCGAGATTGCCTATGGCCGCATCCCCGAGATTGAGAAGAAGCTCGCCACGATGGAAGACGACGACGGCAAGCCGGCTGTGATGGTTGAAGAGGCTGTCACGCCCGATCACATTGCTGGTGTCGTCTCGCGGTGGACCGGCGTGCCGGTTGACCGGATGCTGGAAGGTGAGAAGGACAAGTTGCTGCGCATGGAAGAGGCGATCGGCAAGCGGGTGGTCGGCCAGACCGAGGCGGTCAAGGCCGTGTCCACAGCCGTGAGGCGGGCGCGTGCGGGACTGCAGGACCCGAACCGGCCGATCGGATCGTTCATGTTCCTCGGGCCGACGGGTGTCGGCAAGACCGAGCTCACTAAGGCCTTGGCGCAGTTCCTGTTCGACGACGAAAGCGCAATGGTTCGCATCGACATGTCCGAATACATGGAGAAGCATGCCGTTGCCCGCCTCATCGGCGCGCCTCCGGGTTATGTCGGCTATGAAGAAGGCGGTGCGCTCACCGAAGCCGTGCGCCGCAGGCCTTACCAGGTGATCTTGTTCGATGAAATCGAGAAAGCCCACCCGGACGTGTTCAACGTGCTCCTGCAGGTGCTGGACGACGGTCGCTTGACCGATGGTCAGGGGCGGACCGTCGATTTCAAGAACACGCTGATTATCCTCACTTCCAATATCGGGGCGGAGTATCTCGTCGCGGTCAAGGATGGTGGCGATATGAAGGAGGCGCGCGAATACGTGCTGGCGGAGGTGCGGACAAAGTTCCGGCCCGAGTTCCTCAATCGTTTGGATGAGATCATCGTCTTCCACCGGCTGCAGCGGTCGGAAATGGGGCGCATCGTCGACATCCAGCTCGGCCGTCTGCAGAAGCTGCTGGCGGATCGCAAGATCACGCTAGACCTCGACGAGGCCGCGCGGACTTGGCTCGCCAACTCAGGCTATGACCCCGCCTATGGTGCGCGGCCGTTGAAGCGGGTGATCCAGAAGGCGGTGCAGGACAAGCTTGCCGAGGAGATTCTGGCTGGGGAAATCAAGGACGGTGACCGGGTCAACCTGACCGTTCGCGATGGTGAGATCCAGCTCGATAGGGTCCCTCAGCAGGCGGCCGCCTGAACGCTGGCTCGTTGAGAGCCAAAGGCTCTATTGCTTGGAGATGACGGCACCGGGGCGGTGACGCTTCCGGTGCCGTCGGCGTTCATGGGCAAATCTCGATTGCACGGCCTTGACCGGGAGCGTGTCTCGATCGAAGCGTCGGACGACACGGCGGATTTGTTGCGGTTTTGCCGCACTGACGTCCTGCACCACGTGTGAAATTGGCGCCGTGTTTGCAATCGCGGATGCTCCTTGAACGGTGCATAATAAATTTATCTGCACACTTAAGGCTCTGAAATTTATATATTATAGAACGTTATCGGAGCGGCGATGGCAGCGCCCGTTGAGCACTCTATTAACAGCGCGCTGATAAGCTTGAACAAGGAAGTTGACGTGTGCGTGACCATGCGACAACTTGTGGTTAATACATTGTTTTTACGGAACTCGCGAATCGGTCGTGGAATGTGTTTTTGAGGGCCGAGGGGGCAGGATAGGGTCTTATGCTGGTCAGACGCGAGCAGCTGTTTCTGGAAGAGCTTGCAGGGTTCTTGGACCTTTGCGGCGGCGCGGAAATTGTAACGACACCCACCGGCATCGTCGTCGGTGCGGCCGGCGCGGATGGGTTTGATATTGCCCTCACCGTGGTCGACGGTCAGTTCGTTCTGTCGTTCGATCGCTGGGAAGAAACCTTCGGTGATGCCGATTACGTCAAATCGCTTTTCGCGGCGGCCTTGAGAGGTGATGCGCGATTGCGGGTTGATACGCTGGGCGGTAAGCGCTGGCGTTGGACGCTGGAGTGCCGCCGCAACGGGGAAGACTGGATCGCGGAAAGCTCGATGGGCGTGCCGATCTGGCGCTTCTGGGGCAAGCCTGACGTCATCTTCTTGCGCAATGACTACAAGAAGCGGGCCTGACCGCTGCAAGGCGGGAAGAACGGGCAGCGGTTTGTTACAATTGGCGCAGCCCGGCTATCCCTTGCGCCTTCACGGTTGTCATTCCATGACAAAACCGTCGTAGCCTGATGCTGCCACGACAGCGCAGTGTTGGCGATATCTGCCGACCCCGCCGATGTAGGGCATGAACACCCGCGGTTTGCCGGGAATGTTGGCGCCCATGTACCAAGATGCGGCCGAGGGGTAGAGCGTCTTTGAGGCGAGTTCATTGACGTGGGTGACCCAATTGTCTTCGGCGCTTTCAGTCGGTTCGATGACCCGCTGCTGATGCTGGCCCATGTGTGCAAGGCAGTCGGTCAGCCACTCGACGTGCTGCTCGATGGACACCATCATATTGCTGAGGACCGAGGGACTGCCGGGCCCTGTGATCATGAACAGATTTGGAAAGCCTGCCGACATCAGGCCCAGGTAGGTGCGGGGGCCCGCTTCCCACTTGTCCTTCAGGGCGATCGCATTGCGTCCGCGGATGTCGATGCGGGCGAGCGTGCCCGTCATGGCGTCGAACCCCGTTGCAAATACGATGGCATCAAACGTGTATGCCTCGCCTCCAGCGACGAGGCCGTCGGGAGTGATCTCGGCGATGGGTGCCTTCTTGATGTCAACGAGGCTGACGTTGGGGCGATTGTAGGTTTCGAAATAGTCCGTGTCGGCGCAGATGCGTTTGGTGCCGATCGGATAGTCCTTTGGTGCCAGCAACTCGGCGACGGCTGCATCTTTGACCGTGGCGCGGATCCGGTTGCGAACGAACTCGGCGGCGGTGTCGTTGGCGGCTTTGGATGTCGCGAGGTCATTGAAAGCAGCCATGAACGTCGTGCCGCCGGTGAGCCAGCGTGCGTGATACTGACTTTGGCGCTCGGTCTCGGTGACGGCGAGTGCTGAGACGTCATTGAAGTTGGACAAAATGCCATTGCGGGATTCGCGGGCGCGGGCCCGGCGTTCTGGGTAGTTGTTTTTCCAGTCCTGCTCGTAGTCGTCGGTCATGGGGCGGTTGCGGGCCGGGATCGAATAGTTCGGCGTGCGCTGGAAGACCGTGACGTGGCGTGCATCCCGGGCGATGACGGGAATTGCCTGAATCGCCGACGAGCCCGTGCCGATGACGGCGACGTCGAGACCGGTGAGGTCGACGCCGCCGTGTGGCCAGTGACCGGTGTGATACGTGGCTCCCTTGAACGTCTCCCGGCCCTTTATCTCGGGCTCACGTGCGGTCGACAAGCAACCGGTTGCCATGATGCAGAAGCGGGCGCGGAAGACGTCGCCATTATCGGTGCGCACTACCCAGCGGTTCGCGTCTGCATCGAAAATGGCGCTTTCGACGCGGGTGTTGAAGGTGATGTCGCGGCGGAGGTCGAAGCGGTCGGCGACGTGGTTGGCATAGCGCAGGATCTCGGGTTGAGCCGCGTAGCGCTCGCTCCAGCTCCACTCCTGCTGCAATTCCTGCGAGAACGAGTAGGAATATTGCATGCTTTCGGTGTCGCAGCGGGCGCCAGGGTAACGGTTCCAGTACCAGGTGCCGCCGACGCCGGTTGCCGCCTCCAGTACGTGCGTTGCGAGGCCGAGTTGGCGAAGGCGATGCAACATGTACATGCCCGCAAACCCTGCGCCGACGATAATTGCGTCGAGGGTGGTGTCACCGGCTGGTGCGGGCTTTGGCTGTGTTGGCGATTGTGTCACGGCGCGCATGTCCTTGGGGCTGGAGCCACAGCTTTTGCGCTCTTGGGCTTGCGCTCGCCCGCGCACAGGCGGCGTGGCGGGCGCAAATGCAGGTTCAAGGCGCTTTGTCCGGACAAATAGCGTCGGTTGCAGCAAGGCGCAACAGGTCAGTCCTTGGGATGCAGCAACATGATGGCACTGCCGACCGCGAGACTCCCAAATGTGACCGAGAAGCCGCCGAAGAGCAGGCCTACTGCGATCGCCGGTGACCCGGTCTCGAAAATCAGCGTGCCGAGCCCGCCCGCGTCAGCCCAGATCATCAGGCTGGCGACCGTGCAACCGGCAGCGATGCCGACGAGGGCATTCATCGCCAGGAATTTGATGTGGTCTGGAAGCATGGCTTCAAGGTCGTGCAGCACGGGGCTGGATACAAGTGGTCTGTGCCGGGGGGCCTTGAGCCAGACGATGTCTCCGTCTGGCTTGTAGCTTGGATTCACGTGGCTTTTGCAGATTTGAGCACGCCCGCGTCGACCAATGCGGCAATTTCGCGTGGGGCCACGCCCGCTTCGACCAGTGCCTCTTCGGTGTGCTCGCCCAGCAATGGCGTGACGCGGCCAAGCGTCGGTTTGGTGTCTGAGAACTGGACCGAGCGCCACTGTACCCTCAACCTTCCGACGACCGGGTGCTCGCGGACAGCGACCAGGTCATTGGCGCTGGCGTGCTCGCTTTCGAGGAAAATTTCGGCGTGTCCTTCCGGCGCTTCGGTGGCCGGCACACCGTTTTCGGCAAGCGCGGGCAGCACATCGGCGACACGTTTGCCGGCGAATGCTTCGGCCAATGTGTGCGCAAACGGGGCATCATTGGGATGATGGCCCGGGATTGTGTCGCGGTTTGCCGGATCGAGTGGAGCAATGCCGGCGATGGCGCAGACGGCACGGCGCTGGGCGTCATTGCCGGCCACGACATAGATCCAGCCATCCGAAAGCTTGAACAGGCGGTGGAAGGGGGAGAGCCCCATTTGGTCCTTGTCGGCGAGCGGGCGCTCGGGACGGTCTTTCCAACGGGTGAACCAGGCCGATGACAGGACGATGCCGGCTGACAGCAGGTTGCCGTTGACGGTTTGCGCGACGCCGGTGCGGGCACGATGGTAGAGTGCCAGGATGGTGCCGAAGGCGCCCATGGCGCCATTGGTATAGTCCGTCGGTGCCAACTGGGCGGGGAATACGGGCGGGTTTTCAGGCCCACCCTGGGCGCGGGAGAGGCCCATGTAGGCCTGCGCCAGGGGGTCGATGCCAGGGCGCTTGGCGTAGGGGCCGGTGAAGCCGTACCCCGTCAAATGACATTCGATCATGCGCGGATTGTGTGCAGTCCCAATGCCCATGCGGGCGCTGGCGCCGGGGCGCATGTTGGCCAACAAGACGTCGCAGGTGGCGGCGATGGCCTGCACCATGCGCCGGCCTTCGTCCTTGGAGGTGTCGACGCAGACCGAGCGCTTGTTGAAGTTGAGGGCATAGAAATAGGTTCGCCCGATCGGTCGCGAAATATCGCCGGCGGGTGGCTCCAGCTTAATGACGTTGGCGCCGAGGTCGGCGAGGATGCGGCCGGCTGTGGGGCCTGCAATCAGGTTGGTGATTTCGAGGACGCGGACGCCGTCGAGTGGCGGCGGGTCCATGGCGGCGGCAGCGGGGCTCGCTGTCGTTGGGGCCGGCGCGTGCGCGCCCGCGAGGTCGGTGATGTTTATGGGGGGCGTTCTTGGCCCTTGAATGGAGCCTGGGGTGGCACTCAACTCGACGGGCACACCCATTTGGACGGCTGGTCCGACCACGGGATCGGCCAGTTCCATCACCATCTTGTTGTGGCGCACCTGAGGATCGTCGAAGCTTTCGTGGGCCAGGCGGGCCGGGGCGAAGGGTACGTCGGCTTCCTCGAACAGTTTCGACCATTCGGCGAGGGGGCGCGTCTTGATCGCTGCGGCTACCTTGTCGCGCATTTCGGCATCATCGGCCGGCGTGAGGGGCGCGCGACCCGAGACCATGCGCGGTTCGTTGATCAGATCTGTAAGGCCGAAGAGACCGGCTGCGATGGCAATGAAACCTTCGTGGACGCAACCGAGCTGCACCCAATTTCCGTCGGCGCATTCATAGAGGCTGTAGAAGGGGGCGCTGCCCGAGGGATGGGTCTGGAAGACATGGCGTTTGATTTTCTTGCCATCTGCCTTGGTCATGTAGAGGAGCGCGCCGGCCATCAGCGAGGTTTCGACCGCGCGCCCACGGCCGGAGGTTTCACGGGCCAGCAAGGCAGCGGCGATGCCATTGCATGCCAGGAGTGCTGCACCGACGCTCGGCAGGGGATGGACCACGTGTACCGGTGGGGGGCGAAAGCCCGGCATGCCGCCGAGCAGGCCAGTGCGCGCCATGACGAGGTCGTCGATCGGCGGTTCGTCGCGCCATGATCCCTTTTTGCCGTAGGCCGTGATCGAGCAGGCGATGAGCCGGGGATTCTGCGCCTTGAGTTCGGCCCATTTGATCAATCCCTGCCGCGGATCCGATGGGGCGAAATCTTCGATCAGGATATCTGCTGCGGCAAGGAGGCGCTGGACTGCGGCCCGGCCGTCGGCGGCATCAAGGTCGACACGAACGGTCCGCTTGCCCCGATCCCAGACGACGAAACCGCCGTCGCGGAAATCAGGATCGCCGGGTGCCATCAGTCGGGTGACTGCGGCGCCGTGATCGGCCAGAAACATGCCGGCCAGCGCAGCGGCTGGCCCGCTCGAGATTTCGACCACGGTAAGTCCACTAAGCGCGCCTGCCATGCTCCGCCCCCCCTTCCGCTCAGGCGCCGATGCCGGCAATGGTCTCGACGTCGGCGCGTGCCATCCCGACCTTCTCGGCTGCCGCGAGAATGTCGCCCCATGTGGTTTGGTCGACGGGAATGCCCTCCTTCAATCGCTTGGCTTTCGACTCGCGCTCAGGCTCGCCGGCGAGGCGGACCTTGTCGAAGCCTTGTGCTTTGGGGCCGGACGTCACCCAATTGGTGAACGCGTCGATCTCATGCTGAAAATGCTCGGAGGTGCCGAGGCGCTCGGGATCGATGAGGACGGTCATCATGCCATTGTAGACGCCGGTCAGGGTGCCATCGTAGGGCTTGCGCATGGTATCGCCGCCTGTCAAGGCGCCCCCGAGCAGTTCGGCGATCATGGCCAGGCCGTAGCCCTTGTGCTCGCCGAAGGTGAGGATGGCACCGAACGGAGGGACGACCGTGGAGCGCGGATCGGTGGTTGGGCGGCCTTCATTGTCGATGATCGTGCCGGGTTCGAGCGGTTTGCCGCGGTTGTGAGCAACGCGGGTCTTGCCTTGAGCAATGCGGCTGGTTGCGAAGTCGAGAATGATCGGGTCGGTGCCTTTGCGGGGAACGCCGATACAAATGGGGTTGGTGCCGAAGCGGGCATCACCGCCTCCCCAGGCTGCCACGATCGGGCGCGAGACGACGTTGACGAAATGCATCGAGACAAGTCCGGCGGCCACAGCCATTTCAGCCCAGCCGCCGATGCGACCGATGTGATGGGCATGGAAGAGGCCGGCTGCACAAAGCCCGTGCGTCTTGGCTCGTTCGATGGCGATGTTCATGGCGTCGTGGCCGATGACCTGGCCATAGCCGGCCTGGCCGTCCATGCGCACGATGGGGCCTGTATCGAGGACGATCTTGGGGGCCTGATTGACGGCGAGACCGCCATCCTTGAGCGATTGGATGTAGCGCGGGATCATGCCCACGCCATGGCTGTCGTGGCCCTTGAGGTTGGCCTCGACCAGCGTTGTGGCCACCATCTTGGCCTCGCGTTCGTTGGATCCGCCTGCGGCAACGATCGCCTCGATGGCGGCGGTCAGCTTCGGGGCGGTCATGATGATATCGTCGGCCATGGTCATTTGCGTCCGCTGGTGAAAGGTGGGGAAGCCTTGCACGAGGCACCGCGCATCTCAAGATGGCAGTGGTCGCATGGTAGGCGGCCTTGACGAGGGCGCCCCAACCGTGACACCCGTGAGCCATGGCTGCTGAGCTCCTCGCCCTCAAAGATATCCATCTGACATTCGGCTCGACGTCGCTGCTGGAAGGGGCGGAGCTGTCGGTTTCGCCCGGCGAGCGCATCTGCCTCGTGGGTCGCAACGGGTCTGGAAAGTCGACGCTACTGAAGATTGCGGCCGGCTGGGTGGAGGCAGACCGGGGGCAGCGATTTGCCCATCCCTCAGCCCGGGTGGCCTACCTCGCCCAAGAGGCGGATTTGGCCGATTTCGAAACAACGCTCGATGCCGTGGTCGGGCGGCTTGGCGATGTCGACGGTGACGCCCGGGCAAGAGCGCTGCTTGGGCATCTGGGGTTCACTGGTGATGAGGCAACGGTGGGTCTTTCGGGCGGAGAGACGCGGCGGATTGCCATCGCCCAGGCCCTGGCTGCATCACCAGATGTGCTTTTGCTGGACGAGCCCACAAATCACCTGGATTTGCCGGCCATCGAATGGCTCGAGAGCGAGATTCTGGGGTTGTCGTCGGCCATTGTGTTGATCAGCCACGACCGGCGGTTTCTCGAAAGGTTGTCGCGGACGACGGTTTGGCTGGACCGCGGGCGGACATGGCGGTTGGACAAGGGCTTTTCCGCCTTCGAAGCTTGGCGGGACGAGCGATTGGCGGAAGAAGAAAGCGAGCGGCACAAACTCGACCGGAAAATTGCACGGGAAAACGAGTGGATGCATGGCGGCGTCACAGCGCGGCGAAAGCGGAACGTGCGGCGGGTGGCGGAATTGCAGGCGATGCGCCTGCAGCGGCGCGATGCGAGGCAGGTACAAGGCAACGTGGTGCTCGAGGCGAGCGAGGCCCAAGCGTCGGGCAAGTTGGTCATGGAGGCGAAGGGGTTTCGAAATCGATGACGGCCGGCTGTCGTTGCTGATCTTTCGATCCGGATTGGCCGGGGGGACCGCGTCGGTGTGGTCGGGCCAAATGGTGCCGGAAAAACAACGCTGATCGGTCTTCTGACCGGCGCGATTGTGCCTGATTCAGGTTCCGTGCGGCTTGGGACCAGCCTGGAGGTCGTAACGCTCGACCAGCGGCGCGAGGCGCTGAACCCGGAGTGGACCATCACCGAAGCCTTGACCGGTGGTCGCGGGGATCAGGTGGTGATAGGGGGCCGGGCGCGGCATGTTGCCAGCTATATGAAGGATTTCTTGTTCACGCCCGAGCAGATGCGGACGCCATTGAAGGTGCTGTCCGGGGGCGAGCGGGGGCGTCTGATGCTGGCAAGGGCCTTGGCCAAACCTTCCAATCTGTTGGTTCTGGACGAGCCGACCAACGATCTCGATCTGGAAACCCTGGACCTCTTGCAAGAGCTCCTGGCCGATTATGCCGGAACGGTGCTCCTGGTCAGTCATGATCGAGATTTCCTGGACCGGCTGGTGACGTCGGTGGTGGCGTCGGAGGGGGACGGTTGCTGGATCGAATATGCGGGGGGCTATGGCGACATGCTGGCGCAACGGCGCGGGCGTGATCTTGAGCGGTCGGCGCGCGCAGCGGGGACAGCGGCCAAGGCGGCGGGCGATCGGTCGGGGGGACGTGGTGCGGTAGCCGACAGCGGCTTGGGCACGGCGCAAGCGGCCCGGCGGAAGCTATCCTTCAACGAAAAGCACGCCCTCGAGACGTTGCCGAAGACCATGGCAGACCTCGAGGCGCAGATTGCTGAACTGACGAAGCGGCTGGAAGAGCCCGCGTTCTTTCAGCGTGACGCGGCTGGGTTCGCAGCTACGAGTGAGAAGCTGGCTACAGCGCAATCGACGCTTGCGGACATGGAAGAGCGCTGGCTTGAGCTGGAAATGCTGCGGGAGGAGATCGAAGGCGGCGGCTGACGATAGCAGCTGGGGTGCTTTCGATCATGGCGACAGGTATTTGTGGGGGAATGGAGAGGAAGCGGTGGGTGACGGGCACGCGGTACAAGCGACGCGATACCAGCTACTCGCGCGAGACCCGAACTAACCCACCGCTGATAGACGGTCGCACACTGCATCGAACAGATCAATCTTAAAGTTGCATATATTTCAATTTTTGCAACTATAAATTGTAAATCGCATTCATATGTGTGTCGTCCTGATGTCATTGTGCTCTGTTCAATATATATAATATATTGATTTCAAATATGAAAATCCGTCTTTGGTGACGGTATGAGATTCCACAGCTTCGACACCGTGCAGCCTCGCTCGTTACAGGCAGATCGTACCAAAATTGACTCAACTAAAAGTGGAGTCAGTCATGGTAGATTCAAAGTTAAGGTTGTGCACGCTTCGCGCCTCTTTTCGGCTCGCCGTGGCCTTGTGTGTGGTCACGATGGTGACGATCGCCAATTTTGCCTATGCCCGCCAGGCACCTGACCGGTTCGGGCTTGGGCACGCCACAGTTGTGGGGCGGGCGAGGGCGATTGACGGCGATACGCTCGCTGTCGGTGGCGTTCGTATTCGCCTTGAAGGCATCGACGCTCCGGAATCTCAGCAGATGTGCGATGACGCGGACGGTCATCCCTGGGCTTGCGGCGTTGAGGCCAGCCGCCTGCTCTCACAGCTGGTCGCAGGGCGATTGGTGAGCTGCGAGGAGCGAGGGCTCGACAAATACAAGCGCGTGCTCGGCGTCTGTCGTGTTGATGGGCGCGACATCAATGCAGAGATGGTGCGGCAGGGGCTGGCCTGGGCTTTTGTCAGGTATTCACGCTCGTATGCCCGAGAAGAGCAGAGTGCGCGCGCCAACCGGATCGGCATTTGGTCCGGTGCGGCCCAGCCCGCTTGGGACTATCGGGCCGGGCATTGGCAGACTGCCGAAGTGAGCGCCCCCAAGGGTTGCCCCATCAAAGGCAATGTCGGTGCGAACGGTCGCATTTACCACATGCCCTGGAGCCCTTGGTATCAGCGCATCAATATGACTGGGGGCAAGGGCAAGAGGTGGTTTTGCTCCGAAGACGAGGCGATCAAAGCCGGCTGGCGACCTGTCGGCCATCGATAAGGCCGCAGGAGGCTCGTCCGCTCGGACTCGCACGGGACCGGTGGAGCTGGTGGGCGATGCCTGCCATTCGGTGGCGTCCGATATGGTGCAAGAGGCGGCCGACTGGCTGATCAGGCTCCCACCTTCTGGCCGCCTGGCCTTGGCATTGCCGGACTGTGCTGGCTCTTCGCCAGTGATGGCTGCTTGACGATTGTGATCGTGTGACCGGGGGGATTGACCTATTCTTAAGGAGGGTTTGCGAGGCTGTCGGAAGCGAGTGCGGTGAGCGTGGTTCAAATCCGCGTCGGAGAGCTGACGATGACTTTGCGTAGGCATGCGTGTATTGCGGCAATCTTCGTTGCTGCAGTCATTTGCGGACCGGTGCACGCGGCGCCGGGCGGAAATGGTAACGGCAACGGCAATGCTTTTGGCTTCGGCTTTGGCAACGGGAATGGTAACGGCAACGGAAAAGGTGGTGGTGGCGGCGCTCCATTGCCCATTTTTGGTGTCACACTGCTGGGGCAGGCCGTTGGGGCTGGTGGCCTCTACATCATGTGGCGGCGGCGCAGGAAGGCCGCCAAATCAATGGACAATCGTTCGGCAAGCGAGCCTCAGGTCGTGGCCGCGACTGCCGTTGCGGGCGAATAACGCCCTGAAATAATCACGCAATGCCTCTGAGCGTGATTCCAGCGCTTGCTACGTTCGGGCCGAATGGCGCGTGCGTCAGTGGGCGCGCCGTGCGCTCTCATTCATTGATCGGCATATTTGCCGAGGACGCGACGGGCCTCGATCACAGCTGCGTCCGCTATGGCCGCCTGGCCCTCTGCGGTGGGGTGAAAGGCGCCCGAGTAGAGGCTTGCCAAAAGCACCTGCAACCAACCCATGGTTTTGGTCGGAATTGCCTTCTGCAGGATCGACTGGCTGACGTGGAAGTTGCCCGTCAAGAAGGCGTCGTTGGGGGTTCGAAACCAGCGTTGGCGCGAGGCATAGGGCTGCCAGTCGTCGGGGTTGTAGGGTTGCCATTTCCCGCGATCTTGCGTGGCAGTCGCAGATCCTCGGTGGTGGAGATGGCATCGCGGATCCAGCCCGCACAGATGCTGCGGCCATTGAAGCGCTGGCGATGGGCATCGACGTAGGTCCAACTGTGCTGGCGGCTCGAGACCTTCATGATCTTGTCGAGGCGCTGGGCGGCGACCATGGAGTCGCGTGCCTTTCGCTCCGACAGGGCGAAGTCAGCGGCGACCGTCATGCCGGCCCGGCTGTCGGGACACACGGAGCGGCCGTCATCGAGCAGCGTCAGGGCCGGATAGGACACCAGAATGATCCGGTCGCTCTGTTTCCATGAGATGTGGAGGATGTTGTGCAGAGCCCGATTGAGCGACTTGTAGCGGTCGTCCAGCGTTGCGAGTTGTGCTTCGGCGGCTGCGTAGCCATGGACCTGGCCGATCCAGCCGCCAATTTGGCGCAGCGTCGATTCATCGGATAGGACGGCGTTGGCCACGAGACGGGAAAACCCAACGTCGTTCCCGCCAATCGAAACAAGAAGCAGGTCGATCCGCCGGGATTTCTCGCTATCGCACTTTCGCAGAACAAGACCGCCTTGCAATTCGGGGATCTTGCCGCCCATGTGATAGGCCTCGGGAAGGTCGTAGCTTCTGGCCCTGCCGCCGGCACATTGCTCCTGGGCGACGGCTGAGATCTGGGAGAGGTCGGGTGGCGTCGGGACCCATTCATGGCCTCGATACCGCAGGAAAAGGCCGCGCACGATTTCGGCGCCGGAACAGGCGAAACTGGCAAACGTCACCGCCCTCTTGGGGTTTTCGATGGCCAGCTGCAGTGCGACTCTCAGTTGAGGGGAATAGAGGGAGCGGTGGCACGCCTGGTCAAGCCAGCGCGGATTGGCGTCCGTAAAGAGCTTGTCGCCGATGACGCGCCAATTGCCGACGCGGGTTGGAAAGCCGCTCAGCTGTGGTTGTTTGACGGGATCGCCATAGTCGGCTGAGCGCTCTTTGGAGAAGCGAACGGGGACGTCGGGATTGCCTTCGCCGGAGCCAAAGCTATCGCCGACGCCGACGATCAGGACATCCTCGACCTTGATGGGATCGCTGGCGACCTCTCGACCGCCGATCTGGACGGATACGCGTGCGCCTTCGGGATAGGGAATGTCGAGTTTCACTGTGACATCGCACGGGACTGTCAGCGCTGTGCCCCGCTGGCGGGGTGGAGCCGTCAACCAGGTGCAGTCGACGCTGCCGGCATCGGGAATGTCTTTCAGGCGTGCAATGACGCGGTGATGCTTGGGATGCAAATAGTCCGGCGTTGCTGCGCAGGTGTGCCGGTTTCGGCTGGGGTCCCAGCAGGTCTGGTCCAGCATGGCAGCTGCCCAACCGTCACGGCCATGGCGCTCGGCCAGCGCACGCTCGGCCGACAATATGGGTTCGCGGCGCTCGTCGTCCGAGAGGGCTTCATAGGTGGCGCGGTGGGTTTCCGTCAGCTTTGGATCCGTGAAAAAGCGAAACGGGTTATCGAGGCGCCAATCTATGATGGGATGAGGGGCCGGCGGGGGTGGGAGTGGGGCGGTATCGATGGCTTGCACCGGCGCTTCTGCAGGCGGCGCGGGGAGCGGCGGAGGGCGGAGCGTCTCTTCGGCGTCTGCCGTGCGGTGCGCGGCGGCGAGTGTCAGCAGCAGAACGGTCAGCAACCGCAAGAACTGGCGTGCTTTCATGATGCTTGCCTTTGCAGGTCCGAGCCCAATGCAGCACTCACAAGGTTCATCCAATCCACGGACCAGCTCACGAGAAACCCGGCACGGTGACCCTACGCTCGATTGCCTCATCGGTCTGCTCTATCAGATCCGACCTGCCATGTATGCGAGGCCGATGCGTGCCGTTCTGCTCAGGGGCGATACTTGCGCCATGCCATCGAGCCGGACCAAGGGTCTGTTTAAGCTCAAATATGGCTCGACCATGGCGAGCGGCAGCAGGGCCGTCCTAGCCGTTCTAGGCAGCTCGGACCATGCGGCGCGGACTTTGTCGCGTTCGGCGCGGGCAATGGCTGTCAGAGGCTTCGTCACCTCCTGCAAGGCTGCGATCGTCTTTGGGGCCAGGGGACGAGCGGTCAATTCGTCGGCGTCACAGTTCGCGGACCGCAGGCGACCGGCGGTGACCGGGAGACCGCCATTGTGGAGAAGCATCGGCATGCGGCTCAGGGCGCGGGCGAGGCCGTAGGCGCGGCCGGCAGAGGTGGCCACGGCTTGGATGCAACCAGCCGGCGCCTCGAGCAGGGCGAGGGCTAAACGGAAAGGGTGGGCTTCCGTTGCCTCGAGATAGGCGAATAGACCGGTGTCGTCGGTGTGCAACCCGCCGGACAAATCGAACTCGCGGGCATCGATCATGGCCTGGGCCAGCGTCAGGTCGAGCTTGCGGGCATTTGCGATGTCAGCCAATGCGTCGGCTATCGGGTGGCCGGAGCGCTGCCCCGTCGCTGCAGCCTCGAGAGTATCGCGCCACCACTGCAGGCGAATGGAGCCGAGCATGGGTTCGCTGACGGTGGCGGGAATGCGCGCCAGCTCTGCTGCGAAAGCAGCGACGACGGCGAGGGGGCGTTGGGCGGCGCGAGGGGCGAGCGTGGCTGCCAGGTAGCGATCCGGCTCTGCCGCCATTGCCGCATCGCGTGTTGCCGCATCCACTGCAGCGTCCTCCTTCAGGGCGCGGCAGAGGCCTGCCGCACTTGTGGCCACTCATGGTGTCAGAGGCGTTACGCCGGTCCAACGCTGTCGAGGTCTAACACAACCTGGACGAGGCCCATCTCCGTGGATCGGTTAAATGTCTCAGTCGACGGCGATCAAAGCGGCTGCCACGGGGCGTCCCTCGGCAATGAGAACGTTCCAGGTGCGAGCGGCTGCCCCTGTCGACATGACATCAATGGCGATGGCTACATCGCTGAAGGCTTGGCGGACCGATGCCGACGGCCATTGATGTTCGAGACCGGTGCCGATCAAAACGAGGTCGACGTCGAGGGGACCAGACAGGATCGGTGCAAGGCTTGCGATGTCGAGATTCATTCTATACCGGTGACGCTCCAGGCCTGGATGGCATCGGGCAGGCAGAGGATCGATCCCTTGTGGCTCATTCCCGCGAAGCGAAGCCGCCATTGCCGTAGGCGTCGATCGGAGCCAGGCCTGGATAGCGTCCTGTCGGTGGTTCGGAGGTGGGCATGATGGCGGCGGCTCGCAGGCGGTTGGGCGTGCTCAAGCTTTGCCAGCGTCAGCCTTGGTCGGCGCGCCAGTTGCCGCGGTGCTGGACCAGTCCCGCTTGACGCCGATCCATAGCAGGAAGGGCGAGGCGACAAAGATCGACGACCACGTTCCAATGACAATGCCGAACAGCATCGCGAAGGCGAAACCACGAATGACCTGGGTGCCGAAGATATAGAGGGCGAGCACGGCAATGAAGGTCGTGGTGGCCGTCAGGACGGTGCGCGAGAGAGTGTCGTTGATGGACCGGTCCATCAGCTCGGTGAGATCGAGGCGCTTGTACTTTCGCAGGTTTTCGCGGATCCGGTCGAACACGACGACGGTGTCATTGATCGAGTAACCAGCCAACGTGAGGACGGCTGCGACCTCGGAGAGGCCAAACTCCATGTTGAGCAAGCTGAAGGCGCCGAGCACGATCAAGGTGTCGTGGAGCAGTGCCAGGATGGCAGCGATTCCAAACTGCCATTCGAAGCGGAACCAGATGTAGAGCAGGATGCCAAATATGGCGCTGGCGACTGCCAGCATACCCGCGCGTTTTAGTTCGTCGGACACGGCCGCCCCCACGACCTCGGTGCGGCGAATGATGATATCGGGCTTGAGCGCGTCTTCGACCTTCTTCACAGTTTCCTGCTGCGCCTTGTCATCGGCGCCGCGGCGCTCGACGCGGACAAGGGCGTCGGTCGGCTGGGCCACGCCCTGGATCTGGACTTCGCCAATGCCGAGCTTGGAGAGCCGCTCGCGCAGGGCCGAGATGTCCATGTGGCCGGTCGTGGACTGCACTTCGAACAGGGAACCGCCCTTGAAGTCGACGCCGAAGTTCAGTCCTTTGGTGAACAGCATGATCACGGACAAGACAGCCAGCACCCATGAGATTCCGATGCAGATACGGCGGAAGCTCATGATCGGGTAGGTGGTGCCGTGCGGCCAGAAGTCGACGCCTTTGAAGAGCATGGGTTCAGGTCCTAGGACGGGCGCGGGTGGGGCTCAAAGCGGGGCCGGGATATGCCGCGTTTTCTGGCGGCGGACCCACTCGGACACGAGCAGCCGGGTGACGGTGAAGGCGGTGAAGACCGTGGTCAGGATGCCAATCGATAGGGTGACGGCGAAGCCGCGGATGGGACCCGAACCGAGCCAGAACATGACCAAACCCGCGATCAAGGTTGTCAGGTTGGAGTCGATGATGGTGCCAAGCGCTGTCTTGAAGCCCGAATCGATGCCGGAGATCGGTGTCTTGCCGTTGCGCAATTCCTCGCGGATCCGCTCGTAAATGAGCACGTTGGCGTCGACGGCCATACCAACGGTCAGCACGAGGCCGGCAATTCCTGGCAAAGTGAGCGTCGACCCGATCAGGCTCATGATGCCGACGATCAGGACCAGGTTGAAGAACACAGCCGCAATGGCAAAGACGCCGAACAGGCCGTAGGCGAAGACCATGAAGGCGATGACGCCGGCGGTGCCGATGAGTGCTGCGAGGCGGCCGGCGGCAATCGAGTCGGCGCCGAGCGATGGTCCGACCGTGCGCTCTTCGGCGATCGTGAGTTTCACCGGCAAAGCGCCTGAGCGCAATTGCACAGCAAGATTGTTGGCGCCTTCCACCGTGAACCGCCCCGAGATCTGTCCGGAGCCGCCAAGGATCGGCGACTGGATCACCGGCGCTGAAATCACCTTGTCATCGAGCACGATGGCAAAGGGCTGCTGGACGTGGGACTGGGTGAAGCGGCCGAACTTGCGCGCGCCTTGCTGGTTGAAGCTGAAGTTGATCACGGGCAGGCCGGTCTGCTGGTCGAAGCCTGGTTGTGCGTTGCTCAACTCTTCACCCGAAACGACGGGTGCTTCACGGAGCAAGTAGGGTGGGGCGCCCGGCTCTTCCGATGGATAGATCCGCCAGCCGATCGGCGGCCGCCCCTGACGCGCCTCTTCGGGCGTCATCGAGGGATGGACTTCGTGGAAGGAGAGCCGCGCCGTCTTGCCCAGAATCTCCTTGAGTTGGCGTGTGTCGCGCAGACCAGGGAACTGGACGAGGATCCGATCCGTACCTTGCCGGACAACGCTCGACTCGGCTGTTCCCAAACTGTTGATGCGCTTTTCGATGGTGTGGATGGCGGCGCCGGCGGCGTTGGACTGGCGCTGAATGAAGCCGGCGGAGGTCGGTGTGATGACAATTGTGCCGTCTGGTGCGCGGGTGATGTCAACGTCGCTGCCGCTGGTGCCGGCGATCGGATTGCCGACGGAGGATTGGATCTTGCGCAACTCGCGTTGGGCCTTGTCCACTTCTTCAGGTTTTGAAACGCGGACGACGATCCGATTGCCTTGGATCTGCACGCTGGATGCGATCTTGGCATCGGATACGAGCGTTTTTCGTGCGTCGTCGCGCAGGCTCTGCAACCAGTCCTTGCGCAACTGATCGGTGTCCATGGCCAGCAGAAGATGTGCGCCGCCCTGTAGATCGAGGCCGAGGCGCATTTGCTTGTGCGGCAACCAACTGGGCAAGCTTTCGACGGTTTGCTTGGGTAGGACGTTGGGAAGCGCCAGGAGAACGCCGATCACAAGCGTGACGAGGATGGAGATGATCTTCCAGCGCGAAAAATGCAGCATGGGGCCTCGACCCTTCACGGTTTGCGGCGGCCGAGCCAACGCCTGGTTGGAACTCGGGTTAGGGCCGGCTCGGGTGCGGAGCCGACTGCGACTGATCAGGCGTCCTTGACAGGCTCGCCTTTGCCACGGACTTCGGTGACGGCGCCCCGAGTGACTCGGATCCGCATCTGATCGTTGAGCTCGATCTCAAGCTCGTTTTCGTTGTCTTTGGCGCGTACGACCTTGCCGATAAAGCCGTTGCCGAGGACCACGGTGTCGCCGCGGCGCACGGCAGAGATGAGCTCGCGGCGCTGCTTTTCGCGCTGCTGGTTCGGCCTGATGACCAGGAAATAAAAGATCGGGATCATCAGCGCCAAGGGGATCAGCATGCTGGTGAGCGGATCGGCGCCTGGAGCCTGTGCATAGGCAGGGGTTATAAAAAACATCGAGACGTCCTTGATGTGGTGCGTCGATACAGGGAAAGCCGTCGGCTTACTGGTACGGCAACGGCTGCAGGAGGCGGCAACCGGCACGCAACGCCGGCCGCGGCATCCTCGATCCCGTCGGCTGCGCGGCGGACTATAGTGAGCGCGTGCCCTTTTGCAGCAAGCGTTGCGGGGCCTTCTGGACAGTTGCTGGGGATTTGGGGGCCGGCGAGGCAGGCAGCAAGGGGCGGCGGTGAAGGCGTGCGATCATGTGCGCGAGGTGACGGAGGGCGCGCAAGCGTCTATAGAAGCCCGCCGGCCGAGGTTCCGGCACCGCTGGTGCCGATCTTCTAGGGAGTTTCGCCGCCGATGTCTGCCGACCCGCATCCCCATGATCGATCGCCTCGAGCGTCTTGCAGCCGCCCTGGAGCGCATGGCGCCGCCGCCGAGGCGCCGGCTATCGATTTTGCCGTTGCGGAAGCGTTCGTGTGGCAGACGGCTCCTGAGGCCTTCATTCCCGTGCCCCGTGTCAACCGGCAGCCGCTGGACCTGCTCAAGGGGATCGAACGGGCCTCGGACCTGCTGCTGGAGAATACGTTGCGGTTTGCCAAGGGGTTGTCGGCCAACAACGCGCTGCTTTGGGGCGCGCGGCATGGGCAAGTCGAGCTTGGTCAAGGCCAGCCATGCCGAGGTTCGGCGCAAGCTCAAGCTCGAAAAGGACGACCTGAAGCTCGTCGAGATCCACCGCGAGGACATCGATGCACTGCCGCGCTGCCTCTATCACATGCGGTCGTCGGATCATCGGTTCATCGTGTTTTGCGACGACTTGTCGTTCGATCACGACGATACGTCGTACAAGTCTCTGAAGGCGGTGCTGGAAGGCGGGATCGAAGGGCGGCCCGAGAACGTGCTGTTCTACGCCACCTCCAACCGCCGGCATCTGATGCCCCGGCATATGATGGAGAACGAGCGCTCGACGGCGATCAATCCATCAGAGGCGGTGGAGGAAAAGGTGTCGCTCTCGGACCGCTTCGGGCTGTGGCTCGGCTTCCATAATGGCTCGCAGGATCAATACATCGACATGATCCGGGGCTATGCGGCGCACTACGGGCTCAAGGTGAAAGACGACGAACTGGTGCGCGAGGCGCTCGAGTGGAGCGTGACACGGGAGCGCGCGCTCGGGGCGCGATCGCCTGGCAATTCATCCAGGATCTGGCGGCCGTTTAGGACGCACCTCGCCGGCCGGGTAGGATCGCGCGCGCGTTTGGGCGTTCCAGGCTCAGCGCTGGAGGTGTGGTGGAGCGGCCTCGTGGATGGGGCGATTGATCTCGTCGGCCCAAAGCAGAATGCCGAAGACGACGACGTTGGCTGCCACCCACACCGCTATGCCGCGATAGATGATGTTCTGCATCGTCCGGGCCTTGGTTCCGTAGCGCCCGGCGCTGATATCGCGGGCCATGTCGCGCGCAACGGATAGGTCTCTGCGATTGGCGTTGTGGCGGTCCATGAGTTGGCGTCCGCCAGGAGTGCTGCGGATATTGCTGTGATACCAGATGCTTGCTGCGATGGCAGGCAAGATCATGACGGCCATGCACAAGGCCAGATACCAGCCGCGTGTGGCGGGGTCGGCGAGGAGCGAGGCAATTGTCGTCATGGTCGGTTCCCGGCAGGCGGCAGGCATCAGGCGTACACCTGCCGATCACTCTACGATGCTACGACTGGTTTCACCTCGCCCTTGCGGCGTCCGAGCCAGGCGAAGGCCAGGCCAGCGGCACCCAGAGCTGCCGCGATCTCGAGCAACTGGATGTGGGTGAACCCGATCAGCTTGCTGCCGGGCAGGGCGAGGACGATGCCACAGGCGGCGAGGAGTAACCGTCCGGGCCAAGCCAGCAGGTTGCCGTCCAGGCGTCCGACACCCCACAGATAGCCTTGCAGGGCTGCGCAAATGAGGATGATGCCGGCGATGGCCGTTCCCAGAACGATGATGATCTCGCCGATGGGCCCGCGGCCGATGAGGGCCGGGTTGAGGACGAAGAAGAATGGCACGAAATAGATGATCGAACCGAGCCGCATGGCTTCGAAGCGTTTGTCATCCGGATTCGACTTGGCGATCGACGCCGCGGCGTAAGCGCCGAGTGCCACCGGTGGCGTGATGAACGAAATCATGCCCCAGTAGAACAGGAACAGGTGCACGGCCATCTTGTCGAGGCCGTGGCTGGTGAGTGCCGGGGCGAGCGTCACGGCCAGGAACAGGTAGGCGGCAGTCACCGTCATGCCGATGCCGAGAATGAAGCTGGTGATCGCCCCCATGAACTGGCAGCAGCGGCGTTGTCACCGGCGATCTGAACCAGTGCGTAGGTCAAGCTACCGATCTTGCCGGATAGCGAGAGTGCACCGATGATCAGGCCGACGCCGGCGAGGATGGCGGCCAGCTCGGCAAAGAGGCGGCCGACAGCGACCACGAAGTCACCAAACTTGGCCCAGTCCCAGCGATGTTTGGCGTTAAACTGGTTGATGATCAGCAGGGCGACAGTCGCGTAGTAAGGTGCCTGCGCTTCCCGCTGGAGATAGAGCAGCATGATCATCAGGACGACGAAGACGGCGACGTAGTACCAGCCGTCCTTCAGGGTTTGCCAGAGCGAAGGCAGCTCGCCATTGAGCGGGCCCTGCATATTAGCGGGCCGCGTATGCGTCGATCTGCATGAACAGGCCGAGATAATAGAGGACCGACGGGAAGATTGCCGCGACCACGATCTCGGAATAGGGCGCGTCGATAAAGGTGGCCATGACGAAGGCGGTGGCGCCCATGACGGGTGGCATCAACACACCACCAGTGGAGGCGCAGGCTTCGACGCCGCCGGCATAGGCGGGCCTGAAGCCGACGCGTTTCATGGCGGGGATGGTCAGCACGCCGGTCGTGAGAACGTTGGTGATGACGCTGCCGGACATGGACCCCATCAGGCCGGACGAGAAGATCGCCACCTTGGCCGGGCCGCCTGATGGCCGAGCATCGAAGGCGAGGTTGAGGAAGAAGAGCGCCGCCGCCGTCTGTTCTCAGGCGACACCGAACACAGGGAAGCCGATGACAAGGTTGGCGAAGGCATTCATCGGGATGCCGAGGGACGCTCTCGGTGCCGAAAATGTGGAAGCCGGCGGTGACCTCGGCGGCAACGGATTGGCCACGCAGGATGCCCGGCATCCAGCCCGCAACAATCGGATAGATCGATACGATCAGGCAGATGGCAAAGATGGCCGTGCCGCCGGCGCGGCGCAGGGCTTCAAGCACCAGGCCCCACATCACGAACGAAAGGGCCTTGGCATGCATGGGGGCTGCATACTCCCAGCCCTCGTTCAGCATGTCATCGCCACGGATCGAGAAGTACATGGGGATCGCAAAGGCGAGGGCTGCGAGCGCAATGTCAAGCCAGCCCGTGCTGTCTTTCCCCTTGCTGCTCGCTGGATAGACGAGGAATACGATCGGCAGCAGCAGACCGATCATGATGTAGAAATACTGAGTCTCGAGGGGGACCCAGGTGCCCAGGATCGGGCCCAGCCCGAAGATCAGGTAGGCCGAAAGACCGACGGAGCAAACGGCTGCCAGCGCCACGAAGACGCGAGCGAGCGAGGTTAGAGTTCGTTGGCTTGACAGTTCCGCAGCAGTCGCAATTTTCTCGCCTTCGCTGACATCGATTGCCATCGGAACGGTCCTTGGGTGTTGCGTAAGGTGAAGCGCTGGCAGCGGGCGTCGGCCTCAGTGGCACGACGCCCGCCTGCCGGGCTGGATGTTATGATATTCAGTTGAAGACGACGGGCATTCCAGCCTTTTTCAAAGCCGCGGCCCTGGCTGCCATCCATCCCGAGGCGAACTTCGGGCCGGCTTCAGGTTTGGCCATATAGGCCTTCCATGCATTGGCCAGAACGTCTTGACGCTTCAAGAGGTTGGCATTGTGCGCGTCATGCTCTGCCTTCCAAACGCCCATCTCTTTGTAGAACTTGATCGCTGCCGGATGGTACGGGAAAATGAACGTCAGGTTCTGGGCACTCAGCTGATAGCCGTCCATGCTCGGCCCGGCTTCCTTCAGGTCGCCATAGTTGGACATGACCGCCTTGGTCAGGCCGTAAGCCAAGTCTTCGGGCGCATCGTTCGTCGAGACGAAGATCGGGTAGGGGAAGTTAGATCCTTCGTAAGGCACCTTGCCCTTGTAGCCGGGTACGACGGAATGGATCATCGACGGCACCCACCATGGCGCCACCTTGTGGGCCCGCTCCCAGGCAGCTTTATCCGAATGGGGCATGGCGGGGAAATGCAAGCCCTCGGGCGAGGCGACGAGCTGGGCGTATTTGCTCGATACCGTCGAGCCCCAAACGGCATCGGCCTGACCGTTGATGACGGCGTCGACCGACTGCCCCCAACCGGGAACCTCGACTTTTTTAACATCAGCCCAGGTGAGTCCCGCAAAGGCAAGAAACGCTTCCATGTTTTGATTGAGGGCCGGTGCGCCTTTCACGAATGTGACGCGCTTGCCCTTGAGGTCGGCCGGAACCTTGATGCCCGATGCGACGGATACGGCGACCTGTTGACCGTTGCGACCGTTGTTGTTGAATAGATTGTAAAGGCGCTGCGGTCCCCAAGATTTCTCGGCGAACATCAGCACGCCTTCCTGCGCGAAGTAGGAGGCGACACCGCATGCGCACAGTTTGGACTGGCCCACCTTGAGTGGCGTCATGCGCGAGACGTCGTTCTTGCCCGGGATGATGCGCAGTTCGCTGTTGTAGCGCTTCTTGAGCATGTTACGATGCCGACGGACTGCGAATAGCCCGATGATCCGCTCTCGTAGGCGGTCCAAGAAATCTGGCTCGGCAATTTGACGTCGGCAGCCACAGCAATGCCGGGAACGCTCGCGAGCGCCAAGGTGCCCACTACGAGCGAAATCGAAGTCCTCATTCGGTTGTTCTCCCTAGTTGGCCGAGGCTCCGGCCAAATCAATCTGCTCATGAGACTGGCGCTTCAACGTCGCCTTTGTCCTCGTCACTGTTGCAATGCCGTTTTCCCTTGTCAAACGGAGAAACGGTTGGTTTCGGTGGCTTCGTGGCCCTTGGGCAGTGCGCTCGAGCGGCGCCGGCTTTCAGCGGCCCTTCACGTCCCAGAAATCACCGCGGAAATAGAGGAGGGGCTGGGCGTCCTCGCGGAAGGACCCGTCTTTGACCTCGCCGATGAAGATCGAGTGGGTCTTGAATTCGTGCTCGTCGACGAGCTTGCAGTCGAGGGTGGCGAGGGAGCCTTTAAGGGCCGGCGCGCCTGTTTCCAATGTTTGCCAGGCATCCTTGTCGAAGCGTGCTTCGCCTTCGACGAAGCAGTGGAGAAGCGCTTTGGCCCAGTTCGTGATGGTCCTGGGCCAGGATGTTGACGGCGAAGCATTTGCAGGCGCGGATCGGGGCGTGGGCGCTGGCGTTACGGTTGACGCAAATGAGGACGGTTGGCGGCGTGTCGGACAGCGAGCACATGGCCGTTGCCGTCAGTCCCGTCCGATTGCCGGGTTCG
Organism: Hyphomicrobiaceae bacterium; assembly: GCA_041397705.1. Classification (GTDB taxonomy): domain Bacteria; phylum Pseudomonadota; class Alphaproteobacteria; order Rhizobiales; family Hyphomicrobiaceae. The sequence continues at coordinate 61,094 of JAWKWC010000006.1, forward strand.
CCGACAGTAATGATGGTCACCGCGCCTGCCTGATGGCGCATGAGGTTCTTGAACTTGGTGGCGTCCATGGCGCGCGGCCTCCTCAGGGTGTGGGCGCCCCGCTGGTGGCGGCGGGGCGCAATCAGATGTCTCCGTCGTCAGGCTAGCCGGTCAGGCGCTAGCTTCCAGTGCCGATGCGCGCTTTGGGAAGGCCAAGGTTGTCACGCAGCGTGGGCCCTTGTAGTCTTTCTGATGGAGGCCGCGCCGCTGCAACTCGGGAACGACGAGGCGGACGAAATCTTCGTAGCTGCCGGGCAGGTGGGTGGCGGCGATGACAAAGCCGTCGCAGCAGGTGTTGAACCATTCCTCTAGGCCATCGGCGATCTCTTTGGGGGTGCCGACGAATCGAGGGAACTCGCGCACAGTGCCACGGCTCGAGAAATCAACGAAGTCGCGGATCGTCGGGTTCTGCTTGCCCGACAATGCGGTGACGCGATCGATGATAGCGCGAAGGCCGCTTACGCCTGCCAGCTCCTCATCGGAAAACGAGCTGTCCATGGGCTTGGAATAAAAGTCGAAGTTCAGCGCCTCGGACAGCAGCGCCAGGCCGTCGACCGGCTTAGCCAGCTTGTCGATCAGTGCCATCTTGTCCTCGGCCATGGCTTTGGTCTCGCCCGGCACAACGTAAATCGCCGGGGCGACTGCGACAGAGGCGGGATCACGGCCGCAGTCGGCCACCATTGTCTTGAAGTTGGTGTAGGTTTTCTTGCCGATTTCGAGGTTTGGCAGGACCCAGAAGACCAGCTCGCCCCATCGAGCGGAGAACGCCTGTCCCCGGCCTGACTGGCCGGCCTGGATCACCACCGGGCGGCCCTGGGGGCTGCGAGGCACCGTGAACGGTCCCTTGGAGCGGAAATACTTGCCGCTATGGTCGAGACGATGGACCTTCTCGGGGTGAGCGAAGAGGCCCGCATCTTTATCGACGACGATGGCGTCCTCTTCCCATGAGTCCCAGTGGCCGAGCACGACCTCCATGAACTCGTCGGCAACGTCATAGCGGTGGTCGTGCTCCATATGGCTTTCGGCGCCCATGTTGTGGGCTTCGGAGTTGTTGAGCGATGTGACCACGTTCCAGGCTGCCCGCCCGGACGTCATCAGGTCGAGCGTCGACATCACGCGCGCGACGTGGAACGGTTGATAATAGGTTGTCGAATAAGTGGAGCCGAGGCCGAGGTTGCGCGTCGCCATGCCCATGCAGGCCAGCAACGTAACCGGGTCCATTTTGACGACGCGCGCTCCGTTGGCCACGGCCTCCTTGTGGTCGTTGCCGAGAATGTCCGGCATGGCCAGGCGATCGTCGAAGAAGCATAGCTGGAACTTGCCGTGCTCGAGTGTGCGCGCGATGCGGCAGAAATACTCCGGACCAAGGAAGTCCGACATCGATTCCGGATGACGCCAGGAGCCGATGTAGTTCGAGCAGTTCTGGGCCTGCATGAAGCCGATCAGGGTCATTTCGCGCTTGTTTGCCATCGGGCGGGTTCCTTGCGTGCGGTCTGGGCGGTCTTTGGCTTGCGTGCAGTCGGATGGAGTCGGGCATTCCTGGATTTGTCACGCCGGATCGTGGCGTGGCTTTGCGGTCGTTTGTCCGGACATGTTGGATAGCGAGTTTTCAACACGCCGTCATCCCAGTGGGCATTGCCTGTGCTGAAAGGCGGCGTCAACCAGTCAGATCAAGTTCTGGATCGGGCCTTGTCGCCGGCACTGGACACGGGCGGGGGATGAGCGTATGTTTCTCTCATGACAGAAATTACAGTCAAAAAATCCAGCATGCCGGCCGCCGTCGAGCGGTTCGTGCTGCATTGGGGCGAGATGGGAACGGTTTGGGGCGTCAACCGCTCCATTGGTCAGATCCATGCGCTGCTCTATCTCTCGGGGCGGCCACTGACGGCGGAAGACATTGCCGAAACGCTGTCGCTGGCGCGCTCGAACGTCTCGAACTCGCTCAAGGAGCTGCTCGCCTGGAACTTGATCCGGCGGGTGCAGGTGCTGGGTGACCGACGCGACTTCTTCGAAGCGGAGGCTGACCTGTGGGAGATGGTGACGCGTATTGCCGAAGGCCGAAAAGAGCGGGAGTTGGACCCAACAGCAGCGATGTTGCGGACGTGCATGGCAGAGGCTGAGGCGGACCGCTTCATGGATCCGAAAGCCAAAGAACGAATTTCCGCGATGCTGGGCTTCGTCGAGATGATCGACAAGTGGGCGGTCGATATGCGTCGGGTGCCGCGTGCGAAGCTCAGCCTGCTCATGCGGCTTGGAAGTGCGATCCTACGGTTCGTGCCGTCGCGGGGTGATGGCGGTGGTGGAGAAACACCGGCGGACGGCAAGAGCGAAACGCCGTCGAAGGGGCGCTAGGCGTCGACGAGGCTTTTTTTAAATGGATGTTTCTGTCATGTCAGAAATGATCGTCATAAATGAAGGCAGTGGGTTCACTGCAGACGGCGGTGGTTTTGCGCCCGGCAGCGCAGTGGCGGCTCAAGTCATGACTGATGCGTTGGTCGAGCCCCGGCGCCAGCATGGCGGACGGCCGTTTCGCGTGTGGGTCGATGAGGATCGGCGATTTCGACGGCTTCTCGGCGAAACGCAGTGGCATCACTTGCCGGCTGCCGTGCGGGCGCGCTTTTCCAAGCCGGTCCCGCCCAATGGTCTGCGGCTCTATCGTGGTCAGGTCGTCGAGACACAACTCAGCTGGTTCGGTGCGATGTTGGCGCGCTTGGCACGCATCGTCGGTGGTCCGCTACCGGATCAGGACGGTGCGGTCGGGCCTGCGTCAGTGCTGGTCACCGAGAGTGACGCGTTGGGAGGCCAAATCTGGACGCGAACCTACACGCGGCCCGGGCGGTTTCCCCAGACCATCAATTCCGTCAAACGCTTTAGCGGACCGACGGGCTTGGAGGAGCATCTCGGCCACGGCCTAGTCATGCGTCTCGCTCTGACGGTCGAAGCGGATTGCTTGGTGTTCCAGAGCGCTGGCTACGATCTCGTTGTCGCAGGCCGAAGGCTGCGCCTGCCGAGCTGGCTCACACCCGGTGTCTGCACCATCACACATCGCGATCTTGGAGAGGGGCGCTTCGCTTTCGTGCTGAAACTTGCGCATCCACTGCTTGGTCAATTGATCCATCAAACGGCTGTCTTCGAGGAGGTCGCGTCATGACAGAAGTATTCCTGAGCCTGTTGCTCGCCCTGCAGATTGCCATGGGCGCTTTCGATACGCTCTATCATCACGAACTGACCGAGCGACTGGCGTGGCGGTCAACGGCGGCCCGCGAGCTCAAGCTGCATGCCGTGCGCAATGGGTTCTACAGCGTGTTGTTCCTGCTGGCGGCGTGGACGGAGCCGAAGGGATTGATCGCAGCGCTGGTGCTCGGCGTGCTGGCGGTCGAGCTGGTGATAACGCTTACCGATTTCGTTGAGGAAGACATGACGCGCCGTTTGCCAGCGAGCGAGCGCGTGACGCATACCCTGCTGGCGGTCAATTACGGCGCCATCCTCGCCTTCATCGGGCCGATGCTGTGGCAATGGGCGGCTGATCCGACGGGGCTGGGGTTCGTTTCACGGGATTGGCTCAGCGTCTTGATGACGGTGTCAGGTTTGGGCGTCGGCGTGTTCGGTGTGCGGGACTGGCTGGCATCGCAGCGTGCACCAAGGCTTGCGCTGCCCGATGCAGCCGAGCTCGTGAGCGCTCTCAGGGGGCGGCAACGTATCGTGGTCACTGGGGCTACAGGTTTCATTGGGACGCGGTTGGTCGCGGCCTTGACGGCGGCGGGACATGATGTGATCGCGCTGGTCCGTTCGCGCCAGAAAGCCAGCGAGCTGCCGGCTCCGATCACCCTGGTGGAAAGTCTCGACGAGATCGCCAGCGATACAGCCATCGACGCCATCGTCAATCTGGCGGGTTCGCCGGTCGCTGACGCGCCTTGGACGCGGCGAAACAGGCATCGCATCCTGCGCTCGCGTTTGAAGATGGGGCGGGCGGTGGAAAGACTTGTTGACAGATTGGAGCACCCGCCAGGTGTGGTCGTGACCGCGAGCGCCATTGGTTTTTACGGCGAATGCGGAGACGTGCAGGTCTGCGAGGTTGATCGGCCTGCCAAAGCTGGTGCTGGCAGTTTTTCGCATCGCTCGTGTGCGGCGGTGGAGGCGCGAGCCATGCGATTGCGCGCTTATGGCGTCAGGGTCGTGGCCTTGCGGATCGGGCTCGTTCTTGATCACGAGGGCGGCATGCTGGCGCGGATGTTGCCCGCTTTCGATCTTGGCCTGGGTGGTCGCATCGGCGACGGTCGCCAATGGATGAGCTGGATCAGTCGTGCGGATGTGGTGCGGTTGATCGCGCATGCCGTTGCCTCGCCGGACGTCGATGGGGCGCTCAATGCGACGGCACCGCTACCGGTTCGCAATAGCGCCTTCACGGCGGCGCTGGGCGAGGTTCTCGGGCGGCCGGCGTTCATGTGGATTCCGGCATGGCCAATTCGCGCGGTACTGGGACAAATGGGGCGCGAGATCCTGCTCGGGAGCCAGCGTGTGCTGCCTGCGAAGGCGTTGGCCACGGGCTTTCAGTTTCGTCACGCCAAGATCGAGGATGCCTTGGCCGAGGCCGTCGGCGCGCAGACTAATGTGGGGAGTGCCATGCAACCAACGTTCGCGCGTGAATTGGCAAGGGCGGTGTCATGAGGCAAAGGCACTCGATGATGGGAACATGTTTGCAGATCGGCGCGATGGCGGGGGCCTCTGAAGTCCAGGTGAGTTGGGGCGATCGATCATGACCCACGCGAGATACGCGAGCATGACTTGGCATGCCATCGCTGGCGGGTTGGCGCTTTGCTATGCCTTTGCCATTTCCAACACCCAGCACGTGACCAACGGCCTGCAGTTTGTCTCGCCGGTGCTGGTGGTATTGATGGTCCATTCGCTCGTGCTTTGGCAGCGTGGTGCATTGCGCGGGGCTGGGCCGCCGTCAGCGGCATTGGTGGCGCTGAGGCGAACGGTCGGTACTACCGTAATGCTTGTTGTCAGCATGGCTTTGGCTGCAGCCTTTGCGCCGATGCCCGCCGACGCCGCGAACAGCGTTCTCAGCGATATTCTTGGTGTCTTGTCGTGCCTTCTCGTTCTTGTTGTCGTTCTCGCGGTGACGGCGACCTTAGCGTTCATCGTCGGCTATTCGATCTATTGGGCTCTTCGTGGCGGGTGGGCGTTTGCGAAACGGATCCTTGGTCTCGACTTGCCGCCGGGCGGCACGGGCCTCAATGATCTCGGGGTGCTGGTGGCGTCGGCTCTTGCGATCGGGGCTGCGAGCCTGGAGGGGGTATCTGATGCATTGACGTTTGCCGAGCGGGACCGGGTCGCTACGACCGTTGCCGTTCGGGCACCGCCTGCGGCTGTTTGGTCGGCGATCGACAAAGCGTCGTCGTCGGCACTGCCGCTTCCATTGCTGCTGCGAACATTGCCAAGGCCGACGCACGTGATCGATGGTGGAAGTAGCCTAGGTTCTCAGCGGATCGTGCATTTCAAGGGCCGGGAAGGCGAGGGAGATCTCGTGCTGGAGGTCACCTCGCGCCGTGCTGGCTCGATTACCTGGTCGGCGGTTCGCGATACCACGCCGATGCGGCGATGGGCCGTGCCTTTGGACGTGACTTTCACGGTTGAATCTGATGGCCCGGAAGGCGGCAGCCGCCTCGCTGTCAGTGCCACCTACGACCGGAAGCTGGCGCCGGCTTGGTTCTTCCGACCGTATATGCGGGCGGTGTGGGCGCAAGTGGTCGATGTGCTCGCCCGGGACAAAAAGGAGAGAGCGGAATTGGCCGTGCGGCCGTGATTGCGGGCCAGACGCCTGCCGGATCTGGTGCTCAGAGAACTAGCCGATCACGATCGCGTTCTCGCGCCGGCCTTGCCTTGGCGGCAGAATGGCGGCAAGTGAGGGGAGGCGATCCGGCCCCTTCCTTTGCTCATCCGGGACTTGACCTGTGCAGATGCCTTCGACCGCAGAACTGTTGATCGAGCTTTTCTCCGAGGAGATTCCGGCCCGCATGCAAGGGCGTGCAGCCGAGGACCTGAAACGCCTGGTTATCGAGGGGTTGGCAGCCCGTGGCCTTCAAGGCGGCAAAGCGATGGCTTTTGCGACGCCACGGCGCCTGACGCTGGTGGTGGCGGACGTACCGGGACAGTCGCCTGCCATTTCCGATGAGCGCAAGGGGCCGCGGGTTGGTGCGCCTGAAAAGGCGATCGAGGGCTTTTTGAAGAGCGCAGGGCTCACGTCGATCGATCAGGCCGAGGTTGTCGAGGATGCCAAGAAGGGCAGCTATTACGTTGCGCGCGTGCATCGGCCGGGGCAGCCGGCGCCAACCCTGATCGGCGATGTCCTCGGTGAGGTGATTGGTAAATTTCCCTGGCCGAAGTCGCAGCGATGGGGAAGTGGCGCCGTCCAGTGGGTGAGGCCCCTGCATTCGATCATCTGTCTCTATGGGGGCGAGGTGGTGCCGCTGCTGGTGGGCGACGTTACGAGCGGGCGGACGACACGTGGACACAGGTTTCACGGCAACGCACCTTTCGAGGTTGCGAACTTCGAGGACTACGGAACGAAACTCAACGCCGCCAAGGTGCTGCTGCCGACGAGCGAGCGGGTCGAGATGATCCGCGAGCAGGCCGAAGCCTTGGCCGGCAAGGCGGGGCTGGAGCTGGTCGTCGACGAAGGCCTGTTGGTTGAGAATGCGGGATTGACCGAATGGCCCACGGTGCTGATTGGCACCTTCGACGAGGCGTTCCTGGAGGTGCCGGCGGAATGCCTCACCACATCAATGCGCAGCCACCAGAAGTGCTTCTCGCTGCGTGATCCCAAGACAGGCAAGCTCGCCAACCGTTTTCTGATGGTTTCAAATCTGGTTGCTGCTGATGGCGGCGAGCAAATCACGACGGGCAACGAGAAGGTCATTCGGGCGCGGTTGTCAGATGCGCGCTTCTTCTGGACCCAGGATCTCAAGAAGAAGCTTGAACCGATGCGCCAGGAGCTTGGTGCCATCACCTTTCACGAGAAGCTCGGTAGTCAGGCGGAACGTGTCGACCGGATCACGGAGCTGGCGCGACAGATTGCGGGCAGTGTCGACGCCGAGCCCGAGCTGGCAGGGCGTGCTGCGCAACTTTGCAAGGCCGATCTGGTCTCCGGCATGGTCGGAGAATTCCCTGAGCTTCAGGGTCTGATGGGCCGCTACTACGCTCTTGCCGAACATATGAACCCAAAGATCGCGGAGGCGCTCGAGGCGCATTACAAGCCGCGTGGGGCCGGTGATGGCGTGCCGACTTCGCCCGTTTCGATTGCTGTGGCGCTTGCCGACAAGCTCGATACGCTCGTTGGCTTCTGGGCTATCGATGAAAAGCCGACGGGGTCGGGTGATCCCTATCAGCTGCGCCGGGCGGCACTCGGCATCATTCGGATCGTGCTCGATAATGATTTGCGTGTGCCGTTGCTGCCGTTGATCAAGGCGCAATCGCGTCGCGTCGGAGTTAGCCTCTTGCGTGGCCTTCGCGATGACCTCTCACAAACTGAAATCGAGCGGTTGGAGTTGGCTACGCAGGATCTCGTGTCGTTCTTCGCGGACAGGCTGAAGGTTCACTTGCGAGAAAAGGGCGCGCGGCACGATTTGATCGATGCCGTGTTCGCGCTGGGCGATCAGGACGACCTGGCTTTGATGGTCAAACGGGTCGATGCGCTGGCAGCCTTTTTGGACAGTGACGACGGGGCCAATGTGCTGGCTGGTGCGCGGCGGGCCGCCAACATCCTGGCCATCGAGGAGAAAAAGGAGAAGCGCACGTTCGAGGGAGCTTACGACATCAAACTTCTCAAAGACAAAGAGGAGCTGGCTTTGGCTGCGGCCATCGAGAGCGCGAAGCAGGATACTGTCGCGGCCATCAACGTCGAGAATTTCGTCGGCGCTATGAATGCCTTGGCCGATTTGCGTGCGCCGGTGGATGCCTTCTTCGAGAAGGTCACGGTCAATGTTCCCGATGCGGCCTTGCGTGAGAACAGGTTGAAGCTGCTGTCCGAGATCCGGCGGGTAACGCTCGGCGTTGCCGACTTTTCCCGGATTGCAGGCTGAGCCCTGGCAAGTCACACGAGAGCCGGTGGCCTAGCGTTCGATCCGACACCGTGTGGCGGCTGATCTGCATAGGCTCGGTGTGCCGATCCGGCGGCCGGCAATCACTTTTGGTGTTCCGATCCGATCAGCCGATCGAGGACTTTGCCAATGAACCACTGGTCAGAGTGGTGGGCGCTACAGGGATCGAACCTGTGACCCCTACCATGTCAAGGTAGTGCTCTACCGCTGAGCTAAGCGCCCGCTTGCGCCTCGCGACGCCGGGAGATCAGTCGTATATCGATAACCAGGACCAGATGCAAGGACCAGTGGTGTCGACTTTGGATCGGCGAGGCGTTCGCGGTTGCCGCTGGTGGTGACCAGCCTCTTTGGGCCGGCGGGGTGGCTTGTTGAGGGAGCCTCGTTTCGAGTGGTCTTTTGCGGCGGGATTGGATGGTCTCAAGCGGCCAGCAGCTTATCGATCTCGCTCACAAGGTCCTTGAGATGGAACGGCTTGGAGAGGACGCGGGCGTCCTTCGGCGTGGTCACCTCGTTGTTGAGGGTCACGGCTGCGAAGCCCGTGATGAACATGATCTTGAGCTCGGGGTCGAGTTCGCTTGCCCGTCGTGCCAACTCGATGCCGTCCATGCGGGGCATGACGATGTCGGTCAGCAGGAGCGTGAACGGCTCTTCTTTCAGCCGCTGATAAGCCTCCGCTCCATTGTCGAAGGCAATCACATCGTAGCCAGCGCGCTCCAGGGCGCGGGCCAGGAATATTCGCATGGAATCGTCATCCTCAGCGAGGAGGATACGTTGCTGGGTCACCGGGGAGGCCTTGGCGGTCATGGGTGTGCGGCTCGGTGCTAATGGGAGGGAGTAAGCGTGATCGGTGTGTTGTCCTCAAGAGGCCCGATAAAATTGACGCCAATTTGGTAAACATGAAATGAAGTCTTGTCTGAATGGTGAACTGCTTTTGCGTGCGAGGCTAAAATAAGCCCGCGTTTCATGGCTTGGAGCCACTCTCTGCCGGTCTTCGAAGACTGGCCATGCAGGCCGGGTGGATTGGAATTAATGCTTCGCGCCGCATGGACAGTGACCAATGGTGTTGGCAAAGTGGGAGCTGGTTTTGCCGTCAGCTTGCAGGTGAGGCCCTGTCTTTAACCGTGCAAGGCCGGTCTGCTGGGGGCAGCATCAGGTCATGCGCTCAACGATAGAGCGAGTTGTGGCACATCCAGGCGGGTTGGCGGAGCGCGAGAGAGACGGGATTACGGCGGAATTGACGCCTCCGTTTTCGCTGGCGATGCCCTCCGTGAGCGTTGGGCCATTCGTATTCTGCTCGCCTCATTCGGGAAGGGTCTATCCTCAACCGTTTCTCGCCGAATCGCGTCTGGATGCGCAGGCGCTGCGCAAATCCGAGGACTGCTATGTCGATGAATTGCTGGAAGGGGTCATAGAGCTCGGCGCGCCATTGCTTGCGGCGCGTTTTCCGCGTGCCTACGTCGATGTCAACCGGGAGCCCTATGAACTCGATCCGGAGCTGTTCGAGGGTCCTTTGCCGCCGTTTGCAAATACGCAATCGATCCGCGTGGTTGGAGGCCTTGGCACAATTGCACGGATCGTGGCCGACGCTGAAGAGATCTATCGGGACCGATTGCCGGTTGGTGTGGCCATCGAGCGGATCGAGCGGCTTTATAAGCCGTTTCATGCGGCTCTGGCGGGCCTGTTGGAAGAGACCAGGCGCATGTACGGCGTGGCAATTCTGATCGACTGCCATTCAATGCCGTCGACACCGGCCGGACAGCCCATGACGGCACGGCCGGATTTCGTGCTCGGGGACCGGTTCGGCGCGTCGTGCGATATTAAATTGACCCGCTTCTTCCGGGAATCGCTGATGCAGCGCGGCTATGAGGTCAGCGTCAATCGTCCCTACGCGGGCGGTTTCATAACCGAGCACTTCGGGCGCCCCTCGCGCGGCGTGCATGTCCTGCAGCTCGAGATCAACCGTGCGCTCTATCTCAACGAGGCCTCGTTACAGAGAACGATTGGATTTGAGGTTTAAGGGCTGCGCTGACGCGTGTGCTGGGCCGCGTGATGGTCGAGGTTCCGCAGATTATTGGCTGGCGCACGGCAGCAGAATAAATTGGCTCGCGTGGGCTGTGGCATCGCCCGTACGGCGTCGGGTCGCCACGACTGGGGCGCTGCAAAAGAAAAGGGGCCGTTCCGAGGAACGGCCCAAGTCTAGGGAGGAAACGCCCAAAGGAGGGCTGCGAGGCCGACAAGCCCAGCTCGTCGGCTCCACAGTCCCTATGTAGAAGCGCTCATGTGTAAGTTCAAGATCAAGAATTGTGCGGCGCGCAAGAAACTATAGCAGGCGCGCCAGATCAGGCCATCGTTTCTTTTTATTTCGTTCTTTTTCAGCATCTTGTAACTTGCTGCATAGCAGCAATGCAATTCTCTCAGAGCCCACGTTGTGCTGTGAATTTGGCGACCTTGGCCGTGCGCCAAGAAAAAAGGTCGCTTGTTGCCAAGCGACCAAGTGATTGGGAGGAAACGCCAAGCCGCGGCATGCGATAGCGCACCGGGACTTCGGAGAAATGTTCGCCGCCGAGCGGAAAACATCACGTGTTCATCCTGCTGATTCGGGCGCCTGCGAGCAATCGGTAGCAATAATCTCTAATTGCAATCTTTGGTATGTGTTGCGCTTGTGCATCAAAAGCGTGTGCTGATCCGGTATCGCCCCCACCAAGGGCGGCGGCTCTCGCTTCAAAACGCTCGGGCCTCTCACCTCCACCGCGGTTGATTGGCGGTCTTGCCTCGGCCTTGGCGAAATCCCATAACACCGGCTTGCATTCGCCTTGAAGCGATGCGACTGCGGGTGACCGACCCTTGAGCGGAGATATGCCTTGAGCCCTTCGACGAAGTCCATGGCGGGACGGACGACCACGGCGAGTGAGCTTCTGGCGACGGCGCACGCCCTGGCAGATCTGTCCGGACCTGCCATTCTCAAGCACTTTCGAAAGCGCCTGGTGATCGAGAACAAGGCAACAGGTGGTCGGTTCGATCCGGTGACGCAGGCAGACCGCGCCGGCGAGCGCGTCATTCGGCGCCGGCTTGCCGTGCTGCACCCTGACCATGGCATTTTGGGCGAGGAAGAAGGGCATATCGAAGGGCTTGCGCCCTACACATGGGTCATCGATCCGATTGATGGCACACGCGCCTTCATGACCGGGATGCCGCTTTGGGGCACGCTGATCGGTGTCACGCACAATGAGCGGGCGATTGTCGGTCTGATGGATCAACCGTTCACGGGTGAACGGGTCTGGTCGAAGACGGGGACAACCTATTGGCGTGGACCAGACGGCAAGGCACGCCGTGTGTCGGTTGCGCAGTGTCGGAGACTGGAGGACGCGCGGTTCACGACGACAAGCCCGGAGCTGTTCACGGAGGCAGTCGATGTCGCCGTATTCGAGCGGCTGCGGTCCACGGCGCGACTGAGCCGCTTTGGAGGCGATTGCTATGCCTATTGCCTGCTTGCAGCGGGGCATGTGGACATCATTGCGGAGGTCGGCCTGAAGCCCTACGACATCGTCGCGCTGGTGCCGATAATCGAAGGTGCCGGCGGTGTGGTGACGAACTGGGAAGGGGGGCGACCGGAGGCGGGAGGACGCATTCTAGCGTGTGGCGACCCGAGGCTTCACGCCTCCGTATTGAAAACCATCGCGCGGGGATAACCGAACCCTAAAGTGCCGTGGGGCGATGGGATTATGCGCGTCACGAGCAAAGAGATGAAGAATTTGTGTGGCGTCGCAAACGGTTCGGGGTTGCCAAGCGGGGATCGAGGCGGCAGCCTGCCGAATATGGCTGCCAGAGGCGGTGATGGGCGCGAACCTCATCACCGTGAAGGCCGGCAACGGGGAGATAACCTTGCGTTTGATCTGCTCGTCATTAGTGCTTTTTGGTGTGGTGCGGTGGCAGGCGCCGGATGCCGCGTCCCGGCGTACGCTGTTGCGGCTTATGGCAATGCTGGGCATCGTGCTCGTATTGGCTGTGGGGATGACGCAGGAGGGCCTCGCGCAACAGGGCGCTCGCTCCTCCGCAGTAGCGAACCGGCCGACGAGGGATGCGGCCACATCCGATGATGCGTTGACCCGGGACGAACTGCTCGTGAAGTTGAGGGCTGTGGAGGCTGCATTGGCGGCCGAGCGGGCGGCCCATGCGCGAACACGGGCACTCGCTCTTGAAGGGTTGAAAGCAATTGTCAGTTCGCCGGGTCCGGGCGTGGGAGTTACTTCGGCGCCAGCCGCTCAAAGCGTAACGTCAGGCCAGGGAGCGCCTAAATCAGCCGGGCCGGCAGGAGAGGACGGCCCTTCTCCTCGAAGCGGAAGGGACTCTGCAGCGGCTTCACTGAGTGCAAGTGGTCTGTTGCCTGCTGGGGCGCCTGCTCAAGCAAAAGGCGTCGCGAAGGACGCTGACTCGTCGGCCAGTCAAGCAACTGCATCGGCCGTGACCGGCAGCGATCCGCAGAATGGCCTATCATTGCCGTTGCCGGCGCCGCTGCCCTTTTCGCATTCGGTTGCCGGAGCGCCGACGACGCCCGTTGTCACCGCAAGTCCGCAAACGACTACGCAACGGGTTTCGTTGCGCGAGCGCATGGAACGGAGACTGGTTTCGGCGCCGGCCTTCAAGATCACGAGCGCAATCAAAGGTGGCTTAATCGAAGGACGCGATCAGAGCTGCTACAACGTTCAACTTCTCAATGAGGCCACTGGCCGGCCGTTTGTGTTCGACAACGAGCGCTACGTGTTGGTGGATAAGGACCAGCAAGCGCGAGCCAGCTATTCGGCGCTCCTGGACGGGGTTGTGAATGCGCTGCCGGCAGGTGCGGACTACTGGCTTTATCTGGAGGCGGGTGGAAGCTCCAAGCGGTTTTCCCGAGCTCGCAATGTGGCAGCCAGCCGGCGTGGACTGAAAGAGGTGACCTTTTACCCGCTGCGTCGTTCGGGGGGTGGTTTTGCTGCGAAACCGACAACCAGCAGCGTGCCTCAGAAATACGAGCCGAAGCACTTGCCGCTGCTGAGAGCGGACAACCTGCGCGAAATCTTGTCGAAGGCGGGGGATGTCTCTCGGCTCGAGATTCTCGAGGGACGGTTGCTCAACGAGAGCGATGCAGCCGCGCACACGTTTGCGCTTTATCTGTGCGTGGCGTGGCCGTCGTGAGGTCGTAGCGCCGTGCACGATCCAGGCTGACCCGGCGCGCAAACGCGCTCAGTCGAGCGGATCGCGCTCGACCGCGAAATGGCTCAGGGTGGCGTTTGCGTATGTGCTGACTGCAGAGCCTACCAAAACTCCTGCAGCGGACGGGAAAGCCGGCCTTCTTAGCGGTCTTGCCGCATCGCCATCGACCGGCGCTCGGCGCGCATGCCCCGCATCGTCATCCAAATGCCGAGGACGCCGACCAGGACGTTGGCGATGTTGAGGCCCATATCGAAAATTTGCACCCCGGACATGGTTTGTGTGCGTTTGGCGGAGGGTGAAAGATTTCGGGCAGCTTGGCTGGATGATGCGTTATTCGCGCCGGAAAAGCGGTATCCGGCGAATGCAATGGCGCCAATGAGCAGCGCCAGGCCGAGGATGATGGTCGCGGTCTTTTTCATGCCGGTGTCTCCCCTGCGCGGCAAAACCGCGTGCAGCTTTCTAGACGTTGCTCATGGGGCTGACAAGCTTCACCGCTCGCGCTGTGAGGGCCTATGTCTCATGTCACGCTTGCCAGGCGGAACCAGCAGCTGCGCATTGGCCGAGTGTGCCGCGCGGCATCCAAGCCAGCGCGACATGTGAACTTCTGGGGGGCTCGAAAGCCTTCGGGCGATCGTGAAGCAGGCGACCAGTTCCGGGCGGCTTAGCGGCCGGCCAATTCGCGGAGGTGGCTCAAAGTATCTTCGGCCGTCATGCGCTCCATATCGTCTTTGGAGGCTGCCAGCGTCGCTTCTGCGGCCTTGATTTCGGCGCTGATTGCCTCGTTGCGATCGGGGCTCTCAAGATCGATGAGGTGCTGGGCCAAGATCGTCAGGCTCTTCGGCTCGACCTCGACAATGCCGCCACGCACGAACACAGCGCGCTCGCGGCCGTCCATCTTTACGGTCAGCCGGCCGGGCCGCATCGTGGAGATAACGGGGGCATGGCCCTCGAGAACCGTGAATTGACCGTCCATGCCGGGCACAATGGCTTCACTTGCGTCGCCTGAAAGCAGAACTTTCTCCGGTGACACCAGCTCGAATTTGAATGTTCCTGCCATCTGTCGGTCTCGATCGGTTGTGAGACGCCGGCGGCCGGCGCTTCGGTCAGTTTGGAACGACTGCTTGCCGGGCCGGCAAACCCAATCGCATTTCAGCTTTCGCCTGCACCAGCGGCCGGCGGCTCCGCGTCGCCGCCCGCTTGCAAGCGCGTGCCGCAGAACGGACAGTAGATCATGGGCTCGAGGACAAGTGTGGGCTCATCCTCTTCGATGTCGGTGATGCCGACGGTCAAGCACAGCACACCGTCGTCATCGATCGTCAAGGTCGGCTCGAAATCGTCGGCAGTCAGTGCGGCGTCGAGGGCCGAGCAGCACGGCTTTCCCGTATATCCCGGTCCTCGCGCCATGTGCTTAGGCGGCCTCAGCCAGCTTCGCGGCCTTCTCAATCGCTTCTTCGATGGTGCCGACCATGTAGAAAGCCGGCTCGGGGAGGTGATCGTAGTCGCCGTTGCAGATTCCCTTGAAGCCTTTGATGGTGTCGGCAAGCGGTACCTGGACGCCCGGCGAGCCGGTGAAGACCTGTGCGACGTCGAAGGGCTGCGACATGAAGCGCTCGATCTTGCGTGCGCGCGCCACCGTCATCTTGTCCTCTTCCGACAGTTCGTCCATGCCGAGAATGGCGATGATGTCTTGCAGCGACTTGTACTTCTGCAGGATCGACTGGACTTGGCGGGCCACGGCGTAGTGCTCATCTCCGACAACGCGCGGATCGAGCATGCGCGAGGTCGAGTCGAGCGGGTCGACGGCCGGATAGATGCCCTTTTCAGCGATCGAGCGCGAGAGCACCGTCGTGGCGTCCAAGTGGGCGAACGATGTGGCCGGGGCTGGGTCGGTCAAGTCATCGGCCGGCACGTAGATGGCCTGCACCGAGGTGATCGAACCCTTCTGGGTCGAAGTGATGCGCTCCTGCAGGGCGCCCATATCCGTCGCAAGTGTCGGCTGATAACCGACGGCAGAGGGAATACGGCCGAGTAGCGCCGACACTTCGGAGCCTGCCTGGGTGAAGCGGAAGATGTTATCGACGAAGAAGAGCACGTCCTGGCCCTGCTCGCGGAAGTGCTCGGCGACCGTCAGGCCGGAGAGGGCAACGCGCATGCGGGCGCCCGGCGGCTCGTTCATCTGGCCATACACAAGAGCCGCCTTGGAGCCGGCGGCCGAGCCGTTGACGGGCTTCTTGTTCACGCCGCCTTCGATCATCTCGTGATAGAGATCGTTGCCCTCACGCGTGCGCTCGCCGACGCCGGCGAACACCGAGTAGCCACCGTGGGTCTTGGCGACGTTGTTGATGAGCTCCATGATTAGCACGGTCTTGCCGACACCGGCGCCGCCGAACAGGCCGATCTTGCCGCCCTTGGCGTATGGCGCCAGCAGATCGACAACCTTGATGCCGGTCACGAGGATTTGTGCTTCCGTCGACTGCTCGGCGAAGGTCGGCGCGGGCTGGTGAATGGCGCGCTTGGCAGCGGTGTTGATCGGACCGGCTTCGTCGACCGGTTCGCCGATGACGTTCATGATCCGGCCGAGGCATTCATCACCGACGGGCACGGAGATCGGCTGGCCGGTATCGGTGACGTCCTGGCCGCGGGTCAGGCCTTCCGAGGAGTCCATCGCGATCGTGCGGACGGTGTTCTCGCCAAGATGCTGGGCGACTTCCAACACCAGACGTTGGCCCTGGTTCTGGGTTTCCAGGGCGTTCAGGATTTCGGGAAGGTGACCGTCGAACTGGACGTCTACAACGGCGCCCATCACCTGCCTGATTTTGCCGACCTTATTGGATGCCATTGCTATCGTCCTCGTTCCCGTGTCAGTGGATCAGAGCGCCTCGGCGCCCGAAATGATCTCGATGAGTTCTTTGGTGATGTTGGCCTGGCGCAGTCGATTGTACTTGACCGTCAGTTTGTTGATCATGTCGCCGGCGTTACGGGTGGCGTTGTCCATCGCCGTCATGCGCGCGCCCTGCTCCGAAGCAGCATTCTCGAGCAGGCCGCGAAAGATCTGGGTCGAGATGTTGCGCTTCAAGAGGTAGCCAAGGATCTCGTCCTCGGTGGGCTCGTACTCGACAGCGGCCTTTGCAGTTCCGGCGGCTTCAGCCTGAGCCTCAGGAATGCGGGCCGGAATCAACTGCAGGCCGGTGGGCTTCTGCGTGATGACGTTCTTGAACTCCGAGAAATACACCGTGGCGACGTCGAAGTCGCCGGCCTCGAACATGGCCAGCACCTTGGCGCCGATCTCCTCGGCGTTGGCGAAGCCCACCTGCTTGACGCCACGCAGGTCGTGGCGGTCGGTGATGTTGCGGCTGAGATCGCGGCGCAGGTTGTCGGCACCTTTGCGGCCGACGCACATGATCTTGACGGTCTTACCGGCGCGCAGGAGGCGCTGGGCATCCTGGCGGGCGAGACGGGCGATATTGGAATTGAAACCACCGCACAAGCCGCGCTCACCGGTCATGACAATAAGCAGGTGGACGTCGTCCTTGCCGGTGCCGACGAGTAGCGGCGAGGCGCCTTCCCTGGAGGCTCGGCTCGCAAGATTACCGAGCACGGTGTCCATACGCTCGGCGTAGGGACGCGCGGCGGTGGCAGCTTCCTGGGCGCGGCGCAGCTTGGCTGCGGCCACCATCTGCATCGCCTGGGTGATTTTCCGCGTCGCCTTGACCGAGGCGATGCGGTTGCGCATGTCTTTAAGTGAGGGCATCGGTCGTTTCGATCCTGGCATTGCCAGGGGCATATCCCCTGGTCTCGGCTCGGCGGAGTGATCGATGGCGATGGGGCCAAGTGATGGCCCCGATGCCTCAGACGAACTGCTTCTGGACTGTCTCGACAACGCCTTTCAACTTGGCGGCGGTGTCGTCAGACAAATCCTTCGAAGCACGGATGTCATCGAGAATGGCGGCGTTCGGTCCGCGCAAGTTCGCCAGCAACGCAGTCTCGAATTCCTTGACCTTACCGATGGTCATGGGGTCGAGATAACCGTTGGTTCCGGCCCAGATGACGCAGACCTGCTCTTCCATCTTGAGGGGAGAGAACTGGGCCTGCTTCAAGAGCTCTGTCAGGCGCGCGCCGCGGTTGAGCAAGCGCTGGGTGGCAGCGTCGAGGTCCGAGCCGAACTGGGCGAAGGCGGCCATTTCACGGTACTGGGCCAACTCGCCCTTGATCTTGCCTGCAACCTTCTTCATCGCCTTCGTTTGGGCGGATGAGCCGACGCGGCTGACCGAAAGACCGACGTTCACGGCCGGCCGGATGCCTTGGTAGAAAAGGTCGGTCTCAAGGAAGATCTGGCCGTCGGTGATCGAGATGACGTTGGTCGGAATGTAGGCCGAGATGTCATTGGCCTGAGTCTCGATGACGGGGAGTGCGGTGAGCGATCCCTGGCCTGCGGCGTCGCCCATCTTGGCGGCACGCTCAAGCAAGCGTGAGTGGAGATAAAAGACGTCGCCGGGATAGGCTTCGCGTCCGGGAGGACGGCGCAGCAGCAGCGACATCTGGCGGTAGGCGACGGCCTGCTTGGAAAGATCGTCATAGATGATGACGGCGTGCATGCCGTTGTCGCGGAAATATTCGCCCATGGTGCAGCCGGCGAACGGGGCGAGGAACTGCATGGGGGCCGGATCGGAAGCAGTGGCGGCGACGACAATCGAATACTCGAGTGCGCCATTCTCCTCCAGGGCCTTGACGAACTGGGCAACGGTGGAACGCTTCTGGCCGACAGCGACGTAGACGCAATAGAGCTTCTGGCTCTCGTCGGTGCCTTGATTGAGCGGCTTCTGGTTGAGGATGGTGTCGAGAGCGACCGCCGTCTTGCCAGTCTGGCGGTCACCGATGATCAGCTCGCGCTGGCCGCGGCCGATCGGGATCAGGGCGTCGATGGCCTTGAGACCAGTCGCCATCGGCTCATGCACCGATTTTCTCGGGATGATACCCGGCGCCTTGACGTCGACGCGTGCGCGGCTGTCGGAGGCGATGGGGCCCTTGCCGTCAATCGGGTTGCCGAGAGCGTCGACGACGCGGCCGAGGAGGCCTTTGCCGATGGGCACGTCGACGATGGCTCCGGTGCGCTTGACCGTGTCACCTTCCTTGATGCCGCGGTCGTCTCCGAAGATAACGACACCAACGTTGTCGGCTTCGAGGTTCAGGGCCATGCCGCGCAGGCCGCCCGGAAACTCGACCATCTCGCCGGCCTGGACATTGTCCAGGCCGTAGACGCGGGCGATACCGTCGCCGACGGAGAGAACCTGTCCGATCTCTGAAACCTCAGCTTCTTGGCCGAAGTTCTTGATCTGCTCCTTGAGAATTGAGGAGATCTCGGAGGCCTTGATGTCCATCAGCGAACCTCTTTCATGCGTGTCTTGAGCGAATCTAGCTTGGTGCGAAGGGATGAATCGATCATGCGGCTTCCCATTTTGACGACAAGGCCGCCGAGAAGTGCAGGATCGACCCGGGTATTCATCCGAATGTTGCGGCCACCCGCGGTGCCTTTCAGCGCATCCTCGAGGGCGGCGCTCTGGGTCTCGTTCAATGGGTGCGCCGAAACAACGTCAGCCGTGATCTCGCCGCGATGACGGGCTGCCAGCTGGCGAAACAGTTTGATCATCTCGGCAAGAGCGAACAAGCGCCGGCTGCGCGCCAGAAGCTTGACAAAATTGGTGCTCAACTCGGAGAAAGCGCCCGCGGCCGCGATGGCAGCGATGGCTTTGCCCTGATCGTCGGCATTGATGACGGGGCTGCGGACCATGCGCACAAGTTCAGGGTTGGTGTCGAGCATGTTGGCGAGGTTGGTCATGTCGGCTTCTACAGCCTCGAGCTTGCGCTCGTCTTTCGCCAGCTCGAACAGGGCGGACGCGTAGCGCCCCGCCACTGTCGCCATTATCGGTTCGTCATTCGCCACGGCTGTTCCCGCTCTCGCCAGTGTGCTCGCCAAGCTCCCCGATCGCCGCAGTAGGCCATTGCAGCCAACCGCGCTGTCCCGGGGACGGTGACCCTCGCGGGTGCCCGTTTGAAGGGAGGAGTGATCCGAAGCGAGACGCCGGCCAAACCGGTGGCACCGCCTTCGAACCGGTCGCGGACTTAGCACGCACTCCAGCGGGCTTCAACCGTTCGTCCAGTGGGCGGGATGCCGCATGAGGGCCCGCCTGTAGCGGGAACAGGCGCGGGTTTGCGGGGTGGGTTGCAAATTCGATAGGGTTCGGGGCAAGAGCAGCCTTGCGTTCGCGCCGGTAGCGGGACATCTTGCCCGCCTGCTAAGTGTCAGATCTTCCAGTCAAAAAGATGGTTTTTGGCGCTCGCTTGGTGGGGCAATCCGGAATTTGAGTGGTGTTGAAGCAGTTCAAGTGGGGCCGCGTGCGTCCTCGAAGGTAAGGGATCAAAGGTATGGTGGAGAAAAATATTCTGGTGACGCTCGAGGCGTCGGTCCAGGCGCGCGACGTGATCGGCGCTGCTGCCGCGGCCTCGGCGGATCGAATTGTCTCTCTTGACGATGTTGCGGCTGAGATGAGGGGGCAGGCCTTGCGCGAAGCGACCGTCATGCTCGCGCGCAATACGGCGAAAGAGTTGCGGGCTGGGGAGGCGGATCTCCTCTCCAATTGCAAGCTTATTCAATTTGTTACCGCCGGTGTCGACTACATTCCGCTGGCCGATCTGCCGGCGCAGGTGACGATTGCGGCCAATGGCGGAGCTTACGCGGAGCCTATGGCCGAGCATGCCCTGGCGATGACGCTGGCGGCGCTCAAGCGCTTGTTCGTGGAGCACGACAAGCTGCGGCGCCTCGAATTCGACCAGTTCAGGCTCAATCGGATGTTGGCCGGCGCGTGTGTGGGTATTCTAGGCTTTGGCGGCATTGGCGTTGCGACGGCGCGGTTGATGCGGGCGCTGGGGGCCAAGATCCACGCCATAAATCGCAGCGGGCAAACGTCGGAAGTGGTGGATTGGATCGGTCGTGAGGATGATCTGGGCCTGCTGCTTGGGCAGAGTGACGTGGTCATTCTCAGCTTGCCGCTGACGCCGTCAACGCATGGTTTGATCGGTGCGAAAGAACTGCGTGCGATGAAGCGCGATGCCATTCTGGTGAATCTGGCGCGGGGCGAAATTGTCGATGAAGCAGCGCTTTATGCCCATCTCGTTGCCAATCCGGAGTTTACCGCGTGCATCGACGCGTGGTGGGTCGAGCCGGTGCGGCATGGGCGATTTGCCATGGGCCACGACTTCATGAATTTGGCTAACGTTATTGCGTCGCCGCATAATTCAGCCTCGGCAAAGGGGTGGCGCGATGTTGCGCTCCAGCGCGCGGTTGCCAACGCCTGTTTGGCACTGGACGGACAATCGCCACGGTTCATTGTACCATTCGGCGATCGCATGATGTGACCGGCGGCGGCCGGTTTTCTGGTTGCTGGAGGACTTATTTTCCCCGTTTTGGCCCTGGAGTGGTAATGCTTGGGAAAAATTGCTAATTATTGATCGATAATTGGCGTGCTGGAGCCCAGCGATGCTTGATGCAATGGACCTGAAGATCCTTGCGCTTCTGCAGCGTGATGCGACGCTGGCAGTTGCGGAAGTTGGTAAAGCCGTGGGGTTGTCGACGACACCTTGCTGGCGCCGGATCCAAAAGCTTGAGGAAGCGGGCGTCATCCGCCGGCGGGTCGCGGTGCTCGATGCTGCGAAAGTCGATGCCGCTGTGACTGTTTTCGTTTCGATCAAGACCGATGAGCATAGTCTCGACTGGCTGGAGCGTTTTCATGCTGCGGTGGCCGACATGCCGGAGGTCGTGGGCTTCTATCGCATGTCAGGTGACGTGGACTATCTGATGCGTGTCGTGGTGCCGGACATCGCAGCCTATGACGTTTTCTATAAGACGCTGATCTCACGGATCGAAATCGCCAAGGTGTCGAGTGCGTTTGCGATGGAAGAGATCAAGAATACGACCGAGTTGCCGTTGACATATGCGGCTGCGGCTCTCGATGAGTGAAATGCCGGCGGTTGTCCCCATAGCTGTGGTCCGTGCCCTCGAGGAAAGGGCGTTCAACGCCTGGCCGGCGCTGCAGACTTGTCTCGTTGATGGCTGGTTGCTGCGCTTTGCGAACGGCTACACGAAGCGTGCGAATTCGCTCAATGCGTGGTCTCCCTCTGTACCCGTTGAGGCCGTCTTGGAGCACGTCGGGGCCCTTTATGCGGCGCGTGGCCTCCCTCTTGTCGTGCGGATCACGCCCTTGGCAGGTGCGGTCGCCGACAAGACTTTGGCCAATCTCGGATTTTCTGCTTTCGACGAGACCGCCGTCATGACGGCCCCACTGTCGGGGGCGGGCACAATCGGGCCAAGCAATTCCATTGCCTCGCTCTTCATCAGCGCGCGTCCGTCCGAAGCTTGGCTGGACGGCTATGGGGCCGCCAACGGCATTGTGGCAGAGCGCACGCGGCTGCACGCGCGCATGCTGGAGGCTATTCCTCAGCCCGTTGGATTCGCCTGCCTCAGCTTCGCTGGGGAGCCGGTCGCCTGGGGGTGGCTGCTGTGGAGCGCGGCATGGCGGGGCTCTTCGACATTGCGACGGCTCCCGCTGTCCGCCGGCGCGGTGCTGGTCGGGCGCTGGTCGGGGGCTGCTCGAATGGGCGAAAAGTCATGGCGCCCAATCAGCTTACTTGCAAGTTGCGATCGCCAATGTGGGCGCAATCGCGCTTTATCGTCAGTTGGGCTTTAGCGAGTCCTATCGTTATCATTATCGAATCGGCGGCCGATGATTGCTTATCAGGTTTGGAACAATTGAGAACATATAGCTTGCTTAATGAGAACATTGTGGGTACATTATGATGGAATTGCACGCACACCATCACTCAGGGATAGAGAAGGGGACCTGCCATGGCCGTTCCGGGACCTCAGGCTTGTCGAGGGGGACAAGATGGACAAGGTGAAAGCGCCTGACGCTGCGCTGGCTCACATCGAAAAGCAGTTCGGCAAGGGCTCCATCATGAAGCTCGGCCAGAACGATAAAACTATTGATGTGGAAGCACCACGGGTCGCTGGGGCTCGACATTGCGCTGGGCATCGGTGAGCTGCCGAAGGGGCGCGTGATCGAAATCTATGGGCCTGAGAGTTCGGGTAAGACGACGCTTACGTTGCAGCTGATTGCGGAGGCGCAGAAGAAGGGCGGCATCTGTGCGTTTGTCGATGCCGAGCATGCGCTTGATCCCGTGTATGCCCGCAAGATCGGTGTGAAGGTCGATGAGCTGCTGATTTCGCAGCCCGATACCGGTGAGCAGGCGCTCGAGATCGCCGATACGCTGGTGCGGTCCGGGGCAGTCGACGTTTTGGTCGTCGATTCGGTAGCTGCTCTCACTCCTAAGGCCGAGCTCGATGGCGAGATGGGTGATTCCCTTCCCGGTTTGCAGGCACGGCTGATGAGTCAAGCCTTGCGCAAGTTGACCGGTTCGATTTCGAAGTCGGGCTGTATGGTGGTTTTCATCAACCAGATCCGCATGAAAATCGGCGTCATGTTCGGTAATCCCGAGACCACGACTGGTGGCAACGCCCTGAAATTCTATGCTTCGGTGCGGTTGGACATCAGACGTATCGGCGCGATCAAGGCGCAGGACGAAGTCGTTGGAAACCAGACGCGCGTGAAGGTGGTAAAGAACAAGGTGGCCCCGCCGTTCAAGCAGGTCGAGTTCGACATCATGTACGGGCAGGGCATCTCTAAGGTTGGCGAGCTGGTGGATCTGGGTGCGAAGGCCGGCATCGTGGAGAAGTCGGGCGCCTGGTTCTCCTACAAGGGCGAACGGATTGGGCAGGGGCGGGAGAACGCCAAGACGTTCCTCAAGGATAATCCAGCGCTGGCTGACGAGATCGAGTCGGCCATTCGGGCCAATGCTGGGCTTATCACCGAGAAGATGCTCGCCCATCCGGAGGGAAGTGAGGAGCAGGAGGCCAGTGAGGGGCCCGATGCCGACGGAGTGCTGCCGGATGAAGATTCGCCGGTGGCGCGCGCGAAGGGGCGGCGCTGAGCGGCGCTGCCCTCAGCCATTGAATTCGGATATGACATGGGGCATTCCGGCTCTGCGGTCGGGATGCCCCGATTTCGTTGGGGCAGGGCCGTCGTTGGGAGCAGGCCTTGCGACTGTCGCAGGCATGGGAGGTCGTTGGCTTGAGTTCAGGCATTGAAGGTCGCAATCAGACGTCGGCTTTGGTGTTGTTTTCGGGCGGGCAGGATTCGACTGTGTGTCTGGCATGGGCGCTTGCGCGCTATGAGTGCGTTGAAACGATCGGATTCAACTACGGCCAGCGACATGATGTCGAACTGGCGCAAAGGCCGGTCATCCGGGCCGGCCTGGCGGGGCTCAGTGATCAGTGGTCGCGTCGCCTTGGCCCGGATCATGTGCTGGAGCTCAATGCGCTTGCCGCCATCAGTGAGACGGCGCTGACACGGCGCATGGCCATCGAGGCGACTGCAACGGGCTTGCCGAATACTTTCGTGCCAGGGCGGAACCTGCTGTTCCTCGCCTATGCGGCGGCTGTCGGTTGGCGTCGCGACATCTCGGTGTTGGTCGGAGGGATGTGCGAGACGGATTTCTCAGGCTATCCCGATTGTCGCAACGAGACCATACAGTCGATGGCGCGGTCACTGTCGCTCGGGCTCGACCGGTCGATCCTAGTAGAGACTCCGCTGATGTATCTCGACAAGGCGCAGACGTGGGCTCTGTCTAAGGAACTTGGCGGGCAAGGACTGGTGGAGCTGATCATCGAGGCGAGTGTGACGTGCTACCATGGCGATATGAGAAGCAGGCATGCTTGGGGCGGTGGTTGCGGCCAATGCCCAGCCTGTGAACTGCGCCGCAAGGGATGGGAACAATGGCGATCCGGGAAGAGCTGATCCTGGCCGTGGATATGGCAATGGCTGACAATTGGGACGGGGCGCACAGTGTCGTTCAGCGTCACGAGGACGATGCGACGGCCTGCTGGCTGCACGCTTGCCTGCACAAGATGGAGCCGGATGAGGCCAATAGCCGGTACTGGTACCGGCGCTCCGGGCATTCGTATGAGGAATACGGGGATGCCAAGGTGGAGCTGACGGCTATCAGGGCTGCGCTGACTTATTGAAGTGGTGTCTTCTTCAGTAAGAGCTTGAAAGGTTGGTCGCGGCGGCGGTTTGCGTGGCCCGGACTTGGGCCTCGAAGATCGCCGCCGGTTCATGACTACGGTTTGGGGATGCCTCGTTAGGAGTTGGCGGTTTCGTTATGCGGCTTGCGCTTTATCAGCCCGATATCCCGCAGAACGCGGGTACCATCCTGCGGCTGGCGGCCTGCGTCGGCATCGGCGTCGACATCATCGGCCCTACGGGATTTGACATGACGGACCGGGCGCTGAGGCGTGCAGGCCTTGATTATCTCGATGCGGTCGAGGTTGCGCGGCATTTGTCTTTCACCGCCTTCTTGCAGCATAGGGCGGCCGGCCGGCTGGTTCTGTTGACGACACGCGGTGAGACATCTCACATCGACTTTGCGTTTTCGAGCGGGGATACGCTGATGCTTGGTCGCGAGAGTGCGGGCGTTCCCGATGAAGTGCATGGGGCGGTCGATGCTCGGGTGCGGGTGCCAATTCGGGCCGGCCTCAGATCGCTGAATATCGCGGTTGCTGCGGCTGTTGTGCTGGGCGAGGCGCTCAGGCAAACCGGGGGATGGCAACATCTCGGTTCCAAGGAGTGAGCGGTGGCGTCCGTGGCACCTGAGTTGGCGGTGCTCGTCGTTGCAGCGGCTGTCGCGATATTGCGGTTTTCGCCAGGGTAAACGCTGGCCGGTGCTCCTGGCGATATCGCGGCATTTGCGCCTGCGTGTGCCGGGGCGATCTTCCGGGAGACTTGGATGACGCATGGTGTAACGGGTGAGGGGCGGCGGTCGGCTGCCGTGGGCTTTGTTCTGGTCACGGTCGTTCTGGATGTCATGGCGCTTGGTCTGGTCATCCCCGTGCTGCCGAAACTGGTCGAGCAGTTGAGTGGTTCGACGGCGCGCGCGGCAGTCATTTACGGCGTTTTTGGCACGGCGTGGGCGCTTATGCAGTTGCTGTTCTCGCCTGTGCTCGGTGCGCTTTCGGATGCGTATGGCCGCCGACCGGTTCTGCTGTTGTCGAGTTTTGGTCTGGGGCTCGATTACATCCTGATGGCGTTGGCGCCGAACCTGATTTGGTTGTTCGTCGGCCGTGTCCTGTCAGGCATTACGGCGGCGACGTTCTCGACGGCTGGCGCCTATATCGCGGACGTGACGCCGGCGGCCGAGCGGGCGGGCAAATTCGGATTGATCGGGGCTGCGTTCGGTGTGGGGTTCGTGCTCGGACCTGCGCTCGGGGGCCTACTTGGTGCGCAGGATCCGCGGTTGCCGTTCTGGGTGGCGGCCGTGTTGAGCTTGGCGTGTGCCAGCTATGGGTATTTTGTGCTGCCGGAATCGCTGCCTCCGGACCGGCGAAGTCCATTTCGCTGGCGGACAGCCAATCCTCTGGGGGCTTTGTCGCTCATCCGCTCCAAGCCAGGGCTCAGCGAGCTTTCGCTCGGCATGTTCCTTTATCATGTCTCACATGCCGTCTTTCCTGCGGTGTTCGTGCTGCACTCCGGCTATCGCTTCGGGTGGGGGCCTGGTGCGGTTGGTGCTGCGCTTGCGGTATTCGGGGTCTGTTCGGGCGTTGTCCAGGGCGGGCTGGTGAAGCCGGCGGTGGCGCGCTTCGGCGAGCGGCGGATGCTCGTTTTCGGCATGGTGGCGGGCATCTGCGGGCTGGGGCTGATGGCATTTGCGCCGGGCGAGGCGACGTTCTGGCTGGGCATGGCCATCATTTGTCTTTGGGGTTTTATTGGGCCATCGGCGCAGGGGCTTATGACTCGGCTGGTAGGCCAGGATCAGCAGGGGCGGCTGCAGGGTGCAGGCGCGAGCCTGATGGGGGTCGCCAATCTGATCGGTCCGAGCCTGTTTGCCGGGGCATTTGCGCTAGGCATCTCGGGTGCTGATGGCATGCTATTCCCCGGCGCGCCCTACCTGCTGGCGGCTATGTGTCTTTGCCTGGGTATGGCGGTCGTGCTGTATGCGACGCGGCGGGGCGGTGCGCTGCGCGGGCTCGGGGAGTGAATGGCAGGGGGGCACTTTTATTGCGCGAAGTGCGTTGACAGGAGTGCGGTTTGACTTCGCTGGGGGTGTCTGTTCGAGTTCTGTTTGTGGCATTCTGAAGAAAAATGAGATTAATTTCTTATTTTTCGCGTTTTTCTGCTCTCTATTGAGAAAATCATTTCAATTGATAAAGTCGGGCACCGCCATTGCGCAGGAGATGCCGCACCATGTTCCAGGATCTTGGCCTCGAAGGTTGGACGCCACAATCAGCAGCCGTCGTGCTTGGCCTCGTGTTGGGGCTGGCATTCGGGATGCTTGCGGAGCCGTCGCGCTTTTGCCTCAGGCGCGGGCTTGCCGGAGATGCCCTCGAGCGGCGGTCTGCGCTCGGTGTTTGGTCGATGGCGCTGGCGGCGGCGATCATTGGCACCACGGCGATTGTGGGTTTGGGGTTGATCGATATTTCGCAGCACCGATTCCTGGCGGGCCGGCTGCCGATTGCCGCGATCATCCTGGGCGGGGCGATGTTCGGTGCGGGCATGGTGTTGGGGCGGGGATGCGCCTCGCGGCTCACTGTGCTGGCTGGGACAGGTAATTTGCGGGCTTTGTCGGTCCTGATTGTGTTCGCCGTCCTGGCGCATGCAACTTTGAAAGGGGCGCTGGCGCCGGCCCGGGTCTGGATTGGTTCCTTTGGCGTGTCTATTGGCTCGGCCGCTTCCCTGTCGGCTCTGCCGGGCGGCGCGCCGCTGGTTGGCGCCATGTTCGGCGCGGGGCTGCTTGTCTGGGCGCTGATCTCCAGAGCCCCTCGGCGTGACCTCGTGCTGGGTGGGTTGATCGGGATCCTGGTGCCTTTCGGGTGGCTGGGGACCGGTTATGTTCTCAAGGATGAGTTTGCTCCGCTGCCGCTCGAGACTCTGGCTTTCACGTCAGCGGCTGCCGAGGGCTTGTTCTGGTGGGTTGCGGGCACGGCTGTTGCTCCGAGTTTCGGGGTTGGCCTGCTCGGAGGTGTCGTGTTCGGAAGCTTTGCGACGGCCGCGCTCGGGCGGCGATTGGCTTGGGTTGGTTTTGGCGGCGATACGCCAACCGGCCAATACCTGGCTGGAGGTGCGCTGATGGGTATTGGCGGTGTGCTTGCGGGCGGCTGCACAGTTGGCGCGGGGCTTGCGGGGGTATCGCTGCTCAGCGTCGGCGCGCTGTTGGCGTTGGCATCGATCATGATGGGGGCGGTTGCGGCCCGTTCCGTCATGGCGGGCGCGGGACGCGGTAAAGCGCAGGTCGCCATGGTCGGGAAGTCGTAGGTCGAAACTGCTCGCCCGGCCAACGGGCGGACGTGGCACTGCATGCGCGCTTGGCAAATGGGCCGAACGGTGAGACATCGACCGCGGACGCGACACACAGCGGGGAGCGGTCGATGGCAAGCAGTGGTCAACCTGCCCGTGTCGGGGTGCGGCAAGCGACGCCTGACCATCGGCCGGGGCTGGCGATCATGATGATGCTCGCCTCCATGCTTGCCTTTGCCAGCATGGATGGCTTGTCGAAGCTGCTTGTGCAGCATCTTGCGATCCCGCAGATCCTCTGGGTGCGTTATATCCTCTTTACTTTTTTCGTTGCTGTTCTGCTGCGGCGGCAAGGCTTGAGATCGGCTCTGCAGACAGGCCAGCCGTTACTGCAAGCATTTCGGGCCTTGCTCATCATCGTTGAAAACGGCCTGTTCGTTCTGGCCTTCCTCTACATGCCGTTGGCCGATGTGCACGCCATTGCTGCGGTCTCGCCGCTGGTGGTGGTGGCCTTGTCGGTGCCGTTGCTTGGCGAGAAAGTCGGCGCGCGGCGCTGGCTGGCGGTGATCGCGGGCTTCGTTGGCGTGCTGGTCATCGTTCGGCCCGGCTTCGTCAAAATGGAATGGCCGGTTGCCATCCCGTTGTGTGCGGCACGGGTGGGGGGTCTCTATCAGGTGCTCGTGCGGATGTGTGCGCGGACGGACAGTGGCGAAACCACCTGGGCGTGGTCGGCGGTGGTGGGGCTTGTTGCAACCACGCTCGTCGGGCCGTTCGTGTGGGTGTGGCCGGATGCCCGAGGGTGGGGGCTGCTGGTTGCGATTGCGATTCTGGGCAGTGCTGCGCACTTCTCGCTGATCAAAGCCTTGGAGTATTGGGAGGCTGGCGCTTTGCAGCCTTACAGCTACACGCTGCTGGTGTGGGCGACGGTCATTGGCTTTCTGGTTTTCGGCCAGGTGCCGGACGGGTGGACGTTGGCTGGTGCTGCGATCGTTATCGCAAGTGGTCTATACGTCTGGCATCGCGAACGATCTATCGCGCAGCGGTTGGAGCGCACGGCGCTTTGACCCCGTGATTGCGCGTCCAGGCGGCGCGCTCCCTCGTGGCTGGCGCCCTGGGGAAACAAGCGCGCCAACTACAGTATGAACTTCGACAGATCGGTGTTGCGGGCCAGGTCGCCAATGCGCCCTTCCACGTAGGCGGCGTCGATCTTGACGGTTTGGCCATCGCGATCTGAGGCATCGAAAGAAACCTCGTCGAGCACGCGCTCCATGACGGTTTGCAGGCGGCGGGCGCCAATGTTCTCGACGGTCGAATTCACCGAGGCGGCGATGTCTGCGAGCTTGTCGATGGCGTCATCCGTGAACTCAATGGTGAGGCCCTCGGTGGCCATCAGGGCGATGTACTGCTTGATGAGGCTCGCCTCCGGCTCAGTCAAAATGCGCCGGAAATCCTCCCGGGTCAGTGGTGCCAGTTCGACGCGAATGGGAAGGCGGCCTTGCAACTCTGGCAGTAGGTCCGAAGGTTTGGCCAAGTGGAAGGCACCTGAAGCGATGAACAGGACATGGTCGGTCTTGACCGGTCCGTGCTTGGTCGCAACGGTGGTGCCCTCAATCAAGGGCAGGAGATCGCGCTGGACGCCTTCGCGGCTGACATCGGCGCCGGCGCGACCGGAGTCGCTGCGCTGGCAGACCTTGTCGATTTCGTCGATGAAAACGATGCCGTCGTTCTCGACCGCCTTGATGGCTTCAGCGACCACCTGGTCCTGGTCGAGAAGTTTGTCGCACTCCTGGGTGACCAGCAGCTCGTAGCTCTGGCCGACGGTCATGCGGCGGGATTTGGTCTTCTGGCCGAATGCCTTGCCCATAATTTCATTGATGTTGATCATGCCGACCTGGCCGCCGGGGATGTCGAAGGTCGGGAACGGTGAGGCGTTGTCGGCAACCTGAATGTCGATCTCTTTATCGTTGAGCTCGTTTTCGCGCAGGCGGCGGCGGAATGATTCGCGGGTCTCGGGGCGGGCACCGTCACCGACGAGGGCATCGAGAACACGTTCTTCGGCATTTTTTTCGGCTTGCGCCGTGACCTCGCGACGCTTGGCGTCACGCACGAGGCCGATGCCGACTTCGACCAAGTCGCGGACGATGGAATCGACGTCGCGGCCGACGTAGCCAACCTCGGTAAACTTTGTTGCCTCGATCTTGAGGAACGGGGCGCCGGCCAAGCGGGCGAGGCGGCGCGAGATCTCGGTCTTGCCGCAGCCCGTCGGCCCGATCATCAGGATGTTCTTGGGCAGGATCTCTTCGCGCAAGGCTCCGGTGATCTGCTGACGCCGCCAGCGGTTGCGCAAGGCAATGGCGACGGCGCGTTTTGCAGGGGCCTGGCCAACGATGTAGCGATCGAGTTCGGAGACGATCTCGCGCGGGGAGAAGTTTGTCATGCAGGTGCCCTCAGCGGATGCAGTGTGTCAGGGCCCTCGACGCAGACCGCCACGGACCCAACATGCGACATGTGGAGGGCTTCTTACATTACATCAAGGAGAAGCGCAGCGTGGTGAGGCCGATCTTGATGGTATCGCCGTCGGAGAGCGGCCGGTCGCCAGACAGGCGCTCGCCGTTGACGCTGACGGGATTTTGTTTGCCGCCGTCGAAAATGCGAAACGAGCCGTCGGAGGCATCGAAGGCGATGACGGCGTGCTGCTGGCGCGAGATCGTGTTGTCGCCGAAGTCCAAGGGGATGCGATTGTCGGCGCTGCGGCCCATCTGGTTGGTGCCACTGAAAACGGGGCGTTCCTGGCCTTTGCCTGGCCCGTCAACGACCTTGAGGACGCCCACTTTGAGGTTGGACGTATCTGTGATGACCTGGGTCGGCAGGTTGTCCATATTGGCAGCGGGGCGTTGATCGTCGCCTCCTGGCACCTGGATCGTACGTGTCCTCTCGCGGTCGTTCATCGTCTTTCCTATTCCTGAGAGCGGCGCGGCACCTTCAAGCCACGGCCTGCTGATATCTGAAGCTCACCCCACCGAGGGTCACGATGTCACCGTACTTAATGCTGGCATTGTTGGCCGATACGCCGTTCACAAGCATCATGTTGGGTTCGGCGCGGGCGGCTGTGAGATTTTCGATCTCGGAGCCTCCGTCGTCACGAACAACCAACCTGGCGTGATGCCTGCTAACGCGGACGTCGACTATACGTACGTCGTCCTCGCTGTGTCGGCCAATCACGACTTCGCCACGTCGCAGGGGGAATTGACCGTGCTTGCCTTCGAATTGCAGCATGGCGACGGGCATATCCTCGGCAAATGGCATGATCTTGGTGTTGGGCGCGTCCTGGCATGCGGTGACGACAATGCTCGCCTGCTCGGTCATGGGGGGCTGATGTGGAGAAGGAGCAGGGGTGTAGGGTTCGGAGTGCGCGTCCAGTTCGGGCCCGGTGGCCAAAGCCGGTTCGTTGGCGAATTGTGCCGGCTGCATCGCCGGGCGGCGGCGCAGTAGCCGAACTGCGGCCGCTACACAGACCACTCCGAGCAGCAAGTAGACGAACCAGTCGTGCATTTGTGCCTGCGTATGATCCGCGGAAAGAGTAATTGGGATATATACTAGACTATCTGCCTCGAAAGTCACGAATTTTTGCTGGTT
This sequence comes from Hyphomicrobiaceae bacterium, assembly GCA_041397705.1. Lineage (GTDB taxonomy): Bacteria > Pseudomonadota > Alphaproteobacteria > Rhizobiales > Hyphomicrobiaceae. The sequence continues at coordinate 92,460 of JAWKWC010000006.1, forward strand.
GTGGTCAACCAGGCGTTAGGTGCTGATGCAATGGGCGACGGGGGGCGGGCCTGGACCTGTCGGCTGCGGTGCGACCAACCGCGTGTGTGTCGCGCAGAGACGGTCGACTTGCCAGCTTCCCCGGGATCGAACACGCTGCGGTCCCAGCCTCTCTCAGACCGCCGTTCACAGGAGATCTTCAAATGCAGTTTGGCATCAGCACATTGTCGCGTGGTCTATACACGTCCAGGGCGGCGTATATGGCTGTGGCCCAAGCCGCCGAGCAAGCCGGATTCGGGTTCATGTCGGTCAATGACCACTTGATCGTGCCGGCAAACCTGGGCTCAGCTTATCCCTACACGGTCGGAGGGGTCTGGTCGGCCTCGGAACATGGGCACTGTTTCGATCAGTTGGCGGCCCTGGCGTTTCTGGCCGGATGCACGAGCCGTCTCAGGCTGCTGACGTCTGTGATGGTGGTACCGCATCGGCCTCCGATTCAGACGGCCAAGATGATCTCCACGATTGATGTGTTGTCGAACGGTCGGGTGACCGTGGGCGTCGGTGCGGGTTGGATGGAGGAAGAATTCAAGCTGCTCGGCGCACCGTTCAAGGAGCGTGGGGCTGCGACGGATGAATACCTCGAGGCGTTCAAGGCGCTGTGGACGCAGGACAGGCCTCGTTATGAGGGCAAGCATGTTGCGTTCAAGGATCTGATTTTTGCGCCCCAGCCGGTGCAGAAACCGCATCCGCCGATCTGGGTCGGCGGCGAAGGGGCGGCTGCGATGAAGCGAACGGTGAAACTCGGCGACGGCTGGTACCCTGGTAACAATAACCAGAAGATTCTCTATGATACGCCAGCGCGCTTCGCGAAGGGCATCGCCACACTCGGTGAGCTGGCTGAAAAGGCCGGGCGCGATCCCAAGAGCATCGACATCGCGCTGATTGTGCAGGGGCCGTTCGAGTGGACGGAGCAGAAGAACAACGACGGCACGGCACGACGCATGTTCACGGGGACGTCAGCGCAGATGGCGGAAGATGCCGCGGCGTTGCGTGCTGCCGGTGTGCGCCATGTGGCACTGCGGCTCGGTGGCGAGACGATTACGGAAGCGGTCGAGCGTGTGCAAAGGTTTGGCGAAGACGTGATCGCCAAGGTGAAATGAGCCGGGCTGGCACGGCGTCTGCCGTGTCGGGCGAACGAGGTGCGCGACTGCGGGCGAGGGAGCAGAATGCCGGTACTCTATGAACAGAAGGGGGGCGTGGGCGTGCTGACGCTCAGCCGCCCCAAGGCCCGCAACTGCTGGGGTTCTGATTTCAGCGAGGGGCTGGCGCGTGAGCTGGGGCGGCTCGAGGGCGACGACAGTGTGCGGGCCGTGATCATCACCGGCGATGAAGCTGGGCGCGCATTTTCAGCAGGCGCCGATCTCAAGGATCCTTCGACACACACTGTGGAGACGATTTCGGACTTCTTTGCCGAGCTACCGAAATGGCGACAGTTCGTGGTGCGTCATCTCGATGCGTTTCCGAAACCGTTGATCGCTGCCGTCAACGGCTATGCCATCGGTGTCGGCTGCATCCTCACGTATTGCTGCGATCTGATCGTTGCCTCGGAGCGGGCCGAGTGGCGCCAGCCACAGGTGTCGCTTGGCATCATTCCCGCGTTTGGCGGCTCGGTCAGGCTGGCACGCTGGATCGGAAAGGGGCAGGCGATGAAACTGTCGCTGGGCTTTCCGCTCGATGCGGCAGAGGCCTACCGGATCGGGCTGGCGCAGTGGCTGGTGCCACATGAGGAGATGATGGCGAAAGCGCACGATGTCGGTGCGCAGTTGGCAGCCATGCCGCCGCTTGCCGTGCAGCTCGCCAAGGAATCGCTCAATCGAGGCCTCGATATTCCCAATCTCGATGATGCGGCCTGGGTCGATGCCTATCGTTTCATGGCGCTCGGCTTGACGGAGGAGGCGAAGGCCAAGCATGAGGAATGGCGCAAGCGCTAGGCTGCGTTGAAGCGGACCAGTGTGGATCACTCGGTGGCACGTGGCCTGCTCGAAGGCACTGCTGCCTTTGCCGATAAAAGCGAGGACATCGAACGTGTCAGATCAAGCCAAGACCAGTGTCGTGCGAGTGATGAGCGGGTTGGCGCTGGAAGTTGCGGTCAATCGGTGGCTGAAGCCACAATTCGAGGCCGAAAGCGACTTTTTGCTGGAGATGGATTGGCGGCCGACGGCGGCGATCATGAAATCGATCGATGCCGGACAGCGCGCCGACATGGTGATTGCGATCAGTGACCCGATGGACCGACTGGTGGAGGCGGGGATTGTGGTTGCAAAGACGCGGGCACCGCTCGCCGATGCCGTTCTTGGTGTCGGTGTGCTCAGCGGTGCACCACGGCCGGATGTTTCGACGCTGGAGGCGTTCAAGGCTGCGATGGTGGGGGCGCGGGCGGTTGCCTATTCGCAGGCTGGCGCCAGCGGCATCTACTTCGCCAAGCTGATCGACAAGCTTGGCATCGGAGATGCGGTGCGGGCGAAGGGCGTCACCATCCCGATGGGCTTTACGGGCGAGAAAGTCGTGAGTGGGGAAGCGGAGCTTGCGATCCAGCAGGTGAGCGAGCTCATGACTGTCAAAGGTATCGACGTTGCTGGGCCATTTCCGGCGGAAATCCAAGTGGCCTCGCGGTTCGACGCCGCCATCTTCGCCGATGCCGCCAATCCAGATGGTGCGCGAGCGCTGCTGGAGATGCTCACGTCGCCTGCGGCACACGAAGCCTACGGCAATGGCGGTCTCGTCTCTCGACTTCAAACCGTTTGATTGTGAACTGGAGCTTGCATGTCAACGAAACCCCGCATTGTCCTGTTGCACGGCACGCCCGTTGCGATGGAGCCGATCCAAAGATCGTTCGCTACGCGGTTCCCCGAAGCCGAGACGGTTGATCTGCTCGATGCATCGCTGTCGATCGACCGGGCCAAGGATCACGACCTGACGCCCAGAATGTTCGAACGCTTCATGGAGCTTGGGACTTATGCCGAAAAAATCGGCGCAGATGGCATTCTGGTGACCTGCTCGGCGTTCGGCCCGGCGATCGAGCGCATGGGGCAGGAACTCGCCATGCCGGTGCTGAAGCCAAACGAGGCGATGTTCCGAGCGGCGGTCGGCAAGGGCAAGCGCATCGGGATGCTGGCGACATTTGCGCCATCCGTCCTCACGATGACTGAAGAGTTCGACGAGTTCGTGCGTGAGAGCGGATCGGGGGCCCAGTTGCGCACCATTGTCGTTGAAGGGGCGATGGATGCGTTGCGCAAGGGGGATGCCGACACACACAACCGGCTGGTGGCGGCCCGGGCGGGAGAGCTTGCCGATTGCGATGCCATCATGCTCGCGCACTTCTCGACTTCGCGCGCCTTGGAGAAAACGAAAGCGGCTGTCGATGTCGCCATCCTTACGGCACCTGACGCAGCTGCCGATCAAATGCGCGAAATGCTCGTCACAGGCTGAATTGGTTCATTCGAAGCCCAGCTCCAGTTGGGCTGCGAGGGCGCCGTCCTTGTCGACGGCCCAGCAGGCCATGCGGTTGCCTGACGGCGCACTGCCCTCGATGCGAATGGTATCGCCGACCCAGAGCGGGCGCATCAGGCGGGCCTCGAAACCGGTCAGGGGGCGGGTCAGCTCGCGCCCTGCCGCATCGAGTATCAACTGCATGGTCAGCCCGCCATTTTGCACAACACCCTGGTAGCCTTCCTCGCCGCGCGTGTAGTCGGCGTCGTAGTGGATGCGGTGGGCATTCCAGGTGATGGCCGAATAGCGAAATACCAGGGCTGATGCGAGAACGGCCGTGTGTGACCACGCGGCGGCGGGCGGCTCAACGCGTGCGGGGAGCGGGTTCTTCGTGCCAGGCGGCAGGCCCTCGCGATAGAACGCGTCGAACTCCTCGGTGGCCACAGTTTTGCCGCCGGTTGCAAAGGTGTGGCGCATCGTCAGGATTATGATGTGGCCGGAGCGGGCCGCCTTGTGTTCGACGCCTGTGACCTCGGCTGTGCGCGTCGCAGGCTGACCGACGACGAGGGAGCCCTCCAGTGCGACGCGGCGGCCGGCTGCCATGCGGCGAGGCAGGGGAATGGGCGGCAGGAACAGGCCTTTGCGCGGATGGCCGTCGGGGCCAATATCCCTCTGCATGGCGTTGGACGCGAAGAACAGAGAAAACCAGTGGCGGGGGAGTGGGGTTCCTCGCTCGAAGGTGGTGGGATCGACATCTAGCATGGCGGCGACGCGCTGGACGGTCGTGAGGGGAATGTCGTCCTCGATCGTTTCGCGGCGACCGATCCATGATGTCAGCTCAGGCATAGCGGAAGCGATGGTCTCGGCAATGTCTGGCATTGGGTCCTCCTCGGGCGTTTCGGGTTCCGGCCGGATTCGGCTGCGTGTTGAGGGTTCACGTCTCAATTCCACTTATGGCATGGTGGCAGGAGGACGTCGCGTGATCCAGATCGACTGGAGCTGACATCACTTTGGGGGGCGCTCATGTACCCTGGAAGGCATGCCGTTCATCAGGCTGAGAGGCCGGCTGTGATCATGGCCAGCTCAGGCGAGAGCATCAGTTTCGGTGAATTGGAGCGGCGCTCGAACCGACTGGCACAACTGCTCAGACGGCAGGGTCTCAAACGGCTCGATCACTATGCAATCTTCATGGAAAACAATTTGCGCTACATCGAGTGTTGCTCGGCGGGCGCGCGTTCGGGCCTCTACTACACCTGCATCAATTCCTACCTTACGGCGGATGAGCTTGCCTACATCGTCAACAACAGCCAATCACGGATCCTGATCACGTCTGAGGCCAAGCGCGAAGTTGCCATGGCCGCTCTCGCCCACTGCCCGGCGATCGAGCTGGTTCTGATTGCAGATGGCGCGGGACATGGTGCGCGTATCCTCAATCTGGATGCGGCGACGCGAGGGCTTGCGGACACGCCGATCGGCGATGAGAGCCTGGGCATTGCGATGCTCTACTCTTCGGGGACGACGGGACGGCCGAAGGGCGTGCTCAAGGCAATGCCGGATCTGCCGCCCGACGGCAACCTGCCGCTGGCAGGGTATCTGGTCGAGCAATGGCGCTACCGCGAGGGTATGATCTATTTGTCGCCTGCGCCGCTTTATCACGCGGCACCTCAATCGGCGGTGGGGCTGACGATCCGCAATGGGGGCACGGCCATCATCATGGAGCGGTTCGATGCCGAGCAGTTCCTGGCGTTGGTGGAACAATATCGGGTCACGCATAGCCAGCTGGTGCCGACCATGTTTTCGCGCATGCTGAAGCTGCCTGAAGCTGTGCGCAACCGTTATGACCACAGCTCACTCGAAGCGATTGTGCATGCGGCCGCGCCCTGTCCGATACCCGTCAAGGAGCAGATGATCGAATGGTGGGGGCCGATCATCTACGAATACTACGGGGCGACGGAGGGCAATGGCCTCAGTGTGTGCAACTCGCAGGAGTGGTTGGCCCACAAGGGAACGGTTGGACGCGTCGTTTTCGGCAAGCTGCACATTCTCGACGACGCAATGAAGCCCTGCCCGACGGGCACGGCTGGAACCCTTTGGTTCGAGACGCCGACTCCGTTTGAATATTTCAACGATCCCGTGAAGACTGCGGAAGCACGTTCGCCAGATGGCAAGCTGACCACGATCGGCGACATTGGCTATCTTGACGAAGATGGCTTCCTCTATCTGACGGACCGGGCCAGCTTCATGATCATCTCTGGCGGCGTCAACATCTACCCGCAGGAAGCGGAAAACCTGCTGATCACGCATGCCAAGGTGGCGGATGCGGCCGTGTTCGGCGTGCCGAACGCGGATCTCGGCGAGGAAGTGAAAGCGGTTGTGCAGTTGATGCCGGGCGTGGCGGCTGACGCGGCCGTAGCGCAAGAGTTGATGCAGTTCTGCCGGGATCACCTGGCACATATGAAGTGCCCGCGCTCAATCGACTTCGAGGCCGACTTGCCGCGCCTACCCACGGGAAAACTCTACAAGCGGGTGCTGCGCGATCGCTACTGGGCAGGGCACAAGAGCCGGATTGTCTGATGGCTCGATGGAGCGCCGATCCAGCCCGCCAGATGTCGCTTGGCGCCAGCTTGCTTCACCCTTCCATGATGCCGGCGATGGTGAAGCCGCCGTCGGCGCACCAGGTGTGACCGGTGGTGAAGCTTGCTTCACCGGATGCGAGGAAGGCCACTACGGCTGCGATTTCGTCGGGTTTTCCCCAGCGCTTCAACGGCATGCGCGATGTGACGCTCGGCCAGGGTACATTCGGCTGGTCATCGCGGGTCTTGGTGGGACCGGGAGCGACGGCGTTGACGAGGATGTTGTGTTCGGCGAGCTCGATGGCCAGCGACTGGGTGAGGTTGATCACGCCAGCCTTGCTTGCACCATACGCGATACGACCGCGGCCACCGAAAAAACCGGAGTTTGAGGCGATGTTGACGATACGGCCGCCGTGCCCCTCGGCAATCATGTGCCGGGCTGCGACCTGAGCGGTCACGAAGGTGCCGTAGAGATTGGTGTCGATGATGCGGTGCCAGAGTTCATCCGTCATTTCCAGAGCAGGGGCGCGGTCCATGATGCCGGCGACGTTGACGAGGATATCAAGGCGGCCCAACGCGGCGACGGCCCGATCGACCAAGTCCTCGACGGATTGGCGCTGGCGGACATCGACGCCATGTCCGATCGCCTTGAAGCCGGAGGCGGCGATGGAGGCCGCGCTGGCATTGGCGTCATCGCGCGACAGGTCGGCAACGACCACGCTTGCGCCGTCGGCTGCAAGGCGGGCAGCAACAGCGGCGCCAATGCCATGACCAGCGCCGGTGACGATTGCGGTTTGGCCTTCGAGGCGTGTGGTCATGGTTTTCTCCTGGTTTTGCAAATGGGTAGGTGCCGGTATGAATCTGGCGGCGATGACATGATGAGGCAAAATACTCGTGATGGGACCGCAACGTCCGATGGCGCTCCCGCTGGGCTCTGGCCGAATTTTGCGGCCAAATGGGAATCTTGCAAAGCCAAGAGATTGGTGTGAGTCCATGATTGGGCGTCTGCTTAGAGGGTGGGCGACAGTTTGATGTGATGTCCGAGCCGCTACCCTAGCGCGAACTTCGCGGGCGATGGGACGGGGAAGGTGGATCGATCAGCCGTCAGGCTGCAGGGAAAGGTCAGATCTTGCAGACAGTGGTGCGCATTTGGTTCCTGGCTACGGCGTTTTTCTTGGCTGGTGCAATGATCTGGGTCTTCGTGCCCGTACTGGTGCCGATGATCGGGCTCACGGTGGGGCTTGCAGCCTTGGTGGCGGTGATCGTGTCGTCGGTGCGCCGGCTGGAACGATGGCGGCGCCAGCCTGACGGGCATGTCAAATGAGGAGGCTTGAGTTTGTTATGTGGTTCAAGCGGGGCGTGGCAAACGGGCCAGAATGCGCGTCGCCTCTGCGGCTATGGTGCGGACAACTTCGCCAGCACTTTCGACGCGGTCGATCAGTCCTGAGCCCTGACCGGCTGGCAATACGCCTCCGGTGACATCGCCATCGATGCGGCCACGAATACTGGCGGCTTCGCCCACCTCCTTGAGTTGAACGGGGTAGGGCTTGATTTCGGCCTCGCGGCCTTGCCAGCTTTGCGTGAAGGCATTGCGGATCATGCGATTGGTCTTGCCGGAGTGCGCGCGCGTAACGGTCGTGCCGTCCTCGTCGATCTCGGTGATGCGGCGCTTGTAGTTGTCGTGGCCGCGGGCTTCGGTGGTGGCGATGAAACGTGTCCCCATCCACACCCCATGTGCGCCGAGCGCCAGCGCTGCAACGAGGCCGCGGCCATCGGCAAGGCCGCCGGCGGCCACAACGGGGACACGAACGGTATCGACGACCTTTGGCACAAGGGCCATGGTGCCGATGCGGCCGACATGGCCGCCGCCTTCATGGCCCGAGGCGATAATTGCATCCACGCCGGATCGCTCGACGGCGCGGGCCTGGCGTGATGTGCCGACGAGGGCCATGACCTTGACACCCGACTGCTTGGCGCGAGGCATGATCGCTACCGGGTCGCCAAGGCCGGCAACAATGATGGGCACGCGCTCGTCGAAGGTGACTTCGATATGGGCTTCGACCTCGCGCTCGTAGGCTGCCGTAAGGGGGTCGCCGCCCTGGACCTTGGCAAAGAGGATGTCGACGCCGAAGGGCTTGTCGGTCAGGGAGCGCGCGAGGCGAATTTCCTGGCGCAGTCGCTCAGGGTCCATATAGGCCGAGCCGATGACGCCGAGGCCACCGGCATTAGAGACTGCCGCTGCCAGCCGGCCGTAGGCAACCTGGTACATGCCGGCCTGCAGGATCGGATAGCGGATCCCGAGGAGACGGCACAGGGGATTGGCAGCAAACAGCTCGTTGGAGGTCATGATGGCGGGTGTTCCCGACGTTGCGACGTTGGCTCACAGCACGAAGGCTCGCCACCATGATAGGTTTGTCGTCCTCAAGCGCAAGCGATGGCCCGCGCCAACGCAGTGTCAGGGTGCGGGGAGATCGAATGGGGTTGCTGGCCGGTCGCCATGGCGGGCGCTTGCGTCGGCAACGAAGCCCATGTCACGCCCCATGTGTACAAGTGCGCGTTCGGACAGTGCCGTGATCGTCAGCAGCGGGTTGACGCCGAGCGACCGGGGTATGACGGCGCCGTCGATGACGTAGAGGCCTTCGTGCACGGTGGCAGTCCCGGCCGGACCAGAAGACCGGAAGACCTGGCCCTTGTGATTGACGACTCCGTCGGTGGTGTCGCGTCCCATGCCGCATCCGCCGAGGGGATGGGCGGTGGCCGGCTGATGGCCCATGACGCTGCCTGCGAGGGGATTCTTGACGTAGGAACCGCCCGCGGTCTCAACCAGCGTGGTCAATGCCTTGTCGAGGCGCTTGTAGACAGGATCGTCCTTGGCGCCCGCCCAATGCAGCTGGAGACGGCCTTCATCGTCGAGCTGGAAACGGCCTTTCGCCTCGTCGTGTGAAACGGCGAAGAAGGTCTGGAGGCTTGAGAGCGGGCCCTTGTAGACACCGCTGATCAGGCTTTGCAGCGCGCCCAGCAATCGGCCGTTCGGCACGAACATGACCGGCAACATTGGTGCCAGTGCGGAGGGCAGGGCTCCCTCCTGGATGTGCATCTCGTTTTCCAGGCAGTCGGGATCGGTGACGTCGATCTGGGCGGAGACGGCTGCGCCGACCTGCCAATCGGCCAGTTTCGGGGGGTGGCCGATGCCGATGGCATTGACGGGGCTCTTGGCGCCATAGCCGAACGCGATGATGTCGCCATTGGCGGAGAAGCGGTGTCCCAGGCGATCGGAGAGGTCGAGGCCGCGATCCCGCGAGCGCAGCAGAATCTCGGTGGACCCCAATGTGCCGGCTGCGAGAACGACAATATCGGTCTCGATGGTGCGCGCCGTGGATTTGTCACCGGTTTCGGCGCCGGCCGGCTGGGTGTGCAGACGCCAGCCCCCATTAGGCCTGGGCGCGATATGGGTGACGCGGATTTCGGTGAAGATTTCGGCGCCATGACGGACCGCGTCCGGCAGGTAGGTGAGGGCGACTGTATTCTTGGCGCCGACGTTGCAGCCGGCACAGCAGTCGCCGCAGAGCGTGCAGGCGGGCTGGGCGATGCCGGCAGGGTTGACGTTGGCGTCAAAGCTCACGACCACGGGCGGATTGACGAGACTGGCGGCGAGACCTTTGTTTGCGGCCTCGAGAGAGCGGTATTTGGTGAGACTCGAGGCACCGGCGTGATGGGCTGGGCGAAGCCAGCGGGTGGCGCGGGCGTAGCCTTCATCGAGGAGGCCGTCCTGAGCAATCTGACCCGGCCAAATGGGATCTGCGAAAACGCGGGGATCGGGCCGCAGCGCCACTCCGGCATTGACGAGTGAGCCGCCGCCGAGGCCACAGGCAACAAGCACGTGCATATCCTCGCCAAGGCGTACGTCATACAATGCGGTTGGCTTGCCGAACGAGGTGCGGCGCCCCCGGATTTGCATCTCGTTGCGCATTTCAGGAAAACGCGAGGGGAATTCGCCGGTTTGTATTTCACGTCCACGCTCGATGACGCAAACGCGCTTTCCTGCCCGCGCAAGACGGGATGCGGCGACACCACCACCGTAGCCTGAACCCACGACAATGGCGTCGTAGCGGTCTTTCAAAGCGGCGGGGGAGCGGGCTAGGCGCGGCATCAGGACGGTCTCACAATCGCGGACGGAAGGGAAAGGCTGGCATGGAAGCGCAATACAACCCGCGCTCGGTGGTGTCGAGGCATGGGCGTGGGGATGGTGACCAAGCCCGACCCTTGGTGGCTGTTTAAGGGCAGCATCGCTTTGTCATTCACGGGTGTGGATGCAAGTCTTGTTGCACTCCCGCTACGTCCTTCGAATGGCGGGACCGGGTGCACGCGCTGAGGCAACCCGCCAGCTGGCGACGCCGGCCGGATGTGCCAGCTGCAACTGTCGCTGGCGCAGATGGGTGACAGGCCTAGACAAGCCGTATTCAATGCAGGCAGCGAGACTTGGAGGGCGTGATGGTGTCAGCAGATGAAGAACGGACGGTTGATGCGGCAATTGCGCGATTGCACGCGGCGATGGCCGATGTGGCCAACGGCGATGTGCGGGCCATCAAGGCGCTCTATTCGCGCAGCGAGGACGCGACGAGCTTCTATGGCTGGGGCGGCTGGGAAAAAGGCTGGGCGGGAGTGTCGGCGCGTTGGGACTGGGCCGGACAGCAATTTCGCGGCGGTACGGTCAGCTACAAGCCGATTTCGAAGGTTGTCGCCGGGGACCTGTTCTATGTCACCGAAATCGAGACCTATGCCCAGCAGTCGATGGCGGGGATGGAGGGGAAGACTGGTTGGACCAACCGGGTGACCCACATCTTCCGCAAGGAGGAGGGGGCGTGGCGCCTGATACATCGCCACGGCAACCGCCTGGAAGAGCAATTCAAGCCGGGCACTCGACTGAAACCGACGGAGTAAGCTGATGCTGTTCATGGTGATCTCGACGCCCCGACCGGAGCCGCCGTCAACAATGACGTCAAAGCGGCAGGCCTATTGGGAATGGCTGGCGCCATTGCAAACTCAGGGGCTTTGCAAGCACGTGTGGGCGCGGACGGGACGGGGGGCGGTTGCGCTGTTCGATGTGCCCGACAATGAAACGCTGCACAGGATCATGAACGAGTGGGCGGAGATTATCCCGGCCACGTTCGAGGTGCTGCCGCTGATCGATGCGGGCCCGGCGAGGGCCTATCTGGAGCAGCACACGTCTTAGCCTCACGAACGTGGTGGGTTAGCCTCACGAACGTGGTGGGGCGCGTGGCGTCGATTTCTCGCGTTGTGGCGGCGAACGGCCGACAACATTGCGCGCGCAGCGTTGGCTCGCCCGGTGTCGCGCTATGCCAGGGCCGGTCGGGGCTACGGTGATTGGGCTATGACACTTCCTTAACAAATCGTGGACGAAATCGGTATCGCGCTTGTTTTTGCGGCAGCTGAGGTGTGTTCTGTCATCGGAGCATTGGGGTCACAGTCGTTAACCGCAATTTGAGACCTGCCAGCTACTTTCATCCGAGTCACTCGGGGTAGAAAGCGCGAATTCGATATGCTGGGCGGACCAATCGGGACCGGCAATGCCAACTCGCTGATGAGCGAGTATTCGTTGAGGCTTGGAGACGCTGTGCTCCGGGGCCGGATGCGTGCTGCGGAGCAGGTCGCCCGTCTCGAGAGCGAGATTGCGACCCGGATCAAGTCCGAATTCATTTCGAACATGAGCCATGAGTTGCGGACACCGCTCAACACGGTGATCGGGTTCTCAAAACTGCTGGCGGAGTACGACCAACGGCCACTGAGCAGCGACGAAATCGTCGAATACGCGCGGTTGATCAACGATGCGGCGGCGAACCTTCTCAGCATCATCAATGACATCCTCGACATGTCCAAGATTCAAGCCGGTCATTTTCGGCTGGATGCTGTGGATGTGAACCTCGAAGAAATCCTCGAGGCGGTCGTGGCGTCCTTGCGCAATGTGGCGAACGTGTCTGGTGTGAACATGCATCTGACACTGCCGGATGAAGCGATCGTGCTGCGCGGCGACGTGCAGAAATTGAGACAAATCTTCACCAACCTGATCACCAACGCGGTCAAGTTCACGCCGGACGGTGGCGAGGTCTATATCGATGCCGAATTCGAAAGCGATGGGCAGGTTGCCGTCCATGTGCGCGATACGGGGATCGGCATGGACGAGGACGAATTGGACGTTGCACTCGCCCCCTTCGGTCAAGTCGATGGAACGCGGGCTCGCTGGCGAGAAGGGACGGGATTGGGGCTGCCGATTGCCAAAGCCCTGATCGAAATGCATGGCGGCACGCTGGCCATCACCAGTGCGAAGTCAATGGGGACCGAGGTCGGCGTCAAGTTGCCGACCAAGGATTTGGTTGTGCTGTTGCAGCAGGATATCGGCATTCGCACCCAACAGGTGTGAAGCAACTGCCGAGAGGGTGGAGATTATGCAGCATTTTTCTACGGTAGGCGGCGGGACAGCCTTGGACGGAGATCAGTCGAGCGGCCGTATCGTGTCTGGTACCGGTGCCAAGGCCATCGTATTGCTCGACACGGGGCTCGGGTCGCCGGCTGGATTAACGCATCGCCCGGAAATGGGAACTTTGCTCGCCATCGAGCTGCCGACAACGATTGTGCTCGCAATTGTTTCTGCATTGAACGTGCCGGTGCCAGCGCAGCGGGAAGGCGAGATCGAGGTCTGGATCGCGGAACTCGGCCTCGTGGGGGAGCTGAAGAAGGGGCCGGACGGTAATCCGGAAGTCTTCAATCGCGGTGTGACCGTCTATCCGACGCTCGGCGACCGGGCGCGTGTTGCGGTGAAGAGCGAACTGCAGATCGCCTTCTGCGGCGATATGGAAAAATCAGTTCGTGTCGGCTGCATTCGGCAGGACAATTCGATCCCCGCGACAATCCGCGTCGACGATTTGCTCGGCAAACACTTCGCGATCCTGGGCACGACGGGTACCGGCAAGTCCTGCACGACGGCACTTATCCTGCGCTCCATTCTTGCCAAGCACCCTGCGGCGCACATCGTTCTGCTCGACCCGCACAATGAATACTCGACGGCCTTCACCGAATGGGCCGAGGTCGTGTCACCGCGAAACCTGCAACTGCCCTACTGGCTCCTCACGTTCGAAGAGCTGATCGAGGTCGTTCTCGGCGATACGTCCGATCGCAAGCACGAAGTCGAGATGCTGCAGGAAATGATCCCGATTGCAAAGAGCCGCTACAATGCGGGGCGCAATAAGGACAACACGCTGCGCTCGAGCAAACTTGAATCGACGAAGTTCACCGTCGACACGCCTGTGCCGTTCCGCATCTCGGACCTGACGTCGCTGATCGACGAGCGCATGGGCAAGCTTGAAAACAAGCGGGATATCGGTCCCTATCGCAATCTCAAGACACGCTTCGAGACGCTGTCGCTCGACCCGCGGTATGCCTTCATGTTCGGCTCGCTCACTGTCTACGACGGTATGGCACAGATCTTGAGCCGCATTTTCCGCGTGCCGGTGAAAGACAAGCCGATCACCATTCTCGAGTTGACGGGCTTGCCGACCGAGATCATCAACGTCGTGGTGTCGGTGATCTGCCGGATGACGTTCGATTTCGCGCTGTGGGCCGAGGGCAAGGTGCCGGTGACGCTCGTGTGCGAAGAAGCGCATCGCTATGTGCCGGCCAATCCAAGCCTCGGTTTCGAACCTTGCAAACGGGCAATTGCAAAGATTGCAAAAGAAGGCCGCAAGTACGGCTCGTCCTTGTGCATTGTGACGCAGCGGCCCGCGGAAATCGATCCGACGATCCTATCGCAGTGCAATACGGTGTTTGCGCTGCGCATGTCTAACGATCGCGACCAAGCCATCGTGCAGTCGTCGATCTCGGACACGGGTTCGGGTTTGCTCGAATTCCTTCCGGCGCTTGGGCAACGCGAGGCGATCGCGTTCGGCGAAGGCGTGACGCTGCCGGTGCGCATTCGTTTCGATGAGCTGCCAAAGAATGCCCTGCCACGGAGCTCGACAGCGCGCTTTTCAGAGATGTGGCAGAAATCGTCCAACGACGAAGGTTTCCTCGACCAAGTCGTCGACCGTTGGCGGCATGCTTCTGGTGGTGTCACGAGCGAGCTTTCGGCGCAGACCGCCATGTTCGCGGATGCGATGGGCATCCAAAGCGACACCGAGGAACTCGAGGTTGCGCTGCCGGGCAGCAAGACGTCCATGGCGCAGTCTCATGCCAACGGCGCGCGGACGATGGAAGCGCCTCGCGGGGCAGATGCGGGCGCTAGACCAGCTCGGCGCGATGCAGCGGCGGTGCGACGCGATCCGCGTGATGTGCGACCAGCTTCGCCCGCTCCGGCAGTTCAGGCCGAGGTTGTGGCGCGACCATCGGCTTCGAGCGGAAGCCTGCGGTCGTTGCGAGATCGTTTGACGCAGCGGCGCTAGGCCGCTTCGGCGGAGACGGGGCAACTTGCGCAGTGCCAGCCAATTTCGCGACTTGGTGGCACCTGCGGTGGGATACGTTCGCTGGTGGTCTGTCAGGTGGCGACCGGCTGCCGGGATGACGTTTGCCAACCATAATCCGTACAGACACTCACAGGCCGTCAAGCCGTGCTATAGACGGGGCGAATTGGCCAGATTGGAAGCGCGGCTGCAATCTGGAAAACGTGGCCAAGGTCAGACCCGGCGGCTGTTACGGGTTCGATGGTGCGCGGTGCAACTTGAGTGCGATGAAGTTACAGTAGGCGAATGGCGTCGGGATCCTGTTAGATGAGCAAAATACACCCTGTAATTCTCTCTGGTGGTTCCGGCACGCGTCTGTGGCCACTGTCTCGCGCGATGTATCCCAAGCAGTTCATCAAGTTTTTCAGCCCAAGCGAGCCCAGCTTTCTCGGAGCCACGCTGCGTCGGGTCATGAATGAGGATGTTTTTGCGTCACCGTTGCTGTTGTGCAACAATGATCATCGATTCCTCGTCAAGGAGGAGCTCGAGCAGGCCGGCATCGCTTCCGGCACGATTTACCTTGAACCCGTTGCACGCAATACGGCGCCTGCGATCGCGGTCGCGGCTTTGGCGGTCATTCGGGACGATCCGAATGGCGTCATGGTGGTGATGCCGTCGGACCACGTCATCAATGACGAAGTGGCGTTCCTGGATGCCGTGCAAAGGGCGCATCGCGTCGCGGCGACCGGCCGCCTGGTATTGTTCGGCATTACGCCACGCGAGGCCAACACCGGCTACGGCTACATCAGGCAGGGTCCGGCGCTCAAAGGTTTCGAGGGCGAGGCTTTCGGCGTCGAACGGTTTTACGAGAAGCCGGATGCGGCGACCGCTGAACGCTATCTGAGCGAGGGCGGCTACTACTGGAACAGCGGCATATTCGTTTTGCATGCCCAGTCGTTCATTGATGAGCTCGCCAAGCTCGAGCCCGAAATTTTGGACTCCGCGCGACGGGCGCTCGATCATGCGAAACTGGATCTGGGATGTATGCGTCTCGACCGCGATGGTTTCGCGCAGTCGCCGAATATCTCGATCGACTATGCGGTGATGGAGAAAACGGCGCTGGCGGCGATGTTGCCATTGGATGTCGGTTGGAGTGACGTTGGGTCGTGGTCGTCGCTGTGGGAGGTGTCGCCGCAGGACGCGGATGGCAATTACGTCAACTGCGATGCCGTGAACGAGGGCTCCAGCGGGCTCTACGTGCATTCGGAGCGTTCGCTGGTGGCGACGATCGGCGTCAAAGATCTCGTCATCATCGATACGCCGGATGCGCTGCTGGTGGCGGACAAGGCTCGTGCGCAGGACGTTTCGCAGATCGTGAAGCGGCTCAAGGCGACGAACCGTAAAGAGCATGAGCAGCATCTGCGGAACCACCGGCCGTGGGGGTACTTCGAGACGCTCAACATCGGACCGCGGTTTCAGGTGAAGCTGTTGCACGTCAAGCCGGGCGCCAAGCTTTCGATGCAAATGCATCATCACCGTTCAGAGCACTGGATCGTCGTGCAGGGCACGGCGCAAGTGGCGATCGGCGACATGGAAAAGCTGGTGCGCGAGAACGAGAGCATCTACATCTTCTCGACCCAATGGCACCGCCTGGAGAACCCCGGCAAAGTGCCGCTGGAAGTGATCGAGGTACAGATCGGTACCTATCTCGGCGAGGACGATATCGTCAGGACGGATGATATCTATCAGCGCGCGCCGGAAGAGACGCGCTGAGGGCTGGACCGGCTGCAGGCACTGCCGAGCGGTGCCTCTTACCTGTCTCCCTCCGGCGAATCGAGCTACCTGCATCTCTAGAGACGATTGTCCTAGGGGTGCCCATGATCATTTCGCTCCACCCGGAAAGTTTCCACCCACGCGGTGCAGCCAAAATGCTGGCCTCTGTCGCCGTTTTGCTTGCGACGCTTGGCGGGTGTGGTTTGCCGGGAGGAAGCTCGGGCATCGGTACGACTACTTTTGGCACGGGCAGCCAACAGTACGCGTTTGCGCGTGCGCGCGTGCCGGTTGTGCTTGAAGGCAGCGTCGATGCGACGGGGCGAGGCCAGCTCCTCAAGGCGATGATGCTTGTCGGTGAGCCCAAGTATGTGGTCGACGGTGCGGTGAGTGTGAGGGTTCAGGGCCTGTCGTCGGACCCCTTCGTCGTAAAAATCGATGATCGTTATCTCTTGAAGGAAGTGGTGAGCGCATCGCGCTCTGCAGCTGCAGTGGGTGGGGAGGCGGTCGGCATCCCTGACTTTGCGGCTGGCGTGACGAAGTCTCTGCCGCCAGGACTTCGACGGGTTGCCATCGAGCGTGTGACACGGGAACGGCTGGAGCCGTTCCGCATCGAAAAGGAAATAGACCCGGGTGCGCCGGAGGAAATTGCGGCCATGCGCACCGAGCTCGACCGGGTTGCGAAGGGTTGGGGCTTGGCCTTCGATTTCATGGCTGTGCCGATCGAGACGCAACTGGCCGGCAAACGTGTGATGCTGATGCCGAACCCCGCGGGGGCTTGCAAGAGCGCGATCTGCTTCAGGCTGCCGGTGGCCTACCGGATGAAACTCGAGCCAAAGGTGGCTGGCTGGAAAGGCACTGCGCAGACGCATATTTGGCTTGCCAACGACGGTCCGATTGCCGCGCTCGACACACGCAACAGCGATTTTCGCGATGCAGATGTGCGGGCCCGATTCCAGAACGGCATGCTCAAGTCGCTTACCGCGCGTCGGCCAGGGCTTGCTGAGAAACTTGTGATCGCACCGGCGACGGTGACGTCGTCGGCGACGGTGACTTCGTCGATCCGTTGAGTTCGTTGCCGGCCCGATGCGGCGTCAGGGCGGCGATGATCAATGGCGGGTCACATTGCTCGGTCGGTCGCTTGCCTCGGGCGGTGCCTGCGTGGCGATGCCATCAGATTGAGCGGTCTGCGCGGTCGAGTTTGGATCCGGTTGACCTGCAGCCCACCTGCGGGACAGCGCCAGAAAACGCGAGCGGCTCCAAGGGATCATCGCCAGATAGATGAGGGTCATGACGCTCAGGGTCATGTAGGGGTAGGTGGCGAGCAGCCCGACCAGCAAGGCCGCTGCAGCGAGTACCGGGGCGACGTACTCGCGCGAGATGCGTTCACCGGCAAGTTTTCCGGAGTACGTCGGGATCGTCGACACCAGCAGGGCTGCGATGGCAGCGGCGTAGAGGGCAATGAGGATGGGCCAGCTGCGCAGGTCGATGAGACCAGTGCCATTGAGATAGAGCGGCAGCAATACGGTAATGGCGCCGGCAGGTGCGGGGACGCCCGTGAAATAGTTCGACTGCCACCGGGGCTTGTTGTCGTCGATGGCTGCATTGAAGCGCGCGAGCCTGAGGCTCATGGCGCACGCAAACAACAACACGGAGATCCAGCCGAGGCTCCGCATGGATCCAAGCCCCCAGGTATAGAGGACAATTGCGGGGGCGACGCCGAAATTGACGAAATCTGCTAGGCTGTCGAGTTCTGCGCCAAAACGCGATTGTGCTTTGAGGGCACGCGCCAGGCGGCCATCGACAGCATCAAGCAATGCAGCGACGACGACCAAGCCGATCGCGAGTTCATAGCGTGCTTCGATGGCAGCGCGGATGGCTGTAACTCCGGCGCACAACGAGAGCAGCGTGAAGAAATTGGGAACGAGGTATCGGATGGGGATGCGCCGCTGGCGCAGCATGCGTGAGCGACGGCCTAGACGATCCGGTGTTTCGGTCGCGTTGTGCGCGTTGGGTGGTTGGCTCATGGCATTGCGCTTTCGCGAGTGGCCTTGGGGTATCGCTGTCTGTCGAGGTGGTGGCGCATTGGCCACTGGAGAACGATGTGGGTCAGAGCCGGCCTCACGTCAATCGGCCCGTGTAATGCGCTCGGGCTCGTTCGATTTCAGGTCTGCGATGATAGATTCTCCCCCGATGACGGTTTGGCCAATCGCCACGAGACACGTCTTGCCCGGTGGCAAGTAGATATCAACGCGGCTGCCGAAGCGGATCAGCCCGAAACGCTCGCCGGCTCCAACGGTTGAGCCTTCGTCCTTGAATGTCACAATGCGTCTCGCGATCAGGCCTGCAATCTGCACGCAGGCGATCTCGGTGCCATCCGCCTGGGCGATGACAATGGCGCGGCGCTCGTTCTCCTCGCTGGCTTTGTCGACGGCGGCGTTCAGGAACGCACCGGGCACGTAGATCGAGCGCTTGATGGTGCCGGCCACGGGGGCGCGATTGATGTGCACATCGAGGACGGAGAGAAAAATGGAAACGCGCTGACGCTCGGTGGCGTCCAGGCCAAGCTCAGCGGGCGGGCGGACGGTTTCGATCAGTTGAACACGACCGTCGGCAGGTGAGACGACGAGACCTTCGCGAAGGGGGATGACACGCTCTGGATCACGAAAAAAGTAGGCGATGAAAGCTGTCAAGAGCACAAGCAGCCAACCGAGCGGGGGCCACACAAACAGGAAGATGATGGCAGCCACGGCCGCCAGGCCGATGAACTTGTGGCCATCGCGATGCACGGGCGCGAAGACGGAAAGCACGGTGTCGAGAAGGCTGTTTTGCTGCACAATGCGACCTGTCTATTGGATAGGGATGGCGACGAAGCGCATTTGCCCCTTGGCGTTCTCGATGCGCAGCAGGACCGCCTTGCGGCCGGTCTTGCGCACTTTCTCGATGGCTTTGCGGACGTCGTCGATGGTTGTGACGGGGTCTTGGGCAACCTCGACGATGATGTCGCCGGCCTTTACGCCTTTGCGGGCGGCTGCGCTTGTCGATGCGAGATCGGTGACGACCAGACCGTTGGGGTCTTCTTGTTGATGGAAAACCGCTTGCGGAGTGCCTCGTCGAGGGGGCGAGGTTCATGCCGAGCTGGATCGATTTGTCAGGATCCGGTTTAGCGTCGGACTTGCTGTCGGTCTTGGCCTTGTCGGGTTCGCTCTCGTCCAGGCGGCCGATCGTGACCTTCAAAGTCTGGCGCTGGCCATTGCGCAAGACCTCGACGTCTACTGTTTTGCCGACGGCGGTGCGGGAAACCAGCCTCGGCAGGGTGCGCATGGTGCGCACCTCCTTGCCATCGAGACGCAAGATCACGTCGCCGGTCTTGATACCGCCTTTGGCTGCCGGGCCGTCCGGAGTGATATCCGAGATCAAGGCGCCGACATTTTCCTTTGCCCCGAGGGATGCTGCGATCACTTCGGTGACGGTCTGGATCTTGACGCCGAGCCAGCCGCGGCGGGTCTCGCCGAACTGACGCAACTGGTCGATGACGGCCATGGCCGTGTCCGAGGGAACGGCAAAACCAATGCCGATGGAGCCGCCAGACGGGGAAATGATGGCCGTGTTCACGCCGATCACCTCACCGTCCATGTTGAACAATGGCCCACCGGAGTTGCCTTTGTTGATGGCGGCATCGGTCTGAAGGAAATCGTCGTAAGGGCCGGAATTGATGTCGCGCTGCTTGGCGGAGATGATGCCAACCGAGACGGAACCGCCGAGACCGAATGGATTGCCGATCGCCATGACCCAGTCGCCGACTTTCATCGCCTCGGAGACGCCGAATGAAACGGAGGCGAGGGGCTTCTTGGGGGTTACTTTCAGCAGAGCCAGATCGGTCTTGGTATCGCGGCCGACCACCTTCTCCACGGTCAGTTTGGTGCCGTCGTGGAAGTTGACGACAATTTCGTCGGCGCCTTCGATAACGTGATGATTGGTGACGATCAAGCCTTCCTTGCCGTCGATGACGAAACCGGAGCCAAGCGAAGAGATCTTGCGATCAATGCTGGGCTTGTCCTTGCGATCAAAGAAGTCCTCGAAAAACTCCTCGAAGGGCGAGCCCTTTGGAACGCTTGGCAGGGGCACGCCGGAGGGCCCTTTCGCTTTCTGACTGGTCGAGATGTTCACGACCGCATCGGTGAGGCGCTCGGCAATGGGGGCGACGCTTTGCGGACTGCTGCGCGCATAGGCGGGGACGGCGGCGAATGGTTTGATAACGGCGAGGACCGCGGCCAACGAAAGAGCCAGGACGAGGGCTTTGGTGGCGAGAGCGATGGTAACCGGCGAACGGGTTGCGGCATTCATGGCGCGTCCTCGAAAGTTGCCGGCCGGCGCGAAGGCGCCGGCCAAGCGGGATACGGGGGTCGCATTGACGTACATTGCGTCATCAAAGCCGATGCGAGGGGCAAGACTTTGACGGGTCGCGTCGGGCGGCAAGCTTTCCGAGCCGACCATCAACGTTTGGGTTGAGCGCCGGGCGATGGCATTGCAGGGGGCCGTGAGGTGTTGAAATACCGGAAAAACTCGGAGTCCGGCGTAATCACCATGCGGGTGTCGCCGGATTTTATGCCGGCTTCGTAGGCCTGCATCGATCGGTAGAAGCCGAAGAAGTCCGCATCTTTGCCATAGGCTTCAGCGAAGATGCGATTGCGTGTCGCGTCGCCCTCGCCGCGCAGCAGCTCGCCTTTCTTGGTGGCCTCGGCCTTGATCACCGTTGCCTCGCGATCGGCCGTGGCACGGATGCGGTTGGCTGCCGCCGCACCCTCGGCGCGGAACTCCGCGGCCTCACGCTGGCGCTCGGCGCGCATGCGGTCATAGACGTTCTTGGAGTTCTGCTCGGGCAAATCGGCCCGCTTGATGCGGACGTCGACGACCTGGAGACCGAACTCCTTGCCCTCCACGTTGACCTGCTCGGCGATGCGGCGCATCAACTCCTCGCGCTTGTCGCGGACGACGTCCTGAAAGGTGTTGCCGCCCAAAATGCGCAGGATCGACGATTCGACGATCGGGGCCAGCCGCGACTTGGCGATCCGCTCGTCGCGTACGGTCTGATAAAAGCGCAGGGGATCGACAATTTTGTAACGCGCGAAGGCGTCGACCACGATGCGCTTCTGGTCAGAGGCCGTGACTTCCTGCGACTGGGTATCAAGGTCGAGGATGCGCTTGTCGAAGTAGTTGACACTTTCGACCACGGGGATCTTCCAGTGAAGGCCCGGCTTGTCGATCACGCGCTTGGGCTTACCGAACTCAAGCACCATCGCCTGCTCGTTCTGGTGAACGATGAAGAAGGAGAAGTAGGCGGCAGCGGCTGCTGCGCCGAGAACAACGAGGATGAAGCCGAAAAAGATGCGCATTGCTCAATTGCTCCCGGAGGGCTGCGGCTTGGCGCGTTGGAGCTGATCAAGGGGCAGGTATGGGACGACGCCCTGGCCACCCTTACTGTCCATGATGATCTTGTCGGTACCGGCGAGGACACGCTCCATGGTCTCCAGGAACAGACGGGTCCGTGTGACCTCAGGCGCCTTTTTGTATTCCTCGAGGACTTTATTGAAACGGGCTGCTTGGCCTTCGGCCTCGGCTACGGTCTGCTGTTTGTAGCCTTCTGCGCCCTGCAGGATGCGCTCAGCCTCACCGCGCGCTTCCGGAACGATGCGGTTGGCATAGGCCGAGGCCTCGTTTTGTAGTCGAGACTGGTCGGCGCGGGCAGCCTGAACGTCACGGAATGCGTCGATCACCTGAGATGGCGGGTTCACTCTCTGCAACTGGACTTGGTCGATCTGGATCCCAGCCCGGTAGCCATCGAGCGTCGATTGAATGAGTTTCTGGGCCGCTGCCTCGGCTTTCTGACGCTCATTCGTGAGGAGCGGTGCGATGTTGGATTGTCCAACGATCTCGCGCATGGCGCTTTCAGCGACTTCCTTCACGGTCAGATCAGGGTTCTGGATGTTAAACAGATAGGCGGGTGCGTCCTTGATCCGCCAAAAGACGGTGAAATCCACATCGACGATGTTTTCGTCGCCGGTCAGCATCAGGCTTTCTTCCGGCAGATCCCGCGTCGTGCCCTGATAGCCGCGACCGCTGCCGGATGAACGAAATCCGATCTCGATGACGTTCTGGCGTGTGACCTGAGGTTTGTGCACTTCCTCGATAGGAGGGGGGAGGCGGAAGTGCAGTCCGGGGGGCTCGGAGCGGACGAATTCGCCGAAACGCATGACGACGCCGAGTTCGTCAGGGTTAACGCGGAATGTGAAGAGGTAGAAGCCCAGGATCGCGATCAGGGGGGCTGCGATCAACAGCATCATGGGGCCGGGCATGCCGGAGCCAGGCATCACCTGCTTCAGGCGGTCCTGGCTGCGCTTGAGGAGCTCTTCCAGATCGGGCTGTTGGCCACCGCCCCCGCCACCGGACGGGCCCTGTCCCCAGGGACCTTGCCCCCAAGGACCGCCGCCGCCACCGCCACCACTGCCGCCGCCGCCGCCGCTTTTCCAGCCGCCGCCGCTTTGATTGCTCCAAGGCATTCTTCACCGCCGTTTCTTATGGACTGTGTCGGACCCGATCAACGGCCAACTCGGATGCGGGCTCGCCTCGGCCAGCGCAGCCCATCCCTGACAGGGCCGGGCGCAGCTTGCGTGCTTATAGGACAAGCCCGCGAGGGCCGCAAATCTTAGCCTCAGAAGATGGTGACGTTTGGCCGTCGTTCAAGCCGTTGATGGCGAAGTTGGCGAAGATGGTCAACCGCTGCGACAATAGCTTATGGCCGTCATCGGATACTGGTCGTTGGCATGGGGTTCGACGGACTCGCGCGATTGCTCGTGCCATTCGTCAGGAGGCAGGGGCGGAAATGTCGTGTCGCCATCTGGGGTTGCGTCAATGAGGTCGAGATGGACGTGCGTGGCGACAGCAAGCGCGGCACGATAAATTTCGCCGCCGCCGGCAATGATGATCTCGTTGGTCGCACGCGCAACCGCCAAGCGCTTGGCAATCTGCAGCGCGGTGTCGAGATTTGGCGCGGTATGGATGCCGGGACTGGAATACTTGGGGTCTCGGGTGACTACGATGGTATCGCGGCCATCGAGCGGGCGGCCGATGGCCTCGAACGTCTTGCGGCCCATGATCATAGGGCGCCCCAAGGTCAATGCCCGAAATCTGCGGAGAGATGACGGCATGCGCCAGGGCATGTCACCAGACCGCCCGATGACACCGTTTCGTGCAGCGGCGACGACCAACGTGATCTTGTAGCCGGTGAGTGTGTCCGTCATATGCGTACTTACAACTTCGCTTGGGCGGACCATCTTACACCGCGACAGGCGCCTTGATGTGGGGGTGAGGGTCGTAGTCTTCGACTTGGAAGTGCTCGTAGCGGAAATCGAAAATCGACGACACGCTCGGATCCAGATTCAGGCGGGCAAGGTGCGGGGCGTGCGCGAAAGCTGCAGGTCCGCCTGCTCGAGATGATTGAGATAGAGATGGGCATCGCCGAGGGTGTGGACGAATTCGCCAGGTTTCAGGCCCGTGACCTGAGCCATCATCATGGTGAGGGCAGCGTAGCTTGCGATGTTGAAGGGCACGCCAAGAAAAATGTCTGCAGAGCGCTGGTAGAGCTGGCAGGACAGGCGGCCGTCGGCGACGTAGAATTGGAAGAGACAGTGGCACGGGGCCAGCGCCATGTCCGGGAGATCCGCAGGATTCCAGGCTGTGACGATGATGCGCCGGCTGTCGGGATTGGTGCGTAGGGTTTGCTGGACTTCGCCGATCTGATCGATGGTGCGGCCATCTGGCGCCGACCATGAGCGCCATTGATGACCGTAGACCGGCCCCAGTTCGCCGTCCTTGTCCGCCCAGTCGTCCCAGATGCTGACGCCGTTGTCCTTGAGGTAGGCGATGTTGGTATCACCCGCCAGGAACCATACGAGTTCGTGGAAAATTGACTTCAGGTGCAGACGCTTGGTGGTGACCAGCGGAAACCCTTGGGTCAGGTCGAAGCGCATCTGATGGCCGAACACGGACAGAGTTCCGGTGCCAGTGCGGTCCGACTTGCGGGCACCGTGATCGCGCACGCGGCGCATGAGGTCGAGATATGCATCCATGTCGGTGCCTTTATTGCGATTCGCTGTGGATATGGTGTGGCGTCTCGCAAAAGGGGAGGTGGGTGTGGATTATCGTCTTGGGCAGGGGCGATTGCAGCCTTGACCGGTCCCGGCCGTGTTCATGTCGCTGTCCGTAACGCCAGGAACAGCAGCCCGTTATAGGTCGCGTGGCAGGCGATCGGCACCCATAGGCTTTGTGCCTGCCTCAGCAGCCACGCAAAGAGCAAGCCGATAGAAAAGACTTCGATCAGACCGAAGGCCGAATAGCCGATGTGAAGCGCTGACCACCCGGCAGATACCAGCAAGGCGGCCGGCCAGAAGCCCAGCTTTTGCGCCACCGACGGCAAGAGGAAGCCACGAAACAGGAATTCCTCCCACAGCGGCGCGCCAATTGCGACGGCTGCAAATACCAACCACGGTTCAGCGCCCTTCACCAGCGACTGGAACTGGCGGAAGTCCTGGAAGAAGCTTTCGGGCGCAATCGTATAGGTCAGCGTGTTCAAGGCGAGCAACGCGACCGTCATGAGGGCGAAGGCGAAGAAGAAGACCCGTGAGCCGGCGGGCGGGTGGACCAGCGCCAATGTTGCCGTTGCCTGCTTTCGATAGCGGCTTGCCAGGAACAAGGTTGCGAGCGCCATCGCCGCTTGGGTTGCGACGAGTAAGGCTGGCTGTTTGGCGTCAAACAGACGGGCGAGCGATTCCGGATTCGAGTACGCCTGGGTGTCGCGGTCTGCTGCAACCAGGAGGGAGATCAGTACAATTGGAACCAACTGACCAATAGCGATCACGCCCAAAGTGGCCAGGATGGCTAGCCATGGTGGCCATGAACTGGTCTGCAGTGCGGCTCCCGAACCCTTCATGAAGGTGCGGAATGTAAGCGTTGGCATGTATTTGTGGTCCTTTATCAACACCAACCTTTTAATCGTCTGCATGAGCGCGTATATTGGAAGGGCTGGATTCGTCCAGCTATGGCGATAAACGGACGTCGGAATAAGCCTTTCGGACCCGGGGGCGGTACCCGGCGCCTCCACCAGGAGCCGACAAACATGCGCTTGTTGCGCGGTGCCCGTGCGGGGTACAGGTCGGTTGCTGATGGGGGCGAAATAGGATCGACGAGGGTGTAAAGGGCGCTCTTTTGCTCGGCATGATACCACCGTTATCGGGTCATACAGATAGTTGCCAATGACAACTATGCTGAGGTCGCGGTCGCTGCGTAACGCAGTGCCCAAAGCCTGAACTTAAGTCCTGGCGTGTAGCAACGTCAGGCGGGGTCCGGAGGGCACCTGGCAACAGAAGCCCTCCACTCACCATCCCGGCAACCCAGTTCAATTGGGTTGGGGGCAGCGAGGCAATTGGGTACGAGATCAACTTGCACATGACCGCAAGTCAGTACATCGACTACGACGCACTGGCTCTTGAAGCCCTGCGTGGCGTTGTCAAAGCGTGCCTCGCGCAGGTGGCGCGAACAGGGCTCGTGGGCGAGCACCACTTCTACATCGCGTTCAATACGCAGGCTCCGGGCGTTGCCGTGTCAAAACGCCTGAAAGAGAAATATCCGCAGGAAATGACCATCGTCCTGCAGCACCGTTTTTGGGATCTTGCCGTCTCGGATGACAAGTTCGAGGTCAAGCTGACGTTCGACGGTATCCTCGAGCGTTTGGTGGTGCCGTTCAAGGCGATCATGGTGTTCTACGATCCCAGCGTTCCCTATGGCTTGCAATTCGGCGAAGCCGCGGCGGCAGGCCAGCAGCAGGATGGCGTGCGCGGTGGCACTCGAGGACCGGTTGAGCTTGGCAAAAGCGGGGCTCGACAGCCACGGGGCTTGAGCGAAAATGCCGAAGGCGAAGTGCACGACGAGACCCACGCGCTGAGTGAGCCGCGCCGTCCTCGAGCGCCGAAGGCTGATCGCACGCCAGACAATCCAGCGCGGCCCGCGCATCGCGATCAGGTGATTTCCGACGACGTGACGGAGCAGTCCGATCTGGCGGTCAGCAAAGCGCCGAAGGCCGCACCGGCAAAACCCGCTGCGGTGGTGGCAGTGGTCGACGGTGACGAGGCCGGTGACGGCTCAGACGGCGAAACGACCGAGGCTGGGGATGGCAGCGGGGCGGGGGGCGCGAAGATTTTCGACCTCGCGAAGTTCCGCAGCAAGAAATAAGTGTTCGCGATCGCAGGATGGATGCGTCGGCTGACCGCGGTGTCAGTGCGGCGCCAAAGGCATGTCCATGGGACCCGGGAGATGATGCAGACATTTGGATTGTTCAAGGGGAGCGGGCGCTCGTCACCGGTTCTGCGTCAAACATCGGGCGTGCCATTGGTGAAGCGTTGGCGCGCGAAGGAGCCGAGGTGGTTCTTGCCGACATCGACGCCAAGCGCAATGGCGAGACGGAAGCGGCGATCCGTGCGGCTGGCGGCATAGCCTCGACCATTACCGTCGACCTAGCCCGCAAAGAGGGCTGGCAGGAGGTGATGGCGGCGCTTGGTGACCGGCCGGTTCATATGATGGTGCATTCCGCTTCCCCGCCACGACGCGAGGCAGATCATCTGCTTGAGGTGGACGAGGCGACCTTCGATGCCATGCTGGGGGTCAACGTGCGTTCCGGCTTTCTGCTGGCGCGTGCGGTTGGCAAACGCATGCAGGCTGATGGCATCAAGGGGCGGATGCTGATTGTGACGTCACTGCACGCTGATACGCCGCGTAACCTGCCTCATTATTCGGCTTCGAAAGCTGGTCAGACGATGCTCGTCAAGGAATTGGCGCGGGCGTTCGGTCCATCCGGCATACGTGTCAATGCGATCGCGCCGGGTGCTATCCCGGGCGGTGGCTTCATTGCCTCGGCCTATTCGTTCGATGGCAAGATCGCGCTGGGACGGCTGGGACGGGCTGAAGATCTGGCGGGACCGGCCATGGCGCTGCTCTCGGAGCATTTCTCGGGCTATGTTACGGGCACGACACTGGTCGTCGATGGCGGGATTGCGCTGTTCAACTGGATCACGCCGGCTGGTTGGTGACGGTGGCAGGCTGGACGCCTCAGTTCAGAAGGCGCAGCAGGGTGGCCGAGGCACGCATCTCTTGCCAGCGGACGGCTCGGCGTGCTGTTGCTTCGTCATCCTCGCCCCACTTTGATTTCTGCCAATCCTCGTCGACGTGGGCGGCTTCCCATGCTGCCTCGGCCGTTAGGCGCCCTTGCGAGACGGCCAGAGCCAGCAACGCTGACCCCATGAGCGTGGTCATGATGTGGAGCGCTGTGAGGCGAAAGGCGTCGCAGCTCTCCAGGACATTGCCGATCTGAGTCAGGGCTTCGGCTGGCTGACTGACCGGCATCAGGCCAGTTGTTACTTGGAAGTTGGCACCGAGATTTTGGCTTGCCCAGTGAAGTACCGGATCCCAGGCTTCGGATTGGCGCTCGATCAAGCCCTCCGGAAAGTCTGCCCGGTAACACAAAAGGTCGCTGCCGGCATATTTGACGATGTCGGCTCTGACGTCGGCTTCGCGGCCGGTGACGCCGTCGAGTGCTGTGTTGGCAAGGCGCGTCAGCGGCATGCCGGTTGGGTTGATCACCGTCTCTTGGGCTTGCCACTCGGCGGCGATAGCCTCGGCGAGTGGGAGGGTTGCGAGGACGAGCGAGCGACCGCCCGGCGTGCGCGCTGGGCGATCGTCGAGCAGAATGGTGTCGGTCCGGACCGTTCCCGCCTGCCGTTGCCTGCTTGTAAAAGCGCTTGGGCAAGGGGCGAGGGGTGTCGTCGCGCCCAAGTGTTCGTTGCGCTTTGGCGCCTTTGTCTTCGCTCATGGCCGTATTCCCAGCTGAGCCGGCGGATGACGGGAGTTTCGGTTCGGACGCCATCCTTGCTGTGGCGCACGGACCAACTGATACCAAGAACTGGCGGCCCCGTTGATGGATTTTTTGCCCCGGGGCACGGTCGTCAGCTTGTGCCTGCCGGGGCAGGCGGGGATCAGGTGCGCTGTTGGGGGCTTGCCAGAAGCGCGTCGATGGCGGCAGCGAGGTCGCGCGCGTCGGAGACGACCGTGTGGGCGCCGGCGTCATGCAAGGTCGATGGGGCATGATAGCCCCAGCTGACACCAATGGCGCTCGCCCTGGCGCCGAGGGCCATCTCGATGTCGAAGGTCGTGTCGCCAATCATGATCGTTGTGGCTGGGGTGGCACCGGTTTCGGCCATGGCGGTCAAAATCATGGACGGATGCGGCTTGGAGGGGTGGTCGTCGGCGGTCTGGATGGTGGCAAAGGCGTCCTGCCAGCCCTGCTCGGCGAGGACGCGCGCGACGCCGCGCTTGGATTTTCCGGTAGCGATACCCAAGGCCATAGCGTCCTGGCCGCGTAGGTGCTCGATAATTTCGGTAATGCCGGGATAAAGGGGCTCTGTTCCGCGGGAGAGCATGCCGCCTGCAAAGGCGTTGCGATAGTGATCGGCCAGACTATGGCGCACGTCAGGAGCGGCTTGCGGCGCGAGGCGGATAAAGGCTTCCGTGAGCGACAGGCCAACGCCGCCCAGGATTTCATGGGTGGACGGGGGCGGCAGACCGTGGGCGGTAAAGGCATGTGCCATGGCCGAGGTAATATTGTGCTGGCTGTCGACCAGCGTGCCATCGCAATCGAATATGACAAGACGCATCCGCTTCGACCTTCGTCATTTGTCCGCCTGCCCAGAGCCTGACAACGGCCGTACAGCCCGACTCATGCCCGTCGCAGGACGGCGTGAAAGCTGTAGCTGCGATACAACCTTTCGAAGCGGAGTTCCAGGTTGTGTCGTGCGCACAGAATCTGTCAGCGACTGCTGTAACGCCTGTCGCGGCGTGACGCGGAATTGGTTCAGCCAGGCGTAGAGCGCTTTTTTCAGCGGTTTTGCCAGCTCCCGACAGTCGCCGAAATCGACGATGTGGAGGGAGCCGCCGTCTACCAGATGTGCGGCTGCGTGATCGAGGGCGGCTTTCCACGGTGGAATCATGGACAGCGAATAAGAGAAAAATATCCGGTCGAATCGGTTGCGCCCGAGCAAGGCATTGGCGTCGAAGTCCGTGGCATCGCCAAGCGCGAGGACGATCTTTTCGTTCAGCTGCCGGCGTTTGAGTGCTGCATCTGCGGTCTCGAGCATCATTTGAGAAAGGTCGATGCCGTAGAGTTTGGCGCGGGGATAGCGCTGGTGGATACGAATGAGATTGAGGGCGGTGCCGCAACCGATTTCCAGGACGCTTGCGTCTGCGGTGGCGTCAAGGTTGGCAATCAGGCGACTGCGGCCCAGCAGGTAATATTCGCGCGTCAGATCGTAGATGTGGCGCTGGTAGCGATAGTTTTCATCGAGGTGGCGGGCGTGTGATTGGCTGCTCATCGCCGTTGGCTTCAACCCTTGAATAGGTAGAGATGGAATCCGCCGTAGATTGCCGAGCGGTCCTGGGCCGTGAGCTTGCGCGATAGCCGACAGTCGTAGGTCCAGCGATCGAGGGTTTGGTCCCGGACGCGACCCGGCAAGACTGTCTCGATGCCGGCTGTGCGGAAAATGACGCGTGCTCCGGGCCGCGCCGTGCGGGTGATCTCGCTCCATAGGCGGTTCAAGGTGTCATCGTCCATCCAGTCCTGGGCATCGAGCAGGACATAACGATCGAGTGAGGCGGGCTCGCGGTCCTCGAGCAGTTGGGTGAACGAGACGTGATGGATCTCCACCCGGTCGGTGCGCGCCTTTACGACCGCGAAGTTGTGCGCTTCCAGATATGGCGGTACGGGGGCATCCGGGCCATTGGCGTAGCCGCGATTGAAGGCCTGCCAGGCAAAGTAGTTGTCTTTGAGGTCGAAGTCGCAGGCGAGTTTGCGCAGTCGCGCTTCCACGACGTCGGCCATGTGACCGGCGTCGCCCAGTAGCGCCTTGTATTGCGCCGGCGGAATGCCGAGGCCGTAGAGCGAGGCCTCATTGCCGAGAATCTTGCGGACCATGCCGCTTCGAAAGAGGGGCGCCAGCTCGCGCTCGTAGATTTCGATCTGCTCCTGGCGTGTGGCGGCCTGCACCATCAAGCGGGGATCGCGCCGGTAGAAGCGGGCGACGGCATGGGCAATGGTGATGCAGGTGCCAAGCAAGCCTGATCGATAAAATCCGCGTCTGAACGACGAGATGCGCTTGCGTCCGAGCTTGTCGCGGCCCTCCCAATAGGCGCGCGACGTGGCGTCGAGATTGGGGGCGATGTGCGCTTCGTAGAGTTGGATGTTCTCAAGGTCGGCCGCGTTCACGAAAAACCTGCGAAAGGCTGCTGCGTCCGGGAGGTGGCGCGCTGCGGCAAGCTTCATCTTGTTGAGTGCAATGTGGGCGTGGTTGAGGTCGACGGCGATGATCTTTTCGGGATCGGCGACAAGGTAGCTCAGAACGTTGCAGCCGCCGGATGCGATGGTGACGATGCGGGAGTTCGGATCGAGAGCCAATGCTTCCATGTCGACGCGTGGATCTTCCCAGATCTGGGGATAGACCAGCTCGCTGAAGGCCAACGTGAACAAGCGCTCGAGCATGCCTTCGCGCGAGATGGCACGATTGCGATGGACGGCGGTGCTCAAGAGGCCCGCTGCCGCTCGCTCGGCCGGCTCAGAACCTATCAACATGGACGTTCCTTCCGCGATTGGGCCCGACTTCGCCTGAGGCCTGGTGGCTGGTTCGGAGGCTGCTGGCTTGGGGTTGGTGGCGCCATGCCTCATCGAATCCGATCATGTGGGGCAGCTTTCGGCGGCCTTCGTGCATCAGCCCTTGATCCGTCATTCAATTGCACGAAACGCAAATTCACATGTGATGGCGCACGCGGTGTGCTGGGGTCGGCATCAGGCCTCGGCGGCGACGGGAAGTCGCAATTCGTCATCCATTGGACTGGCCACCTCGTCGGGGAAGCGTACGACGACGAGCTTGCCGTCATGGGTCTCGACCAGGGCCGTGCAGCTCTCGACCCAGTCGCCGCAATTGAGGTAGTGAACGGGGCCGATCATGCGGTCGGCAGCGTGATGGATGTGACCGCATATCACCCCGTCGGCAGCGAATTTGCGGGCTTCGTTGGCAACGGCTTCTTCGAATGCGCCGATGTAGCTGACGGCGGATTTGACCCGATACTTGAGGTAGGCCGATAGCGACCAGTAACCCAATCCCAGGTGCTGGCGGACCCAGTTCAGCGGTGTATTGGCCCAAAGCGCCAGCTCGTAGCCGTGGTCGCCGAGAAGGGCCAACCATTTAGCCGTGCGGACGACGATGTCGAATTCATCACCGTGCAGCACCACATAGCGCTTGCCTTTGGCCGTCTTGTGGATTGCGGAACGCCTGACCTCGATGCCGCCGAACTGCATGCCGCAGTAGTCGCGTAAGCCTTCGTCGTGATTGCCTGGAATGAAAACGATGCGTGTGCCCTTGCGGGCCTTGCGGAGAAGTTTCTGGATGACGTCGTTGTGGGTCTGCGGCCAGTGGGGCCCGCGTCGCACTTTCCACAGATCGACGATATCGCCGACCAAATAGATGGTGTCTGCCTCAAGGTCTTTCAGGAACCGAAGCAACCTTGTGGCCTGCGCGTTGCGCGATCCCAGGTGAATGTCTGAGATGAAGGCTGCGCGAAGCGGGCGGTTGAGCGGCGCGCTGTCTGCTTGGGTGTTCGGTGTCATGTCCTGCATGAGCACTCGCCTAGCGCTGTTCGATTGCAGGTTCGTGACAGGTTGAAGCGGGCTCTGCGAGAGAGCGCGAAGCGTTGCGCCGCGGCACCAGCAGGCGGATTGGCGATGGGCTGGCCCATCGGTGATGGCCGAGCGATGCGATTTGGCGGCGAGCCAGTCCCGGAAAGCGCCCGGTAGCGGGGTGAAAAGGTGAGCGCCACCAAGACTGGCTCTGGTCCGAGGGCAAAGCCAGAGGGCGGGCGATGCCAGCGGACGTGCTGAGCTCGACGTCCAGGTTTGCTTCTGGCGCGAAAGCGGGGTGATCGCGCGGGTGACGCTGGACGCCATCGTGGAGCCAGCCCCTCAGTGCATGCGGGCGGTGGCGCTGGCCGAGCGACTCACTAGTGCGGTTGCGTGACGCGGCTATTACATGCGGCCATGCTGGAGCAGATTTTTTGCACTGGCGCGTGCCGGCGCCGCCGACGTGGTGATCAAGCGCGTCAAGACTGCTTTGGTGGGGCAGGCTCCCTTTTCGTCGGCAGACGTTATTCGAAGTGGTTCGGGTCGAGGCCCAGCAATTTCCAGGTGACGATCATGTGCGGGGAAAGGGGGGCGGAGATGTCGAGCTTGGGCTTACCTGGACGTGGGTGGGGAATAATCAAGCGGCGGGCGTGCAGGTGCAGCTGTGGCTCGATCCCTTCCATCGGCATGGGGCGTCCGTCTTCGTACTTGTTGTCGCCGACGATGGGGTGATTGATCAGCGCCATATGTGCTCGCAATTGGTGCTGGCGGCCGGTGACAGGCTTGAGGGACACCCAGGCTGCCTTCTGTCCGACGCGGTCGATCATGCTGTAGTGGGTGGTTGCGTGCATGGCGCGGTCTTGCTCGCCCGGCTCTGCTTTGCGGACACGGTCGCCATCCGGGCCTGATGCCTTCACGAGGGCTGCCTCGATGCGTCCCTGGGGTGGGCGGGGGACGCCATGGACAAGTGCCCAGTAGGTCTTGGCGGCGCTGCGAGTCTGGAAGGTGCGGCCGAGCGTGGCTGCTGCCTGGCGCGTCTTTGCGACCAAAAGCACGCCGGTGGTGTCGCGATCGAGGCGGTGGACGAGGCGGGGGCGGTCGCCGAAGCGGTCGGCCATGCCGGCCAGCAAGCCGTCGATGTGGCGTTTGGTTCCGGTGCCTCCCTGGACGGCGATGCCGAACGGTTTGTTCAGGACCAGAACGTCGTCGTCCTCGTAAATGATGATGCCTTCAATGAAATCGCGGTCTGCCTTGGAGAGGCCGGGCGGCGGCTTCGAACTTGGGCGTGGTGCCTCTTTGGGTGGTTCGCGGACAATCGTGGGCACGCGGATCTGTTGGCCGGGCTCGAGGCGGACATTGGCTTCGGTCTTGCGCCCATTGAGGCGGACCTGGCCTGTGCGCAGCAGTTTTTGCAGGTAGCTTTGGCCAACCGATGGGAAGTGCTGCTTGAACCAGCGATCGAGCCGCATGCCTTCGTCGCGATCGGAAACCGTAATGGTTTCGACAGGAGGCTTCATTTGATTAGCGCCTTCGTCGTTGCAAGGCCGGCGACCAGGGCGGCAATCGACACAAGAATTGTGCCGACGACATAGAGGGCTGCGAGTGTGGTTTGGCGGCGCTCGAACAAGGTGTAGGCATCCAGAGAGAATGCGGAGAGCGTGGTGAAGCCTCCGAGGATGCCCGTTGCGAGGAATGTGCGCCAGAGCGCCGAACCGCCCAGCAGAGGCTCTGCCGCGGTCACGACCGCCCCCATCAGGAAGGAGCCGACGACAGTGACGAAGAACGTTCCCCAGGGAAATGCGGCCCCGAAGAGCGCGACGGCGCCGACGTTGACGAGGTAGCGCGCGCCGGCACCGATGGCGCCACCCGCCGCCGCTAGCAAGAAAAGTCTCATTCGAGCCGGGCCTTTGAGGTTTCTGTATCCGCCCGTCGAGCCGGGCCCTGACTGGCAATAACGCATTGGCGGGGCCAACAACAAGTGCGGGCGTGGCCTTTACGTGTCTCATGGCGTGTTGGAGCGCTGGGTGCTGCGCGTTCTGGGGAGCTTCGAGGGCATGCAGAGGGAGCTTTCCGGCGATATTTGCAGCCACGCTTGCCAGCCTCGATCAAAGTGCCGACAATTGGTTATTTGGCGGCGGACCTGTGCGGGCTGCCCAGGCAAGGCGACAACGATCGGGCAAAAGAAGCCCGCTCTTCGAGGTGGAGGATCACATGCGTCTCAAGGACAAGGTTGCCATCGTCACGGGCGCGGCCTCGGGCATGGGGGCTGCGACGGCGCGTATTTTTGCTCGCGAGGGGGCGTTCGTGATCCTTACCGACATGAACGACGAGGACGGCCAGAAGGTTGCGCGCGAGATCGGCAACAGCGCCCAGTTCGTGCATCACGATGTCTCGAAAGAGGCCGACTGGGCGCATGTGGTGGCTGAGACGCTGAAGGCGCATGGGCGGATCGATATCCTGATCAACAACGCGGGCGTCTCCGGCTCCAATCCGGACCGGTTCTCGATGGATACCTGGAACCAGCAGATGGAGATCAACGCCAAGGGCGTGTTCCTGGGGCTCAGGGCCGTGATCCCGGAAATGCAGAAGGTGAAGAAGGGATCGATCGTCAACATCTCGTCGATCTCCGGCATTGCCGGGCAAGCCTTCGTTCACATGGGCTACAACGCGGCCAAGGGCGCGGTCCGCACCATGACGAAGGCGGCTGCGGTGCAATTCGGTCGCGACAACATCCGCGTCAACTCGGTGCATCCGGGCGTCATGCCGCCGATGCGGACGTCGCAGATGAGCGCGGACCCGGAAGTGCGCGCCAAGGTTCTGCGCGCGATCCCGATGGGCCGGTTCGGCGAGGTGGACGAGGTTGCCAACACCAACCTGTTTCTTGCCTCGGACGAAGCCTCCTACATCTCCGGCGCCGAGATCGTCGTCGACGGCGGGTTCATCGCGCAGTAGTTCCTGGCGCCGTCGGATGCGGCGTGATGCGTCGGGCCTCCGGTTGCCCACCGGCAACCGGCCCGGTAGCCGGCGCGTTGGTACTGCTGCGCTGCCATGCAGTGAAGAGGCCGCGGTGCCGCGCGGGCACTGCCGGTCGGATGTGAAGGGGCAGCAGCCGTCGTGCATCTTTTGGGTGGGATGGCAGACCGTGAGATAGATCATCTGCAGTCCGCCAAGTGTCAATTCGTCATTGAACGCGCACGTAATCCAGGAAGCGCAGATGCCCGATCAGTTTGGCGCCGCTCCCCGCAGTGGTTGGGCGCGGTTGGTCTCAGAACTGCACGTGAATGATCTCGGCGCGAGCCTGGCGTTTTGGCAAGGCGTCATTGGTTTTGCGGTCGCCTTTCAGCGGCCATCGGAGCGCTTTGTGTATTTGGAGCATGCTGAAGGGCAACAGATCATGCTGTGCCAGCGCCACGGCCGCTTTGAGACTGGTCCGCTCGAATACCCTCTTGGTCAGGGCGCGATGTTTCAAATATATTTGCAGAATCTGGAACCAGTTCTATCGCGTCTTGCGGCACAAGATTGGCCCATCTACCTGGGGCCGCGCGAGATTTGGCGGCAGGTTGGTGACGAAGACCATGGCCAGCGGGAAGTCTTTGTGCAGGATCCGGATGGGTACTTGTTGATGTTGGCCGAACATGTGGGAACACGGCCGGCTTGAGCCATCTGTTGTTGGGCATGATCGACGTTCACCTGAGGCGGCGCTTGGTATTGCTCCTCCCCAGGGACCGAGTGTCAATTGCGGTCAGTTCTCCGGCGGGAAGCTATGCCCTCTCATGTCGAGAAGTGATCCGCGCACGTCCGGCAGTCCCGGGCCAGTTCGCCGCCGTCGCGAGCGGTGAGGGTGGGTGGGGCTTGGGCGCTGAAACAGGGATTGTCGGCGTGGGCGGCGGCCGGTTCTGTCGCCTAACGGCCGGTATTGCGGTTCAGGGTATCCCAGAACTCGGGGCCGGCTTCGCGGGCGGCTTTGGCGCAATTGCCGGCGCAGTCGATCCATGTGCCGTTTGGCAGCTCGATCTCCTGGATCTGGCGGGGGCCGATGGCAACGGTGCGGGTTTTCAGCGTGACGGGTGCACCCGGATTGAGCCTGCTGGCAACGGATTGGGAGCCGTAGGAAAGGATGCGGCGCGGGTTCTGCCGTTGATACCAGAGCCCCGGCGAGTAGAACCGCAACCGCCAACACTAAGACGAGCAATCCTGCCATTTTGACCGTCATTGCTGGCGCTCTCCGTGGCGGAATTGGCGATTGTCGGCTGAAGACGTCGGCAGTGCTAGACTGCCTCGGCCTCGCTCTTCCTCTCCATCTTCTTTCTGACGTGAGGATCGAGCCACCGTTTGCGCAAACGGAGCGATGACGGTGTGATCTCAACCAGCTCGTCGTCCTGGATGTAGCCTATCGCGCGTTCCAGAGGTCATACGCAGGGGTGGGGTGAGGATCAGCGCTTCATCCTTGCCGGAGGCGCGGACGTTGGTGAGCTTCTTACCCTGTACGACATTGACCACGAGGTCGTTTTCGCGGCTGTGCTCGCCCACGATCATGCCCCTCGTAGACCTTGGTCTGCGGGTCGATCATCATGTGCCTGCGCTCCTGCAGGTAGAAGAGCGAGTAAAGTCGTGGCGTCGCCCGAGCCGTTGGAGACTGCGACGCCATTGCGGCGGCCAGGGATCTCGCCCTTGAATGGGACGTAATCGTGGAACAAGCGGGTTCATCACGGCGGTGCCGCGGGTGTCGGTCAGCAATTCGCCCTGGTAGCCGATCAAGCCGCGCGTCGGCACATAGAAGACGAGCTGTGCGGCCGCCGCCGGAGGGGCGCATTTCTGCGCAGCTCGCCTTTGCGTTCGATAGCTTCCTGGACGACGATGCCGGAAAAGTCCTCGTCGACGTCGATGATCACCTCTTCGACGGGTTCCATACGCTGGCCTGCCGCCTCGTCGGTCTTGGTTACGACCTGGGGACGGGAGACGGTCAGCTCGAAGCCTTCGCGGGCGCATGTTCTCGATCAGGATGCCGAGCTGCGCTCGCCGCGGCCGGCGACCTCGAAGCTGTCCTGTCGGCATTCTCGCTGACGCGGATGGCGACGTTGCGCTCGATTTCCTTCATCAGGCGGTCGCGGATGACGCGGCTTTTGCACCTTGTCGCCTTCTAGGCCGGCAAAGGGGCCGTCATTGATGCGGAAATTCATCGCCAGCGTCGGAGGATCGATGGGCTGGGCTGGGAGAGCCTTATCGATCGACGGGTCGCAAAGCGTAAGCCGGCAACGGTCGCCTCGGTGACGCCGGCGATTGCAACGATGTCACCCGCATGCGCCTCGTCGATCGAGGTGCGTTCCAGGCCGCGGAAGGCGAGGACCTTGGTGATGCGGGTGGTTTCAATCAGCGAACCGTCGTGGCGGGATGGCCTTGATCTGCTGGTTCGGTTTCAAGCTGCCGGAGCGGATGCGGCCGGTGAGGATCCGCCCCAGGAAGGGATCGGCCTCAAGGGTCGTGGCCAGCATGGTGAAGGGGCCAGGCTCGACGGTCGGTGCGGGAACGTGGCGGATGACGAGTTCGAACAAAGGGGTGAGGTCGGTCTTGGGGCCGGCCGGATCGTCAGCCATCCAGCCGTCGCGGCCAGAGCCGTAGACGACGGGGAAGTCGAGTTGCTCGTCGGTGGCATCAAGCGAGGCAAAAAGATCAAAAATCTCGTTCAGAACAGCGTCGTGGCGCTCGTCCGGTCGGTCGATCTTATTGATGGCGACGATCGGGCGCATGCCCTGGCGCAGCGCCTGGAGACGACAAACTTGGTCTGGGGAAGGGGACCTTCCGAGACCCACCAGGACGACCACGCCGTCTACCATGTTCAGATGCGTTCCACCTCGCCGCCGGGGTCGGCGTGGCCGGGGGTAGCGACGATGTTGATGCGCGTGTCCTTCCACAGGATCGACGTGCATTTGGCGAGAATGGTGATGCCGCGCTCACGTTCCAAGTCATTGGTCCATAGCTTGCTGTCCACCTTCTGGTTTTCGCGGAAGGCGCCGGACTGTTTCAGAAGCGCGTCGACAAGGGTGGTTTTGCCGTGGTCGACGTGGGCGATGATGGCAATGTTTCGAAGTTTCATGGGTGTCCTGCTGGACGTTCCGGCAGATGGCAAGCCGCCGGGCCGGTGCGCCCGCGTTGTGCGGCGCATCAATTCGAGTTGGCGCGGCGTAGCACATTCAAGGCCGTGCCGCCAGATGCAATGGAGAGGCCGATCTTATTGGCTGTTGCCCAAGCGAAGCGGGATTGCACGCGGCTTGCAAAGCATATGGCAAAGGTGATGAGCCGTCCCATTTCGGGACATCGGTCAGGAGCTACCCAACCCATGTTCGAGCGCAACAAGGTCGAAGCCGCGGATCATAATGGCGTGCCGGTCGAGATCACCACGGTCGATGGCGAGGTTTTCGCCGGGCGGGTCATGATCCCGCTGGGCCGCACGTTCAGCGATTGTCTCAACGGGCCGGCGACGTTCATCGAATTCGAACCGTGGGGCGAGCAGAGGATCTTCGTCGCCAAGTCAACCTTGCGCAATGTGAAGCTGATCAATGTGCCGCGGGCTGAAAACCTTGGCGCCAGGGCGCGGGCGCTCGATGCTTTCGATCCCCATGCCATTCTCGGTGTGCCGGCGGGCGCGACGTTGGCCGAAGCCAAGGCGCAGTGGCACAAGCTTTCAAAGGTCTATCATCCCGACAAATTCGCAACGATGGATTTGCCGGCGGAGGTGACCGCCTATATTTCCGCAATGGCGCAAAGGGTGAATGCTGCCTATTCGGCGATCGAGCACCGTTTCTGCTCAGCCGGAAGGCTGCTGCGATGCGTCAGGCGCCCGTCTACGAGTCCCGTCAGCGGATGTGATCTCCGGGTCTGATGGCCTGGCTTGCGATGAAGGGAAGTCGTCCCAATTCCAGATCCTGACTGAAACCGCCTGATCGAGGCTGCCACTGGCCTTCTTCGGATAACCCTTCCAGGGATAGCTCACGAAGAGGCCTCCCATGTCACAATTGCCGCGTCATGCGCGTGTCGTCATCGGCGGCGGTGTTGCCGGCTGTTCGGTCGCTTATCATTTGGCAAAGCTCGGGTGGCGAGTGAACTGCTCGAGCGCAAGCAATTGACGTCGGGTACACGGCATGCCGCGGGCTGATCGCGCAGCTTCGCCAGACCGCCAATATGACCCGCCTCGCCAAGTACAGCCAAGAGCTCTATGGCTCGCTTGAGGCCGAGACCGGGGTGGCGACCGGCTTCAAGCGAAACGGCTCGATGAAGGTTGCCTTGACACAGGAGTTGCCCGAGGAACTCAAGCGTAGCGCCTCGATGGCGCGCCTATGACGTCGAAGTAGCGGTCATCGGTGAAGCCGAGGTGCGCCAGCGGCATCCTTGCTCAACACAAACGGTGTGGTGGGCGGCATTTGGCTGCCGAGAGACGGGCAGGGTGACCCAGGCAACATTGCGCTTGCGATGGCGCGCGGGGCCAGGAACGGGGGCGTGCAGATCTTCGAAGGGATCGCCGTCACCGGTATTGATTGCGAGCGGGGCCGGGTTACAGGCGTTCGCACAGATCAGGGCGCGATCCAGGCCGAGGTGGTAGTCAATTGCGCGGGCATGTGGGGGCGCGACGTCGGGCATATGGCCGGTGTGCGATTGCCGCTGCAGGCCTGTGAGCACTTCTACATCGTGAGCGAGCCCGATCCGGAGGTGGTGCGAAACCTGCCGGTGCTGAGGGTGCCTGACGAGTGCGCCTACTACAAGGAAGATGCCGGTAAAATCATGCTTGGGGCGTTCGAACTCGAAGCCAAGGCATGGGCAAAGGACGGCATTCCCGAGGATTTCTGCTTCGATCAATTGCCCGAGGACCTGGATCATTTCGCACCGATCCTCGATCTGGCAACGCGGCGCATGCCGCTGCTCGGCCGGATCGGCATTCATACGTTTTTCAACGGGCCAGAGAGCTTTACGCACGACAACCGTTACCTGCTCGGAGAAACGCCTGACGTTGCCAATTTCTATGTCGCGTGCGGGTTCAATTCGGTTGGAATCCAGTCGGCGGGCGGTGCCGGAATGGCTTTGGCGCAGTGGATCGTCGACGGCCATCCGCCCTTCGATCTTTGGGATGTGGATGTGCGCCGCGTGGTGCCCTATCAGGCCGCGCGGAGCTTCATCCAAACGCGGGTCACAGAGACACTGGGCCTACTCTATGCCGATCATTTCCCTTATCGGCAGTATGCAACGGCGCGAGGTGTGAGGCGGACGCCGCTCCACGATCTCATGAAGGCCAACGGTGCATGCTTCGGTGAGACTGCCGGCTGGGAGCGGCCACATTGGTTCTTGCCGGCCGAAGCCAGATCTCGCGGTGAGGTGGCGGAATACAGCTATTCGTGGCGACGCCAGAACTGGTTTGCTTATTGCGCCCGGGAACATCGCGCGGTGCGCGAGGGGGTTGGACTGCTCGACTTGAGTGCCTTTGGCAAGATCCGGGTTGAGGGGGAGGATGCGGAAGCCGTTCTGCAGCGCCTTTGTGCGAACGATGTCGGTGTGGCGCCGGGGCGTATCGTCTATACGCAGTGGCTCAACGAACGTGGCGGGATCGAAGCGGATCTGACGATCGCGCGCCTTGGCCAAACGTCGTTTCTGGTGGTCACTTCGGCTGCGACAACCGTGCGGGATCTGGCGTGGCTGCAGCGCCATATTCCGGAAGGGGCGAGGTGCGTGGCGATCGACGTGACGAGTGGGGAAGCGTGTATCGCCATCATGGGGCCGCTGGCCCGAAGCCTGCTGCAGTCGGTCACACATACAGACGTGTCGAACGAGGCATTCCCCTTCGGCACGTTGAGGGAGATCGAGCTTGGCATGGCGGTGGTGCGGGCGCACCGCATCACGTATGTGGGCGAGCTTGGTTACGAGCTCTATGTGTCCGCCGAATATGCCCAGCATGTGCTGGAGACGTTGATGATTGCGGGTGAGCGCTACAACCTGACGCTGGTTGGGATGCAGGCCATGGATTGCCTTCGGCTTGAGAAAGCCTACCGGCATTTCGGCCACGATATCGTCGATGAGGACCATGTGCTCGAGGCCGGGCTCGGTTTTGCCGTCAAAGTGGACAAGGCCGTTGGCCGGTTCGGCGCATTCATCGGGCGGGATGCGGTTGTGGCCAAGCGCGCAGATGGAGTCCGGCGCCACCTGCTTCAGTTCCAACTCGTCGATCCTGAGCCGCTGCTCTATCACACCGAGCCAATTCTTTTGGGCGGCAGAACCGTCGGCTATCTGACCTCGGGCGGCTACGGCCATGCGCTTGGGGCGGCCGTCGGGCTCGGCTATGTGCCATGCGCCGTCGGCCAATCGGCCGCGAAGGTTGCGACGGGTCGCTTCGAGATCGAGGTTGCGGGTGAACGTTTCCCGGCCGCGGCGAGCGCCGCGCCACTCTATGACCCGAAGAACCTTCGCATTCGCGCTTGACGCCGCGGGCGGCAAATTTGGTGCGCTGGGTCCCGGCCGGGTCCGTTAGATGATCTTCTGGCCTGTCTTTTTCCAGTCCGCCAGGAAAGCTTCCAGACCCTTGTCGGTGAGGGGATGCTTGACCAGCGCCTTCAGCGTTGCGGGGGGTACGGTTGCTACGTCAGCACCGATGATGGCGGCATCGCGGACATGGTTTACGGTGCGGATGGAAGCGGCCAGGATCTTGGTCTCGAGATCGGGATAGTTGTCGTAGATGGTGCGGATCTCGCGGATGAGCTCCATGCCGTCGAGGCCGATGTCGTCGAGGCGGCCAATAAAGGGTGATACGAAGGTTGCGCCGGCCTTGGCCGCCAGAAGGGCCTGATTGGCCGAAAAGCATAGCGTCACATTGACCATGGTGCCTTCATCGGTCAGGGCACGGCAGGCTTTCAAGCCATCCCAGGTCAGTGGCACCTTGACGGCCACATTGCTTGCTATTTTGGCGAGCGTGCGGCCCTCAGACAGCATACCGTCCGTGTCGGTGGCCGCGACTTCAGCGGAAACCGGGCCGTCCACGATCTCACAAATCTCGGCGATGATGGTCTTGAAGTCGCGCCCCGCCTTGGCAATCAGCGACGGGTTGGTGGTCACGCCATCAAGCAGGCCAAGTGATGCCAGTTCGCGAATCTCAGCAATGTCAGCGGTGTCGACGAAAAATTCCATGATGCGGTATCCCCGTTCGAGGTCTTATGGAGCGGGAGCGGCGGCAGCTCCGCGTTGGCTGTCGTTATGGCCAGGGTTTGCAGCTTTGCAACCAGATTCGGACTGAAATGGGATGGGCCAGGCCGGAAGGCCGCCCGAATGCCGGCGTTGTGACCCGGTGAGCCTGGCCGCGAGCGGCTAGCGCCAGGCTGGCCTGCCCAATGATGTTCATCAGATGTCTGTTCGTTCTCGTGCCGAATTGCGACGAGTCTTAATCCTTTTTTTAAGCAGAAGACGGAAACTGACCTCCAGTGAATGATGGTTGGGCGCGGAGGCTTTACCGCGCATCAGGAGTGATCGATGAGCAGAATTGCTTTTGTAGGATCCGTAGGCCTCGATGGCGCGCAATTGGTGAAGCAGGCGGCCAAGGTTGGCGCGGTGGCGCTTACGTTGAGCCTCGGAGCCTGCGCTCAAGGCAATAATCTGGGGTTGGGACTGCTCAACGACGGGTCGCAGTCGGTTGATATCGCGACCGCCAGCGCGGGACCGCAAACCCAGGCCGAACTCGAGAAGGCAACGGCCTACTGGGGCAAGAAGAGCGCGGAAAATCCCCGCGACGGCAAAGCTGCTCTGGCTTATGCACGCAATCTGAAAGCGCTGGGCCGTAAGAAAATGGCGTTCAGCACGCTGCAAGGCGCATACATGTTCAATTCGAACGACCGGGAGTTCCTGTCCGAATATGGCAGGCTTGCTCTCGAGTACGGGCAGATTTCGACTGCCGACGCGCTGCTGACACGTGCAGAAGATCCGGCAAAGCCGGATTGGCGTGTGATCTCGGCTCGCG
This sequence comes from Hyphomicrobiaceae bacterium, assembly GCA_041397705.1. Taxonomy (GTDB): domain Bacteria; phylum Pseudomonadota; class Alphaproteobacteria; order Rhizobiales; family Hyphomicrobiaceae. The sequence continues at coordinate 135,480 of JAWKWC010000006.1, forward strand.
GCACGGTTCGCGCCAAGCAGGGCCGGTACAAGGAAGCGATCGAGTTGTTCGAGAGAGCGCGATCGCTCGAGCCGCAACGTGCCTCGCTCGCCAACAATCTGGCCATGGCCTACACGCTCAATGGTGAAGCCGAGCGCGGTGAGCAGCTGCTGCGCGAGGCCGAGCAGCTCGGCTCAAAAGACAAGCGCATTGCAGAAAACCTCGCCCTGGTGATGGATCTGCAAGGCAAGCCGAAGGGCGCTAGCCCGGCAATGGGCAGTGCTGCCGACCCGAGTGCAGCGCCGCAGTTGCGGCCGTCGCAAGGCTTCGGGCATGGCAGCGTTGCCAAGGCGGCATTGCCGCCGCCGGTGACGACGGCAAGCGCCAGCGGTTCCATGGATGCGGACGCGATCATTCGCGCTGCGATGGAAGCAGAGCGCACGCGCGGCACGACACGCTGAGCACCCGCAGGCTCGACCGATCGAGCTGCTATCGAACACGCAAAGATGGGGCGTGCCCTTGCCGACAGCGGCAGGGCGCGCCCTTTTCCGTTCAAAGCTCGTGAGCGACACCCAGGACTGTCACAAGCTCCTCGCGTGTGAGGCCGCCGTGGTGGCCGTTGAGCTTGTTGGTGATCAGGCCTTCCTCGTGCCACCACACGAAAGAGCCGAGGTGGGGGAGAATGATGATATCGCCGAGGCGTCTGCGCATTTCGGCCGAGAGATTGGACGTGCCGAACAGGCCAGCGGCTTCGGCCGTCTCGATGGTGATCACGTCTGCAATGCCGGCAAGGCCGTCCTGCAGCAGCGCCAGCGCTTCGGCTCTGTGGGGTGCAGCGATATGCAGGAACATGTCGCGCGGGCTGCCGCAGGGCCAGATTCTTTGACCTGAGGCGTTCCTTGCCAGCCAGTCCCGCACGATTGGCCATCGCTGATTGACGAATATGGTCTCCTCAGCGGGGACGGCGATGTGGCCGTGGTCGGCGGTGAACAACCATAGGGTTCGATCGGGTTGGCGACGTCCCATCAGCGTATCCAGCGCTGCCCAGAAGGCGCGCACCTCTGCATCGTGGACCGGCGAGCCCGGACCGTGAATGTGGGCTGCGGTGTCGAGGCCTGCCCAATAGAAGTTGATGAACGCCTTGCCGGGCGTTTCGTTGATGGCGGTGTCGAGCGCGGTCAGCGCTTCGGCGAGGGTGGTATAGGGGTGGACGTCAGCGCCTGCCGAGGCGAGCCGATTGTAGGGCGAACTGGCGTAAGCGCGCGCTGCAATCTGGATCGAGGCCACGCCATGGCGGGCCAGGCGTTGGTGTGCGGTTTCGGTCTCGAGGAATAGGCCTGCGGCGTCGAACCCCTTTAGCGTTGCCGAGCCAGGCGGCTGGCCGAGCAGCGCAAACGGCAGTGACTGGATGACCTCGCCAAAGGCTGGCACGAACATGTTCCATTCATAGATGCCATGGCGCGCAGGCGGCACGGCCAGGTTCATGCTTGTGACGGAGGCCGAGGTGGTTGAGGGGAACAGGGCCGATATAGGGGTCAATACGCCGGAGTTGACGACGCTGCGCATGATCCGGGACTGCTCCCAGAAGCGCTGCCAGAACTGCCAACCGAAGCTATCGATGAAGACGAGGACGATTTTTTCAGGCTTCGGGTAGCTCCCGCCGAAGCAATCGGGGGCAAGATGGTCGCCGATGGTCTCCCCGGTCAGAAGATAGTGGGCGGTGTCAGGTATGAGCCCAAACGCATAGTCTTTGTACAAGGGCTTGACCAGGTGCGCGCCGAAGGGTTCGAACAGGGAAAGCGTGTGGTCATTGATCATGGGTTGGGCTTTCCGAGGCGCGGCTCTTTGGTTCGTAAGCCAGAGCGTGGACCGGGGCTCCCACATCCTGGCAACTGTGCTAATGAGACTTTACCATCCACCTGCAGCGCCAGGACTGCGAGGATCACTCCCAGGCCGGCCGGGTCGCGCATGTGCGCGTTTCGGTCAGGACAAGGTCACTTGCGGCAGGCCAATCTCGAGAGCACGGATACGATGACCAATAAAGCCCCCAAGGATTGTGCCGACCTGTCAGATGTCCGGGTCGAAATCGACCGGTGCGACAAGGCGCTGGTGGATCTTATCGCCGAGCGGTTCGGCTATGTCGAGCGCGCTTGGCAGATCAAGCTTGGACTCGGCCAGGAGGCCAATGTGCCGTGGCGCAACCAACAGGTCTTCGACAAGGTGCGGGAGAGGGCCGAGATGCGCGGCATTTCGCCGGATTTGTGCGAGGCGCTGTGGCGGCAGATGGTCGGTTGGTTCATCCAATACGAGGAAGAAAAGCTGCGGCCGGAAATCGAAGAGCGTGCGGGCAAAAAGAGCTGAGGCGTCCCACGCCGACATACGGTCTGCACGCGTGCGGCCATCATCTGACCGGAGCGCGCCAGCATGCCGCCTGATCTCGTCGATGTCTTGATGTATTCAGCGCTCAATCCGGCAGCGATCGCGGCTGGATATTTCCTCGGCAGGAAAGCCGATCAGGTGCAGAAGCTGGCGTTGGCGCCCTTCGTCGCCGGCATCGCCGGCATGGCGTTCGTGTGGCTGATGATGCGGCTCGGCCTGTTCGCGCCAAAAATCAGGCTTCTGGTCGGGGTGTTCGTGGCCTCAGGCCTGTTCGGGGTCGCTTGGGCGTGGCTCGGCTATGTCGTCAAGGGCTGGCTCGATCGCTCGTGAGGCGGGTGTGATGGTCTGGCAGCGATGTAGGCGGGCAGCCCACATGCAGCTATGCTGGAGGCCTCAGCAGAGTTGCGAGGTCGATACGATGGCGACGCGATGGAGACCGGACTTGCGATCAATTGGCGTGGCTACGGGCGCTGGGCTTTTGGTGCTGACGGTCTTGAGCGCCACGCAAGGCCAGCTGGCTCTGGCTCAAGATGCGAAACCTCCTGTCGCGCCCGGTGAGCCATCCCGGTCGCAGCCCGATCGAGGACCGCGGTCTGCCCGGGACATCGAGCGCGCGCGCCCGGATGCCGAAAAAGGACCTGGTGGGAGCCCTCAGCAAGGCAAGTCCCGTCAGCCAAGGCCACAACCGCATGGTGGGTGCCGATATCGGGAACAGCCGCTCGACTTGATCGTTTGACGGCTGGCGCTGCAACTTCACCGATGATCTGGGGCCAGGACGGCGATTGACTGCCGTTGCCTACTGCTTTGCCTCGGCAGAGCGCGGCGGCGGTACAGTCTTGCTGACGGAGCGACTTTTCTCCGTCTTTTTCACCGTCTTGGACTTGTTCGTGGAGCCGGTGATCGCTGGTGCTTTTCGTGCTGCCGCTGCCTTGGCGGAGCGCGTGCTTGCGCGGCTTGATTTTGCAGGCTTGGCTTTAGCTACTGGGGACGCTTTGTGTTTGCCCTTGCGACGCACCATGCGTCGGGCGGGTTTGTGGTTGTTGCAGTTCCACGCCGTGACGCTTTTGCGGATGCTCGCAGCCGGCTTGGCGGCGGGATCGCGCGGAAGAGAGTCAACCGTTGGCACGCCGAACAAGAGCTTCCAAGGCGATGTGGAAAAGCCATGCTCTAGCAGGCTCGCAGCGCGGATGGTGCGGTCCTTGCCGGAGGGTTCGCCGAGGATGATGGCGATCAACTGGCGGCCGTCACGGGTGGCGCTGGCGACGATATTGAAGCCCGAATCGCAAATAAAACCGGTCTTGATGCCGTCAGCGCCTTCAAATTTCTTCAGCAGGCCGTTGTGCGAACGCAGACGCTTCTTGCCGATAGCGATCTCCTTGACCGCCCACAAGTCGCGGTGTTCGGGAAATCTCGTCATCATCGCACGTGAAAGGCGAGCCAGATCCCGGGCCGATGTCACCTGTCCCGGATCAGGCAGGCCGTTTGGATTGACGAAGTGCGTGCTTGTCATGCCCAGCCGCCGTGCGGTCTCGTTCATGCGCTTGGCGAAGCCTTCGACGGAGCCGCCTACCTTCTCGGCCAGCATCACAGCCACATCGTTTGCCGACTTCACGATCAGCACCCGGATCGCAAGATCGACGGTGATTTCGCCGCCAACCGGCAGACCGAGCTTGCTCGGTGGCTCCTTGTGCGCGCGTTCGCTGACCCGGACCATATCAGTCGGTTTGAGGCGGCCAGCCTTGAGTTCCTCGAAGACGATGTAGGCCGTCATAATCTTGGTCAGGGAGGCCGGATACCACTGATCATCCTGGTCGTCGGCGTAGAGGACCTTACCGCTTGCGGCTTCGATGAGCATCAACGGGCCCGATTGGGCAGGCACAATCGTACTGGCGCAGAGCATTGCCATGCTTGCGAGCATTGTGACTGCAGCCTTGGCGCCTTGAAGCATCGCTTCGGCTCCCTCGCGGCCTCCCACGGGCCGCTGCGTTTGTTGGGTCCAACTAAGGTTCATCATCGGGAATTGGCAAGGGGCGGATTGAAGCGGTCGGCAAATTCGCTAGATCGCTTGCGGCGGGTTCCCCATTTGCCACACTGCCGCGCGCGGGGCGCCAGCATTCCGGCGCTCACATGCGCGCGATTCGCACGCGATGTCCAAAACGGCGCTGATCGCCATAGGGTATGGTGAGGTCGACCGTCGGGGCGCGGGACCATGTGCTGCAAAGTCCTTTCACGGACGGGCGGTGGTGTTTGTTCGAGACCGTGTGGGCGGTATGCGCTGCTGCAATCGTCATCAAGCGTTCGAGATGGCGTTCGCGGATGTCGAGCTGGCGCAGGTGCTCAACTGTGTTGATGAGATAGTCCAGATTGGCGCCGGATTGTCCTTTGGCCCCCCGGATCACGCGCGCTTGGACCGAGAGAGGCAGATCGCCGGCATAGCTTGGGTGGAAGCGCTCGACGGTGTAGGCCATGGCCAAGATCTCGGCGCGGCGAGCACCGACCGCGATTTGCGCTGGCGCCAAGGTCTCGCGATAGACGCCATAGATCAGCTCACGCTCGCGCAGATAAGCCATGACTTGTGTGGCGTCTGAGGCGGCAATGCGATAGGCGACACCCTCGCAGGTTCCGCCGCGGTCAAGCCCCAAGACCAGTCCGGGCCGTTTGGGTGTACCGCGGTGCATGGTGGAGGCGATGCAGAAGGCGCGATGAAAACCGCTGACCGTCGCCCGCTGGCGCTCGGAAAAGGGAAAATCAGGGCGCCACATCAGCGAGCCGTAGCCGAACACCCAAAGGTCCGCTTTGCGCTCAAGTGACGACAACGCGGCTACCTTTTTGGTTTTGATGCAGGTGTATTTTCGGCGCCATGGGGGCGACCGAAATCCGGGGCGGCCGTGTCTTGGCCCGCCTGGATGATGCCGCGGCGGGTCTGGCGTGCCTCGGTGAAGAGATCGAACAACGTCTCTCCGTCGCCATAGCGGATGGCACGCTGGAGATGGATCAGATCCTCGGTGAAACGCGCCAGCATCTCCAGCGTCGCTTCGCGGTTATTGAGAAAGACGTCGCGCCACATGGTAGGGTCGGATGCCGCGATCCGCGTGAAGTCACGAAAGCCACCGGCCGAGAACTTGATGACTTCGCTGTCGGTGACACGCTCCAGATGGCTTGCGGTGTTGACGATGTTGAACGCGATCAGATGGGGAACATGACTGGTTATCGCCAGCACCATGTCGTGGTGGTCGGCATCCATGATTTCGACGTTGGAACCGAGCCCTTCCCAAAAGCTCTTGAGGCGCGCGACGGCTTCAGGGGCTGAACCCTCAGGCGGCGTGAGAATGCACCAGCGATTGTCGTAGAGTTCTGCAAAGCCGGATTCCGGACCCGAGTGTTCGGTCCCCGCGATCGGGTGGCCGGGTACGAAGTGGACGTTGTCTGGGACGAGCGGGCCGCAATCGCGAACGATGGTGCCTTTGACCGAGCCGACGTCGGTCAAGATGGCGCCGGGCTGCAGGGACTGGCGGATTTCCTCGGTGACGCGCATGCATGCGCCGACGGGGACGCACATGATGACGAGGTCGGCTTCTTTTGCGGCTTCGGCAGCGGTTTCGAAGGCTTCGTCAATCAGACCGAGCCGGAGTGCCGTATCGCGTGTTGCCTTCGTACGTGCGTGCCCGACGATGCGACGGGCGAGCTTGCCGCGTCGCGTCGCATGACTGATAGACGAGCCTATCAGGCCGATGCCGATCAAAGCGATGGTGTCGAAAAGTGGTGCTGCCATTGCGCTCAAGCCTTGCCCATGAACTGGGCCAGAGCTGCGACGACGGCGTGATTGTCGCTCTCGGTGCCAATGGTCATGCGCAAGGCGTTCGGCAGTCCGTAGCCGGCCACGCGGCGCATGATGATGCCTTTGGTCTTCAAGAAGGCGTCTGCAGCGGCTGCATCCTTGCCGCCCGATGTTGGGAAGTGGATCAGAATGAAATTGCCGACGCTGGGCGTGACCTCGAGGCCGAGTTTGGCGATTTCGGCGCTGGTCCAGGGCAGCCACTTGTCGTTGTGGGCAATCGAGGCATCGACATGAGCCTTGTCCTGAATTGCGGCGATGCCTGCTGATATGGCTGGCGACGTGACATTGAACGGCCCACGGATGCGATTGAGCACGCCGGCGATGTGGGCCGGGCAATAAGCCCAGCCGAGCCGCAGGGCGGCCAAGCCGTAGATCTTCGAGTAGGTCCGCGTCATGACAACGTTTTCGGCCGTGGCGACCAATTCGATGCCCGCCTCGTAGTCGTTGCGGCGGACGTATTCGGCGTAGGCGCTGTCCAAGACCAACAGTGTGTCGGGCCGGAGCGCCGCGTGCAGCCGGCGGACTTCGGAAAACGGAATGTAGGTGCCCGTCGGGTTATTCGGATTGTCGAGAAAGACGATTTTTGTCTTGGGCGTCAAAGCGGCGATCATGGCGTCCACGTCGCACGTGAAGTTCTTCGTCTTGACGACGACGGGGGTTGCACCATTGCCCAATGTCACGATGCGATAGACGAGGAAGCCGTGCTCGGTGAAAACCGCCTCGTCGCCCTGGCCCAGGTAGGCGTGCGCCAGCAAATTCAGAAGTTCGTCGGAACCGCAACCGCATACGATGCAGTCGGGGTCGAGGCCGTAGACGCCGGCGATGGCTTTCCGCAGCGCTGCAGCGGAGCCATCGGGATAGCGCTCAAGCTCCGTGGCCAGCGAGCGGTAGGCCTCGATGGCTTTCGGGCTCGGGCCCAGTGGCGTTTCGTTCGACGACAGTTTGATCGGCTTAAGCCGCCTGGAACCGAGCTTTCGCCGGGGATGTATGGGGCGATGTCGAGAATGCCAGGCTTCGGGTTTGGGCGGTCGGTTGGCATGGGGGCGTCCAGACAAATCAAGAGCGACCGTTGTGGCCGGTCGCGGCTGCCCGATTGATAGGCGGGCGGCCGGTGCAAAGCAAACGGGAGTTTGATCGGGTGCGAGGCGGCATCCACGACGGTCAAGGATGGGCCGCTGGTTTGGTGGGCGATGACATAGGCTGGCGGCGCCTTTGACGCGGCGCGCAGCCTGGGGCCGGCCTCGTAACAGAGTGCTGGCTTGACGGAGGGCAAGGTGTTGCTGGTGCCTGAAAAACTCACCAAACCGCAAATCACCGCAGGCATTCTTTAACCATGTCGCGAATCGGGTCACTGTGTTGCACTGCGGGAATGTGACAATCGGACCTTGCGTACCTGCTGGTGTCGCCGCGGCGCACAAGCGAGAAGACGATGAAGCAAGGCGTGATTGGAACAGGGGGAATAGCGAATGCTCTACCACTGGTATGAGCTGGGCCATGCTGCTGTCAGGCCGGCCCGGGTTGCTGCCGATTCATGTCGCATGATGTTGACCAACCCATTCAATCCACTCACGCACACGCCTATGGGCCGGCACGCGGCTGCGGCGCTCGAGGTCTTCGAGCGAACGACACGGCGCTACGATAAGCCGGAATTCGGCATTGATCGGACGACGGTGGATGGGCAGACCGTCGGCGTGCACGAGGAGGTCGTGTGGCGCCATCCCTTTTGCCGCCTGATCCATTTCCGACGCGATATCACGTCGGCCCGACGGGAGGCTGATCCGCGGCTGCTGCTGGTCGCGCCGATGTCCGGGCACTATGCGACCTTGCTGAGGGGCACGGTGGAAGCGTTCCTGCCGGACCACGATGTCTACATTACGGATTGGCAGGATGCGCGTGACGTTCCGATGGCCGCGGGGGATTTCGATCTCGATGACTATGTCATCGTCATGCGCGACATCTTCCGTCACTTCCGGGGCGATGTGCATGTCTTCGCCGTCTGCCAGCCGTCGGTGCCGGTGATCTCGGCGGCAGCCATCATGGAAGCCGACGAAGAACCCTATGTGCCGCAATCGCTGATCATGGCGGGTGGTCCCATCGACACGCGAATCAATCCGACTTCGGTCAATCAGCTGGCCGAAGAGAAGGGCACCGCCTGGTTCCAACGCAACGTGATCACGTCCGTGCCGTGGCCGAGCGCGGGGTTTGGCCGCAAAGTGTATCCGGGCTTCCTGCAGCTGTCGGGCTTCATGACGATGAACCTCGACCGCCATCTCAATGCGCACAAGGACTTGTTCTTTCATCTCGTGCGCGGTGACGGCGACAATGCGGAAAAGCACCGCGACTTCTATGATGAATACCTCGCGGTGATGGATCTGACCGCCGAGTTCTATCTCCAGACGGTCGACACCGTGTTCGTCAATCACATGCTGCCCAAGGGGCAGATGATGCACCGGGGGCGGCGCGTCAATCTGTCGAAGATTCGGCGCATCGCGATGATGACGGTCGAGGGCGAGAAGGATGACATTACGGGGATCGGGCAATGCAAGGCGGCGCTGGAGCTTTGCACGGGGGTTCCGGACGACCGCAAGATGCACTTCGAATGTCCTGAGGTCGGTCATTACGGCGTGTTCAACGGCTCACGCTTCCGCCGCGAGATCGCGTCGCGAATCGCAGACTTCACACGCCGTCACGACGGCCGCGCGGCGCGGGGAATCCTATCAAACGCGATTGATCGACGTTCGGTGAAGCCCGTCGCGGTCGATACCGCCACCCAGCCGGAGACGGCCGCGTTCACGTTCAATGCGCGTGAACCACGGGCAGGGCAACCGGCGGCAGCCGAATGACCACTTCGCTGGCTCCATGACCGCGCTGAGTTGAGGGCTCTCGCGTGGCTGGCCGTGTATGGCCGCCGTACGCAGCCCTGCGCCTGGGTGAGATGACGTGCAAGTCCTCTCGCCAAAATGTCGCGCGCTTCATTCTCATGATCGACCATGTTCGAGCGGTGTGCAGTCGGTTGGTCTGTGCAAGTTCGATGACGAGTCCTGAGTCGTTCGGTCGCGTGGCGCGGTGGCCACGGCAACCGGGCTTTGCGACGTCGTCGACATGTTGGCGCGCGACAAGCTCGTCAACTCGGTGTTAACCATAACTGTCGGGTTCGGCTGCCGCATGAGCGCCGCAAATGCCTGCACAGTTCAACGGGGCGAAGGGCGCTCGACTAGCGCTGAGCCAATTGCGGATTTCTAGTTCCGCGTTTCTCAACAATTCAACCGAGGTTTGCGATGACGCGGCCACGCGCCAAAACAGCTCCGGTCCAGCTTCTGAGGGTCGATGGTATACCAGCGCCCGTCGAGGTGCGGCGTCATCCGACCGCGAGGCGGCTGACGCTGCGCGTGAGCCACACGGCACGCGCGGTCTTGCTCACGATCCCGCGATACACGGACTTCCGAGAAGCGGATCGATTTCTTGCCAAGAACCGGGATTGGGTGATCGAGCGGCTTGAGGGCGTGCCTGAGCCCGTTGCGTTTCGTGATGGTGCGATCATCCCCCTGCGTGGGCAAGATCATGAAGTTGCCTTCGTCGGCCGGCAGCGGTTGCGCGCGGTCGTGACCATTGAGGCAGGGGGCACTTGGCGGTGCCGCGGTTGCTCGTCAGCGGTGACCTGGAGCATGCGCCACGACGCCTGCGCGACTGGCTGCAAAGCGAAGCGCGCAAGGATCTGGGCGAGCGATGCGATCATCACGCGGAGCAGCTCGGCCTCAAAATTCGGCGCATCACCGTGCGCGACCAGAAGAGCCGGTGGGGCTCATGCTCGAGTGACGGGCAACTCTCATTTTCTTGGCGGCTGATCCTGGCACCGCCATTGGTGCTGGATTACGTTGCGGCCCATGAGGTGGCGCATCTTGCCGAGATGAACCACGGTCCGCGCTTCTGGAAGCTCGTCAAGAAGACCATGCCGCGGCTCGAGGAGGCCAAGCTCTGGCTTCGGACGAAGGGCATGAACCTCTATCGCTACGGGGCGTGAAGGTGGCAAGAGGCGCGCTCTTGGTGCGCGTCGCAGGGGAAGCTGATCCATCCTGCGGGCGGATCGGCTGCGTCATAGGCGCGGCAACAGACCCGTTACCTTCCAATTCCCACCTGTAAAGGTCATCTCGACAGTTGCGTCGGGCTCTGTGGCGTCAACATTGTGTGCGATGCCAATGGCCAGGGAGAGGGGGCCGGTTAAGCGGTAGCTCTTGACGTTTGCCAAGCTCAGTCGCCGTGGCACAGGACTGGTGGGTAGCTGGCTCGGCGTTGATTCCGCCTGCTGGCCGTTGGACGAACCCGGTCCCCTTGGGTGTTGTAAACCGCCGCTTGCCACGCGACGCCAGGCTTTTCGGAAATCGCGGCCCTGGTGCACCATCTGAATGATGCTTTCAGGTGTCAGAAGGTTGGCGACCGCTGCATCAACCAATTGACCGCCCAGACCTTTCTTGAGCTGACCGGCAATGGCGGCGCCCAGGGGGCCGGCATTGGTCTTGAGCTGCTCCAGGCGGCGCTCCATCTCGGCCTCGATCACCGGCTTGGCGCGCGCGCGTACCTCGTCAAAATCAATTTTTCCAGCAAGCGCTGGTGCGTCTTTGGCATTGATGGCGCGGGCGATCTGGTGGCCGGACCATGCGGGCCATGCCACGTAGAAGGCGGTCAGGGCAACGACAACGGCCAGGCTCCAACCCAGAAGATGCCGCATGATTTCACCTCCAGGCGTGGCGTGCGGTCTAGACGGGCGCGTTCGATCGTGACCCGCTGTCCGATGTGGTCGAAGGTGTTCTATGCGACTTTGCGCTCTGCGCCATGATGATTTTTGCTCGGCCGCGGCGATGCGGCAGCCGGCGGGCGCAAGATCAAGCGCGGCAGTCCTCCGGCAAGTGGGATCAGCCTTTTTTCTGCTCGCAGGCCTGCAACTGTTGGCTGCGCTTTTGGGCCTCGGCCTTCCAGGCGTCGGGCGGCACGCCCTGGCACCATTTGCGGTGTGCGGCCAAATCCGTATGCCACGAGAGGCCCGTCAGGCCGCATTGCTTGGAGGCATTGATCTGTTGCTGGCGCACGGCGGTTTTTGCATACCAATCGCAGTTGGCTTGCGCGGAGGCCGGCATCGGCGCGCACAGCAGCAATGCCAAGGTGGCGGCGGTGGCAACAGACAAACTCTTTAGTGCTCGCATCGCGTTGATTGTCCTCCCTTCACAAGGCCCGTGCGCAACCAGCTTTCAACCGGCAGGTCCCTTCAAGCGGCCGCCCGCTTACCGCTGGCGCTGGGACCGGCAGCTTCGCCAGGCGCACCGGACGGTCAATGCCTACGGGCCGACTATAACCACACTATGGCCAGGAACGGACTGAACGTTGTGTGAATGCAGCGTGCATTCATCGTTCATGCGGCCGGCGTGTGGGTGCGCATAGGCGACAGGCTTGCTGCTTTTCCACGGTGTTGGCCTGGTGACAGCCGAAAGCCTCAGCGAATCGGCCTAGGAAATACATTGATCTGATCTCCATTCAACGCGCCGAGCCGAGCCCAAGACATGATCCAGAGTGCTGCCCTGGCAAAACGACCCCGCTCTGCGGCCGGTGAGAGGCAGACGATGGACGATGCGCACCGGGTGCTTGAAACGGTCTTCGGCTACAAGTCGTTCCGGCTCGAGCAAGGGGATGTCATCGAAACGCTGATCGGCGGCGGCGACGCGCTGGTGCTCATGCCGACGGGCGGTGGCAAGTCATTGTGCTATCAAATTCCGGCCCTGGTCAGGCCTGGCGTTGGAATCGTGGTGTCGCCCTTGATTGCGCTGATGCAGGATCAAGTCGATGCCCTGCTGGAGCTTGGCGTGCAGGCGGCCTTTCTCAATTCGTCGCTCGACTATGGGGCGCAGCGGCAGGTGGAGAGCCAACTGGCCGATGGCTCGCTCGATATTCTCTACATCGCGCCGGAGCGGCTGGTGCAAGACCGCACGCTCGATCTGCTGGCTGGCAGCACAATTTCATTGATTGCTATCGATGAAGCACACTGCGTGTCGCAGTGGGGGCATGATTTCCGCCCCGAATATCGCCGGCTCGGCCAACTTGCCGACCGGTTCCCGACTGTGCCGCGGATTGCACTGACAGCGACGGCGGATCAGCGGACGCGAGAAGAGATCGCGGCTGAACTGAGACTGACGCAGGCGCGGCGGTTCGTGTCGAGCTTCGATCGGCCCAACATTCGCTATACCATCGCTGAGATGGGGTCGGTGGGCGCGCGGGAGCGGCTTTGGCAATTCATTGCACGCGAGCACCCGGACAGCGCGGGGTTGTCTATTGCCTGACACGTAAGAGTGTCGAGGAGACGGCGGCGTGGCTGCAAAGCAAGGGACGTGCGGCGGTTGCCTATCACGGCGGGATGGAGGCGGGCGAGCGGCGGCAAGCCCAGCAACGCTTCCTGAAAGAGGACGGTTTGATCGTGGTTGCCACGATCGCCTTCGGGATGGGGATCGACAAGCCGGACGTGCGGTTCGTTGCGCATTTGAACCTGCCGAAATCGGTTGAAGCCTATTACCAGGAAACCGGCCGGGCGGGCCGGGACGGCGAGCCTGCCGATGCCTGGATGGCCTATGGCTTGCAGGATATCGTCACTCAGCGGCAGTGGCTGCAGCAGTCGGAGGCCAGCGACGAGCACAAGGCGGTCCAGCGCCAAAAACTGGATGCGTTGATCGGCCTTGCGGAAATGGCGGGTTGCCGGCGACGGGCGCTGCTGGCTTATTTCGGCGAGCATCGGGTTGAGGACTGCGGCAATTGCGATAACTGCCTCAATCCGCCGAACACGATCGATGCCACTGTGCTGGCGCAAAAGGCGCTGTCGGCGATCTACCGCACAGGACAAGGCTTTGGCGTTGGTTACGTGACTGACGTCCTCACCGGCAAAGACGACAGCCGGATCGGGCGCAATGGCCACGACCGTCTCTCGGTGTTTGGAATTGGCAAGGATCTGCCGGGCGTCGAGTGGCGCTCGCTGTTTCGACAGCTTTTGGCAGCTGGCCTCATTACCACGGATGACGGTGGACATGGCACGCTGCAGCTGACCGAGGGGGCGCGGCCGTTGCTGCGGGGCGAAGCGCAGTTCCGCATGCGCCGCGCGCCGGTGGTTGAACCTTCCGTGCGCAAAACGAGGGCTGGCAAGGAGCGGGGCAAGAGTGGTGCGGCGGCTGGTGTGCCGGCTGGCGACCAGAAGCTCTACGAGGCGTTGCGGGCCTTGCGGGTCAGGTTGGCTTCGGAGGCGAACCTGCCACCGTATGTCATCTGTCACGACCGGACGTTGGCGGAACTGGCTCAGAAGCGGCCCCAGGATGCCAACGGGCTTGGCGGCATCACCGGTCTCGGGACGCGCAAGATTGCCCGCTATGGCACGCAATTTCTCGAGGTGATCGCGCGGTTCCGGCAGCATCCAATGCTGGACAACAGGCTGTCGGTTACCGTCAACGAGACGCTGGCGCTGCATCTTGAAGGTATGGATGCTGATGCCATCGCCGAGCGGCGTGGCTTCGAGCGGGCGACGATCATGGGGCATTTTGCCGAAGCGATTGAAGCGGGGCTGTTGGAAGCACGTGCCGTGGTTGGCTTGGAAGAGGCTGAGGTCGATGAGGTTTTGGCTGTTTTCGAGCGGCTCGGGACGGTCGATAGCGGCCGCCTTGGGCCGGCGCATGCGGCCCTCGACGGACGATACGATTTTGGGACGCTGAAGTGCCTGCTGGCTGAAATTGCGTGAGGCAAGCGTCAGACGGTGAGCTTTTGGCATAGAGAGGATCATGCCGGGGGCTGGGTGTGGTCCAGCATGGCCAATGATGGCGCGTGATTGACAGGGCTGGGGGGCAGTTCCAAGCTAAAGAGGTGCATTGGGCTACACCTCTGCGGTTTGCGGATCCGGTCAGGGAGACCCCTCAAATGGCCCTTAAGATCATTCGTCTGGCCGGCGCTTGCGGCGCCGAGATTCGTGGCGCGAATGTTGCGCAGATGGACGAGGCGACATTCGACGCTATTCATCAGGCTCTGCTGGCGCACGGCGTGATCTATTTCCGTGAGCAATCGCTGACCCCGGATCAGCAGGTGGCGTTTGCGCGCCGTTGGGGTGAAATCCACACGCACCCCTACCTGAAGAGCCTGCCCGATCGGCCAGAGATCATCGAGATCGTGAAGGAACCTGAAGATCGTGCAGGGTTCGGCGATCAATGGCATACCGATCAGATTTTCACACCGACACCGGCGATGGCGACGATGCTCTATGCCAAGGTTGTGCCGCCGTTTGGCGGCGATACGCTGTTTGCCAGCATGTATGCCGCTTACGAAGCGCTATCGCCGGGCATGCAGGCACTCGCGCGACGGCTTAAGACATTCAATCTCTATGACAAGGAGAAGCCGCGCGCGGGCAAGATGGCAGCCAAAGTCTCGGACGTGGACAAGCCAGCCGAACCAGCCATTCACCCATTGGTGCGCGTGCATCCCGAGACCGGTCGCCCGGCCCTCTATCTGACCGAAACTAAGACGACGCGAGGATTCGAAGGGCTGACCGTTGAGGAAAGTGCGCCGCTGCTGCGCTATCTTCTCGATCACGCGACACGACCCGAGTTCACCTGCCGATTGAAATGGGAGGCGGGTACTCTTGGAATCTGGGACAACCGTTCGATGATGCACATGGCGCTGAACGATTACCATGGGCACCGGCGTGTCATGCATCGTATAACCATCAAGGGCGAAAAGACCTTCGGCCTCGATGAGGCTGAGGCCAGGGCCGCCTGATGGACGATCTTTTGGCGCATGGCTTGCCGGCAGGTTGGGCCGCTTGCGGACTTTGGTGCCCTTGCGCGTCACGAGAGATCTAGGGCGGGGTTGCGGTTGAGTTGTCTGGGAGTGCTCGCTGGCGTTTGGAGCAGCGGCAATCGAACAAGGAACTAGTCTCGATGGCACGGCTTGATGAGACACGCCCGTTCATTCCGGTCCGTATCGCCGTGCTGACGGTGTCGGATACGCGGTCATTGGCCGAAGACAAGTCCGGGTCGACGTTGTCGGAATTGATTTCCGAGGCGGGCCACGTGGTGGCTGACCGCAAGATCGTCAGGGACGACGTGGCGCAGATCCGGGCCAAGGTGCAGGCGTGGATTGCCGATGCCGAGATCGATGTGGTGATCACGACAGGCGGGACCGGTTTCACCGGGCGGGATGTGACGCCGGAAGCCGTCAAGCCGTTGTTCGAGAAAGAGATCGATGGCTTTTCGACCGTCTTTCATATGATTTCTTTCCAGAAGATCGAGACCTCCACGATCCAGTCTCGTGCCTGTGGCGGCCTTGCCGGGGGGACCTACATCTTCTGCCTGCCGGGCTCGCCGGGGGCTTGCAAGGATGGCTGGAACGGAATTCTCAAATGGCAGCTCGATAACCGGCACCGGCCATGCAATTTCGTTGAAATCATGCCGCGGCTGGAAGAGCACAGGCGCGGGTAGGCTCAGGACGTAGCGGAGGGCTGGCGGGGCTGGCAGCGGACGTCGAGCACCGGCTGGCGCTGACCTTTGGCGTCCAGATGAAGCAATGGGCGTCCGGTTGCCAGCGATTGGCGATAGAGCTCGATCGCCATCCGACAGTTTTGGGCATCGACACTCTGCTCAATATGCCCGCCCTTGGCGAGCCACACGATCAACGTGAACTCCAACACAACTCAAACCCTTCTCGACACGCAACGCGCTATTGCAAGCATTCGAGCGTGGCATGGAAAGGTTGATAATGTGACCACAGAGTGAAACGGTCGCCGGCGGCCGGCGACGACATATATTTACAGCGACCGATGACGGTGCGGTCTTATCCGCCGTGTCAGTCGTGCATGTCAGTCGTGCGAGTGGCCGTTGCCATTCGTATGAGCGGCCGGCGCCGGCGTCCTGGTTGGCGGGGGCGTCACAGGCGCCTGATGCAGGATCACTTCGCGATGGGGATAAGGGATCGCGATGTTCTCGGCCTTGAAGGCGTCCCACAGGCCGAACAGGATATCACTCTTGATATTGTTGACGCCGCGCTCGGGGTCATCGATCCACAGCATCAATGTG
Organism: Hyphomicrobiaceae bacterium; assembly: GCA_041397705.1. Classification (GTDB taxonomy): domain Bacteria; phylum Pseudomonadota; class Alphaproteobacteria; order Rhizobiales; family Hyphomicrobiaceae. The sequence goes on from JAWKWC010000006.1 coordinate 151,761, forward strand.
AAATCGAGTGAGCTATCGCCGAAGGCGCGGAGCTGGCAGCGCGGTGGCGGGTCGGTCAGGGCGCGAGGAATGGTGGCGACCACGTCGAGCGCGATTTGGCGGACATGATGGGGATCGGACCGGTAGTCGACGCCGAATGGCACCTCGAGAAGCATCCGGCGGTTGGAAAACGACCAATTGACGACCGTCTCGGTGACAAAACGCTCGTTGGGGACCAGCAGTTCGGCGCCGGTCAAGGTCAAGACCGAAACATAACGGGCGTTGAGGGTGTTGATGGTGCCACGCATGTCGCCAAGCGTGATGGTGTCTCCGGGTTTGATCGAGCGGTCGGTCAAGATGATGATGCCGCTGATGAGGTTGGATGCAAGCTTTTGAAGGCCGAAGCCGATACCAATGCCGATGGCGCCTGACAGGACCGTGAACGCTGTCAAATCGACACCGACTGCGCTCAACGAGGCCAACACGGCCATCATGATCAGAATCCAGCGTACGAGCTTGCCGGAGAGAACCTGCATGGTGGGCGAGAGTTCGAATCCATCGCGCAAGCGCCGTTCCAGGAAATCGCCCAAAACCGAGGCGCCCCAAAGCAAGACGCACATCAGGGCGAAGCTCTTGACGGCCAGCAGCAGCGAGATGCGGTTGTTGCCGATGTGTATGGCCGCTGCATCCATCGCGTTCAGGACCGGCATCAGCCAGCCCACGATGCTCAGTGCGGCAATGGTCCAGCCGGTGGCAGCGAAGAGCTTTGACAAGGCACGATTGCGGATGAGGCGGGAGATGGTGGAAACCAAGCCCCAGGCCAGCGCGAGGTGGGCTGCAACGCGTACGATGTAGCTATTGCTCGGCCATGTGATCTCCTGCAGCGCCAAGGTCGCAACTGTCAGGATGGCGGCAAGGATGATGCTGTCGATGTGGCGCAGGAGCGTGACCAGAACGCGGAGGAGACCGGGTTGGTTCTTGATGCCACGCAGGCGGGCTTCGATTGGCGCTTCAACCCGGCCGGCGAGCCAGCGGGCCAGAATGTAAGCAACCAAGATGATGGCCAGCTGATAGATGGTCCAAACCGACGCCAGGTTGGTCAACGAGTTGACGGTCGTGTCCCGCCAGCTGTTGACCAGCTTGTCCCAGTTCTGGGGCGCCCCACCGATGCCGGCGGCTAATATCTCGGACAATCTCATAAACTGGTCTCGCATTGGTGTCGTCACTTGTGACCGGGTATCGGCGGATTCGGTCCACTCACCAACCTGGTGTGGCCAGTTTTAGGCACAACTTTTCGCGAGGCGGGGAAATGTGGCCATTGACCAGGACGTGACCGGCATGGCTCACTTGGCCTCAAAGTCTTAGGCTGTGGCAGTGGTGGCGGTCGAGGCGTGACCGAAGCCGGGTGGCCCGCCGCGCATCAGGGAGAGAATTGACATGACTGCAAGCAATGATCCGATCGTGATCGTGTCCGGAGCGCGGACGCCGATGGGGAGCTTTCAGGGCTCGTTGGGCACGGTGACGGCGCCTCATCTTGGTGCTGCGGCAATCAGGGGGGCTGTGGAGAAGGCCGGGATTGCGGCTGACGAGGTGAGCGAAGTCCTGATGGGGTGTGTTTTGCCGGCGGGCCAGGGTCAAGCGCCTGCGCGGCAGGCGGCGCGTTATGGGGGACTGCCCGACGCGGTTCCTTGCACCACCGTGAACAAGATGTGCGGTTCCGGCATGAAAACCGTGATGATGGCGTTCGAGGCGCTGCATGCGCGGCCTAAGGACGTGATTGTCGCCGGTGGGCTCGAAAGCATGACCAATACACCGCATATCCTGCCGAAGCTGCGTGGCGGGCAGCGACTCGGTCACACGCAAATCTACGACCACATGTTTCTCGATGGTCTGGAGGATGCCTATGACAGGGGGCGTCTGATGGGGACCTATGCGGAGGATACGGCGCAGCACGATCAATTCACGCGTGAACAGCAGGATGCCTATGCCATCGAGAGCCTGAGGCGCGCCAAGGCGGCGAACGAGGATGGCTCGTTCAAGACTGAGATGGTGCCCGTCATGGTCAAGACGCGGAAGGGAGACGTCCAGGTCGAGCGCGACGAGCAGCCGTTCTCGGCCGATCCGTCGAAAATTCCGGGGCTTAAACCGGCCTTCCGCGATGGTGGTACGGTGACGCCGGCCAATTCGTCGTCGATCTCGGATGGTGCGGCTGCCCTTGTGCTGATGCGCGAGAGCGAGGCCAAGCGCCGTGGTCTTGAACCGCTTGCCAAGATCCTGGCCACATCGAGCCACGCGCAAGCGCCGGCCTGGTTCACGACCGCACCCATAGGGGCCATCCAGAAGGTGCTCGACCAGACGGGTTGGAAGAGTGGCGAGGTGGGGTTGTACGAGATCAACGAAGCCTTCGCGGTGGTAACGATGGCTGCGATGCGCGACCTCGACCTGCCGCACGACAAGGTCAATATCCATGGCGGGGCATGTGCGCTCGGGCATCCGGTTGGCGCGTCGGGCGCGCGCATTATCGTGACCCTGCTCAACGCGATGGCCAAGCGCGGTGAGAGCAAAGGTATCGCCTCCCTGTGCATTGGTGGTGGCGAGGCGACGGCGGTGGCAGTGGAGCGTTACGCCTGATCGGATCATTGGAGGCCCGGCCGGTTGCGGTCTTTAACTGCTTGCGTCGCCGGGACTTCCGAAGTGCTGCCGGCTTGTTGGCAGGGCTTGGGTCTGGCGTTACCTGCAGGGAACCGACAGTGGTGCAGGGCCTGGAGATCATAACCTGCGATATCACGACGCTTGATGTGGACGCGATCGTGACGGCTGCCAACACCCAGTTACGGGGTGGAGGGGGCGTCGACGGCGCGGTCCATCGGGCGGCGGGTCCCAAATTGCTTGAGGCTTGCCGGGCCTTGGGCGGCTGTCCGACGGGCGATGCGCGGTTGACGCCTGGTTTCGACCTGAAGGCCCGGTATGTGATTCACGCTGTTGGGCCGATCTGGCAAGGTGGCGACCAGGGCGAAGACGGGCTGCTTGCAAGCGCTTACATGTCTTCGCTGCAGTTGGCAGGGGATCAGGGACTTAGGTCCATCGCATTCCCGGCAATCTCGACTGGGGTCTATGGTTTCCCTGCTGAACGCGCTGCCCGACTTGCGGTTCGCACGGTGGCGACTTTTTTGCGAGAGCCATCGAGCGTCGCTCGGGTCGTGTTGGCCTGCTTCGATGATGCCTCGCGCCAGCGTCACGAAACGGCGCTGCGGCAGATCGAGATGAATTGATTTGTTCAAGTCGTTCCTGTTAACCGTTAATCTCTCTCAAGAGGAACGAGCCCTTATTGCTTTACCGCAACTTGGCGTACGATATAACCGAGTGAAAGTTTAACTTCCCCGAACTGTGGATGAGCTAAAGTACCTCGAGTCCTGCCTGATCGTCGCCATGATCCGATAGCATAAGGTGGCAAACCACCCGGAGATCGGCAATGGCGGGGAGTGGTCGAGAATGCTGGAGCTGAATGGGGACAATGGTCTCGGTCGGCTGATGAAAGCGCTCACGGACTATAGCAGCGTGCTGGTCACGGTTGCTGCGGTACTCGCCATCATCGTGCTGGCGAAGCGCCTTTTGTCGGGCAGTTCACCCCGCGGCGGACGACATCGCATCGGCCGCATCGTCACGGATGCCTTCACCACGAACTGGCAACTGACGTTGCTGGCGACGACGGCGTTCGTGTTGTCGCTGGCGTCAGGGTGGACGACCTGGGACGGCATGCGCAATTTCACCGGCGAGCCGGTGTTGTCGTTCATGGTCACGTTCGGCATCCAGGGCGTGATGCTGATCATTGCCTGGCTGATCGGGGAAAGCTTTGCTGCGGGTATGCAGCGGCGCGAGCGGCGTCCAGGGCAAAAGCGAGGTGGCACCTGGGGTCAGATCGAACCCTTCGTCGGCATGGCAGTCGGCGCGTTGTGCGCGCTGGGATTGCTCACGGCCCTGGCCAATGCCCTCGGCGCATTCGATGATTTCAGTGCGGCTTCGCACGGGCAGATGGGCTGGGGCAGATTTGCCGACAAGGCGCTCTATCTCGGCGTTGGCTTGCTGCTGTTGGCGACATTGCTCATCAACCAGAAGAGCGATGTCATCCATCCCTATCTGCAGTCGCTCCGGGTCATGGCCAAGAATGCCGTGCTTTGGGTCATGTTCCTGGCCTGCATGGCGACGAGCGTGTTCTTTTCCTTCGACTCGCTCTTTTCCTCCATCTTCCCCAAGGCCGAGCGCAAACGGGCGGCCGATATCCGGGCGGCGCGCCAGGTTGCCGGCGTAGTGGCTGATATCGGCGTGCTGGCACAGCGGCGGCAGGGCGAAGAGCAGGAGTTGCTCTTCAAGAGTGACGGGTGGGCTGCTTTTGCGCGCAATCTCGATGCCTTGTCGCGGGCCAGCGAAGGCGCGGACCGGGAGATCGAGCGTTATTTCGTCGATAAGATGGAGCAGCGGCGGTCAGCGATTGCGGAACAGCAAGAGCGGATCTCATCGGCAAAAAGCGGCCAGGCCGGTCTGATTTCGCGCAAGGCGACACTGACAGACGAGCTGTCACGGCTGAAAGGCGAGCGGCCAGCGCTGGCGGCAGACCTTGCTGAAAAGAAAAGCGAACTCGATAACCGGGCGAAGGGCATCGATGCCAAGCGCGTCGAAGTGATGGCGGAAGAGCGCGGGGCCGAGGGGACGTTGAAGGTCGGGCGCGGGCCGGCGTATCGGCAACGCAAGGCGGAACTCGATCAGCTCCAGGACGCGTTCAAGATCCAGGAAGAGCGCGTTCGAGATTCACAAAAGCGCCTTTCGACGACCGATACACGCATTGCCCAGATCGGGCGTGAGCTGGCCGCGGTCGATGGCGACATTGCCAAGCTCAAAGGCGAAGCCGAGACGGCAGAGCAGCGGATCAGCGTGGCGGAGTCGGTCAAGAGCGGCGACGACGGCATGCCGAAAGTCGATCCGGCTCGGGTGCGTGTCGCATTCGAACGAGCGCATAACGAATTCCGACGCCTGCCGACGATGGAGAATTTGAACGCGTTGGCGCTGCAGTGTTCGCAGTTGCATAGTGCGATGATCTCGGCGCCTGCGACAAAGGACAGGGTTCGCGACATCGATTGCGATCCCAAGCAAGCGACTGAAGCCGCCGCGCGCGTGTTTGCGCTCAATGCCGGGCTCGTCAAATTTGCGCGCACGTGCTCGGGGGGCGACAAGCTACCGGTTGCCGGCGGCACGGATGCGATGCTCGATTTCGGACGCAGATGTCTTCAGGACTCCGGTCTTCCGAGCCGGGATTCGGGCGAGATGGCGGCCAAGATTTCCGGCATCGATCTCAACCGCGATGACAAGGCGCACCGGTTCGTCGTGACCTGGAACGCGTTTGTCGATGGCAACAGACTGGCCTATCTGGCGCTCGCCATCGCAATTGCGATCGACAGCCTCGTTTTCATGTCGGGTTTGTTCGGCGCCAATGCCTTGCGGTCTCCGCTGACGGAAATCGAAGATCGCGGCGAGATGACGGCGGACCAACTGGAAGCGACGATCGATGCAACGCTTGGCGAGACGGCGCATCCTCGCGCCACGCTGAGCGCGCTGTTGTCGGCCATGCACCCGGTGCACAACCACGCCTATGACGGATTTACATCTGAGCTCATTCTGGACGAGCGCGACCCGCTGGCCGACGAAATGCGTCAAGTGCTGGTTGCGGGCTCGGTCATCGGCGCGGTCCGGCGTGTCGGTGAGGGGCGCTCGCAGTATCTCATCCATTCGGGTCTGGCGCGCTATCTCGCTGTGGCGCAACGCAAGCCGTGGGTTGTGAAGCCAGCGGACGTCGAGCGCAAGGAGCTGGTGAATGTGGTTGGCGTGGCCTTGCATCCCGATCCGCCGCACAACGCCGAGATCGTGTTGTCATATCTGCATCCGATTTCGGATTCCGTACGGTTTTCCGCCGAAACCTATCCGTTCCGCGACATCGTCGATCCGCAGCACCGTAACCTAATGATGAAGACGCTCGGGGCGGGCGCGACAGTGCCGGGTTCGGTCGAACGCGAAAATGACAATGGTCGCTATCTCGTCTCGACTCATTTCTACAAGACACTGCTGCTGATGCGGGCTGCGGCCATTCCGGCGTTTCGCGGCCGCCAATATCGAGCGGACGAGCCGGGGCGGTTGGCGGATCCGCATGACGGTAACGCAGGTAGCGGCGGGAAAGTGCGGGAACTTCATTCGGACACGATCCCTCAATTGCCCGACCACACAATTCGCCAGGCGGCGGATGATGGCCGAGCGGGCGAGCGGCCACACGACACCATGGAGCGTGATGCAACCGTCGCTGGTCCCAGTGTGCCAGCGCCGCTCGGGCCTTCGTCGACGGCCGGTACACCGCCACCTCCGCTGCCGGTGGCTGCAAAAGCTGCCAATCATGCGACCGATGGCTCTGGACCATCCGGCCAAGTGTCGAGTCAGATGGCCAGCCGCATCCGGGCGGACATCATCAATCACGGGCTTTACCCGTGGGATGACCGGGAAATCGATAATGCGTTCCGTTCGTCGGATGCCGGCTTGGTCGACAGGGCCATTCGCAACCTGATCGAGCGTGAGCCCTATCTCGGCAAGCGAGTTGCGACCGATCTCGACGAGATGCTTCTGCTCGTCGATGAGGCGTATCAACAGCTCAATGTCGATCATAATCGGGATTCGAAATACACCGAGGTGCTCGAGTCCGAGGTTGACAAGATCAAGCGTTACTTGCCGGTGTTGATGTTGACCAATGGGGGTCCCTACGAGCAGATCGCCGATCTGGCACGGGCGCAACTCAATGAACGGGCAGAGATTCTGGAAGAGCAGGCCGGAGGGGGCAAGCTTTCCGAGCAAGAGGAAACGGTGCTGAGAAACCTTGGCGACCACATTCATCAACTTCGGAGCGTGCCTAAGAACGTGATCGACCGGCACAAGCGGGTCGCCGCCATTCTCGATGGGTTCAGCGAGTCAGCGGCCAGTGACCCTTGGCCGGTTGGCTTGGGTGAGCAAAGGCGGTCACGCCCCTTGAGCTGATCTGATTTCGGCGCGAAACAGTTTGATCGTGATTGCGGCCCGCTCGATGCGGGCCGCTTTTGCGGTGCTGTAACGGGTCCGTGCAAGCGTGCCCTGTCCCGAGCTTCTCAGCGGCCTTTCCAGTTGGGTTTGCGCTTTTCAGAGAACGCTTTCGGGCCTTCGATTGTGTCCTCGCTCTGGGTCATGGCGACGAACGCGGGGTAGGTGAGGTTGCGCATGGAGATTTCAGTCGAGGGCACATCGAGGGAGTGCATGACGACCTGCTTGGTGGCGCGGATCGACATCGGTGAGCATTCCAGGATCAAGCCGGCCCAGCGGCGCGCTTCCTCCATGAGTTTCTCATGCGGTACGACGGCGGTCACGAAGCCCAGCTCGTAGCCTTCGGCAGCGGGAACGTGACGCGCGGTCAGCATCATGCCCATCGCCTTCTTGAGTGGGATCTGGCGGGACAGGCGCTGCATGCCACCGGCTCCGGCTGCCAGTCCGACGCGCGGCTCGGGCAGGGCGAAGCGTGCCTTTTCTGAGGCAATGATGATATCGCAGGCCAAAGCGATCTCGAAGCCGCCGCCCATTGCAACGCCGTTGACGGCTGCGATGACGGGCTTGTCCAGATCGAAGCGATTGCACAGGCCTGCGAAGCCTTTGGCGTTGGCGGGTGGGCGGGTGCCGTGCTTGGCGCGGTACTCAGCGTGGTACTTGAGATCGTTGCCGGCCGAAAACGCGCGATCGCCTGCGCCGGTGACGATTGCGACCCACAGGTCCGGGTTCTCCTGGAACTCGTCCCAGACCGCCGTAAGTTCCTCATGGGCCAGATGGTGCATGGCATTCATCACTTCGGGCCGGTTCAACGTGACGATCATCAAACGGCCGTCGACTTCGACCTTGTAATATTGTCCATCCTTGAGACCTGCCATTGCGCTCCTCCTTGGCTTTTGCGGTGGGATGGCGAAGTGGAGCACATATTTGGGCGCCTGTGCAGCCGCGGACTGGTGCTTGGCCCATTCGGGACAGGAATTAACGAGGCGGCCTTATCCATTAAAGGGGCGTTAACGGTGGGCTGGTAGCTTCCCTCAATCACATCGGTCTCGTGGGGAGTTCTATCAGTGTCCAAGCGTTCCGTTTTCATGTCTCTCGTTCACTGTGGGTTGGCCGCCCTGTTCGTCGCAGCGGCCATGCCTGTCGGCGCTCATGACGCCGAAGCTCGCCGCTTGCGGCTTGGTCCCAAGGCCATGGCACTGCCGGCCGCCAGGGCCGCCCGTGCCTTCGACAATGAAGATTCGAACGCTGACGCAAATGCCGCCGCCGGCGCTGAGGTGATCAACGCTGCGCCGGGACAGGCGCGCGGTCGTCCCCTTAAGAGCGCGCGTGATGCCAATGCCGCAGCCAAGGTCCCCGTGGTTCCAGGTTGCCAAGCTGGCATGATGTGCACGGTGTGCCTGGCGGGCTGTGTCGCTGGACCGCAATCGATCGTTTCGTCTGCTCCGGCTCCCGTTGAACCCGAGCCAGTGAAGGCCCAGCCGGTGGCTGCCAGCGTTCCGACCACACCATGGTCTGCCGACGGGGCGAAGTCGCGTCAGGACGGAGCGATGCCGGTCGTCAAAGCCAAGGTGCCGGCCCCCGTGACGACGCCGCATGTCGATGCGAAGCCAATGCAAGAAGCTGCCAAGCCCGCAGTGTCGGTTCCGAAACCGGCAGCGAAAATGGAAGCCCCGGTTGTGCCGACAGCCGTCGCGCCGCATGTGCTGCCGCCATTGGCGAATGAGGCAGTGCCGGACAAAGTACCTGCCACGACACCGGCGGTGAAGCCGGTTGACAAAGCACCAGCGACGAGCGGTCCCGACATCATGAATGCGGCACCGGTCCAGGGGCAATAGTCGCCACCTGCTGGCACCGAAAGCCATTGCCCCGCCGGTCTTGGATGACCGGCGGGGCTTTTCTTTGGGCAGTGGATCGCGGCGACCGGATCAGTGTATCGCTATTGGGCGGTGGACATGCGAGTTGGCACGACGCGCTGCACATTGATGGCGGGACGGTCGATCAGTTCGCCGACCTGGGGTGCGATCTTGGTTTTCCAAAAGTCGCTCTCGTAGATGTCCTTGTACATCTGCTCACGCTGAGCTTCGCTTTCGAAGCGGCGGATCCAGAAATAGATGCTGTCGTCGGTCTCGCCGCGGAACGATGCGGTGATGACGGCGCCCTTCGACACCTGGAAGGGGATGATTTCGCCTTCCATCAACTTGAGCCAAGCCTCCATCTTGCCCGGCTTGATCTTGTACTGGCGAAGTTCATAGAAAGCGGCCATCAGGTGTCTCCTTTGGTTGTGTGATTGTCTCGCCAACGTACAGTGCGGCTGACAATTGTGCGAGAGGCTGGGGGGTGCGCTGGCGCACGTCAAGGCGGGTGGTGCGCCTGCGAGTCACGGTATCGCCTGGAGGATCGCGCGCAAACGGCGGCCGCGCGCAGGATTGATGCTCTCGACCCAGCCAACGCGGCCTTCCAGGTGGGCGCGGAAATCGGGATGGTCGGCCCGGTTCTCGGCCTCCAGTCCATTGCGGCGGCAATTGTGCAGAATGGCTTTGAGGCGATCATAGCCGTCGCGCGCGACGTTAAGGTGCGCGTTGACGACGAGGCCGGTTACCTGCTGGCGCCTTGCCGACGTCATGACGCGGCTCTTGCGGTCATTGAGGGCATAGCCTTCGTCTTCTGCAATCGTGGCGACAGCGGTGATGAGGGCTTTGGCTTTGAGGCCGAATTGGGCATCGCCGGAGAAGGTCATGTCATCAGCGTAGCGCGTGTAGGTTGCGCCGAACGACCGGGCCAGGCCAGAGAGGCGTTGATCCAGGCGCCAGGCAACGAGGTTGGCCAACGCCGGGGAGGTCGGGGCTCCCTGAGGGAGATGGGGAAATCGATATGCGACAAGCGCGTCGCGTGTATGGCGTGCCGGCCTTTGCAGGCGATTGAAGACCGCCGTGGGCGTGGTGGTGCTGCAAAGACGCGTTAGAATGCGTGCGACGTCGTGGGGGTAGCCGAGACTGCGGAACAACGCTTGCACGCGGCCAAGTGGTGTGGTCGGGAAAAAATTCTGTATGTCCAAGCCGACGACGACAGCGGCGCCTGCGTGTGGTGCTGCGCCGGTCTCGCAGGACCGGCCGGCAACAAACCCGTGGGCTGCATCATGGGCCGGAATGCAGTCGAGGATATCGCGGAGGAGCGTGCGTTGGATTGTTTTCAAGCGCGGCTTTGGCGCCTCGATCAGACGTGGAGGGCCGAAGCCCTTTTTGCGAAACCGGTACGTATAATGCTGGAGGATGGGGATAGTGGTGCGACTCTGTGTTTGGTGTTCGTCAGCGAACCAGTTCAGTTGGGCAATGGACAGTCCAAGCCACCCGGCGATGTCACCGGCGGTTGCAAGGCGCGGTAAGTCGGGCGAGGTCGCTAGCAGGGGAGACGACTGTCGCGCCGGCCTCAGATCATAAGGGATTGGTGCTTTGCTTCTGAGCAGGGGCCTTGCCGCGCGCTCGAAGGCGGCTGCGGATAAGACAATCGCCGCCAGCTCCGATGTTGCCGGCGGATAACTGTCGGTGCACTTGGCGGTGATTTCAGCGAGCAGGCTTTTCTGTGCCTTTCGCGTGGTCTTGCCGAGCAGGATCTCCAGCCTTCCCGTCATGGAACGCTGCGACCACACGCCCGCAAGCAGTGCGACTGCGATGTTGCGGGCGATGGTGTGGTGTCTGGAGGTTCGCATCGGCACCGACTAAGCTGCTGCCGGGTGAGAGGCATTCACGCGAAGCGAGCGCGCCAACCTACCGTGTCTTGCGCGGGCAGCCCTAGGTGCAGCCTAGTTGCGCCTGCGCTGCGTCCTGTTTCAGTGGTAAAAATTCCCTGGGGTAGCCCCAGAGAGTTCCGGTTGCCCAGAACCTCTTGACGCGCTCGCTGGCTGAAATCTAGCGGTGCCGCGAGCCCTTGTCATTTGTGCAATTTGGAGCGGGGGCGTGCGCGTCTCGCTTTGGCGGGGGATGGCGCGGGGGAGGCGTGAGTGCGTCTCACACGGGCTTTTCGCCTTTCAACATCAGGCGGTAGAGGTAGCGTACTTCGGCGACTGGATAATCGCCGTTGGCCTTGTGCAACAGGCAACGATTGTCCCAGATGACTACGTCGCCCGGCTTCCAGGCGTGACGATATTCGAAGCGGGGCTGGGTGGCGTGGGCGAGAAGCTTGTCAAGCAGGGCCAGGGCGTCCTGCGTTTCCAGGCCGACGATTTCTTCAATGCGGATCGGATTGATGTAGATGGCCTTGCGGCCGTTTTCCGGGTGCGTGCGCACGAGGGGATGGAGGACGGAACGAGTGCCGACCGTCTTGCGCTTTTCGCCGGCGAGCTGGGGCAGTTTGCGAGTGCTGTGGCGGCTTTGGTAGACGTGGCAGGCGACGAGATTGGTGATGCGCTGGCGCAAGGCGTCGGCCAAGGCGTCGTAGGCTTCGGCCATATTGAAGAACTGGGTATCGCCACCGCTCGACGGTAGCTTGACGGCATGCAGGGCGGTGGCTTTGGGCGGTAGGGGATCGTTGGAGTGGTCGGTGTGATAGCCCTCGCCGGGAATATAGACGCGGCCATCCTCGAGTTTGTCCTGATTGGAGATGTAGTGGATGAGCGGGCATTCGGGCACGGCAAAGCGCTGGTTGTGCTGGGGAAAGATCTCGCCGAAGTTCTGCATGGCGGCCAGGAACTGAGGTGCGTCCAGCGTCTGGTTGCGGATGACGAGGACGGAATGCGTGATGAAGGCCTGATTCAGCTCTGCACGTGTGGCGGCATCGAGGGGACGTGCGAGGTCAATGCCCCGCACCTCGGCACCTGTGTGCGGGGAGAGTTTGGTGATCGTCATCACCTGCGCCGTACCGGTCATGTCGCACCTTTTGTCTCGGACAAGGCTAATCTTGGATGGCCGCTTTGCTGCAGGGCTTTGGAGCGCGACTGTGCATCGGCATTGCCGACAGCATCTTGCCGGCGGGCTAGACGGGGATTTCGCCTTCGAGGAGGACGCGGTGCATGATGCGTCCCTCGCGTGTGTCGTAGTCGCGGTGGGCGATGTGGAGCAGGGAGCGGTTATCCCACAGCACGAGGTCACCCGGCTGCCACTTATGCCGGTAGATGAATTCGGGCTTGATGATCATTTCAAGGAGGTTGTCGATATAGCTTCGGCTGGCTTCAGGCGTCATCCCGTCCAGCTGAACGGCCTTTCCGGGATGAATGTAGACCGCCTTGCGGCCCGTGATGGGATGCGTTCGAATGACGGGATGGGCCTGCACCGTGCCATAGCGCTGCTTGTCGGCGTCGGCCAAATGGGCGTGGTTTTCGATCTTGTTGTGGCTCTTGAGGCTGGCCAGTTCGCTCTTCACGTTGTTCGGCAAGGAATCGTAGGCGGCATGCATGTTGGCAAAACCGGTGTCTCCACCACCCGAGTGCGGCAGGGTTACGGAATAGAGCGCCGTCACTTTCGGCGGGCGCGCATGGTTGGTGTGATCGGTGTGCCAGTCCCGCGAGCCGTCGGGAAAGGCTTCGCCTGCCTCGACCGGGGCCTTGCGGCTGTCGAGCACGGCAATTTCCGGATGATCGTCCAGCAGGATATCGGATCGGTGTTGGCGCATGATCTGGCCGAATTGCTTCAGGCCGGCCACGAGTTCGGCGGGGTTAAGCGTTTGGCGGCGGAGCACGATGACAAGATGCTGGTGGAGCGCGTCCTCGATGCGATCGCGATTGTCGGGTGGCAGTGGTTTGGAGAGATCGACACCGACGATCTCGGCTCCGAGGGCCGGCGACAGCGGGGTGATGGACAGCGGCATGGCAGCGGGGCTCCCGAGGCTGCGAGCAGATTGCACGAGCTTAGGCCTGCGCCGCAAAAGAGTGCAACTGGAAGCAAGGGGCGGATGCTGTCGGGTAGCCGCTGGCCTACTTAGGCTTGATGGCCAAGGGGAGGTGACCAAACAACCCGGCCTCTGCGCCAATCGCGGCCCGCTCGATATCGAGCATACGCAGCTTGGTTTCGATACCGCCATTGGCGGAGAAGCCGGTCAGCTTCCCGTTGGCGCCCATGACTCGGTGGCACGGCACGATGATGGGCAGCGGATTGTGGCCCATGGCCTGTCCCACGGCTTGAGCGAAGCGCTTGTTTCCAAGGCGTTCGGCAATATCCCCATAGGTGGTGGTTTCGCCGGGAGGGATGGTGCGGGTGAGTTGATAGATCTTGACGCGAAAGTCGTCGGCTTGACCGTAATCGCAGGGGATGAAGGCGAGGTCGTTGGGATTGCCCGCTAGCAGCGCCGTGATGGCGTCGATGGCTTGACGGACCCATTGCGGGGGCGTGCCCGGCTCGGCGCCACCGGACCGCCGGACGAGGCGGTCGCGGATCTCGGCCTCGGACGGTTCGGGCAAGTTGGTCGATATCACGTGGCCGTCGCGCCAGGCGATGCCGCAGATCCCGAGCTCCGTCGGGAAGAGGGCGTAGTGACCTGGCGCGTCGGACGTGTTCACACGATTGCCTTGCTCATTACTCCGCGGCTTGGGCGCCCTTGTAGCCAAGTGTGTCGTTGAGCTTGGCAATGAGGTCGGCTGCGGCAGCGGCAATGTTGGTGCCGGGACCGAAGACCGCCTTGGCGCCGGCGTCGAACAGGGTCTGGTAGTCGTTGGGCGGGATGACGCCGCCGACAACGATCATGATGTCGGGGCGGCCTTCCTTCTCGAGAGCGGCGCGCAGTTCCGGGACGAGGGTCAGGTGACCGGCTGCCAATGACGATACGCCGACGATGTGGACGTCGTTCTCGACGGCCTGGCGGGCGACCTCGTCGGGGGTGGAGAACAGCGGGCCGATGTCGACATCGAAGCCGAGGTCTGCGAACGCTGTGGCAATGACTTTCTGGCCCCGGTCGTGGCCGTCCTGGCCGATTTTTGCGATGAGGATGCGTGGGCGGCGGCCGTCGTTGGCCTCGAACGCTGCGACCATGCTCTGCAGCGCTGCAATATCTTTGCTCATGGAACCTGCCTCCGAGCGATAAACGCCAGAGACGGAGCGGATCTCGGCGCGATGGCGGCCGAACACCTCCTCCATGGCGTCAGAGATTTCGCCGACGGTTGCCTTGGCGCGAGCCGCCTTGACCGCGAGGTCCAGGAGATTGCCATTGCCGCGCGCGCCGTCTGTGAGGGCCTTGAGCGCGACTTGACGTCGGCGTCGCTGCGCTCGGCGCGCAGGCGCTCGAGCTTGGCGATTTGCTGGCCACGAACAGAGGCGTTGTCGACTTTGAGGATTTCGATCTCGGCCTGGTTCTCGATGGTGAATTTGTTGACGCCGACGATGGTCTGGCGACCGGAATCGATCCGCGCCTGGGTGCGGGCAGCCGCTTCCTCGATTCGCATCTTGGGGATGCCGGCCGCGATGGCCTTGGCCATGCCGCCGTGGCCTTCGATCTCGGCGATGTGGGCCAGGGCTTTTTCTGCGAGCTCGTAGGTCAGGCGTTCGACATAGAAGCTGCCGCCCCAGGGATCGGCGACCCGGGTGGTGCCGGATTCCTGCTGCAGGACGAGCTGCGTGTTGCGGGCGATGCGGGCGGAGAAATCGGTGGGTAGGGCGATGGCCTCGTCCAGAGCATTGGTGTGCAAGGACTGGGTGTGGCCCTGAGTGGCGGCCATGGCTTCGAGGCAGGTGCGCGTGACGTTGTTGAAGACGTCCTGGGCGGTGAGCGACCAGCCTGAGGTCTGGCAGTGTGTGCGCAGGCTTAAGGAGCGGGCGTCCTTCGGTGCGAACTCTTCCTTGATGAGTTTGGCCCAGAGCAGGCGGGCGGCCCGCATCTTGGCGATCTCCATGAAGGGGTTCATGCCGATCGCCCAGAAGAAGGAGAGCCTGGGGGCGAACTTGTCGACGTCGAGGCCCGCCTTGGCGCCGGCACGGACGTATTCGACGCCGTCGGCAAGGGTGTAGGCGAGTTCCAGGTCGGCGGTCGCACCGGCTTCCTGCATGTGGTAGCCGGAAATCGAGATCGAGTTGAACTTCGGCATTTGGGCCGACGTGTAGGCGAAGATGTCCGCAATGATCCGCATGGAGGGTGCAGGGGGATAGATATAGGTATTGCGGACCATGAACTCCTTGAGGATGTCGTTCTGAATGGTGCCGGAGAGCTTGGCGGCTGGCACACCCTGCTCTTCGCCCGCAACGATGAAGAGGGCGAGCACGGGAAGGACGGCGCCGTTCATGGTCATGGAGACGGACATCTGCGAGAGGTCGATGCCGTCGAAGAGGGTCCGCATGTCGAGGATCGAGTCGATCGCGACGCCGGCCATGCCGACATCGCCGCGAACCCGGGGGTGATCGCTGTCGTAGCCGCGGTGGGTTGCGAGATCGAAGGCGACGGAGAGGCCCTTCTGGCCGGCTGCGATATTGCGGCGATAGAAGGCGTTGGAATCCTCGGCCGTGGAGAAGCCGGCGTACTGGCGGATGGTCCAGGGCTGGGTGACGTACATGGTCGGGTAGGGGCCGCGCAGGTAGGGCGCAATGCCTGGGTAGCCATCGAGGAAGTCGAGGCCTGCAGTGTCGGCGCCGGTGTAGGCGGCCTTGATGTCGATGCCTTCGGGCGTGGGGAAGGTGCTGATCGACGGTGCGGCAGGCGTACCCTGGCCTCCCGCGGATTGGGCATCAAGGGCGATCTTGGTGAAGTCGGGGATCTGGGTCATGTGAGTTCGCGCTCGCGCCTGGATTTCTCCCGTCTTTGAAACATGATCCGGCGGTCAAGGCAATTGACAGTGCACCTTGCGCCGGGCGCGCTCATGCTCTGGCCGGCTGTGACGCGATTTTCCCAGCGTGCGCCCTTGCAATATCTTGTGGGGTGCTTCTACGGGAGACGTGTCGCGGTCGGGTCGTGGCAGGTCAAGGGCTTCGCTGGCCTGTTGGCGTCATTCAGGGTCGCGACGAACCGCGCAATCAGAGCCTATCTGCCGCCGTCGACGACGTCGCGGGCGACGCGGAAGCCGACGCCATTGCCTGCGGCGCGGACGGGATTGGCCCAGCGGGCGGAGAGGCGTAAATAGGCCGGATCGTTATACCAACCGCCGCCGCGGATAACGCGCATCGCACACTCCTTGGCCTGGTAGGCGCGCCCGTCGTTATGCAGCTTGGCGGTGTCGGGTTCGAAGCAATCTTCCACCATTTCCCAGGCGTTGCCGGCGATGTCGAACAGGCCGAGGGCGTTCGGCGGGTAGCGGCCAACGCCGCGCGTGCCGATGCGCGTTGCACCGAAGTTGGCTTCAGTTGGCATGATATCGGCGCCGGATGCGAAGGGTTTGTGGCGCTGGGCGTGGCGGGCGCGCGCTGCAAATTCCCATTCGGCTTCGGTCGGCAGCCGGTAGGGCATGCCGGTCACGTGGGAGAGCCAGCTGACATAGGCCTTGGCGTCGTTCCAACTGACGCAGACGACGGGATGGTCACCGGTCTGGTGGAATCCTGGCGAGGCGTAGTCGACGCCGAAGTGCCATTTGCCGTCCTCGACGCAGCCGACGGCGGAGCGATAGGCCGTTGCCTTTACGAATTCGTGGAATTCGTCGACGGTGACTTCGAAACGGCCGATGAGAAACGGGTTTCGAATGGTGACCTTGCGCTGGGTGCCGTCGGTCGGTTTGGCGGCAGGCTCGCCCGGGTAAGGTCCAAGCATCGCGGTGCCCGGGGGGATGACGATCATGTCGGGGCAGAAGCGACAGTCCTGGACGCCAGCCTTCGGCGGCTTGGGGATTTTCTCGATGACTGTCTCGACTTGGCGGCCGCCAGTGCCCTTTTCCATCTCGATCAGGATTTTGACGCCCGACTTTTTGGCTGCAGCGCCTGCGCGGCGGCCATCCGTTTGCGCCCGGCCCTTCATCTGGCCGTCACCCGGGGTTGGGGGCAGAACGGCGAGAGAGAGCTTCAAGGTGGAGTCGCCACCGTCTCCATCGCCGGGGCCAGAGGGGTCTTTGCCCGCCTTCTTGCCGTCATCCTCCATTTCCTGGACGTAAATGACCTGCTTGATGGGCGGCTTATCCTTTTCTGTCGCGGCCTGGGCCAGCGAATTGAAAATGGCGCTGTCTTTGAAGTTGGCGGTCGAGACGATCAAGATGAGGCTGGCGGCAACCGCGACCATGCCCATGCCAATTTCGCGGCGATTGCTGGAAAACGAGCCGCTCTCCAGCGCCAGCATCAAGCCAATGAGTACGGCCATGGCGAGCAGGAATGCCCAATCGTGCGCGCTAAATGCAGTCATCTTTCCCCCAATATCGCACCGCAACTCTGCAATCTGGGGAGAATGGATAGCAGCATTATCCTTAACTGATCCTAATGCCGGTGGCTGAATGTCTGTCAAATGATATGCAAGCGGATGATCCGGTGGAACGCGGCGTTGCGATGCCTTGGGAAAGCAACAATGAGCTGGCATTGGGGAGACCCTCGGGGCGGGCCTGAAGAAGTTCCGGGTCTTGCCGACCAAGCAGATGGAAACGGCCATGACGATCTCGACCCCACCCCCCTCGGAGCCTGAGGGCTCGGACGCCCGGAAGGTGCGGGACCTCGTGCGGGGCGCAACGACGGCGACCCTTGCAACGTTGGATCAAGGGACGGGCCATCCCTACGCGTCGCTGGTCGAGGTGGCGACGCTGCCGGATGGGCGTCCAGTGATGCTGCTCTCAGGCCTGGCGCGCCCTTGCCGGAATCTCAAGGCCGATCAGCGGGCCACCCTGTTGTTCGATCAGCGGGCTTGGTCTTCCCGGCCGCTCACGGCGCTGCGGGCGGCGCTTATCGGCCGGGTGACGCCAGTGGGTGATCCCAGTGCGCAACGGCGGTATCTCGCGCGATTTCCCGAGGCCAGCGGTTATGCCAGCTTTTCGGACTTTCAATTTTGGGCACTCAGTCCCGAAATCGCGCATGTGGTGGCAGGCTTCGGTCGGATCGGGGAAATCGGTGGCACTGAACTTGTGCTTGGGGGCAACGATCTCGAGGCTTTGGCCTCTGTAGAAGCTTTGATCGCAACAGTTAATGATTTGGCCGAGCAGCGCCAGGCGGCGTGCCTCGCGGTCGATATCGAAGGCGCCGATTTCAGGACCGTTGACGGCCTGCGACGAGCATTGGTGGATTTACGTGGCCAAGATGAAAAATCCTCTGCAGAAACAGTATTTTCCGCCATTGCGCAGTGCAGCATTGATTGAGGGGCGCCCGATCCGTTTGCAGAGCAATTGGCTGATGCGGGTCGTGGGGGGAAGGATTGTTGATCCACATCACATTGGTGATTTCTAAGGAGCAGCTTGGACAGTTGGCACGAAAAGTGCGACCATTCGACGTTTTCCCGGCCGATGGGACGTCTGCTAGAGGCCAGGACACCATCCAGGATCACTGAAAGGCAGCGTCGGCTTGCGCACCTTATGTACGTCATGCCAGACATGCTTTTTTTCGACTGCACTCCGCCCACCCGATCCGGGCGTGAGGGTAATGCAGAGGCCATCTTCAGCAATCGGCAGCCCAGACAATGGACAAACAACCCTTCGATTTGAGCGTTCCCGGCAAGGTCCACTTGAATCTCGACCATACCGAGCTTCTGGAGATTGCCATCCGGCGCAATGAGGGGCGGTTCGCGTCAACAGGGGCATTCGTTGTTGAAACGGGTGTTCATACCGGGCGCTCCGTACAGGACAAGTTTACGGTTCGCGACAGTGTCACAGACGGTAAGATATGGTGGGATAACAATAAAGCGCTGTCGCCTGAACATTTCGAAGTGATTTACCAGGACTTCAAGGCGCATGCGGCCAAACTGGAACTATTTGTCGAGGATCTGCATGCGGGTGCCGATCCGAGCCATCGCCTGAATGCGCGCGTGTTCACCGAGTATGCGTGGCATGCGGCGTTCATCCGGCATCTGCTGCGGCGGCCGGACCGGGAGAAGGACCTGCCAGGGTTCGTGCCCGAATTCACGGTTGTGAACCTGCCGAGCTTCCGAGCCGACCCCAAGCGACATGGGTGCCGCTCCGAGACCGTGATCGCCTGTGACTTCCAGCGCCGGCTGGTGCTGATCGGTGGCACGTCCTATGCTGGTGAAACCAAGAAGTCGGTGTTCACCTACCTGAACTACATCATGCCAGAAATGGGCGTGATGCCGATGCACTGTTCTGCGAACGTCAGCACTGGGGGCGAAGCGGCGATCTTCTTCGGCCTTTCGGGCACGGGCAAGACGACGCTTTCTGCCGATCCAAAGCGCATCCTGATCGGCGACGACGAGCATGGCTGGTCGAAGGACGGCGTGTTCAATTTCGAAGGCGGTTGCTACGCCAAGACCATTCGTCTTTCGCAGGAGGCGGAGCCGGAAATCTGGTCTGCGTCGAACCGGTTCGGAACGGTGCTGGAAAACGTCATCCTGGATGATGTGACACGTGACCCGAACTTCGATGACCAGAAGCTGACCGAAAATACCCGGTCGGCTTATCCAATCGAATTCATCGCGAATGCGAGCAAGACCGGTACGGCGGGGCATCCGAAAAACGTTGTTATGCTTTGTGCGGATGCCTTCGGCGTGCTGCCGCCAATCGCGAAGCTGTCGCCGAGCCAGGCGATGTATCATTTCCTCTCCGGCTACACGGCGAAGGTTGCTGGAACAGAAAAGGGACTTGGGGCGGAGCCACAGGCGACCTTCTCGACCTGTTTCGGCGCGCCATTCATGCCGCGTCACCCGAGCGCCTACGGCAACATGCTGCGCAAGCTGATCGCCGACCACAAGGTGGATTGCTGGCTGGTCAATACCGGTTGGACGGGCGGCAAATACGGCGTTGGCCAGCGGATGCCGATCAAGGCAACACGTGCGCTGCTCGAGGCCGCGCTGACGGGCAAGCTCAAGGGCCAGCCCATGCGCAAGGATCCGATGTTTGGGTTCGAGGTTCCGACGTCCCTCGAGGGTGTCGATGCAAAAATCCTCAATCCACGCGAAACATGGGCCGATAAGGCCGCCTACGATGCGATGGCGCGCAGTCTGGTCGATATGTTTGCAAAGAACTTTGCCAAGTTCGAAGGCCATGTCGATGCCGACGTCAAGGCGGCGGCACCAACGTTGAGTCTGGCTGCCGAATAAGGCTCATCACAGGTTATCAGGATTGGACGCCGGCCCTCATCAAGGCCGGCGTTTTTTTGTGCCGTTTCGCTGTTCGGCGCAATTGAAGAAAAGGTCATTGCTGCCGGTACGATTGGTCACTTTCTCTCAATGTTGGATCGATTATTTTGCACTGCGTGGCCGTCGGATATTCCTCTCATGCGGCGAGCGTCGACATGAATTGCGCCACGGTGGTGAAAGTCTCGAAGCGCTTTTGGTCGTGGTGAGCGGCCTTGACAATTCTTGCAGGCGACTGCGACAGTATGCGCGCAGGGCGCGAAGAACTGGTCCGCTGAAGTGCAGGACTGGCAGCTGTGCCCAGTGTCCGTGTATCGGGCGTGATGGGAGGATAAATTGGTGATGCCAGGCGCCACGTTCGTGGCATCGGGCGCGCGCCCCTGTCGCACTCCGCCGGCTTGGTCGAGGGGCGTTCGCGCATGACAGAAAATACGGCTGGTGCGTTGGCTGGCGAGAAGACGCAGCTTGCTGTTGAAGGGGTGGCAAAGCGCTTTGGCGGTGTGGTGGCATCAGCCGGCGTTTCCATGAATGTGCCGCAAGGCAAAATCCTTTCGGTGATCGGCCCGAACGGTGCCGGTAAAACCTCACTCATCAATATGATCTCCGGCTTCTACAAGCCGGACACCGGCCGGGTGGTGCTCGACGGCAAGGACATCACGCCGCTGAAGCCCTATGAGATTGCGGCTCTCGGGGTGGCGCGCACGTTCCAAAACATTGCGCTTTTTTCAGGCCTGACTGTTCTCGACAATCTCATGCTCGGCCGTCATGTGCGCATGCGTTCGGGTGTGTTGTCGAACATCGTCTACTGGGGGCCGGCGCGCACAGAAGAGATCAAGAACCGAGAGATCTGCGAAGAGATTATCGAATTCTTGAAGCTGCAAGATCTGAGGAAGCTGCAGACGGCGTCGCTGGCCTATGGTTTGCGCAAGCGCGTGGAACTGGGGCGGGCGCTGGCGCTCGAGCCCAAGCTGCTGCTTCTGGACGAGCCGATGGGCGGCATGAACCAGGAAGAGAAAGAGGATATGGCGCGCTATATCCTCGATGTGAACAGCGAGCGAGACGTTACTGTCGTTCTGATCGAGCATGACATGGGCGTGGTCATGGATATTTCCGACTATGTCGTCGTGTTGGATCGCGGACGGAAAATTGCCGAAGGCACGCCAGCCGAAGTCCAAGCCAACCCGGCCGTGATCGCAGCCTATCTGGGGACCAAGGGAGGGTTGGACGAATGAGCCTGCTCGACTCCGACGAGACGTCCACACTCCCGAAACTTCTCGTTCGCAATGCCAAGGAGATGGGCAGCGCGCCAGCCATGCGCGAAAAGGATCGTGGCATCTGGAAGACGATGACCTGGCTCGATACGACCCAGTTCGTGCGCGATTTTTCACTCGGCCTTGGCGCCCTCGGTTTTGGGCGCGGTGACAAGCTGTCCGTCGTTGGGGACAATCGTCCGGCGCTGTATCTGGCCCAGTTGGCGGCCCAGGCACGGGGTGGCGTGGCGGTGCCGGTCTATCAAGACGCGATTGCAACAGAGCTGGTTTACGTTCTCAACCATGCCGAAATCTCGGTCATCGTTGCCGAGGACCAGGAGCAGGTCGACAAGATCCTGTCGTTACGTGAGGACCTGCCGCATCTGAAATGGGTCGTCTACGACGATCCCAGGGGCATGACGAACTACGACGAGCCGATCCTGAAGTCGGTCCCCGAGGTGCTGGAACTCGGCAGAGGCGCTGCGGGGGGCGAGGCCGAATTCAAACGTGAACTGGCCATGGGCGGGGCCGACGATATTGCCATGATCGCCTACACGTCGGGCACAACAGGCCGACCGAAAGGCGTGCTGCTTTCGCACCGGAACATCATCGGCACGTCGGAAAACTATACCAAGGGCGAACAGGTGGAGCGCGGCGATAATTGGCTGGCGTTCCTGCCGATGGCATGGGTTGGCGACGCGATGTATTCGCTCGGGGTCGCACTGGTGACGGGGGCGGTGGTGAACTGCCCTGAGAGTCCGGAGACCGTACAACGCGATCTGCGCGAGCTTGGACCCACGATTGTGCTGGCGCCGCCGCGGATCTGGGAAAACCTGCTGACACAAATGCAGGTGAGAGCGGCTGATGCGTCGGGATTGAAGCGGCGCCTTTTCAACTATTTCATCGATGTGGCGCGCCGGCGGGAGCTGCTGGCACACGATCGCAAGCCGATCGGGCTGGGCCTGAAGACTGCCTATTCGATCGGCGAGTGGGTGGTCTACGCTCCGCTCAGGGATCTGCTGGGGTTCCGCAAGACGCGATGGGCGGTGACGGGTGGTGCGCCGC
Organism: Hyphomicrobiaceae bacterium; assembly: GCA_041397705.1. Classification (GTDB taxonomy): domain Bacteria; phylum Pseudomonadota; class Alphaproteobacteria; order Rhizobiales; family Hyphomicrobiaceae. The sequence goes on from JAWKWC010000006.1 coordinate 174,275, forward strand.
TGGGACCAGACACGTTCCGCTTCTTCCGCTCCATCGGCATCAATCTGAAGCAGGTCTACGGGCAGACGGAAGCGTCAGCACTGGTGGCCTTCCAGCGTGATGCGCACGTCGATCCGAATAAGGTGGGAGAGCCGGTTCCGGGGCTGGAGTTCAAGCTTGCGGAAAACGGCGAGCTGCTGGTCAAGGGGCCGGGCGTGTTCGTCGGCTACTACAAGCAGGACGACGAGACGGCTGCGGCCAAGACGGCAGACGGCTGGCTCAGGACCGGGGATGCGGCGCAGATCGATCCCAATGGACAGTTGGCGATCATCGATCGCGCCAAGGACGTGGGCAAGCTTTCCGACGGCACGCCGTTTGCCCCCCAATTCATCGAGAACAAGCTGAAGTTCAGTCCCTACATCCGGGAAGCCATCGCGTTCGGGAGTGGGGCGGCTTTTGTGACGGCAATGATTGCCATCGACATGGAGACGGTCGGAAACTGGGCGGAGCGGCAAAACATCGCCTACACGAGCTTCACCGATCTTGCGGCCAAACCAGAGGTGGCAGGGCTGATCGGCGGCGAGATCGCCAAGATCAACGCCACGTTACCCGAGCCGACACGGCTGCGCCGGTTCCTGCTGCTGAGCAAGGAGCTGGATGCCGACGACAACGAGATCACCCGCACGCGCAAGGTGCGCCGCGCCTATGTGGCTGAGAAATATGCGCCAGCCATCACCGCTTTCTATGGCGGTGGCAAGAGTGCGGAGGTGACGATGGAGATCACGTTCGAGGACGGCCGCAAGTCTGAGATGACTTCGGATCTCGTTATTCACGAAGTCGTTCCAAGCGCAACGACCAGCGCTGCGGCCTGAGGGGAAGTCATGTCCGACGAACTGAATTTTCTCTTTTACCTTCTGGTCAGCGGCGTTTCCATCGGCATGATGTACTCGTTGATCGCGCTCGGTTTCGTGCTGGTCAACAAGGCCACCGATGCCATCAACTTCGCTCAGGGCGAGTTCGTCATGCTGGCGGGCTTCATGGTGGCGACGCTGCTGGGCTGGATACCTTTGTGGGCTGCCATCGTCGTTGGTATCGCGTTGATGGTCGGCTTTTCGTTCGTCTTGGAAAAGGTTGTTCTCAGGCCGATGCTGGGTCGCCCCGTGGTGGCGGTGATCATGGCGACGATTGGATTGGCAGCGATCCTGCGTGGCTTGCCGCCGATCACGGTGGGGGCAGATACACGCACCATTCCGCTGCCGATCGGTGATTCACCGGTACCGATCTTGTCTGCGACATTGCCGCCGATCCAGGTGTTGGGTGTGATCGTCGCCATCTTGAGCATTGCGGCCTGCACCTGGTTCTTTGCCAAGAGCCGGATGGGCGTTGCGATGCGGGCCGTGGCCGACAATCAGCAGGTCGCCATGGCCATGGGCATCAACGTGGAACGCTATTTTGCGATCGCATGGGCGATGGCCGGCATCGTGGCGGCACTGGGCGGGATCATCTGGGGCTCGATGCTGGGTGTCGACACGCAAATCGCGGTGGTGGGGCTCAAAGTGTTTCCCGTCGTGATCCTGGGCGGGCTCGACTCGATCATCGGGTGTGTCGTGGGCGGGCTGATCATCGGTGTCGTCGAGAGCATCGCGGCGGGTTATCTCGATCCGCTGGTGGGGGGCGGGACCAAGGACTTCGCGCCCTATGTGGTGATGATCATAACGCTGATGTTCAAGCCCTACGGGTTGTTCGGCAAGCACCGCATCGAGCGGATCTGAGGTTTGCAAGAGCGGGGCATGCCCTGCGCCATCCAGGAAGGTAACGCGCGTGCTCTATCGTGAAGCCGGAAACTTCAAGACAACGTATGTCAAGGACATGGCGCTGTTTCCGCTGCCGCTGACGCGGTGGGTGGCTGCAGCGCTGGTCATCTTGTTCGTGGTGATTGTGCCACTGGTGCTGGACGACTGGTATCTCACCAACTTCAATCTCATCTTGATCGCGATCGTGGGGGCGCTCGGTCTCAACATCCTGGTGGGGTATACCGGGCAGATCTCGATCGGGCACGCGGCGTTCATGTCGGTTGGCGCCTATACCGCTGCCAATCTCGCCTCGAAACTCGGTTTGCCGTTCTGGGTGACGTTGCCGCTCGGTGGCTTGATGGCCGCGTTCATCGGCGCGATCGTCGGCATCCCATCGTTGCGCATCAAGGGGACGTATCTGGCGATTGCAACGCTGGCCAGTCAGTTGATCATCGAGTGGATCATCAATCATACACCGGCGATTTCCGGCGGTGCAGCGGCGTCCATCGAAGTTCCAAGGCCGGCGATTTTCGGCTACGAGCTCAATTCGCAGGGAGACCTCTATTATTTCAATCTGTTCTTTGCCGCGCTGGCGATCATGGCAGCCGTCAATATCGTGCGAAGTCGTCTGGGTCGTGCATTCGTCGCGATCCGGGATCAGGACATTGCTGCGGAAATCATCGGCATCAACATCTTCAAATACAAGCTGATCGCGTTCGCCATCTCGTCGTTCTTTGCGGGCGTGTGCGGCGTGCTCTATACTTACTACTACGGCATCGCAAACTACGAATCCTTCCAGATCGTCGTCTCAATCGACTTTCTGGCGATGGTGATCATCGGTGGGTTGGGATCGATCTTCGGCTCTGTGCTGGGGGCGATTTTTGTGACGGCACTGCCGGTGGTGATCCGGACACTGGTGGAAACTTTCGGGGTCTATATCTGGGACCCCAGCACCTTGCCATCGGTGGTTGCGAGCTTGCGATTGGTGATCTTTGGCAGTCTGATCATCTTTTTCCTGGTCGTGGAGCCGGAAGGGCTGGCGCGCTTGTGGCGCAACATACGTAACTACTTCCGAGTCTGGCCGTTCTCGTACTGACATGAGCGCGCGTCAGGGAAGCAATAAGCAAGTCGAAGGAGGAACGACATGACAAGAAAAATGACGAGTTGGCTGGGTGGTGCTGCGGCTGCAGCATTACTTGGGCTTGCGAGCGGAGCGGCTTTGGCTGCCGACAAGGAAGTCGTGATCGGTATGCAGTGCGACCGCACGGGGCCGACGCAGATCGTGGGGGCGACGCTGTGCCCCGCCTATCACGACTACGTGGCGCTGGTTAACAGCAAGGGCGGGCTCGAGGGCTACAAGGTCAAGGTGATCGAGATCGATCACGAATACAAGGTGCCGCCGGCTATCGAGGCACATGAGCGGTTCAAGAAGGAAGGCGCGATCTTCGAATCCGTCTACGGCACGCCGCAGATCTCGGCGCTGATCAAGAAGCTGACGGAAGACCAAATGGCGGCAACGTCGCCGGGCTTTGGATCGGCGGCGGCGGCTGACGGCAAGCGTTACCCCTACGTCTTCCCGGTGGCGGCGACCTATTGGTCGCAAATGACCGTTGCCGTCGATTTCATCAAGTCGAAATTGGGTGGCAGCCTGAAGGGGAAGAAAATCGCTTACATCTTCTTCGACAATCCGGCGGGCAAAGAGCCGCTCGGCGTGCTGGACGATCTGTCGAAAATGGAAGGCTTCACGTACCGCACGTTTGCTGTGCCGTCGCCGGGTGTGGAAATGGGCGCGCAGGTGCTGGATATCACGACGCGCTTCCGGCCGGACTTCGTGATTGCACACCTTTTCGCAAAGGCGCCGGCTGTGGCGCTGAAGGAATTCAAGGGCAAAGGCTGGCCGCTCAACAAGATGATCGGATTCGTCTGGGCCGGCTCTGAAGCCGATATCAATGCCGGCGGCGGTTTTGCCAGGAACGATGGCTACTACACCATCCAGTATGCCGGGGTCGGTAAGGACTATCCGGTGCTGAAAGAGATCCAGGCCATGTACAAGAAGGAGGGCAAAGAGCCTCCCGCGGCGATGGATGCGAACTCGGTCATGTACAATCGTGGCGTCTATCAGGCCGCAGTGCAGCTCGAAGCGATCCGGCTGGCGATCAAAGCCAAGGGCGGGGCGATGCCCACCGGCAAGGACGTCCGTGATGCCTTCGAGACGATCAAGACCGTACCCGTCGGCGCCTTGGCACCGCCGTTAAAAATCACCCCTGAAGATCACGAGGGTGGCGGATGGGCCCAAGTCTGGCAGGTCAAAGGCGGCAAGTTCGTCAAGGTGACGGACTGGAAGCATGCCTATCGCGACGTGATCAAGAAGCATCTTGCTGAAGACGCGAAGAAGTAAGAGATCGCGCGCCGGAGCCGGGTGGCTGGCTGGTCCAGCTGCCCGGCATTCGCGGATCAGCGTGCGACAAGGGCCGCACGATGTGTTGCAAGGCAGGAACGACGGTATGCAGGACGTGACACCGGCTCAGACCACGACACCGATGCTGTCGGTCAACAATATCGAGGTTGTGTACGACAACGTCGTGCTCGTGCTCAAGGGTGTGTCGCTGGATGTGCAGCAAGGCACCATCACGACGTTGCTTGGCGCCAACGGTGCCGGCAAGTCGACGACGCTGAAGGCGATATCGGGCATTCTGTTTACCGAACGCGGCAATATTACCAAGGGTTCGATCAATCTTGCGGGCGAACCCATTCATGGGCGCCGGCCGTTCGATGTGACGAAGCTCGGCATCGCGCAGGTGTTCGAGGGACGGCGTGTTTTTGAAAGCCTGACGGCTGAGGAAAACCTGCTTGCCGGTGCGCATCTGCAAGGCGACATGAGCAAGGTTCGAGCCGGCATCGAGCGCGTGTTCACCTACTTTCCGAGGATCAGGGAAAGGCGCAATCAGCTGGCCGGATACCTGTCGGGTGGCGAACAGCAGATGCTGGTCATCGGCCGGGCGTTGATGTCCAATCCGAAGGTGGTGTTGCTTGACGAGCCCTCGCTGGGACTGGCGCCCATGCTGGTCGAGGAGATCTTCGGGATCGTCAAACAATTGGTCAAACAGGAAGGCCTGTCCGTGCTGCTGGTCGAGCAGAACGCGGCTATGGCGCTGACGGTGGCCGAACATGGCTACGTCATGGAGAATGGTCGCATCGTGCTCGAAGGCACTGGCGACCAGCTCAGATCGAATTCCGACATCCGGGAATTCTATCTGGGCATGAGTGAAGGCGGCGCGCGCAAGTCGTTTCGCGACGTGAAGCACTACAAGCGGCGCAAGCGTTGGCTGAGCTGAGGCTGGCAGCTTTTTGCTCAAGGCCGTTGTAAGTCAATGCCAGTGTTGGAAGGTGTGGGGGCGCGCCGGTTGACGCCCGCCGTCATACAGTGTGGGCTGACATCAGCAGCACCAGGGTTTGGCCTCTATTTCTGAAATACATCAAGGCTCTGATTTTTAACAATTTTTTGTGCTCCATGGCCAACGTTAGAGGTTGGCGAGCCATGCAAATTCAGGAGGACGTCTCTAAGCAGCTATGCGGACGCCGCAGCTGCTGTGTTCATGGCAATAGTGCTATGCACGTCATCCGGGCGCGGCAGAAACGAGATGCCGGGCCGCGTGCCATCGGGAAGCCGGGGCCGCCGCGGTTGTCATTATGACAGCTTACTGGGACAGAAGGCGAATGTCGCGATGTCTTGTCGTGGCTTTGGATGCTGGGTGTCGTGGTGAAGAGCGGCGCAGCGCATTACGCCCCGGATCAGGCGTTTCCCTTTGGCCCCAAGCCTGTCGCGGCAATGGCGGAGCGTCTTCGGGAGACGCAAGGCCGGCAGAAACCAAAGTGGTTGAAACATTTGTTGGTCGCCCTGCTCGGGGCGGGCATGACACTCTTTTTCTCGCCAATGGTTATTTTTTTCGGCACCACGCTTCACCTGCGCGATCACCACATTCTCTACATGATACCTGTGATCATCGCGGCAACGCGATGGGGGCTGACGTGTGCCCTTGCCTCGGCGCTCACGAGTTCGGCCATCGAGGCCTATTATTTCTACGCGCCGTTCTACAGTCTGGCGGTCTTCAGCTCGAGCGATATTGTTTCGCTCATGACCTTCGTGGTCGTTGCCATTGTCACTAGTCAACTCTCGACGATGGTCCGGGAACATGCAGCAGCAGCCGACCGGAATTATCACGCCTTGCAGCAGCTCTATGGTTTGTCGCGAGATCTCGCTGCGGCCTCGACGCCTGAAGAAATGCGTGCGGCAATCCAAGCCCACGTCAGCGCGCTTGTGGGGGGTAGAGTCTGGCTCGTGCAGCAAAATGCCGATGGCCTGATTTCGCGGGACGATCTGCCTCAGTCCGTGCGGGACGGCTTTGCCAAAGGGATCAAGGCTGGGAGCGCGGTGATATCGAATGCGGAGGGGCATTCGCATTGGCTTGTGCGGGCGCTGCCAAGTCGGCTCAAGCCGCAGGAATTCCTGATTGCTGAGATCGGTGCTGTGGCGCCGCAAAATGTCGAGCCTGTAACGCAACGCATCGATGCGCTCCTCGATCAATGCATCGGGACAATCGAGCGCCTGGATCTGTCGACCACGGTCGCAGAGGCGGAAGTCCGGCGCCAATCGCTTTCGCTCAAAGAGGCAGTCATCGGATCGGCGTCGCATTCGCTGCGCACACCGTTGGCTTCCATCCTCGGTGCGGCGTCGATCCTGGCCGAGGCGGGGCCTGTCAAGGCTGAACCGCAATTGTCCCAGCTTGCCGCGCTGGTGGTCGGCGAGGCCGAGCGGCTTAACGGCGACATCCAGAAAATGCTGGATGCAGCGACGCTGAGTTCCGCGGGCCTTAAGCCATACCTCGTCTGGTCGGAGGTCAGCGATATCATCAATGCTGCGGTCGAGGCGAAGTTGCGCGAGCTCGAAGGTCATAACGTGGTCATCGACTGCGAGCGGGGGTTGCCATTCGTGCACTCGGATCTGGCGATGGCGCGCGAAGCGCTCGGTCTGATCCTGGACAATGCGGCTCGCTACTCGCAGCGCGGTTCATCGATACGGATCGTGGCGCGGCGGGCAGGGCCCCTGGTCAATATCCATGTGGATGACGAGGGGGTCGGGTTCAACGCTGCGGAAAGCTCGCGATTGACGGAGAAATTCTACCGCGGTGAACGGGTGCGCGATCTGACGCGCGGCAGCGGTCTCGGGCTGTGGATTGCCAATTCTTTCATGACAGCCTGTCACGGGGGGCTTGCCATCGCGGCCCGGCCCGAGGGCGGCGGATCGAGGGTGACGCTCTCTTTCACAGCCGATGTTGAAACTGAGACTGAACTTCCTGGTAGCAACGATGACTGAGACGCCCTTGAGTGTTCTGTTGATCGATGATGAGCCGCAAATGCGGCGTTTCTTAAAGGCGGGCTTCGAGCTCGAAGGCTTTGGCGTGCAGGAGGCCGATACTGGCAGTGGCGGCATACGCCTGGCGACGTTGAAGACCTTCGACATCGTGCTGGTCGATCTGGGATTGCCGGACATGGACGGCAAGCAAGTCATCGAGCGCTTGCGGGCGTGGTCGACAGTGCCGATCATTGCGCTCTCGGTGCGCTCGCAGGAGGAAGAGAAGGTGCTCGTTCTCGATACTGGCGCGGACGACTATGTGGTGAAGCCGTTCAGCATGGCCGAGTTGCTGGCGCGGTCGCGCGCTGCGCTGCGGCGGCGGGCGCCGGGTGCTCAATTGTTGCCAGTCGTGACGGTGGGTGGCCTGGTGATCGATCTCGCCAATCGCCATGTTGCGCTCAACGGTGCGCGGGTGCAGCTGACGCCCAAGGAATACCGGATGCTGCAGATCCTGGCCCAGTATGCCGGCAAAGTGGTGACGCATCAGCACTTGCTGAGAGAAATCTGGGGCCTCGCACATGCCGAAGATGCGCACTATCTGCGCATTCTCGTGCGCAAGATCCGCCAGAAAATCGAGCTGGATGCGACGCGCCCGGAAATATTGTTGACCGAACTTGGCGTCGGGTATCGCCTGTCGAGCCCGCGTGAGCCGGTATCCAATGCCTGAAGCAGCGAGCCGGTCGCCCCGGGGGCGCCGAGGCTCTTTATATGGTGGCTTTACGCGTTGGCCTGCGGTCTTAATGGTGGCTGCGCCCAATCCGTCTGTATCTTGCGCGACACATGTATTTGGCCTCGTTCGACGGGGCTGGCGCGCGCGGGGCCGTGATGATCGATCGGGCTTGGGATGTCGTTTCGCGGATTGCCGGCTACGCGGTCTTGGCTGGGGCTGCGCTATTGCTCATTGCGGCCGGCATCGTCACGGCTGAAGTTCTCATTCGGAAGGCCGTTCCAGATCTGGTGGATTTGATTGCCTCGATCGGTGGATTGGTCGGGCTGGATTTCTCGGTTTTTGTCGGTGCGCTTCCGTTCGTTGCTGCGATGATGGCGCTGATTGTGATGCTGATGGTGGCGCCGGACATCGCGCTATGGCTGCCGAACACGGTGATGGGTGTGAGCCGGTAATCCGCTGCGGGCGCCAGCCAGTGGTGCGGGTTCCTGGCCGACAGCCTGCATCATACCCATTTCAGGGCGCGGCGATCGATGGCAACGGATCAAGCCGACGTGACAGGGGCGCCCTTGGCGAGCCAATCCTCGATGGCTTCCGGCAGGCCGTCGACGGGGCGAAAGCCATGGGTGACGAGGGCATAGCCAGTGTCTTCGCGGCCTGCAGCAAGCAGCGGGAAACCTTCAACGCCGGATCGTTTGGCAAACTGGAAATCTTCAGCGGTTTGGGTGCGGGACGTCTCAGAGCGCAACTCGGCCAGGAAGGTGCTGTGGTCCATACCCGCTTCGGCTGCCACATCGGCGAGCACCTCGTCGTCAGTGACGTCGCGGTTCTCGGCATAGAATGCTCGCGAGACCCGGGCGTTGAAGGCCAGGGCCTTGTCGGGTGCGAGGCGCCGCATGGTGACGACGGCGCGGCAGGCAGGCTCGGTGTCGTAGGTGAACGCTTCGCGATCAAAAAACGAGAAATCGAAGGGCTGGCCGGAGGCCTCGTGGACGTTGGTCCAGGCGCTGCGGATATAGTCGCGATCCTTGTCACGCATGGGCTGGCGGTTGCCGGCCCGCAGGCCGCCCATGATGAGGCGGACGGGCAGCCGGTCCTGGAAATGGGTGGCGAGCTGCTCAATGACCGGGGAAAAGCCGTAGCACCACGAGCACATGGGGTCGGCGAAGTAGATGAAATGACGGTCGGTCTGGTCAGACACGATTGGCCTCCCGTAATTGCTGTGTTGCCGGGCCTTGCCGTCGTCGGAGGCGGCACCCCTCACGCGGCCTGAACGAAAGCGCGAAGCTGCCGGTCTGCGGGCAATAAAACCTAACATAGTTGAGCGGGAGCTGTTGCATTGTCTTGAGCGTATCGGGCCGATCCGCTAAAACCCGCACAACTCCAGAACATTCAGGCACCCAGGAGGCCGAAAGCCGTGGCCAATCCGCAATTCGTCTATCACATGAGCAAGCTGTCGAAGGCCTATCCCGGCGGCAAGCAGGTGCTCAAGGACATCAACCTGTCGTTCTACCCGGGCGCCAAGATCGGTGTCGTCGGGCTCAATGGCGCGGGTAAATCGACACTGCTCAAGATCATGGCCGGCCAGGTCGATGACTATATCGGCGAAGCCTGGGCAGCCGACGGCATCAAGGTCGGCTATCTGCCGCAGGAACCTGAGCTCGATCCCGAGAAGGACGTGCTTGGCAACGCCATGGAAGGCGTAGCCGAGAAAAAGGCGAAAATCGATCGCTACAACGAGATTGCTGCCAACTATTCGGACGAGACGGCCGACGAAATGGCGCGACTGCAAGACGAGATCGATGCGGAGGGCTTATGGGATCTCGACTCGCAGGTGGAAGTGGCTTTGGACGCGTTGCGCTGTCCGCCGGGCGATGGGGATGTGACAAAGCTTTCGGGCGGCGAAAAACGTCGCGTTGCGTTGACGAAGCTGCTGCTCTCGAAGCCGGACATCCTGCTGCTGGACGAGCCGACCAACCACCTCGATGCGGAAAGCGTGGCCTGGCTCGAGAACTTCCTCAAAAACTACGAGGGTTGCGTGATCCTGGTGACGCACGATCGCTATTTCCTCGACAACATCACGGATTGGACGCTGGAGCTGGATCGCGGGCAGGGCGTGCCTTGGAAGGGCAACTATTCGTCCTGGCTGGAGCAGAAGGCGAAGCGGGAGGAAACCGAGAAGGCACAAGAAGATTCCAAGTCGCGGTATCTCAAGCGCGAGCTGGAGTGGATCCGCGCCAGCCCGAAGGCGCGGCAGGCCAAGTCAAAGGCGCGTATCACGGCCTACGAAAAGCTGGCCGACGAGGCGGCGCGGGATCAGGCGGGACGGGCGCAGATCCAGATTGCGCCGGGACCACGGCTCGGCGGCGTGGTGGTCGAGGCGGAGGGGCTTTCGAAAGCGTTTGGCGATCGCCTGTTGATCGACGATCTGTCGTTCAAGTTGCCGCCTGGCGGCATCGTCGGTGTGATCGGCCCCAACGGCGCGGGCAAGACGACGCTCTTCAAGATGCTGACGGGGCAAGAGAAGCCTGACAAGGGCACCATTCGACTGGGTGACAGCGTGGTGCTCTCGTATGTGGACCAGTCGCGGGCGCATCTCGACGACAAGAAGACCGTGTGGGAGGAAATCACGGGCGGCGTCGACATGATCAAGCTCGGCGAAAAGCGCGAGATGAACTCGCGCGCCTATTGCGGGTGGTTCAACTTCAAGGGAGCGGACCAGCAAAAGAAGGTCGGGCTTGTCGGGTGGTGAGCGCAACCGGGTGCATCTCTGCCAAGATGCTGAAAGAGGGCGGCAACCTGCTGCTGCTGGACGAGCCTACGAACGATCTCGACACCGAGACCTTGTCTTCGCTGGAAGCTGCGCTCGAGGATTTTCCGGGTTGTGCCGTGGTGATCAGCCACGATCGCTTTTTCCTGGACCGGCTGGCCACGCATATCCTCGCCTTCGAAGGTGACAGCCACGTGGAATGGTTCGAAGGCAACTTTGCCGACTACGAGGAAGACAAGAAGCGCCGGCTGGGCGATCAGGCGATCGAGCCGCACCGCATCAAGTTCAAGAAGTTTGCGCGGTAAGCTCTTGCGATCGGTATGGACTGCTGGCGGCCTGATGGTCGGCGGCGGTCATGCGAGGCGAAAGATCAAGACCCCGGCAACGATGAGGGCGATGCCCGCGATCTCGAGCGGACGGATGCTTTCGCGGAACCAGTAGCGCGAAATGAGAACGACGAAGAGGACCTGCACCTGGGCGGCGGCCGCCACGTAGGCGGCGTTGGCCAGGGCGGAGGCTGTGAACCAGCCGATACTCCCCAGTGCACTGGCAAGTCCGACGACGACGGCGATGTGGCGCCATCGCCAGATGCGCGCGATGGCGCGTGGCTCGGCAATGGCGATGTAGAGGGCGCCGCCGACGAACGAGATCAGCGTCATGATGGTTGCGGCGTAGGCCGAGCGCATGACGGGATGGAACTTGGGGTCGAGAGACAAGATCGCCTGGCGCAGCGCCAGATAGGAGAGCGCTGCAACGAGGGCGCCAGCGAGCCCGATGCGGATGGTGGGGCCGAACAGCAGGCTCGTTAGACTGGTGCCGCCGATGTTCCAGGCTGAGCGCGGCAGGCGCCCTGCGGATGCGGTGAGGACGCCGGCGAAGGTGAGCGCGATGGCAAGCCAGCCGGCCCGGGTGATGATTTCGGCGAAGAGAGCCGTGCCGATCAGGGCCGTCAGCATGACGTCGGCACGCGTGAGCATGACGCCAACGGCGAAGTTTCCGAGCTGGAAGAGGCGGACCATCAAGCCGGTCATGAGGACCTGGGTGAGGGCGGTGAAGGCGATGTAGGCCCAAAAGCGCGGATTGGGCTCGGGCAGCGGCGTGCCGATCCACGACTGAACACCCCACAGGTAGAGCCCGAGAAAGGGCAGACCGAACAGCATGCGGGCATAGGTGGTGGCGGCGATCGACAGGTGCTGGTTCAGTTCTTTCAGCGAGGCGTGACGAACCGACTGCGCAAGTGCCGCAAGCACCGCGGCCGCGATCCAGAGGTGCTCCATGAGATGCCCGGTCTGCCTCGCGTGTGCGCTTGTTCGCTGTTATTGAGCCGCGTCGCGTGGGCGCGGTTCCTGGAGCTGATTGCGCGCCAGTCTGGCATAGATCGCGCCGTGCGCCATCAACTCGGCATGAGTGCCGGTTTCGACGAGGCGCCCTTCGTCCATGACGGCGATCAGGTCGGCGCCCTGGACGGTCGACAAGGTGCGCGATGACCAAAGTGGTCCGGTTGCGGGTGAAGCGGGCGAGGGCGTCCTGCACGAGGCGCTCGCTTTCGGTATCCAGGGCGCTGGTGGCTTCATCCAGAAGCAGGATCGGAGCCGTCTTTCAGGATGGCGCGGGCGAGGCCAGGCGCTGGCGCTGGCCGCCGGATAGGCGAGAGCCACGATCGCCGATCTGGGTTTGGTATCCCTGGGGTTGGTCGAGAATGAAGTCGTGAGTTGCGGCTGCCTTGGCGGCGGCAAAGATTTCGTCGTCGGTGGCATCGAGGCGGCCAAGGGCGATGTTGGCACGGATAGTGTCGTCGAACAGGGTGACGTCCTGGCTGACCACGGCGATGCCGTCGCGCAGGCTGCTGCCAAGGTCACGTCGCGGGTGTCTTGGCCGTCGATCGTAATCCGACCGGAGCCGACATCGAAAAGGCGCGGGACGAGATTGAGGACGGTCGATTTGCCAGAGCCCGAGCGGCCGACCAGGGCGACGGTCTTGCCTCCGGGGACGATGAGGTCGAGATTGCGGACGGCGGGAACTGCGGCGGTGTCGCCATAGGAGAAAGAAACATCCTCGAAGGCGATGGTGCCACTGCCGATTGCCAGCGGCCGGGCATCGGGTCGGTCGATGATGCTGGGGCGCTCATCGAGGACGGCATAGAGGCGCTCGGCGGCGGCCAGGCCTTCCTGAATGCGGACGGAGAGATTGCCGAGGCCGCGGGTGGGCTGGGCTGCCAGCACGAGAGCGGAGACGAACGCCATGAAGTCGCCGATGGTGGCGATGCCGGACGCAATGCGCCAGGTTGCAAGGGCGATGACGCCTGCGACAGCGAAGCCGCCGAGTGCCTCAAGCATGGGGTCGAGGCGGGCGCGGTTGCGGACCGCTTTCATGCGCAGTTTGAAGATCTGCTCGAAGCTGCCGATCATGCGGCCGGCCGCATAATCCTCGAGGCGGAAAGATTTGATGAGGCGGGCGCCGCCGATCTTCTCGGCCAGCAGCGACAGCATGTCGGCCAGCTCCTCCTGCGTGGCGCGCGCCACGCGCTTGAGGCGCTTGCCGATGGTCATGATGGGCAGGATGGCAACGGGGTAGATGGCGAGGACGATACCGGATAGCAGCGGGTCGGACCACACCATGTAGGCGACGAGGGCGAGGATCATGAGGCCGTCGCGGACGGCCGTATTGAGAGCTGCCTGAAGAGCGGTCTGGATCTGTCCGACGTCGTTGGTGAGCCGTGAGATCAGCTCGCCTGGCGCGTCGCGGGTCAGGCGGGCGAAATCGGCTTTCAAGAGGTGGGCGACTGCCGCCTTCTGCATGTCGACGGTGATAGCGAGGACGATGCGGCTCGATGTGACCGTGGTCAGGTAGAGGAGGATGGCGCGGATGCTGGTGGCGAGCACGATGCCGCCGGCGACAATGTACATCTTGTCGACTTCACCACGCGGCAGCTCGTCGAAGGCGAGCTTGATGAGACGGGGATAAAAGCCCGTGACGGCAGCCAGCGCGGTCATCAGAGCGAATGCCAGGCTCAATTCCTTCCAGCGGGGCAAGACCCAGTCGCGAATGATGCGGGAGAGGAGGCTGCGTTGGCCGGAATCGAGGACAAGACCTGCCGTTGCCGGCCGGTTCGGCTCAAGAGGTGGCAACGGGTTGTCAGGGCTGATCGTCAAGGCGCACCAGGGTTTGAGATCCTGTATCGGGGCATGTTTCCTCGGGTCGGTATTGGGAGGATGCCATCAAGGCGTTGGTAGCATCACGGCTTCGACTGCACCAGCAAGTGACGTTGCTGGTCCGAGCGCGCGTCACAAGCTTATGGCGCCCTTGCTTCCCGCTTCCTCGTCCGGCTCAACGTGGATCAGTACGTTGGCCCCAACGATTGCGGCGGCGAGCTGGGCCTCAAGGCGGTCGCAGATGGCGTGGGATTCGGCCACTGTCATCGTGCCTGGGACGACCAAATGGAATTCGATGAAGGTGGCGGTTCCGGCATGGCGGGTGCGCAGATCGTGGACCTCGATGGCACCGTCACCGTGCGAGCGGATGGTTTCGTGAATGAGCTTTTGCACTTCGGATGGGACGGCCTCGTCCATGAGGCTCGAGAACGAGGATTTGGTCAGCCGCCAACCGGTCAGGATGATGTTCAAGCCGACGAGTATGGCGATCAGCGGGTCAAGCAGGGCAATGCCCGTCGCCCAGCCCAGCACGAGGCCTGCGATGACGCCGAGACTGGTGACGACATCGGTCATGATGTGATGACCGTCGGCCACCAGAGCGGGAGAGCGTTTGGCGCTGCCCCAGCGGATCAGAAACTGGGCCCAGCCTGCGTTGAGGACTGTGGCAACGGCTGAAATTCCGATGCCCAGGGCGGGGGCGTTCAGTGGGTGGGGAGCCCAGATGGCTTGGCTTGCCTCATGCAGAATGAGGCCAGCTGCTATCAGGATCATCAGGCCTTCGAGGACGGCGGAGAAGTACTCGGCCTTGTGGTGGCCAAACTGGTGGCGACGGTCCGGCGGGCGCGATGAAATGCGGATCGCCAGGTAGGCCAGGATGCCCGTGATGACATTGACGATGCCTTCGAGCGCGTCGGAGTAGAGGGCGACACTGCCGGTCAAAACATAGGCCAGGTACTTGATGGCCATGGCAACGAGCGCAACGAGAATGCTACCCAGGGCGACCCAGGTGATCATCGTGCGTCTGTCGGTTGTGTCAGGTGTCATGCCATAAGCCACGCGTGGGTCATCGCCGGATGATCGGACGGAGCGGGCTGCCCGCCAAAATTGGGTTCAAGGGAAGCGGACCGGCACGTGCGCTCGGCTGGATCCGTTGCTTGTTGTGGTGTGCTATAGGAGTCTCGGTCGTGCCGCCAGCCTTAGCGGGCCGGGCGGTGACGCCATGTTGACGACAGACAATGCACGCAAGAGGCCATGAGATGGCGGGAAACGGCAGCGCCGATCGCAAGGGGAGCATCAAAGGGGATGCGGGCCGGGCCGAGCGTCTTGCCCAGCAATTGCGGGAAAATCTGGTCCGGCGGAAGGCGCAAAACCGGCGCCGGGCGGCCGGGAAAGGCGATGCGCCGGCGGATTTGGGCGTGGACGTTTCGCTCCCCGGACCGGGCGACGAGCCGGTCTGAACGGCATTTTTCAGACAGACATGGCGGAGAAGTCTACCTGCGGCGGCTTTTTCGTTGTCGGCAGGCCTCCGATTTGCGACAGCAACCTAAAGAGGGACATGACTGAGTCGCAGCTGGGTGGCGCGCCGTGCACGTGGCGCGCCCGCAGCATTGGGGAGGAAAAAGCCGATGGATCGCATCAGAATCGTTGGCGGCACGCCACTCGTCGGGACCATCCCGATTTCGGGCGCCAAGAATGCCGCATTGCCTTTGATGATTGCGAGTCTGCTGACGGCTGACCGGTTGACGTTGAAGAACGTGCCGAACCTTGCCGATGTGAATCTGCTGGCGAGGATCTTGCGCAATCATGGCGTCGATCATTCGATCGAGGGCAAGCGCGCCGGACCGATCGGGCATCTGGGCGAAACCTTTCATCTGACGGCACGCGACATCGTCGACACGACGGCGCCCTATGAGATGGTTTCCCGGATGCGGGCGAGCTTCTGGGTGCTTGGGCCTATTCTGGCGCGGATGGGGGAAACGCGGGTGTCGTTGCCGGGGGGCTGTGCCATCGGGACGCGGCCGGTGGATTTGCATTTGACCGGCCTGAAAGCGCTGGGAGCCCAGATCGAGATTGATGGCGGCTATGTGGTGGCGAAGGCGCCGGCAGGCGGCCTGCGGGGAAACCGCGTGGTATTTCCCAAGGTTTCGGTCGGGGCGACGCACAACGTGCTGCTGGCGGCGGCGCTGGCCAAAGGCGAGACCGTGATCGAAAACGCCGCACGCGAGCCAGAAGTTGCCGACGTTGCAGAGTGTCTGGTCAAGATGGGCGCCCGCATCGAGGGGATTGGAACCTCGACATTGCGGATCCAAGGGCGCGATGCGCTCGAAGGTGCGGTGCACACGGTGCTGCCGGATCGGATCGAGACGGGCACGTTTGCGTGTGCGGTGGCTGCAACGGGCGGCGACGTGCTGCTCGAGGGGGCGCGGGTTTCGCTGCTCGAGACCGCCCTGAAGGCGCTGTCGGATGCGGGCGCTGAGGTGAGCGAGGAGGCGAATGGCATCCGGGTGCGCCGCAATGGCGCCGGCGTGGAGCCGATCAGCATCGAGACCCAGCCGTTTCCGGGCTTTCCGACGGACCTGCAAGCGCAACTGATGGCGCTGGTGACCACGGCGCGAGGGACCAGTGTCATTCGCGAGACGATCTTCGAGAACCGGTTCATGCATGTGCAGGAACTGGCGCGGCTTGGCGCCGACATTCAATTGCACGGCGATACCGCCACCATAAAAGGGGTCAAACGCCTCACGGGGGCGCCGGTGATGGCGACCGACTTGCGGGCATCGGTCTCGCTTGTCATCGGTGGACTGGTTGCCGATGGGGAGACCATGGTCAATCGCGTGTATCACCTGGACCGCGGCTTCGAGCGTCTCGAAGAGAAGCTGTCGCGGTGTGGGGCGCAGATCGAGCGGCTGACTGCGGGCTGAGGGCGTGCGCGGGGCGCAAGGGGCTCAAACCGGCAACTTCTTGGCCGCTTATGCCTTGGCGGCGCTGTCTTCGCTGTGCTGGTCAGGAAATCACATCATCGGGCGGGCCATTGCGGGCCATGTACCGCCGATGGCAATTGGCTGCATACGCTGGATCGTGCCGGCGGTGGTGCTGCTTCCGTTCGCCCTCGGTCATCTGCGGCGGGATTGGCCGACGATCCGCCGGAATTGGTGGCTCATTTTCTTTCTGGCGGTGACGGCGGCGGGCTGTTCGGCACGCTGCAGTACGTGGGGCTGAATTTCACCACGGCAATCAACGTTTCGGTGCTGAATTCGGTGGCGCCTGTGCTGATCGTGGCCGTTGGAGCGCTGCTCTTCCAAGACCGGGTATCGCTGCTGCAACTCGTGGGAATTGTGGTCTCGCTCGCCGGTGTGATCACAATCGTGGCGCGCGGAGATTTCAGGGTTTTGGCCGCTCTTGCCTTCAACCGCGGGGACGTGATCATCCTGTTCAATATGGGCGTCTGGGCGGTCTATTCAGCCAGTCTGCGCAATCGCGGTGCGATGCACTGGATGAGCTTCACCTTTGTTCTGGCAGTCATTTCAGCGCTTGTGACACTGCCGGCCTGGGCGGTGGAGCACGCCTTTGGTGATCAGCTCCAGGCAACTGGGCTGACAATCGGAGCCCTGGCCTTCGTCGGCCTGTTTCCGAGCCTGGTTGCCTACGCATCCTGGAGCCGGGCGGTCGAGACGCTGGGCTCGGGGCGGGCGGGTGTTTTTTTGCATCTGATCCCGCTTTACAGTGCTTTGGTGGCCGGCTTTCTGCTTGGTGAGAGCATCGAGGGGTTCCATTTTGCCGGTTTTGCTTTGATCCTCACGGGGGTCGCACTGGCTTCGCAGCCGACGGCTCGGCGATAGTGGTAGCCAGCTCGCGAGAATAGCTGGCAACATTGTTATGCTGGGTCGGTTGCGCGCTTTGTGCACCGCAGCTATCTCTTTCGTGGAACAACACTCGAACAGTCGGCACCCCACGTGTTGGTGGGGGCACTGGCGAAGAGAACCATGGACCTGCTCAAGCTGATTGCCTTTGATACCGAGGATCTGCGCGTCGTCTCGGCGCATCTGCAGGATGCGACCGTACGCGTCAGTGAGATGCGCTACCTGAAAGGGGAGCAGCGATTTGCAGCCGTCCTCAACCGGTTCGATTGGGCGCAGGCGCACGCCAGCGGGCGGGACGGTTTGGCGCGTAGGCAAGCGGCGCTGCGGTTCGAACGCGTGCAACACGCTAAAGTCTCGGGCATCGATTTGTCGCATGCCGGTGACGTGTTGGTGCTGTTGGCGATCTCGTTCGAGGCCAGGTCTACAGACGACCCGGCCGGCTGGATCAACCTGGTGTTTGCAGGCGACAAGGCGATCCAACTCGAAGTCGAGTGTATCGAGGCGGAATTGCGCGATCTTGGACCGGTGTGGCGGACGAAGTCGAAGCCTCGACATCCCAAAGGGCCGGATGGTGTCGACGGTCAGAACCCCTGATCGCCTTCGGTGGCGAATTGCCAAGACGCGCCGAGGCTCGTTGAACGATTTTGTTGGGGCGCTGTCGGGCCCGCAAGGTTGAACAGAGCGCGTACGACGCGGACTAGGTCCGGAGGACACCGGCTCGAGGGGCGGGTGCTGCCGGCAGAAGTGGACGAGATCCAAGGGCCGCCCAAACGGGGGCAGACAAGAGACGTGCATGGCCATCAGACTGAGTACCAGCGACAGTGATTTCGAGGTGCAGTTCGCGGCCTTCCTGGCAGCCAAGCGGGAGGCGTCGGAAGACGTCGACGCACGGGTGCGTGGCATCATTGGCGAGGTGCGGGAGGGGGGTGACAAGGCGCTGGCGGAGCTGACGCTGCGTTTTGATCGTGCGGACCTTTCATGCGTCGGGCTTAGGGTCACGGCCGGCGAGCTGGAGCTGGCGACCAAGGAGTCGGCTGCAGATGTGCTGGCGGCTCTCGCGCTCGCACGCGACCGGATCCTCGACTATCACGAGCGGCAGAAACCAAAGGGTGAGGAACGGCGGCACGATGCTACCGGCGCCATGCTGGGCCACAGATGGACGGCGGTCGAGTCGGTTGGCATCTATGTGCCGGGCGGGCTTGCGTCCTATCCGAGTTCCGTTCTGATGAATGCCCTGCCGGCCAAGGTGGCCGGTGTGACGCGGATCGTCATGGTGGTGCCGGCGCCGGGCGGGGTGATCAATCCGCTGGTGTTGGCTGCTGCGCAACTCGCAGGTGTGGACGAGGTCTATCGGATCGGCGGGGCGCAGGCCGTCGCGGCGCTTGCGTTCGGTACCGAGAGTATCGCGCCGGTCGCGAAAATCGTGGGACCGGGCAACGCCTATGTGGCTGCTGCCAAGCGTCAGGTGTTCGGGACTGTGGGCATAGACTCCATCGCCGGGCCATCGGAAGTTCTGGTGATCGCCGACCGGGACAACGATCCGGAGTGGCTTGCGGCCGATCTGCTGGCGCAAGCCGAGCATGATACGGCGGCTCAGTCCATCCTCATGACGGATGATGCTGAGCTTGCCGACACTGTCTGCGCGGCCGTCGAACGGCAGTTGACGACGCTGCCCAAGGCCCAGATCGCGGGCGAGAGCTGGCGGACGTTCGGTGCTGTCATTCTCCTCGGCTCGCTCGACGAAGCGCCGGCGCTGGCCGACCGGATCGCTGCAGAGCACCTGGAGATCGCGACGCGCGATCCCGAGGCTTTGGCTGCACGCATACGCAACGCCGGGGCGATTTTTCTCGGCAAGCACACACCGGAAGTGATCGGCGATTACGTGGCGGGTTCAAACCATGTGCTGCCGACGGCGCGTAGTGCCCGCTTCTCGTCAGGGCTGGGAGTGCTGGATTTCATGAAGCGCACATCGTTGCTGTCGCTGGACCGCGGGGCATTGGAGCGGCTCGGACCGGCAGCCATGACGCTTGCGCGTGCGGAAGGCCTCGAGGCGCATCGCCAGTCCGTCGCGATCAGGTTGGGCAAGGACGGTTGACGGGGAAGGGAGCGGCATGGGCTCGGACGGCAACACCGACGATACCGGTGCGGGGGCGGGAGACGGTGGCGCGAGCGCTCGCCAGCGTCTGATCGCGATCACGCTCGATCAAAGGTCGATCCGGCGTTCGAACTCGAATGTCGAGCATGAACGCGAGGTTGCCATCTACGACATCCTTGAGGGCAACCGCTTCGCCGTCGAAGGCCGGGATGACGGACCGTTCTCGTTGAACCTTGGACTGTCTGAAGACCGGCTGGTGATGACGGTGACGCCGGAGGGCAGCGGTCAACCGATGGTCTACCTTTTGTCGTTGTCGCCATTCCGACGCATCATCAAGGACTATTTCCTGGTTTGCGAAAGCTATTATCAGGCGATCCGGACCGCGCCGCCATCGCGCATTCAAGCCATCGATATGGGGCGGCGGGGCCTGCATGACGAAGGCAGCCGCATACTGGGGGAGCGCCTCAAAGGCAAAATCGACCTGGATCATGATACGGCGCGGCGGCTTTTCACGCTGATCTGCGCCTTGCATTGGAAGGGCTGAGTCCAATGCAGAGCACCGGTCGAGGACCGCCGGCATCGGTGCTTTTCGCGTGCACGATGAATGCCGTGCGTTCGCCAATGGCAGCGGGCATTCTCCGCCACTTGGCCGGGCGGCGGATCTACGTGGAATCTGCAGGCGTGAGGGCCGGTGAACTCGATCCCTTCAGCGTTGCGGTGATGGATGAAATCGGCATCGACATATCGGCTCACGAACCGCGGACGCTGGCTGACCTGCACGACACGTCCTTCGACCTGATCATCACGCTATCGCCTGAGGCGCACCACCAGGCCTTGGAGCTGACCCGGACGATGTCGGTCGACGTCGAGTATTGGCCGACGTTCGATGCCTCGGTGATGATGGGCCAGGGCAGCAGGGAACAGATCCTGGAAAGCTACCGTGCGGTGCGCAACCGGCTGTTCAAGCGGATCAAGGCGCGGTTCGAGCTGGCCGGCGGACCGACGGTGTGAGCCGATCGGGCGGGCCAGCGATGTGGTCTCAAGCGCGGCGGTACTGAACAAATGGCGCGAGGGTGGCAACATCGTCGTATAGGCGACGGGCGGGATCGTTTTCGGTCTCGGTGACCCAATAGGTTCGGGTGGCGCCCGCCGCGTCGGCTTCGCGGTAGACGGCCTGGATCAAGGCACGTCCGATCCCCTGGCTGCGAACGGCGGGATCCACGAATAAGTCCTCAAGATAGCAATACCAAGTCGGCGACCAGGTGGATCGGTGCAGCAGAGCCATTGCAAAGCCTGCCAAGGCGCCGTCTCCATCGACAGCGGCGAGCCCGATGAAGCTGGGAGCGGGGCCTATCGTGCGTTGCCAGGTGAGCTCTATGACCTCGTCGCTGACCTCTGCACGGTAGAAGGCTACGTAGGCGGCGAAAAGGCGTTTCCAGGCTGCGTGGTCCTGGGGTTGCAGCTTGCGAATGATGTGCGGCATGGACCTCTATCCCGACCGTTGCAGGCAGGTATGGCTTAAAGCAGCAAAAGCGTTGCCAGACCGAGGAAAGCAAAAAAGCCGATGACGTCAGTGACAGTGGTGACGAAGACACCGGACGATACGGCTGGGTCGTACCCGTAGTGTTCGAGGGTCAAAGGCACCAGTATTCCCGCCAGCGCGGCTGCAACCAGGTTGAAGACCATCGCCGTTGCGATGACGAGCCCAAGCTTGCCGATGCCGAACCAGAGCAGGGCGACAACGCCCATGATGATGCCGAAGGCAAGGCCGTTGATGAGGCCGACGGACGTTTCCCTCAAGATGACGCGGATCATGTTACCGCGGCCGAGGTCGCGGGTGGCGAGTGCGCGGACGGCAACCGTCATGGTTTGGGTGCCGGCGTTGCCGCCCATCGAGGCCACGATCGGCATCAGGACGGCGAGCGCCACCATTTGCGAAATGGAGGCATCGAACATTTGGATGACCGAGGACGCGAGAACGGCGGTGGCCAGATTGATCAGGAGCCACAGGAAGCGGCTTTTAACCGTCGGCATGACGGAATCGGCGAGGCTCTCGTCGCCGACGCCGGAGAGGCGGAGCATGTCCTCCTCCGTCTCCTCCTCGATGACTTCGACGACGTCGTCGACGGTGACAACGCCGACGAGACGATCGTTGGCGTCGACGACGGCGGCCGATTTGAGGTCGTAGCGCTCGAACTGGCGTGCCATTTCCTCCTGGTCGGACGTCGCCAAGACGACGTGGCGGTCCTCCTCCATGAGCGAGGCGATGTTGATCTGCCGTTTGCTGCGCAGGAGGCGGGACAGATCGACGGCGCCGAGCACGCGAAAAGCGGGGTCGACGACGATGATGTCGGAAAAGGTTTCGGGCAGCTCCTCGGTCTCGCGCATGTGGTCGATGACCTGGCCGACCGTCCAGAACTGGGGGACTGCGACGAAGTCCGTCTGCATGAGACGGCCAGCGGTCTCCTCAGGATATTCGAGGTTCTTTTCGAGTGCGGCGCGATCGCCGGATGGCATGTGCGCGAGCACATCCTGCTGATCGTCCGCCTCGAGACCGTCGAGCACGTAGGCCGCGTCGTCGGTGTCGAGCTGCGTGACGACGCGGGCAAGCGCCTCGTTCGGCAAATCCTCGACAAGCTGGTCACGGACGCTGGCATCGACCTCGGACAAGACCTCGGGGTCGAAATGCTCGCCAAGAGCCGTAATGACGGCGACGCGTTCCGATGGCGAGAGGAGCTCGATGACGTCGGCGAGATCGGGGGCTTTCAGGTCTTCGCACAGCGCGCGCACGTCTGCCGTCTCAGGATGCTCCAAGGCGTTCCTGAGGGCTGGCACGAGCTTGTGTGGCTCGAAAGCCTGCTGTGCCTCGTCAACCATGGTCTCGGGCGTCGACTGTTGCATCGATGCCGCGCTCCTCGACGAATTGCGGGTTTCTCAAGCGGCGCTTGGCGGCCCTCGTCCATCCTCAACCGCACTTACGCCCGGTGTTAGCACAAGACAGGCGCGTGTCGTGCAGCAGAGGATGTGAAAATTGCCACCGTCGGGAATGCAACATGCTCGCGAGTCTGCAACCCATTGTATCGCGGTTGAAAGATTTGGCGTTTCCGGATCGCCGAGTGATCGTGAGAGGGCTAGGTTCGCGGAAATGTTCATGGGATCGCGCGGGAGTTGTTAGCATTCCTTCGCGATGCTGTATCGGGAGATTGGCCGAAACGGGCCGGTTCTGGACGTGTGCGATCGGATTGACAGGAGATTCGACTTCATGCCAGTCCGCGGCATGTCGCATGTCGCCACAATCCTTTTTCAGTATCTTGTGTGGGATAGGTTGGCGGACACCGAGTCGGGGGACTGACGGATATGCCGGGCAGTTTGTGGTGTGATGCGAACGGGATGGGCGGCGAATGGGCCAGCCATCGAGCTCGAGGAGCATTGAGGGTCATGCGCCGCAATTTGCTGAGTCTGCTTTCCGGGCTTGCGATCTGCGCCCTAGGGCCTGCAGCTGCCGAGGCGGCTTGCTCTTCGGCCGCCATTGGCACGTCACGCCAGGTTACAATCAATGCGGCGGGGGCGCCCCGCTTCGGGCATAGCCAGTATCCCGGACCGCATTTTCTCAATCAAGGCGAGGTGGTGCTGACGTTCGACGACGGGCCGCATCGCCAGTTGACGCCTAAGATTCTCAGTGTGCTCGACGAGCATTGTGCGAAGGCGACGTTCTTCATGGTCGGCCAGCGGGCGATGATGTACCCGGGCCTCGTGCGGGAGGTGGCGCGACGCGGGCACACGATTGCCACCCATACCTGGTCGCACCGCGATCTGAGGAAATCGGGACACGACGTCGGCATCGCTGAGATCGAACTTGGAATCAGCGGAGTGCAGCGGGCGTTGGGGCAGCCGGCGGCACCGTTCTTCCGGTTCCCCTATCTCAGCGATCCCTCCTACGCCATTCAACATCTCAAGGCGCGGAACACTGCGATTTTCTCGATCGATGTCGACTCGTTCGACTTTCGCACGCGCAGTCCCACCGTGGTGATGCGGAACGTCATGAAGCAGCTGAAGGCGAAAGGGCGGGGCATCATCCTGTTTCATGATATCCAGCCTTCGACTGCCGGTGCGCTGGCGGCGTTGCTCGGCGACATGAAGGCGGAAGGCTATCGTGTCGTGCATGTGGTGCCACAGGCGCAGACCACACTGGCGGCCTATGACAAGCGTGTTGGGAGTAAACGGATCGGTCAGGAGACGACGGCCTCGCTGCCTCTGTCGCGGCGTGCTGCGGTGAGCCCGGCCTGGGAGCCACGGACTTATCCGACCGATGCGCCGAGGGCGCATCCAAGCGCTGTGCATCCGACGGTGGCGGCTGGCGTGGTTGCGCAGGCACCTCATCAAGTTCAGCGTCCGCGACCCGTTGCGCCGCGTCAGGCATCGAAGGACGATTGGCGGGTGACGATCTTTCGCGGCTACTGATGCACGCTTCTAGACCGACCGGTTCGGTTGGTTCTGACTGCGGGTGGTAGCCACTCGCCGGCAGTCACTGGGGCGAATAGATGATCTTAAACCGAGCACAGGGCGGTTTTGTGGACGCGGGCCAACATGGCGTCGCGTGACGCGCTCGCTGTTAACGAAATGTTTGCCATGCTGGCGACCTAATGCGGCTGATGCCTGCCTTTGCCGCTTGCCGGAATGTGCCTCATGTCGAGTTCGCGCCTGCTCCTTCAACTTTTTGTCCTGTCGCTCGGGCTGCTCGGCGCCGCCGTTGTGCTGACGACGGGCGGGATGCCGTGGCCAAGCCTGCCTTTTGTGTCGGGCGAGACGGGGGTGGCGTTGCCACAGGCGACGTTCAGCACGCTCAACGGGCTGTTGAGTGCGCCGGGGATGTTGACCGGGTTCGTGCTCGGTTGGGGGCTGCACTGGCTGTACAGCTTACCCTGGGGGGCAATTCCCCGCGCGATCGCAGATTGGCTGCTCGGTTGGCGTCAGAGTGCAGCCATGACGCTGTTGGCGCTTGGCTGCCTCTCGGTGCTGCTGCTGGTTTGAACGGGCATCGGCCTGCACCGACCCAGGCAACGTCAACGGCGCTCATCCAGCGCGGATGATCAGGCTGGTGACGCGCGGCCAGGTTCGCGATCCATCTACTCCGTCGGTTTCAGGAGTACATGGCGCTTGCGACCCGACGAGAGCTTGATCACCCCGTCCTTGACGTCGCCGAGGCGCAGCTTGGCCTTTTCGTCCGTGACGGGCTGATCGTTGACACGTAGGGCGCCGCCTTGGATCTGGCGGCGCGCCTCGCTGTTGGACTTGGCGAGGCCTGCGGTGACAAAAGCTGCGAGGATGCCGAGTTCGTTGCGGATGTCGGATGCGGGCACTTCGATGGTTGGGAGATCGGCTGCAAGGGTGCCTTCCTCGAAGGTCTTGCGGGCGGTTTCGGCCGCGGCATCGGCCTTGGCGCGGCCATGCAGCAATGCCGTCGCCTCGGTTGCCAGCACCTTCTTGGCTTCGTTGATCTCGGAGCCCTGCAGCGCCTCGAGCTTGGCGATCTCGGCAAGTGGCAGCTTGGTGAACAACTTGAGGAAGCGGCCGACGTCGGCGTCCTCGGTGTTGCGCCAGAACTGCCAGTAATCGTAGGTGGCGAGCTGCTCCTCGTTGAGCCAAATGGCGCCGTCGGCGGTCTTGCCCATCTTGGCGCCAGAGGCCGTCGTCAGCAGCGGGCAGGTGAGGGCATAGAGTTGCTGGGTGCCCATACGGCGGCCAAGGTCGACGCCCATGACGATATTGCCCCACTGGTCGGAGCCGCCCATCTGCAAGTTGCAGCCGTACCGCCGCGCCAGCTCGGTGAAGTCGTAGCTCTGCAACAGCATGTAGTTGAATTCGATGAACGAGAGCTCCTGCTCGCGATCCAGCCGTAGCTTGACCGAATCCATCGAAAGCATGCGGTTGACGGAGAAATGGCGGCCGACATCGCGGAGGAAGTCGATGTAGTTGAGCTTGGTCAGCCACTCGGCATTGTCGACCATCGTGGCCTGCTTTGGGCCGTCGCCAAAGGTGATCAGCTTGGCGAAGACCTTCTGCATGCCTTGCTTGTTGGCTTCGATCTCTTCGATCGGGCGGAGCTGGCGGGTTTCGTCCTTGCCGGAGGGATCACCGACGCGGGTGGTGCCGCCGCCCATGAGGACGATCGGCTTGTTGCCGGTCTCCTGCAGCCAGGACAACATCATGATGGAGATGAGCGAGCCCACATGCAGGCTCGGTGCGGTACAATCGTAGCCGACATAGCAGACCACCTCACCCTTGGCCGCGAGGGCATCGAGACCGGCAAAATCCGAGCACTGGTGGATAAAGCCACGCTCGGCGAGGATGTTCAGGAAGTCTGACTTGTGTGTCGACATACGGTAGTCTCGCGGTGAAGGCGCATCCGGCTTGTGAACCGGGGGCGGTGGGTGGCGCCGGCCCCAGATCCTCAGGAGAGGAAGGCCGTGGGGGCGCTGCAGGCGGCTTGGGTGGCAGGTCGATCGCCGGGCGATCCACACGCTGTCCATGCCCCGCAAATTGCACGGGAGCGACCCGATGAGCAAGATCAAGCGTGCCATTGGCCTGATGAGCGGCACATCGATGGACGGTATCGATCTGGCACTGATCGAGACCGATGGGGGCGCGCACGTGCGGCGGCTCGCGGCGGGCAGCGTCAGCTATGACGCGGCTTTCCGGGCCAAGTTGCGGCAAGCGTTGCGCGACGCCGAGGCGATCACGGAACGGGGGCAACGGCCCGGTTGCCTTGCTGATGTCGAGCGAGAGCTGAGCGAACGGCACGCCGAGGCGACGCTGCGGTTCATGGGCGACCGGATGCTGCAACCTTCCGCGGTCGATGTCGTAGGCTTTCACGGCCAGACCGTGCTGCACAGACCCATTGGGGTGGGAGGGGATGTGACATTCACAGACCTCGACCTCGGGATGCCGGAAGTGCGGCGCCTGCGGACTGAAGCGCGTCTGCTGACAGTTCAATTGGGCGACGGGCCGCTGCTTGCCGAACGTACCGGTATCGACGTCGTCTACGACATGCGCGCTGCGGACTGTGCGGCGGGAGGGGAAGGGGCACCGATGGTGCCGGTCTACCATCAGGCGCTGGCTGAAAAAATCGAGGAACGGCCGGTGGCGTTCGTGAATATTGGTGGGGTGGCCAATATCACCTGGATCGGGCGGGACGGGCGGTTGGTGGCGTTCGATACGGGGCCTGGCAATGCACTGATCGACGACTGGATGCTCAAGCACTCGGGTGCTGCGTGCGATGTCGATGGGGGGCAAGCGGCGGGAGGCAAGGTCGACGGCGATGTCGTGAAGGCATTCATGCGCGAGCCCTACATGACGCGGGTCCCGCCGAAGTCGCTGGATCGGCAGGCGTTTCATGGCATCGCGGTTGGCCACATGTCGTTGCAGGATGGTGCTGCCACTTTGACGGCTGTGACGGCGGAAGCGATTGCGCGGGCGCGTGAGCATGTCCCGGAGGAGCCCGCGTTGTGGGTCATTTGTGGTGGCGGGCGGCGGAATCGCACTCTGATGGGCATGATTGCGGCGCGCGTGACTGCCGCGGTGGCGCCCGCGGAAGCCTTGGGGCTCGATGGCGATACGATGGAGGCAGAGGCCTGGGCCTATCTGGCGGTGCGCTCGCTGGCGGGGTTGGCGCTCACGTATCCCGGCACGACGGGCGTACTCGAGCCGACACCGGGGGGCGTGCTGGCCCAGGCGCCCTAGAGCGGCTTACGCTTCAAATGGACTGAGTGCCTGTCCAGTGTGCGGTCCAGGTTTTTGTTTTGGCGACGGGCTTTGAGGTGTCGCCGGCAGCAAGACTGCTTGTCGCTGCAGCCGAGCGGGTTCGCGTGCGGCGGGAAACCTCAGCGTCTCGGGCGGAAGCGGCGTGGGGGTGGCTGCACCTCGCTTGGTGCCTCTTCATCGCCTTTGCGGGCGGCGACCGGCGCTGCCACGGCATTCTTGGGCTCCGCGCATTCCGTCAACCAGACATCGTAGACGGGATGTTCAACGGCATTGAGGCCCGGACTTTCGGCGAACATCCAACCTGAAAAGATGCGTTGGGACTTGCCGTCGAGCTTGGTTTCATCGATCTGGACGAAGGTGCTTGTTTTCGGGGGTTCGGTTGGCGCGCGGGAGTAGCAGGCGCGCACCGTCAATTTCAATGAGCCGAATTTCACGGTCTCGCCGACGCGCGCCTCAAGACGCTGGATGCGGGCGGTGACTTTGTCGAGGGCGGCAAACACGGCCTTGCCGTTGTCAATGCGTTGGGCATGGGCGGGAGCCGGCATTGCCAGCAGAAGCATTGCACCAGCCAGCCAGCCGCAGATCAGGCGGGTGTGGCTCTTGTTGTGGCTGCTCAAGGTGCAACGCCAGTGCATATGCGACGGCCTCCTGCGTGAGACGTTGGTTGCGGTCCTGCGCAGCACACGATCCATGGCGCCGATCGCGCGAGGATTCGAGGGAGCCGTGACAGCAGCCTTGCGTCCGTCATTGTAGAGACTGATTCATGCGTGTGGAGGAAGCACAAGCTGAACCGGTTCAGGGCGCCGGCTCCTCGATTTCCGTTTTCTCCAGGGCAAATGTTTTGCGCCGAAGTGCGGCAAGAGCAAGGAACGCCCTTGGTTTAACGACTCACTCCGGCTTCCAGGCCGAATAGTCACCCGTCGCCTTTGGCCGCGTTCCCGGCGTCAGGATGGAGCCAGGCGGACGATAGGCCTCGGATGTGCCGGTCATATTGGGGCGGTGGGGCTTTTGCCAGGGGCGGGGCTTGTAGTTCTCCTCCGTCGGCGGGGTGTCGACGGTATAGTGCATCCAGCCGTGCCACTCGGGCGGGATCTGCGATGCTTCCGCGCCATTGGCGTAAACAACCCAGCGCCGTGGGACGCCAAGCGGCCCGATGCCGGCTTTCTGGATGTAGTAGCGGTTGCCCATGGCATCCGTCCCGACCAGGCGGCCACGCCAGGCTGTCGTCAGGCGGAGCGACCAGGTGTTGCCGCCCCACCAGCTGAAGATCTCGCTCAAAATGCTCATGCGCTCATCCCGTGACGGTTGCCCGGCGGGCCCGCACGCAGGCGCTCGAGCAGAGCGCGTTGCGAGGGCCTGTCAGACTTCAGCGCTTATGGCATCGCGGTTCGGGATTTGTCCAGCGCCAGTGGCCGGGAGCATGGACGGCCGAGCCCGGGGATGGTCGGGGGCAAGGGGTCTTGAGGCATGAGTCGCGTGGCTCGCGGTCGATGTGACCATGGGGTGTCCAGAGTGATGCATTCGCGCAACGCTTGGTGGCAGGGAATCGACTTAGGGTTGGCCAATCGGTGACCGGCGTGTGGACGAACGCAAGATATCCACAGCACGCGGTTTTGCCATGATGCCGCCCAAAACCGGGCGGGCAGGGCCTCGGCCGGGGGGTTGTCCACCGGTTGTTCAATCGCCGATTCTTTCGATCTACATCTAGTATATGCAGGCCTCAGCAACCCCAAGGGTTGGTGACCAATGGTTCGAATCAGCATAGTTTCATTCGTGTTGGACGCGACCGCTTCGAGGGCCGCAGTCACTCACTGAAGCGTTGCGCGACATCAATCGCGGTGTGTTTGTGTGAGTCTTCAAACCGGGCAGGGTGGGTTGCTTTGTCCGGCAGGTGGATTGCGTCTCGTTGTTCGGCGTCTTCAATTCCAGGTTGTGTGGCGTTGCGTGCGCGAAGGTCTCGGCTTTCGTGAGTGGGTCGTGTTGCGCGTGAAAGCGGCAGGCCCAGCAGGAAACAAAAAGCGCAAATTCCGACGACTCGGTCAACGGGTCGTTCGCATGCCAAGAGCGGGGCACGAATGAAGATCACGCGGCGGTTCACTGAAGCCGGGAAATCACCTTATGCGGCCATTGCATTTCGCCGCGCCACCTCAGAGATCCGCAACCCCGATGGGTCGGTTGTGTTTCGTCTGGAAGGCTTCGAGGTGCCCGAGCACTGGAGCCAGGTGGCTGCCGACATTCTGGCGCAGAAGTATTTTCGCAAGGCCGGCGTGCCGCGCCATATGAAGAAGGTGGAAGAGACGCAGGTTCCGTCTTGGCTGTGGCGCTCTGTTCCGGACACCGAAGCGCTGGCAGCGCTGCCGGAAAAGGAGCGGATCGCGGGTGAGTCGGATGCGCGGCAAGTGTTCGACAGGCTTGCAGGCACGTGGACCTACTGGGGCTGGAAGGGCGGCTATTTCTCCAGCGAAGAAGATGCGCGGGCGTTCTTCGACGAGCACCGCTACATGCTGGCGATGCAAATGGGCGCGCCGAATTCGCCGCAGTGGTTCAACACAGGCCTGCATTGGGCCTATGGCATCGACGGTCCGGGACAGGGCCACTATTATGTCGATTATCGCACGGGCAAGCTGACGCGCTCGGAGTCTGCCTACGAGCATCCCCAGCCGCATGCCTGCTTCATCCAGTCGGTCGCCGACGACCTCGTCAGCGAAAACGGCATCATGGATCTTTGGGTGCGCGAGGCGCGCCTGTTCAAGTACGGCTCGGGTACAGGCTCCAATTTCTCGGCGCTGCGCGCAGAAAACGAAAAACTCTCCGGTGGCGGCCGGTCGTCGGGCCTGATGAGCTTCCTCAAGATCGGTGACCGCGCGGCGGGCGCGATCAAGTCGGGCGGCACGACGCGGCGCGCGGCGAAGATGGTGGTGGTCGACGTGGATCACCCGGATATCGAGACCTATATCGATTGGAAGGTGAAGGAAGAGCAGAAGGTGGCCGCGCTGGTTGCCGGCTCCAAGATCTGCCAGAAGCGTCTCAAGGCGGTGATGGCCGCGATCGTGACCTGCGACAGCGATAACGCGGGCACAGAGGCGGGGCGCGATGAGCGCTGCTATGATCCGGCACGCAATCCGGCGCTGAAGCGTGCGATCAAAGAGGCGAAGCGCGATCAGGTGCCGCAGAACTACATCCTGCGCGTGATCCAGATGGCGCGCCAGGGCCAGACCGAGATCGATTTCGCCGTCTACGACACCGACTGGGATTCGGAAGCGTACCTGACGGTTTCCGGTCAGAATTCCAACAACTCGGTGCGGGTCACCGACGACTTCCTGAGAGCAGTGGGGGACGACGGTGAGTGGAACCTGACTGCGCGCCTGGATGGCCGCACGGTCAAGACCGTCAAAGCAAGGGACCTTTGGGAGAAGATCGGCCACGCGGCGTGGGCCTCGGCCGATCCGGGCATGCAGTACCACACGACCATCAACGATTGGCACACGTGCCCGCAGTCGGGGCCGATCCGGGCGTCGAACCCGTGCTCGGAGTACATGTTCCTTGACGATACCGCGTGCAATCTCGCCTCGCTGAACCTGATGGCCTTCCAAAAGGCTGATGGTGCTTTCGACGTGGCCTCGTTCGAGCATTGCTGCCGGTTGTGGACGATCGTGCTCGAGATCTCCGTGATGATGGCGCAGTTCCCGAGCCGGCAGATTGCAGAGCTGTCGTACCGGTATCGCACGCTGGGCCTCGGGTTTGCCAACATTGGCGGCCTATTGATGGCTGCTGGCATCGGCTACGACTCGGACAAGGGCCGGTCCACTTGCGGCGCTATTACGGCCGTGATGACGGGCGTTGCCTACGCGACGAGCGCCGAGATGGCTGCAGAACTCGGCACCTTCCCTGGCTATGAGCCCAATGCGCACGACATGCTTCGTGTCATTCGCAATCACCGCCGGGCAGCCTATGGTCATGGCGAGGGCTACGAGCGGCTGGCAACGGCGCCGGTGCCGCTTGATCACACCTCTTGCCCCGACCGGCAGTTGCTGGCGGCGGCGATGCGGGCCTGGGACCGTGCCATCGAGCTTGGTCAGGTGCATGGTTTCCGCAACGCGCAGGCGACGGTCATTGCGCCGACGGGCACGATCGGCCTGGTGATGGACTGCGATACGACGGGCATCGAACCCGACTTTGCGCTGGTGAAGTTCAAGAAGCTGGCCGGTGGCGGCTACTTCAAGATCATCAACCGTGCGGTGCCGGTGGCGTTGCGTACGCTCGGCTACTCCGAGGCGCAGATTGCGGAGATCGAAGCCTATGCGGTGGGCCACGGCACGCTGCGTCAGGCGCCGGCGATCAACCACACGACGCTGAAGGCGAAGGGCTTCACGGCCGACGTGCTCGACAAGCTCGAAGGCGCCTTGAAGAGTGCGTTCGATATCAAGTTCGCGCTCAATCGCTGGACGCTGGGCGAGGCCTTCCTGACGGACACGCTGAAGATCGACAAGGCGAAGCTCGATCAGCCGGGTTTCGATCTGCTGACGTACCTCGGGTTCTCGAAAAAGGATATCGAGGCTGCCAACGAGCATGTTTGCGGCGCGATGACATTGGAAGGGGCGCCGCATCTGAAGGCCGAGCATCTGCCGGTGTTCGATTGCGCCAACCCCTGCGGCCGCAAAGGCAAGCGGTTCTTGTCGGTCGACAGTCACATCAAGATGATGGCGGCTTCCCAGCCGTTCATCTCGGGTGCGATCTCCAAGACCATCAATATGCCAAACGATGCGACGGTGGAGGACTGCAAGGAAGCCTACATGCTGTCGTGGCGTCTGGCGCTCAAGGCCAACGCGCTCTATCGGGATGGTTCGAAGCTGTCGCAGCCGTTGAACTCGCAGCTGCTTTCCGACGATGAGGAGGAGGCGGACGAGATCGCCGCGGAACTGACGGCCGACAAGCCGGCGGCGAAGCGGGCCGACATTGCAGCCGAGCGTATCGTCGAGCGGCTGGTCGAGCGGGCACGCGAGCGT
Organism: Hyphomicrobiaceae bacterium; assembly: GCA_041397705.1. GTDB lineage: Bacteria > Pseudomonadota > Alphaproteobacteria > Rhizobiales > Hyphomicrobiaceae. The sequence continues at coordinate 206,771 of JAWKWC010000006.1, forward strand.
GAGAAGCTGCCGACGCGGCGCAAGGGGTACACCCAGAAAGCAACCGTCGGCGGTCACAAAGTCTACCTGCGCACCGGCGAGTACGACGACGGCCGGGTCGGCGAGATCTTCATCGATATGCACAAGGAAGGCGCGGCTTTCCGTTCGTTGATGAACAATTTCGCGATCGCGATCTCGCTGGGCCTGCAGTACGGCGTGCCGCTGGAAGAGTATGTGGACGCTTTCACGTTCACACGCTTCGAGCCGGCCGGTCTGGTGCAGGGCAACGAGGCGATCAAGAACGCGACGTCGATCCTGGACTACATCTTCCGGGAGCTGGCGGTGTCCTACCTCGAGCGGCATGATCTGGCGCACGTGGATCCACGGGAAATCGTCGGCGAGACGGGGCTTGGCTCTTCGGACGAGGAGCTGGAAGACGAGCGGGCGTCGGCAATGCCAGCCCAGCGACTCGTCTCCAAGGGCCTGACGCGGGGCCTGCAACACAACGTATTCGTGGTGCGGGGCAATAACGCGCTCGCGGCCGATCCGGAGCTGCTCGACGATCCCAACACCGTGACGGGATTGCAGCAGTCGGTGTCGAAAGCGTTCCAGCGCAGCGAAACCAAGGTCACGGTTCGCGAGACAGTGGAAGAGACGACGACACTTGGCGCAGCTCAGGCGGTGACCGTCGGCACGGCCACGCTCACCAAGGACGAGCTCAGGCGGGAAGCCAAGGTCAGGGGCTACGAGGGGGAGAGCTGTACGGAGTGCGGGAACTTCACGCTCGTGCGCAACGGAACCTGCCTCAAGTGTGACACCTGCGGTGGCACGAGCGGCTGCTCTTGAGGAATTGTATCGCAGGCGGTCGGATGCCTAAGCGTGTCCGGCTGCCTGCACTCTTGCTGGCCGTGAGGCTCGGTGATTGGGGTGCCTGTGACTTGAGCCGAATCACAGGCACGGCGATAAGCGTTGTCAGGTGTGTTGTTGCTCGGCGTGGTCTGGCGATGCCAGATCTTGACCGAGGCGTTGCGGTGGAGGCTTGGTTCGTCTCTGCGCGCCATTGATCGGCGATCTTGCGTTTCCCAGTGCGTGGCGTTTTCGGACATTCAGAAAGCGAGACCTCGCATGTCAGAGACGGCTCAAGATGCGCTTGAAACAGCGGCCGAAGAGCTGCGCGTGCGGGCAGGGCTGGGGAACGAGACCAACCTTGCCGGACGCGGCGCGGGTGATGACGAGCCAGATCTCATCGAGATCGTGCGGTACCGTCTAGAGTTGCTGCCGACAGAGATTTCCGATGTGTCGATCGCAGCCAGTCTGGCGCGGATCGGGGCACAGTCGGAAGCTCGCGGACGCTGGCTTGCTGCGTTCGGATCGCCGCTCGGCAAGCATCTCGCGGCCCGCGGCAGTGATCTCAACACGGCCATCAACGCCGTTCTCGCCTTGGCGCCGCGCGGCCGCGCCTGAAGCCTGGCACCCTGCTAACGTACGAAAGTGTCTCAGATGACTTCGTTTGGCATCCACTCCGATTGTCCGGCCGGTATCTGCCTGCTGGCGGACCATCTCGACGCCGCGCTCGCCATCGGTGAAGATCTGATGACGCTGTCGCTGGCGCCACGGATCGATCTGGACGAGGCTGATCCCGCAACCTCGCCGGAGGCGGTCGAGCAATTCGTGCAAACGGTCTCGCGTCTCGAAAAACTGATGATCATGCGCGTGCTGCAGGCGCGCCGCAGATTGCCAGAAGTGGATGACAGCGACCGGCTGATTGCATCGACGATATCGCTGCTGCAGGCGCAAACCGATGTACTGTTGGATCTGATCGAGCAGGTCGGCGACAGGGATCGGGTGAAGAAATTCGATGGCGGCTCGGATGCCTTCGCGTACTTGCGGGCCAAGGGGCTGATCTCGCCGGAAGCTGCGGCGCCGTCGCCGTATGAGAGCGTCGACGTCACCGAGGCGTTCCGGGTCGGCGGTGTGATCGAGCTGGGACCGCTGCTGGACATGATCGCGCAAATGCTTGATCTGCTGGACGCGCGGTATGGTCTTTATGTGCAAGTGCCGGTCGGCGACGAGGGGACAGAAGAGCGAGAGCATGGCGCCAGCGGCGCGCCGGATGCTGGGGAGCAGTCGGCTGAGCAATCTGAGCCACAAGACAAGGCTGAAGATTTCGGCGCGTTGATTGCATCTGTTGTCGGGACCGTGGGAACGCCGGTCAAACCTGCGGCTGAAACCGCCACGTCGGCAGGCGAAGAAGCGGTGGAGAAGGCGCAAGGCCAAGACAAGCCAGAGGATGAGGCCAAAGCGCTGGAAACGTCACCGGTTTCGGAGGCGCCGGCCCCGGATGTGGCCAAGCTGCCGGATGCCGAGAAAGATGCGGGCAAAGGCGCTGAGCCGGCGCAAACGCCAATGGCTGGCTCGCAAACGGCGGACGCTGGAGCTGAGAAAGCGAGCAAGCCGCAGGACAGCGATAGCGAAAAGCGGACGGGCAAAGCGCCGTCTTCTCCGCATCGGTCGCTGATCGCCTCGATCGAGAGCCTCGAAGACCGGCCCTGATCGGGCTGTGGCGCCAGCTTGGATTCACCAGCGGCCTCTCGTGTCGTGAAGGCGAATTGTTATTGGCGCGCCATCACGGCAGTGTGGCCCGCTGGGATGCTGGGCGCCTGGGCCTGGGCCAGAGCCAGAGGGCATTGTGGTGCTTGAAAACTGAGGTGGGATGCCAAGAGCGGCCTGACGGCGGGATCGCGTTGCGCGGGCGTTGGCGGGACCGCTGACAGCCGGCATCGGCTGTCGCCTTTGCGTGTCGGCGGGCGATTTGCCGAGCCGGCTCAGATGAGGACGCGGAGCCGGGATGCGGCCTAGGTGCCAATACCGCGTTTGCGATAGTAGGGGTGCGGGTTGCCGGGCACCTTGACGCGCAGGGAATAAACCGAGGTATGGGCGCAGCACACGAGTGTCTTGAGGTCGGGGCCGCCGAACGCGAAATTCACCGCCTGCTCCGGCCAGCGAATGGTCCCAAGGCGGCGTCCGTCCGGCTCGAACACCCATATGCCGCCGGGACCGGTGCAGTAGACACGACCGATGGCGTCGACCTTGAGGCCATCGGGAATGCCCGGTTCGGTGCCGACGTTCATGTCGGCGAAAATGCGCCGGCCGATCATGTTGCCGGCTGCGTCCAGATGGATCGCGTGAATGTATTGACTGGAGCGGGTGTTAGCGACGTAGAGGGTGCGCTCGTCAGGTGAAAGGGCGAGGCCGTTCGGGTATTCGCACAGCGCGATGCGGGAGAGGTCGCCATTGGGCTTGATGCGATATACGCCCGCGCCGTCCCAGAGATTGTCGATGCCGTCGCGGCTGGGGATCTCGCGGTCGTGGTAAGGCATGCGTTTATCGGGGTCGGTGAAGTAGATGCTGCCGTCACTGTGGCAGATGCAATCGTTGGGGCGGGCGAAGCGGCCGCCCTGGTACGAGGCGACCAGAACCTCGACGCTGCCGTCATGATTGGTGCGCGTGAGGCGGCGGCCCTCGCCCTCGCAGTTGATGAGGCGACCTTCGAGGTCGAGCGTGGTCCCGTTGCCGCCTTCGGTGGTGCGGATCAGCTCGGGTGCCTTGCCGGGTGCCATGCGCAGGAGCTTGTTGGGGCGGATGTCGACGAAATACCAGAAGTCGTCGGGATGCCAGGTGGGCCCCTCTGTGAAGACGAAGCCGGTGGCGAGGCGCTGGGCTTCGTACGTCTCCAAAACGTCGGGCAGGGGATTGTCGGACGTCATGACGGGGCTCCAGGTTGAACGGCAGGTCCACAGCCTGTTACGCAACTGTGACATTGCGGGACTATGTATGCTGACACGCGGACGACGCATTCGGCAATGATCCGCAAGGCGCCGTGTGCCGTTGCGTGGCCCGATCGAAGGCGGTGACGTAGGTCAGGGTGGCGCGAAGGGGCGGTCGATGAAGGTCGGCATCAACGGCATGGGACGCATGGGGCGGCTTGCATTGCGGGCGGCGCTCGGCGGCATCGAACGGGCGCATGGTGATCCGCGCGGCGGAAATCGGCTCGAAATCGCGCATGTCAATGAGATCAAGGGGAGTGCTGCGGCAGTGGCGCAGCTCCTGGAGTTCGACTCGATCCATGGGCGGTGGCGAACCTCGATTGGCGCGGAAGGGCCCGATGCGATCAGTATCGGCGGCCGGCGTATCGGCTATTCAGACGCCAAGGTGCCGGGCGATGTGGCCTGGGGGATCTCGGCTGCGACATCGTTCCGGAGTGCACGACGAATTGCCTGGCGCCGGTGGTCAAGGTGGTGCACGAGGCGCTCGGCATCCGGCATGGCCAGATCACGACAATCCACGATCCGACCAACACCAACGTGGTGGTGGATGGGCTGCACAAGGACTTGCGGCGGGCGCGCTCGGCCATGCAGTCGCTGCAGCCGACAACGACGGGGAGCGCAACTGCGATCGCGCTGATCTACCCGGAGCTGAAGGGCAAGTTGAACGGCCACGCGGTGCGGGCGCCGGTGTTGAATGCAAGCCTTACCGATTGCGTTTTCGAGCTGAAGAGGGGGACGACGGCGGAAGAGGTGAACGCGCTGTTCGCGGCCGCGGCGGCGTCGGGTCCGCTTGCCGGCATTCTGGGTTATGAGGCGCGCCCGCTGGTCTCGGTGGACTACGCCAACGACAGTCGCAGCGCGATTGTGGATGGGTTGTCGACGCTGGTGACGGACGAGACGATGCTGAAGGTCTATGCGTGGTACGATAACGAGGTCGGCTATGTCTGCCGGATGGTCGATCTCGCCACACTCTTGATCGGCAAAGAGGTCTGAGGCATGCGGTCTGCGGAGCGCAACTACCTGATCGTGACCGCGTCCTATTGGGGCTTTACGCTGACCGATGGTGCGCTGCGGATGTTGGTGCTGCTGCATTTCTTCAAGCTTGGCTATTCGCCGTTCACGCTGGCCTTCCTGTTCCTGCTCTACGAGGTGGCGGGCATCGTTGCGAACCTGTGGGGGGGATGGCTGGCGGTCCGGTTTGGCATCCCGCGGATGCTGCTTGTCGGTCAAATGCTGCAGGTTGCGGGCCTTGTGATGTTGTCGATGATGGCGCCGGACTGGCCACAGGTGGTGGCGGTCGTCCGGGTCGTGGTGGCGCAGGGTCTTGCCGGAGGGGCGAGAGGCTGATTTCGAGGCGGCGTCACAGCCGGACGCGACGACGCTTTAAGTGCCTTCTTTTCCCGGATCGGCGTCGAAAATGCGAATGGCACCGTCGGCAAATGCCGCGGCGATGCGCCGGCCGTCGGGAGAGACGGCAAGGGAGGTCACAGGGGCGGATGAGGCCTGGAGTGTGCGGCGGAGTTTGCCGGTCTGTGCACCCCAGATGCGAACGGTCGCATCGGCGCCACCGGACGCGAGGTATTCGCCGTCGGGTGTGAAGGCGAGGGCCGAGACGCCACTTTGATGGCCGCTGAGGCGCCGCTTGAGCCGTTTGGCGTAGGTCGACCAGAGGCGGATCTGGCCATCGCGGCCAGCAGTGGCGAGAACGGTGCCGGTCTTGTTGAAAACCAGGGCGGTGACGGGGGCGTCGTGGCCGGCGTAGGTGCGCACCAACTCGTTCTTTGCGACCTGCCAGAGCTTGATGGTCGTGTCCTTGCCACCAGAGGCAATGAAGGGGCCGCGGGCCGCGAAGGCCAGATGGGCGATGACGCCGTCGTGACCATCGAAATACTGTACAGCGTGGCGGGTTGGCCGGTATCCCACAGGGTGACCTTGCCGTCGCCTGCGGCGGCAAGGCGTGTGTTGCTGCCGGCGAAGGTGAGCGCGAGGACGGCTGTGTCAGAACTTTTCATGGTGGCGATTTTTTCGCCAGTGGTGAGGCTGTAGACGGTGATGGTTCCGTCCTGATGGGCAGTTGCGGCGCGGCCGTCGGCGATGGCGAAGGCGGTGGCGGGGCCGCCATCAAGCTCGAAGGTGCGTTGCAGGTTGCCGTGTGCTGCGTCCCAGACCTTGAGGGTGCCGTCTGCGGAGGCACTGATCAAGGTTGCGCCATCGGCTGCGTAGGCGATGCCGGTCACGGCTGCTTTGTGGGCGCTGATCCTGGCCAAGGCGACATCGATGCCGGTTTGGCTGGTGAACAGGCCGGCACCTTCGCGGCGGACGACGGGCAGCTTGTCCTGGATTGCCACGGCGGCCGCGGCGACCATGATGCCGATCAGCAGCTTGACGAGCAGGCCCTGCCAGCGGGCGGCACTGCGGCGGCGCAACGCACGGGGCGTGGCCTTGCGGGCGCCGGGTGTGGGGGCTGCGGGGATAACGGCATTGGCTTTCGATTTGCGAGAGAAGATGCGGGGGACGGGCACCGGCTTGAGTTCAGCCGGGGCGTCGATGGCGGTGGCTGGTGCCGCCGCGTCCGGTTCGCCATGCGGGGCTGGTTCAGGCTCGGCGGTTGCCTTTGGTGCGGGCGGTTTGCTGGCGGGTTTGGCGGCGTCGGCTGGCGCTGCTTCGCGTGGTTGGGGCTTTGGTTGCGGATTGGCCGCGCGGATCGAATCCGGCTCGGAGGGGGCGGCCTTGCGCCAACCGGCGAGGAAAGCATCAGCCAAGCCTTTGCGCTCGCCGCCTGAGTGGGAAGACTTGGGCGAACGCACGTCAAGGGCAGGGGCAGCTTCGGATGCGATTTTTGGGGCGCAGTCGGCTGCGACAGCACTTGCCGGGCTGGATGATGCGCTGGCGGGGGGCTGCTTCTTTGCGGCCTTTTTGGCGCCCTGCTGGGCTGCCGGCGGCGTTGCGCCGGCCGGAGCTTTTGCAGCGTCGGGTTCAGATGCTGCCGCTGCTGGCGCGTTGTCGTGGACGGGCTGCTTGCGGGCGGGCTCGGCCATAAGCTCGGCACGCCAGTCGGCGACGGTTCGGGGGCGTTCGGCCACTTCGAGGCGCAGGGATCGAGCAATGGCGGCAAGGAAGGCTGGCCGATAGGACGATAGAGCGGCATCCGCCGGCGGGATCATTTCATCGTGCACCATGCGAGATGGCGCATCGGGGGGACGCTTGTTGGTCACGGCTTCGTAGAGTGTCGCGCCGAGGGAATAAATGTCGGTCCAGGGGCCCTGCTGGCGGCTGGTGGTCGCGTACTGCTCGAAGGGACTGTAGCCGGGTTTGACGAGGGCGGAGATGGTCTTGGAATGCTTGGCGATGTCACCGCGGGCAGAACCGAAATCGATCAGCACGGGCTGACCGTCGCGGCGGATCATGATGTTGTCGGGGGCGATGTCGCGGTGAAGGTAGTCGGCGGCATGGACCGTTTCGAGAGGCGCTCAACAAGGGGTCGACAAGCTTGTCGAGTTCATGCTGGCGCGGGGCGCGGCCCAAACTGCGTAACCACCCCTTGAGACTCTGACCGTCTTCGTAGTGCAGGACGATATAAGCGGTGTTGCGGGCCTGAAAAAAGCGATAGACGCGGACGATGTTGGGATGATTGAAGCGCGCAAGGGTTTGCGCCTCGGCCAGGAAGCGATCAAGCCCCCACTCGTAGTCGCCCTTCGAGCCCTGACTACGCGGGACGACCTCCTCGGAGGAATCGCGGGCGGCGAAATCGACAGGAAAGTATTCCTTGATGGTGACCAGGCGCGCGAGGGGGACCTCCTCGGCGAGGTAGGTGATGCCGAAGCCGCCAGCTCCGATGACGCGTTCGATACGGTAGTCATCGACCAGTATCGTGCCGGGCTTGAGGGCAGCCATATCACTCATGGCGTCCGGCTCTCGATGCGGCCGGGACAGGTTGCGCTGCGGATGCGCATTTTCCGGACCCCGCTCGTCGGATCACGCTGCCCCTCCCCATTGCTTGCCAAGCGGCTCGCGTTTGCCGTCCCGCGCTCGCGCCGATTTGGCGCTTCGTCCCCAGCATGAACTCTCTCCAATAATATGGCGAAAGCATGGGGCGCGGCAAAGTTCATGGCAGCAGCAGCGACGAAATTCGACCCGGGTGAGATTGCCGATGCAGCAAGGCTGGCGTGGCAGCGGTGCGCGCGTGGGGGGGCATCGGGCGCTGCCGTGCGCTCGTCTTGCGTGGGCACGCGCCATCGCACGACGGCGGACATCAGCCTTTTTCTGGCCGATATCAGGCGACATTCTGCCTAAATCGGAGGTGAGCATGGCGACGCCGGGGGATGCACGGTCGCGACCAGCAAGCAGGCAGGCTTTGATTGCCATCGGCGCCGGTTCGCTGCTGGCGCTGACGCTCGTGTGGCTGGTCGTGCTCGGGCGGACGCCGCAAAACCTCTATAACCTGCCCGGCGATGGCGAATCACTTTCGGAAGGACTGTTGGGGTGGTTCAAAACACTCATCGTGCAGGCCCGCTTCTGGATCGGTGAGGGCTATAAAGCCCATCCGGTGGCAGTTATTTCCGTGATGGCGGGCGCTGCGGTGCCTTTGTTGGCGATCGGGGTTTCGGGGGCGCGGCTGGTCGCGTATCGCGCAAAGCTGAAGGCGGTGCGGGCTGCTGCATCGCAGCCGTTGGAGAATGCACGGCCGTTCGGCGAGGCCTGGCTGCTGATCGAGGGCGGGGCGAGCAGAAGCGGCGTGCGGCTTGGCGAGCTTTGCCGAATCGGCGCGAGCGAGGATTGCGACATCGGTGCCGGCGAGGCGGGCGTGGCAGCGTTCCATGCGCTGATTCAAAGACGGATGCGACAGACTTCGTGGTCGTGGACGTCAGTGGCCCTGCGGGCACGGGGGTGCGCGTCAATGGTCGGCCATGTGCGCAACATCAACTCGAGGACGGCGATGTGATCGAGGCCGGTGTGGTGCGCGCTGTGTTTCGGCTTCGCACAGCAGGTGATCTGGACTTCGACTTCGGATCGGTTGCCGGTTCTCGCCGTGACGATCGCGGCGAACGTGGTGGACGCCGCCAGGTTGGCGATCAAAGAAATTTTGGCGCGGGTGCAGTCGGCGTAGCGCCAATGTGGAGCGTGGGACACGGTTTCGAGCATGATACGGGACGTTTGGAGGGAGATCGCATATGACGGCGCAAAACGATGGTGCGGGTGGTGGGCGGCGAATGTCTGGCTCGCTGAGGGAGGCGCTGGAGGCTGCGGCGCGCAGCGGCCCGGCCCAATTCGAGATGGCTTCGAGTCATGATGAGCGGACACCGCCGGCCCTGCCGATGCCGATGACACCGTCCGCAGGGGCAGCGGCGCAGAGTGGGTCGAATGTGAGCGTGCCGAGCGCGACGCAGGCAGCGATCGAGGCCAGGGGCGGCTCGCTTCCCGATAGCGAGGAGACGCCGCAAACGCGGGTGGTGCGTGCCCCCAGGGGCGCAGGGCAGCAATCCGCCACCGTCGCCCGGACACAGCTTGTGCGGGGCAAAGCGCCGGTGAAGCGCGGTGATTTCCATCAGGATCCAGTGGTGGGATGGCTGGTTGTGGTCGGCGGAGAGGGTCTTGGTGCTTTTCGTCCCATTTTCGAAGGCAACAACACGATCGGGCGCAGCTCCAATCAACGGATACCGTTGGATTTCGGGGACGAGACGATTTCCAGCGAGGAGCAAGCCTATCTTCGCTACGATTCCGTTGACCGGCGATTTCTGCTTGTGCCCAACCTTGCCAAAACCAATATTGTGGCGGTCAATGACCGTAAGCCAACCGGCGCGGTCGAGCTTGCCCCCATGGACGTAATCACGATGGGGCGCACCCTGCTTGCATTCGTGCCGTTTTGCGGTAGCGATTTCGACTGGGGCGAGTTCACCGAGATGCAAGGTTAATGCTGCAATTCAAACATGCCAGTTTCGCGAGCCAGGGGGCGCGGCCCTATCAGGAAGACGCTGCGGGCGTTTGGCCCGGCGATGGGCCGTTTGCTCCGAAAGGTGCGCCCGCTTTGCCGGATGGCGTAGGGCTGGTTGCCATTCTGGCAGACGGCATGGGCGGGCACACCGGCGGTTCGCTGGCGTCTACAACGCTGTGCAGCGTGTTCCTTGAAAGCTTTGCCGTCGGCGAAGGCGAAGAGCCGCAACGGCTCGAAGCCTCGCTGATGGCGGCCAACGACGCCATTCGCCACAAGGTCGAGGCCAACCCGTCGCTGTCGGGCATGGGGGCGACGCTGGTTGGCACCGTGTTCGGGCGTGATGGTCTGCGCTGGATCAGCGTTGGCGATAGTCCGATGTATCTTTACCGGCAGGGTGAGCTCGTACAACTCAATGAGGACCACTCGCTGGCGCCAGTGATCGACCGCTTGGTCGAGCAGGGCAAGATGAGTGCGGAAGAAGCGCGTCAAGACCCGCGCCGGCACTACCTGCGTTCTGCGGTCACCGGTGAGGATATCGAGCTGGTCGACACACCGGAGCGGCCCTTGGCGCTGGCGGCGGGTGATGTTGTGCTGATCTCGTCGGATGGGATCCACACGCTGGAGCCGCCGTCGATTGGCCGCTTGATTGCCGATCATCACGCCGAAGGGCCGGAAGCGATCGCGAAGGCCATCATTCGTGCGGTGGATGGGGCGGGGGAGCCGCATCAGGACAACACCACGGTGATCGCGGTGACGGTCATGGCTGCCGGCTGAGACTGCACACCAGGGACGCCAGCTCTGCTATAGTGGCAACCAACGCGCAATTGCCGGCTTCGCTGCCGGAGGGTAGCCTCCTTGCCGCGCAAACCGACGTTTGGGCCGCGCAGACCTCTTGCTTCCAGGAGCCTTAGACATGGCCGACATGCCCGCACCAATCACGCCCCGCGATGGACACGGCGTTCTCGAAGCCGCGCGCGACTGGCTCGACCAGGACGGCACGGTGGCGATTGCGACCGTGGTCGATACCTGGGGCTCGGCGCCAGTGCCGATCGGCGGGCAGATGGCGGTGGCCAAGGACGGCCGCTTCCAGGGTTCCGTTTCGGGCGGGTGCATCGAGGGCGATGTGATCGTCGAGGCCGAGGAGATCATCGAGAGCGGCAAACCGAAATTGCTCGAATTCGGCGTTGCTGACGAGACGGCGTGGCGGGCCGGGTTGCCGTGCGGCGGCAAGGTCAAAGTGTATGTGGAGCGGGTCGAGGCGAAGGCCGGCGGGCGGGAGCTTGTGGCGCGGGCGGTGGAGGCGCAGCAGGAGAGGCGCGGGCTGGTGATCGCGACACGGCTGGAGGACGGTTCGAAAACTGTCTATGCGCGCGAAGATGCCAACGTCCCCGACGATGTGGCCGTGCGCTTTGCCACGGCGAAAAGCAGCCTGAAGGAAACGCCTGACGGCGAAGTGTTCCTGCATGCCCTGGTGCCGCCAGCGCGGATCCTGGTGGTTGGCGCATCGCACATCGGGCAGGTGCTGGCCGAGATCGCCAAGCTTTCGGGTTACGAAGTGCAGGTGATCGATCCACGCTCGGCGTTCGCTGCGCCGGAGCGGTTTCCGGGGATCACGATCCACGCGGAGTGGCCGCAGGATATCCTGCCAAAGATCGGTCTCGATCCCTACACGGCGGTGGTGGCGTTGGCGCATGTCGGGCACATTGATGACGAGGCGCTGAAGCTGGGGTTGACGTCGGACTGCCTGTACGTCGGGGCGCTCGGTTCGCAAAGAAACCACGCCAAGCGGCGGGAGCGGCTACTGGAAGCGGGCATCACGGAGGAGCAGATTGCCAAGATCCGGGCGCCGATCGGGATCGATATCGGGGCGCAAACGCCGGCCGAGATCGCGGTGTCGGTGATGGCGGAGATCATCCGTACGGTGCGGGGCGCGAAGCGGGCGAAGTGAGCCACTGGTGGCGCAACCTGTGAGGTAGCGTTGGCCTCGCGGGCTTTGCAGCGCGTAATACGGACGGTGGCTCAATGGCGGTAGCGCTCAGTGGGCGCTCGAGGACGCCGTGAGGCCAGTTGCGGCAGGACGTGGGTGATGAAAGCTTCCAGATCCGGCACGTAATCGGGAAACATCAGGCAAACTCCAGCGACGCCTTGATCGGCGATGGCATCGAGATGGCGGGCAACGTTGTCGTAGGATGCGGTCACGAACGGGAAGCCCATGAAGGTCTGGCGGACGTGATCGAGTTCGTGGGATGTGCGGCTCGGGTCGCGGCCCGAGGCTTTCAGCCATTCGGCAATCGACTGGTGATCGGCGTGGGCGAGGAAATCATCCTGACGGGCCTTGGCTTCGGCGTCGGTCGGGGCGGCGATGATATTCAACAGCGCGTAGGCGCCGACCTTGCGGCCGTGCTCGGCCGCCTTTGCCTGTAGGCGGGCGTTGAGCGCGCCGAGGCCTTCCGGCGTCTCGTAGATGCGGCCGACGAAGCCGATGTCGGCATACTTGGCGGTGAAGGCAAGGGCGGCGTCGGACTGGCCGGCGCAGACGATGGGCAGTTTGTGGCCGGGCGTCGGGTAGCTCTTGCAATCATCGAGCGTAAAGAACTTGCCTTGGTGGCTGGCGCGGCCTGTTTCCCAGAGCTTGTTCATGACCTGCATGAACTCCTCGGCGTAGGCGTAGCGGTATTTGTGGTAGCCGTCCTCCGGCCACATGCCCATCTGCTCGTACTCGTAGGCGTTCCAGCCGGCGACGATGTTGACGCCGAAGCGGCCGGGGGCGATGTCGTCGATGGTGACGGCCATCTTGGCGATGATCGCGGGGTGGAAGGCGCGCACACCGACGGAGGCATAGAGCTGGATGGTGTCGGTGGAGGCGGCGAGTGCGGAGATCAGGGTGAAGGCTTCGAGCGACTCGTCCCAATGGCGGGATTGACCACCGTAGCCGCGCCATTTCGACTGTGCCAGCACGTAATCGAGGCCGGCCGTCCTCAGCCCGGCGCGTGACGGCGAGGTTCAGCTTGTAAGTCGGGGTGAACTGCGGCGGTTCGCCGGCCGCAGGATCGAAAGCCGCGCGCGGAGGGGGAAGAGGCCGATTTGGAAGGTCATGGGGCGGCCTCCTGTTTGGCATGGCAGCTTAAGCCCGACGTACGCAGCGTTGGGTTACGTGCGGGTTGGACGCGGAGCACAGTGCTGGCGCTCAGGGCCGACGCTAACCCAACCTACAGGCTTGATTCGGTTTCAGTCGACATGATTGGAGTAGAAACTCGAGCCATTTGCAAACGTGATGCCCCAGACTTCCGTAGGCCGGAATCCGAAAACCTCCAGTTCATATTCGTCCGAGAATAGCAGGCGGAGGTCATGTGTCCGCCTATTGACGCTGATGGAGGCAAGTGTGCGACCGAAAACTTCTGACACGGTCTGGGTCCATGACGCATGGCAAGCCATCTTCTGATTGGCCGATCGAAACTACTCGATAGATATCGGGACCAATGAGACGCCAGTAGCTGGTCCGCAATCGTGGGTTCCATCATTGAAGTCAAATGCCACGCTGGCTTCGCCCTGGTCGGTCGTCCTCGCAGAGGACGGTGCTGTACGGCCATTCAATGTCTTCAGTTCGTGTTCCAGGTCATCGGCCATCGCACGCACAGTCCAGTTGTTGGTTGGGTTGAGCCAGGCGTTGCGCGTTTGAACCGTGGCGTCCGGACCGGCGCAGCTCAACGTCAGCTTCGGCGTCGCGATGTTGGGTTACGCGCTGGTTGGACGCCGAGCAATGCGTTGGCGCTCGGGGCCGACGCTAACCCAACCGACTGGATCAATCTTTTTTGCGCCTCGCGGCGGCCCTGGCTTGGGACCGGCCGCGAGGGTGATTTTTCGTTTCGCCTTGCGGCTGGCTACAAGGGGAGCTGGCCGCGAGGCGGTGGGGGTTACTCGGCTGCCTGCTTCTTGGCGGCGTTGCGGAGATAGCCGATCTCGGGGCGGGCGAGCCCCAGGTGATCGCGCAGCGTGGTGCCGGTGTAGTCCTTGCGGTAGATGCCGCGGCGCTGCAACTCGGGCACGACGAATTTGACGAAGTCTTCGAAGCCGCCGGGCTGGTGGGTCGGGCCGACGACGAAGCCGTCGCACGCGGGCGTCGACCACCAATCCTCGATCTTGTCGGCGATCTCCTTGGGGCCGCCGACCCAGGCTTCGCGCAGGAGGCCGCGGCCGGTGATCTGCATGAAGTCGCGAACGGTCGGGTTCTTCTTGCCCTGCTCCAGGACCCGGTCGCGCATCGATTGCATGCCGTTGATGGAGCGCAGCTCCTCGTCGGTAAAGGGCTCGTCGAGGCCCTTCTTGGCGAAGTCGTAGTTGAGCGCTTCCGACAGCAGGGAGAGCTGATCGGTCTCGTTCGGCAGCTTGTCGTAGGCGGCCTTCTTGTCCTCGGCCTCCATCTTGGTGGCGGCGGCGACGGGATAGAAGAGGGTGCAGATCTTTTGCGTGTTGGGATCGCGGCCGATGGCCACCATGTCGGCCTTGGCTTGATCGTAGGCTGCTTTCGCCTTCTCCTTGGTGTGGTGAGCGACAAACAGCAGTTCGCCCCAGCGGGCAGCGAAACGTCGGCCGCGGCCGCTCATGCCGGCTTGCATGACAACGGGGTGGCCTTGGGGGCTGCGGGGCACGGTGAAGGGGCCGCGGGAGGACAGGAACTTGCCCTTGTAATCGATGCGGCGGACCTTGTCGGGGTGGGCGTAGATGTTTTTCACCTTGTCGACGACGACTGCGTCGTCGTCCCAGCTGTCCCAGTGGCCGAGCACGATCTCCATGAACTCATCGGCCCGATCGTAGCGGGTGTCGTGTTCCATGGCCTCCTCGCCACGGCCCATGTTGCGCGCCTCGTTGTCGTTGACCGAGGTGACGCAGTTCCAGGCGGCGCGGCCCTTGGTCATGAGGTCGACAGTCTGGAAGACGCGGGCGACATGGAAGGGGTCGTAGTAGGTGGTGGAGTAGGTGGCGCCAAGCCCCAGGCGGGTGGTGGCGGCGGCCATGGTCATGAGGCAGGTGACGGCGTCCATCTTGACGCAGCGGATGCCGTTCTGGACGGTGTGGCCGTGGTCGCCGTGGAACATGTCCGGCATGGCGAGGCGATCGTCGAAGAAGCCACAGTCGAATTTGCCTTCCTCGAGCACGCGGGCGATGTGCTGGTAGTAGTCGGGGTGGAAGGCGTCGGTGCGCGCATCGGGATGGCGCCACGAGGCTGGCAACGTGGTGCAGTTCTGAGCCTGCAGGAAGGCGACGAAGTGGACTTGGCGCTGGTCTGGCCGCATGGGTTACTCCCGTGGATGTTTGTGCTGATGGCAGCAGGGCCGGCGCCTCGCGTCAACCGCCATGATGGCGCGGGTGGGATTGAAGCGGTGCGATCTTGCCATATGGCCGGTGATGTGGGCCTTGTGGGCATGGTCCGACCCGCAACCTTTGGCCCCTAATCGCTCGGAAAGACAACGCAGTTGACCGACCCGCTCACCCTTGCCGCAGTGATCGCACTTTCGGTCAGCCTGTTGTTCGGTCTATCGAACCACGTCCAGCACATCGCGCTCGACCACATGGATGTGCGGACCGGCACGCTGGTCAACGTTGCCACGACGGCCATCGTGCTTTGGCTGCTGTCGCCCGCCTACCTGACGACCGAGGCTCTTCTGTCACCCGCAGTCGTGTGGTTCGCGCTTGCCGGGCTGATCGTGCCCTCGCTCTCGATGACGCTGCAGACGCTGAGCATTCGCACCATCGGACCCGGCCTGACCTCGGGTCTCGCGTCGACCGCGCCGCTGTTCGCAATCGGGATTGCCGTCGCAGCTTTCGGCGAGGTCGTGACCGGCCGGGTTGTGCTCGGCACGGCCATCATCGTCGGTGGCATCGCCTGGGTGGCGCTCCGGTCAAGGTCGGGCGGTGCAAGCTGGCCTGTTTGGGCAGTGGCGATCCCGCTTGCAGCCGCCCTTACCCGCGGCTTGTCGCAGAACCTGCTCAAGCTCGGCCTCGGACTACTCGCGAGCCCGCTGACGGCCGCGCTCGTCGCCTCGACCACCTCGTTCGCCATCCTTTCCCTGATCCACGCTTTTCGCGGCGGCCAGCGGCTGCCCGGTTGGAATCGCGGCTACGCGTGGTTCGTGCTGTGCGGCCTCATGAACGGGGCAGGCATTGTCGGCTCGAACATTGCGCTCGAGCTCTCGAGCGTCGTCGTCGTGGCACCGCTGATCGCCACGTCGCCAGCCTTCACCCTGCTGACCGGGTGGCTGTTCTTCCGCCGCGAGCGGGTGCGCTGGTCGTTCGTGGTGGCCATCGTGGTGATTTTTGCGGGATGTCTGCTGATCGTGACGCGGTGACGGCGAGGTGCTTCGGGGGGCGGCGCTCACCGGAGATGTCCGTTGCTGGGTGCGGTGCTGCCGTCGCCGGAGGGCCTGTGACTTGTGCGAGTGGCCCCTTGCCGACCTTCTGTACCGCAGTCATCTTGGAGTACGTAATTTCGTTGTGCCTTGCCAAGCGGACGCGGGGCGTCCTGGTGCCGACCAGCTCGGGAATGGCCTTTCATTCGTGGAGTCGAGAGACAATGGCGAAGCTAGAAGCGGTCATGGACAGAGCTCTCAGTTACGCACACGGGGCCAGCGCGACCCCGCTTATCGGCGAGACCATCGGCGTTCACTTCGAACGTACGGTGGAGAAGTGGGGCGACCGGACGGGCCTCGTCGTTTCGCAGCAAGGCGTGCACTGGACCTATAGGGACCTCGGTGCCAGGGTCGATGCCTTTGCAGCCGGGCTCATAGCGCTCGGCCTCGAGCCAGGTGATCGCATCGGCATCTGGTCGCCCAACTGTGCGGAGTGGGTGGTGGCTCAATTCGCGACGGCCAAGGCGGGGCTCATCCTGGTCAACATCAATCCCGCCTACCGGCTGGCAGAGCTCGAGTACGCGCTGAACAAGGTCGGCTGTCGGGCCCTGATCACGGCGGTGTCCTTCAAGAGCAGCGACTACGTCGACATGATCAACGAACTGGCACCGGAACTGGCGACGTCCGAACCCGGGCGCTTGCGTGCGGTCAGGCTGCCGGAGCTGTGTTGTGTGATCCAGATTGGCGACGCGCCGGCGGCGGGCACCGTGGCCTTCGGCTCCGTCTACGACATGGGTGGAGAGCCTGAGCGGGCACGGCTCGCGGCGCTGCGGGAAACCCTGCAGTTCGACGATCCCATCAACATCCAGTTCACGTCGGGCACGACGGGGTTGCCCAAGGGCGCTACCCTCACGCACCACAACATCCTCAACAACGGCTACTTCCTCGGCGAAGGCATGCACTTCGGACCGGACGACAAGGTGTGCATCCCCGTGCCCCTCTATCATTGCTTCGGTATGGTGATCGGCAACCTCGCGTGTATCACGCACGGATCGGCCATGGTGCTACCAGGAGAGGGGTTCGATCCACTGCAAACGCTCAAGACGATCGCGGAGGAGCGGTGCACGGCGCTATACGGTGTGCCAACCATGTTCATCGCGGAACTGGACCATCCGGAGTTCTCGAAATTCGACCTTTCGAGCCTCAGGACGGGCATGATGGCCGGCGCACCCTGCCCCGTGGAGGTCATGCGGCGGTGCGTAAAGGACATGCATCTCTCGGAGATGACGATCGGCTATGGCATGACGGAGACGAGCCCGGCCAGTACCCAGACTCGCATCGGCGATCGCCTCGAGAAGCAGACGGGGACGGTGGGGCGTGCGCATCCCCACATCGAGATCAAGATCATCAATGCCGAGGGGCAGATCGTGCCACGCGGGCAGACAGGTGAGTTCTGCACGCGCGGATATTCGGTGATGCTCGGCTACTGGGGCGACGACGACAAGACCGCCGAGGCCATCGACGAGGCCGGCTGGATGCATACGGGCGATCTCGCCACCATGGACGAGGATGGCTATTGCCAGATCGTCGGCCGTATCAAGGACATGGTGATCCGTGGCGGCGAGAACATCTATCCGCAGGAGGTCGAGGTTCTTGTTCCGGCATCCGGCGATCCAAGACGTCCAGGTGTTCGGCGTGCCGGACGCGCGCTATGGCGAGGAACTTTGTGCGTGGATCCAGGTGCGCCAGGGGCAGGCACTGACCGAGCTTGACGTGAAGAACTTCTGTCAGGGACAGATCGCGCACTACAAGGTGCCGCGGCACATTCGGTTCGTGGATGAATTCCCGATGACGGTGACCGGCAAGATTCAAAGTTCATCATGCGCGAACGAATGTCGGCAGAATTGGGCGTCACGGAGGGCAGGACAGCGTGAAAGGTCCCCCCTCGGGTGGCCATGCGATTGCTGCGCACTTTAGTCGATCCGGTGCCGTGCGCGGCCGCGACGCTATCACTGGATGGTGGGCATCAGATTTGCAGCTTCGCCGCGGTTCCGGACTAAGTGCTGCGCGCCTTCGTGCTCAGCCGGATTCCGGTTATTGCCCATGACGTCGGACGCGCATGTTCCGCACTCGGGGGCGTTGGTGGCGGGCAGAGTGCACGATTGCGGATGCGCGCGGTGCAAGCTTCAGGGCAAATGCACGGCATTCCCAGCCGGAGGTGCGAGGCGCCGAGCAGGCAGAATGGACGGCAACATGGGATGGCGGGGCGATGCTCGGGACTGCGCCGGGGCATCGCTATTCCTGAGGATAGCGCCAGGGCTTGGCGGGCTGGGGGGCGGTTTCGTCGAGAGTCCACATGGGCAGTGCGAAGTTGTCGCCGACTTTCTTGAAGACCATGCGCATACGGGAGCCGATGCCGACCTTGGCCACCAGGTCGGGCGGGGCCATCTCACCGTCGGGGGTGACGAGGTTGCCGGCGACGCGCAATCCGTCGTGCTCGGTCGGCTTGCCCTTCTGGGTGTCGAGCTCGACCAGGAGGAGCATATAGGGCGTCTTGCCCTTGAAGGCCGGCTGGATGGCGTGGTGGACCTCGTTGTAGGAGTAGACGGCGCCCTTCGGCTCGACCGAGACCCAGTCGTAGTTGGGGCTGCCGGAGAAGGGGCAGCGGGTGGTCGGGGGATAGCGGAGGAGGCCGTTCTCCTTGCACTTTTGCAGGCGAAAATCGCCTTTGTCGCAGAATCCGAAGAAGGCTGTGTTCTCGATGTCGAGATCGTCGACGGTGAGATTCATGCCCATGTTGTTGCCGGTCAGTCCTGTCATGGCCGTCGTCCCATTCCCATTGGTTTCATCTCGTCATCCGGTGAGCGCGAGAGCGAAGGGTTTTGGCGGTAGCGGGGGTGGTGTGTGCTTCGCACGGCTCTTGCGCTGGAACCCGGCTCGGCGGCGCGAGTGGCGCCACCGCGGCCTGGATGACGTGCTCAGCCTTTGACCATCACCATTGCCGAACCTGTGCCGGGATTGGCCCAGCCGAGGTTGGTGGTGACTTCAACGTCCTTGACCTGACGGCAGCCGCCTTCCTTGTAGTCGTAGGTGTGCTGGCGTTTGCCGTCGGGTCCGATCGGGCAACTGTCGTCGATCTCGCCGCGGAGCTGGCGGACGTTCTCGATGACCATGTTCATGCCGTGGGTGTAGCCCTCGCACAGGTGGCCGCCCGACGTGTTGTTGGGCCGCTTGCCGCCGAGGCGGGTGGTGCCGTCGGACACGTAGATGCCGCCCTCGCCCTTCTTGCAGAAGCCGTAGTCCTCGAGCTGCAGCATGGTGGTGAAGGTGAAGGCGTCGTAGGCGCCGGTGACGTCGACGTCGTCGGGGCCGAGGCCGGCGTTGGGCCAGAGGATCTCCTTGGCGTAGTGGCCGGCGACGGTGGAGATGGGGCCGTGCTGGTAGTGCATGTCGATGCGGGGCTTGCAGCAGCGGCCAACAACGGCCTGGATCAGGGCCGGGCGCTTGGCGAGGTCGCGGGCGCGCTCGGTGCGGGTGACGATGATGCAGGTGGCGTTGTCGGTCTCGACGCAGCAGTCGAGGAGGTGCAGGGAGCTGCAGATGATGCGCGACGACAGCACCTCGTCGACGGTGTAGCCTCTTGTAGTAGGCCTTGGGATTGTTGGAGGCGTGCTCTGAGTGCGACCGCGACCATGGCGACCTGCTCGGGCGTGGTGCCGTAGTCGTACATGTGGCGCATGAAGGTCGGTGCGAACATCTGGCCGGCGCTTGCCATCCGTAGGCGCGGTTGTGGATCTCGTCGCCCTTGACGGGGGCAGCGGAACGGCCGGTGCCGCCGATGCGGACTTAGGAAAAGCCGTTCATGGAGCGGAAGATGGCAACCGTTTTGCACATGCCGGCTTCGATGACGCCCATGGCGATGCCGATCAGGGCTTCGGTCGACGAGCCGCCACCGTAGACGTCCATAGAAGTTGAGGCGGATACCGAGATCGCCGGCGATGAAGGTGGCGGGGTCGAGTCGCCGTTGGAGTAGGCATGCCGTCGACGTCGTCGGCGGTTAGGCCTGCATCGGTCATGGCCTTGGAGATGGCCTCGGTCGCTACATGGCGCGGGTGGTGCTGACCGCCACTGCGCGTATAGGCGGTCTCGCCGACGCCTGCGATGGCGTACTTGCCGGCTAGATGCTTGCCGCTGGTTGCGTCGATGTCAGTGGTGTTCGCCATGTCGCCTGCTCCTTGGCCACGCGATGATACGCCAAGCGTGAAGCGTCGGGAGCGGTTGTCAAGGGCAGGCCGAGATTGGGCGTTTTGGTGATGGCTTGCGGTGTGGCTCAGGCCAGCAGGCCTTCGAGGGGACGGATGGCGGCGCTGTCGGGAAAGACGGTTGTGGCGAGGGCCGAATTGGGGATCGCGAGATGCTCGACAAGCAGGCCTTTCATGAGCGCACGGGCGTCGAGGGTGGGCTTGAGGTCGCGGCCTTCATAAAGCTGGTTTGGCGCCAAGCCCGGCCAATCGGCAATGACGCGGCCGCCCTTGACGTTACCGCCGAGGACGAAGGCGACGGTGGCGGTGCCGTGATCGGTGCCCGAGGTGCCGTTGAGATGGGCGGTGCGGCCAAACTCGGTGATGAGCAGCACCGCGGTCTGTTGCCAGACGGGGCCCAGATCCTCGACGAGGTCTTGATGGCGATGTCGAGGCCGGTGAGGCGGTTATGGAGTCGGCCCTTGAGGACACCCTCGTTGGCGTGGGTGTCCCAGCCGCCGATGCTCAAGCGCCGACGCGGGGACCGTTGTCGGATTTGAGGAGGCAGGCTGCCGCGCGCGCGGTGGTGATGAGATCACCGAATTGCTTGGGGCCGGGTGAGGTGTCTTTGCCGGGTGCACTCATGGTGTCGATCTCGAGGCCTTTGGCGAGGGCTTCGCCAATGCGGGATCGGTCGTGGCGTAGAGATCGGCGAGGCGGTAGGCGGTGGCGCCATGGAGGGGGCGGCAGGTGACGTCGGGGATCCAGGAGGCGACGGGGGCCTGGCCGCGCATGATCAGGGAACGACGGCGTGGCTGCAAGGCCCTGCAGGTTGGCGCGGCCGCTCGTTGCGTAAGGGCGAGTGCGCGGTTGAGCCAGCCGTCGTCGCTGCGGCCGGTACCCGCCGAGGCCGCTCTCCAGCACGTCCTGGCCGTCGAAATGAGAGCGTCCGCGATAGGGCGTGGCGACAGCGTGGGCGATGAGGGCCTGGCGACGGAGATAAAGGGTGTGGATGAAGGCGAGCGCTGGATTGAGCACGAAGAAATTGTCGAGCGGCAAGCCGGCGGCGGCACCGGAGCGGGCCAGGGCCAGTTCGCCGTGTAGCGCCTGATAAGCCGGATCACCCGTCGGGCCGGCGACAGCGAGGCCGTCGAGGCCGCCGCGCAGCACGACGACGAGCAGACGCGGATCGCCTGGACGAGCAAGGGCTTTGGGCATGTGGCCCCACAGGGCGAGGCTGGCGCTCATGCCGCCGAGGATGACGCGGCGGGTCAGTGCGAGGTGCGGGTGGCGCGTGTCGGACACGGGTTATCTCCGCTGAAACGATGGCGACATCATCAGGATTTCGGTGCCCTGGAGGCGGCTTTCGGCACGGGCGATCGCCTGCATCTCGGCGGGAGTGATAGCGCCGGCAAGAAGGTCGCGGGCACGGGCGACCGGATCTGCCTTGGCGGCGGCCGGCGCTGCAAACTGGCCGGCAATGCGCAAGCGCTCACGGATCGAGGAGGGCGCCATCCAGACGTCATCATCCTCGGGCCAGCCTTTGGGGGAGGGCGGGTTCCAGATGGGTTGGCCGAGGGCCGCTGACAAGTGCGCGACGGCGCGGGCGGGCACAGGGGTGGCGAAGGCGCGCAGCGAGGCGATGAGGAAGTCGTAAGGCGGGAGTAGCTTTTTCGGTGGCAGGTTCCAGGCCTCGTCGTGGGTGAAGAGGGCACGGGCCAGTTGTCCCAGATCGCCGTCGGTGTCGCGGAAGGTTTTCTCGAGTTTGGCGACGAGGCCGGGAGGCGGCGGGTTCGCGACGAAATGGGCGGCAAACTTGCGGGCGATGTGGCGGGCGGTTGCGGGATGGCGGGCGAGATCGGCAATGACTTGCTCGCCGCTGGCGATGCCACGGTCGGGATAGGATTTGCCCAGCACGGTCCAGGCGCCGGGTTCATGACGGGCGGGGGTGAAAGCGAATTTGCCGGGCTCGAAACGGTTCTGCTTGAGGCCGGGGACAGTCCAACCAGTGAGGATGCGGGCAAGGTTGGTCACATCGGTCTGGGTGTAGCCGGCATCGACGCCGACGGTGTGCAGTTCGAGCATCTCGCGGGCGAGGTTCTCGTTGAGGCCCTTGGCGCGGCGGCGACCGGCCTTGCTGTTGGGGCCGACGGAATTGAAGTTGTCGAGATAGAACAACATGGCCGGGTGTTTTTCGACAGCAAGAGCCATGTCGGCGAAGCGGCCCAGGACATGGGGGCGGATGGCTTCGCGCTCGAAAGCACCGGCGGTGACGCGCACGAGGCCGCTCTTGCGGGCGGCGACGGCGAAATGGTTCGACCAGAACATGACCAGGCGCTCGAGGAAGGCTGCGTCCGTGGTCGTTGCGTGGTGGACGCGAGCCTCGATCTCGGCCTGCCAGACGTCGCGGCGAATCTGGCCGCGGTTGGTCAGGGGGCGCTTGGCTTTGCCGGCGGCGGGGCCGGTGCGCGTCATGGCTGGAAAAGGCCCTTCAGCGGCCGGGGAAGCGGGCGTGCGATCCATGCCGTTGGCGCTCATGCCGGCCATAGGCGCCATTTGCTGGCCGGCTTGAGGCTGCGGTTCTGGGGCGGGAGCACCGGGTGGGCGGCCTTTGGGCGGGCGGCCTTTGCGCAACTCCTGGTCGGCGAGGCGGGCCCGCATGAAGTCTGCGATGACCTCGTGACTGGGGCGCAGGGCCGCATCCCGCAAAAGGGCCGCTTCGGGCTTCGAAAGCTGGGCGAGGAGATAGTCGCGGGAATCG
The DNA here is from genome assembly GCA_041397705.1 of Hyphomicrobiaceae bacterium. Lineage (GTDB taxonomy): Bacteria > Pseudomonadota > Alphaproteobacteria > Rhizobiales > Hyphomicrobiaceae. The sequence goes on from JAWKWC010000006.1 coordinate 229,858, forward strand.
CCGCCAATTGCTGCGATGTCGCCGGGCCTGGCGCCAAGGCCAAACCTGCGTGTTGCAATCACGCCGTCATAGCGGCTCATGCAAAGCTCCCGAAGCGTGATTCCGGTTACGTCTGACGATCTAGCACTTCAAACGCGGCGGGATCGTGGTTTCCGTCGCGGCGGTGGCGCTGTTTTTACCGAACCTTGCGCTCACTTGGCTGAGGGGACAGTATTTCCTTCAAGTTGCGGCGGATCGCGCGGAGCGGGCGGCTCGCATGCGAAACGGATCGGGAGGACAGGTCCCATGAAATTCGGCATCTTCTACGAGCATCAACTGCCGCGGCCATGGACGGAGCGGTCCGAACGGGATCTGCTGCATGATTCGCTGGCGCAGATCGAACTGGCCGACAAGCTTGGCTACGATTACGCCTGGGAGGTGGAGCATCACTTCCTCGAGGAATACTCGCATTCCTCGGCGCCGGAGGTGTTCCTGGGGGCGGCCAGCCAACGCACGAAGACTATTCGCCTAGGGCACGGCATCATTCAGCTGACCACCAATCAACCGCATCGGGTGGCCGAGCGCGTCTCGACGCTGGACCTGCTGTCGGACGGGCGGGTCGAGCTTGGCATGGGAGAAGGCGCGGGGCCGGCAGAGCTGCATCCGTTCGGCACGCGGGTGCGTGACAAGCGCGAGCGCTGGGAAGAGGCCGTGCAGGCGATCGTCCCGATGTTCACGAAGACGAGCTGGGAATTCCACGGCAAGTATCACGATTTTCCGGCGCGCAATGTGATTCCGAAGCCGTTGCAAAAGCCGCATCCGCCGTTGTGGGTTGCCTGCTCGAACATCAAGACCATCGGGGAAGCGGGAAGCTGGGGCATGGGCGCGCTCGGGTTCACGTTCGTGTCGCCGGATGCGGCCAAGGCCTGGGTGCACCGCTATTACAACAACCTGCTGCGCCATCCCAAGCGGCTCGCCGACTACCCGGCCAATCCGAACATCGCGATGGTCAACGGTTTCATGTGTGCCGAGACCGATGAAGAAGCGGTCGAGAAGGCTTCGGGGTGGACGTTCTTCATCTTTGCGCTGGGCCACTATGGGCGCGAAGGGATTGCGGCGCCGGGCACGGGAAATTTGTGGGACGCCTATCAGAAGTGGCGGGGCAGCGAGCAGGAGAAGCAGGCGCTGACCAACGGGTTGATCGGCTCGCCAGAAACAATCCGCAAGCGACTGAGGCAATTCCAGGATGCGCACGTCGACCAGATCATTCTGCTCAATCAGGCGGGCAAGACCAGTCACAAGGACATCTGCGACAGTCTGGAGCTGTTTGCGAAAGAGGTGATGCCGGAGTTCAAGGCCGAAGAGCCGGCGCATGCAGCTTGGAAAAAGAGCGTGCTCGACGGCGAGACGGTGCTCGAGGACTTGGACGTGCAGCCCTACGATCTCTACAGCCATCAGAACAAGGATATCGTGC
>JAWKWC010000007.1:0-222375 GCA_041397705.1 Hyphomicrobiaceae bacterium
CAAGCCTCCATGACATCGGCGACTTCGACCGGATTGCCCTTGAACATATTGCCGGCCATCTGTGGCAGGATCCGCCGGTAGGTTTCCCGAACGGTCAAGCCCTGCTCCTTCGCAACCTGTGCGATTGCCCGGCCTATGCCTGTCGGTCCGACGTGCTCCTCGCTGAATTCGGGCATGGGACCGTCAAGCGGATAGCCTTTCATGTCCCGACCAATCATCTTGGAGAGGTAGTCGACGCCGACCGCCGGTGGCACCAGATCGTCAAGTTCGCCAGCGAGATCGTCTGCCTGTTGCCGCGTCTCTCCAACGAAGATCGTGACGCCGGCTAGTATCTTGAGTTCGTCTGGTTCGCGTCCAAAACGCGCGAGACGCCCCTTGAAGTCGGCATAGAGTTTCTGTGCGGCCGACAGGGTTGCCTCGATGGCGAAGATGCAGTCGGAATGACGGGCTGCAAGCTCTCGACCGGCTTCAGACTGTCCAGCCGAGAAGATCACCGGATAACCTTGCGGCGGGCGCGGCGCATTCAGCGGCCCGGCCACCGCGAAGTGCTTGCCCCTATGCCCGAGGACCTGGACCTTGGCTGGATCGAGAAAACGCCCCGTGGCTTTGTCCTGCGGGAAGGCATCGTCGGCCCAGGAATCCCAGAGGCCCTTCACGACGTCTGCGAACTCGTTGGCTCGCTCGTAGCGCCTGTCACGGGCCACATGTTCGGCGTGGCTAAAGTTTAATGCGTCGCCAGGGTTCGAGGTCGTGACCAGGTTCCACCCTGCTCGACCGCCACTGATGTGATCGAGCGAGGCAAAGCGACGTGCAACATGAAACGGCTCGTCGTACGTCGTGGTCGTCGTGGCGACGAGCCCGATGTGCCGTGTCACCATGGCCAGCGCCGACAACAGCGTGACGGGTTCCAACACACCGGGGCGGTCGGACGGCGAGGTAGCGGCAAAGAGGTCGGGCTTGTCCATCTGGCGCACGCCGTTGCCGTCGGCGAGAAAGAGCAGGTCCATTTTGCCCGCCTCGGCGATTTGCGCCAGCCGAACGGCATTGGAGACATTGGCAGCGGGCTTCTCCCACGCATCGGCGTGGCGCCACTCACCTACATGGCTGCCCTGGGCGTTGGCATTGGCGGCAGAATCATTGGCATGGTCGGAGCATTCCGCGGATGGCCTTCGTGCTTCTGAACCTGCATTCATTGCGCGGCCCGTGTCCAGCAGCATCGAGAGACGATCGCCGAGTTCGATCGACGGCCACTCCCATAAGCTGCCATTGGCATCACTGCATTCGGTGCCGCAATAAGCGCCGCCGAGCGCGTCCGGTCTCAGGTGTATCGTGTCATGGGATCAGATGTCGATCTCCTCGGCGATCGGGATAGCGTCGTCGGCCTCGATGCCAAGGTAGCGCACGGTGCTTGCGATTTTCAAATGGCCGAGCAAAAGCTGCACGGCTCTGCGGTTGCCGGTTCGCCGATAGATCAGCACTGCGCCAGGGCAACGACAGCGTCGACCGAGGGAGAGGTTGAGAGCCTTACTTTCGCTGTCGGTTTGACAATTTGCCATCATGGCGCTGGTTTGCTCCTGACTTCGCACACACAACGCGTGGGGCAGCATTTTGCGTTTTCGTGCGCTCCGCCATGCCGTGACGAAGCATCGACCAGCACACGGCATCGCTCAAGCCCTTGCACTCACGGAACTGTGAGGCCGCCGATTGGTCAAGATTTCTCCAGCGCCATGGATCTGACGACAGCCGATACTATCTCTAGAACAAAACGTCTTGGCCCTGGTCCGACGTGTTACGTCTGGCTGACACTGAGCCCGAGAGGACTTCAAATGACCACCACCCTGATGAACCGCCGCCACCTCATCGCCGCTGGCGCTAGCGCCATCGCGACCGGCATGTCCGGCCCGTTCGTGCCGGCCAACGCGCAGGGGCTCGTCCCCACGCGCTCCATGCGCGGCGGGTCGAATAATTACCGCCCGGGCGCGCCGATCGTAGACAAGATTGGCGGTGGCGGTTTCTGGATGACGGGCACCGTCCGCCGCACCGGCGATGGAGCGCCGCTGGCGGGCCGGCGCATTCAAATCTGGGCGCACACGACCGAGGGTTACGAGAGCGACCCGCAGAGCCACGGCGCGACCCTTACCGACGAAAACGGTGTGTTCCGGCTCGAGATGCCGCAGATCGTTCCAGCGTTTGGTCAGCCGCATGGGCACCTCGCCTACGACAGCGGAGACTTCGAGACAGTCTTCCTGCGCCCTGTGATGGCCAGCGTGAAGCAAACAAGCCTGGAAGCGCATTTCGTGCTGAAGCCGGTTTAATCGCTCAGCATGCCACCCCTTGCATCTCGTATCCGCCCGATCCTGATTTGGCTGGCTGTCGGCACCGCCGTTCTGGTGCCAATTGTCGCCGCAGCTGCCAGTCCGCTGCTCGCTTGGCGAAGCGCTGTCTACATAGCAGCCGGTTTTGCCGGCATCATCGCGATGGCGCTGATGCTGGTGCAGCCGCTGCTTGCCGTCGGCTATCTTCCGGGCTTGACGCGCTACGCGGCGCGCCGCACGCATCTGTGGATCGGTACCGCCATGGTCGCGGCCGTCTTGCTGCACATCGTGGGACTTTACGTTACGAGCCCGCCGGACGTGATCGACGCGCTGACGTTTGACTCACCGACGCCGTTCTCGAATTGGGGCGTGATCGCCATGTGGGCGCTTTTCCTTGTTGCGCTGTTGGTGGCGCTCAGGAATCACATCGGCGTCCGCCCTCGAACGTGGCGCATGATACACACCGCCCTCTTCTCAGTGATCGTGCCGAGCACCGTCGTCCACGCCGTTCTAATCCACGGCACTATGGAGACCCTAACCAAGGTCGCGCTCAGTGCTTTTCTGATCATGGCCACCCTCAAAGCTATCTTCGACCTTCGGGTTTGGCGAAAACGGAGAGGCCGGCCAATCGCACCAGCAATAGTGACGCCTGAATGATAGGGCGCGGCCGAGGACGGGCACGTGGCTCGTCGGGGCGATGTTACTGTCGCGGAACGAAAGGGACTCTGTTGCACGATCTCTTGGGAAGTCCTCCGCGGTGAATAAACCAGGCGTAGCTGGCCCTCGGCGGACGGTGTCGGCCAGCGCTCGACCTCACAAGCGGAACTGAGCCGATTGGCGATTGTCCACTCAACAAGCGTTGACGGCCATGTCCGGAGCTGGAGGTCGTGCGTCGTCACAAAAATGCTCGCTATATCTTGCTGGCAACCTGCTCACATCAACTCTTTGCCGGTCACTGAATTTGGATTTCACGAAAATACTCTGACAATTGTAGCACCGCAGCGCGTCGATCGCCTAAATCCACGAGCCGATCGAGTCGTCGCAGCAGGTCGCGCGCCTTCTCCCGCGACAATGGCCGATTGCCATCCGCAAGCGTCTGCGCGATCCCCGCGACGCGGGCATTCGTGCTCTGTCGCTCCGAGCGCATTCCATGTTTCTGAAGGACATTCATACCGGCTTCGACATACCTGGCAATGCATCGATAGGAACAGCGCCACCTGCCCGCTCACACATGACCAGATCGTGATCCATGACGTATGAGCCTGACCCTGCCGTTTCCTGGACCCGTCCAGAGCCAGACCTCTTTCCGCCTTTTTCGCTCATGGCGGGCTCGCGGCCGATGAGCGTTTCACCAGCGCTGCCGGTGTCTGGTAGCCGATCGCGCTGTGCGGGGTTCTCTTAGTTGGTTCAGCTCTTGGCAGGGTTTGCCTTGTCGCCCTTCGCATTTCGCTCAGCATTGTGCTGGACGAACATTGCCTCTGCTGCTGCCCGTTGCCTGGCGGCGTTGGTCTCATTATTGCGGCGCAACCATTCGAGGGACGCCTTGCGATTGACGTTCGACTGGTTGAAGTGGGGCTGCACATAGCGGGCGAACAGCTCGTAGGACTTCTTGGTGCCTTCCCAGTCAGCCCAGTCCGCCGCGTACTGACAGAAGCAGCCGAAGGGGCCTTGTTTGGCCTGCAGCCGCTCGATCACGGCGATGACGTCGTCTGGCGTACCGATCACCCCCAAATTATTGTCGACATACCAATCGACTGGGTCCTGACCTTCGGGCACCTTGTATCGTGTCGCGTCCTGTGCGCGCTGATAGTCCAGCCAGCGTGTAAAGGCGAATCGCACATCGTCGCGCGCCTGCTGGCGTGTCTCCGCGATGTACCAGGGTACGACGAGGCGGAGATTGCTCGGGTCCATGGCTCGGCCGTGCTCAGCGGCAATCTCCTGCGCGACTTTCCAGTTCGTGTCGAGGGCGTCGAAGCCGAGGCCAAGCGCGGCCATGCACAACATCGACAGGTCATGCTTGCCCGCCAGGCGTCCGCCGGAAGGCGTCACGACGCTCGCGACAGCAACTTCGGGATAAGGCTTGGTGTAGGGCAACAGCTGGACGTGAGCGTCGGTGAAATCATACCATTCCGTCTTCTCGGTTACCCACTCACCGGACATGAGCCGCAGAATGACATCCAATCCTTCGGCCATGCGATCCCGCTTCTTGAGAGAATCGATACCCATCATCAACGTGTCGCCTTCAAGCAGTCCCGGGCCGGCTCCGAACATGACCCGCCCGCGCGTTTGATGGTCGAGCTGGATGACCCTGTTCGCGACCATCAACGGGTTGTGATAGGGCAGAGAAACGACGCCGAGGCCGAATTTCAAATACTTCGTGCGTTCCGCAGCGGCCGCGATGAACAGTTCAGGTGACGTGATCAATTCGAACCCGCCCGAGTGATGCTCGCCGATCCACGCTTCTGCAAACCCCAACTTGTCGATCCACTCCATCAATTCGAAATCGCGATGGATGAGATAGGTGGGATCTTCGTCAACGGGATGATGGGGGCCAAGAAAGATCCCATATCGGAGATTGATGCTGGTCATTGGACACGCGTTCCTTGGCTTCGGGGAGGGTCACGTATCCTGACCTCCCCGCCGGCCGGCTGTCAAAGGCGGGGCGGTCTCATCGGCGGACATGCTGGGCTGCAGGTTGATCATCAGAATTTCAGAGCCGCTTGTTCCCCGTCAGGACCGGATACTTTCCTAGCTCGAGCCCTGAAGACTCCAACAAAAGCAACCTGACGACGGACAGATCAGCGAAGCCAGCCATGTACTCGCTTAAATTGCCCGCCAGTCCCTTTCCACGTATGTCAAAATAGGGTCTTGAAGATGTACATTGGTGCATCTTGGACTGGATGGCAGGCGTGTGACGGGCGCCGGGTGTTTGTCTCTCATGGGAACAACCGCTTCATGAAGTATATCGAGAACAAGACATTCGATGAACTCCAGATCGGCGACAGTGCTGCACTGACACGGACCTTGGTACAGCGGGACATCGCGTTGTTCGCAGTGTTGTCAGGGGATGCCAACCCTGCCCATGTCGATGACGCCTTTGCGAAATCCGATGCCTTCCAAAGTCGTCGCCCACGGCATGTGGGGCGGGGCGCTCATATCGGCCGTTTTGAGCACCGAGCTACCTGGGCCTGGCACGGTTTATGTCGATCAATCCCTTCATTTTGGTCACCCTGTCGGCGTCGGAGATACCGTCACGGTTCGCGTGACCGTCCGCGAGAAATGCGAGCAAAACAGGCACGTCGTTCTCGATTGTGTGTGCAGCAACGAGGCTGGCGAACGTGTGATCGACGGCGAAGCTGTTGTCATTGCGCCGACCCAGAAGATCGCCGCTTGAGCACCATATTGCCTGACGTCGAGATACACACGCGCAGCGAACGTTTCCAGCTGGTTGATCGAGAGTGCGCAGAAGCTCGCGCCGATCAAGGTCGGCGTCGTTCATCCTTGTGACGCGGTTTCCTTGACTGGGGCTCTGGAGGCCATGCGCCGGGATTGATCGTGCCCGTTCTGGTTGGGCCGCGGGCAAAGATTGAAGCAACGGCGAAAGCGATCGAAAGCACTCTCGGAGATATCGAGATCGTCGATACGCCCCATAGTCACGCTGCCGCTGCCGCAGCTGTCAAATTGGCCGATACCGGCAAGGTCGTCGCCTTGATGAAGGGGCATTGCATACCGACGAATTGATGGGGGCGGTTGTGGGACCTGACAGCCACCTCAAGACCGAACGGCGCATGAGCCATGCTTTCGTTCTGGACGTGCCGCATTACGCCAAGCCGCTGTTCATCACCGACGCGGCGATCAACATCTATCCCACGCTCGACGACAAACGCGACATCGTGCAGAACGCGATCGATCTCGCACATGCGCTCGGCAACCCACTGCCCAAGGTGGCTGTCCTTTCTGCAGTGGAGACGGTCAATGCCAAAATCAAATCGACGATTGAAGCCGCGGCACTGTGCAAGATGGCAGATCGCGGCCAGATCACCGGTGGACTGCTCGATGGACCGCTGGCATCGACAATGCCGTCTCGAAGGACGCCGCGAATACCAAGCATATTGTCTCGCCGTTGCAGGTGACGCCGATATCCTCGTCGTACCTGATCTGGAGGCGGGTAACATGATTGCCAAACAATTGATCTATCTGGCGGGTGCCGAGGCAGCTGGTATTGTGCTCGGCGCGCGCGTGCCGATCGTGCTCACCAGCCGGGCAGATGGCACGCTGGCGAGGTTGGCCTCGTGTGCGGTGGCGCAGGCGTTTGCAGCGCTACGCCGTGAGCCTGAAGAGTGGAGGCAAAGTGTGAGCGACGCCATTCTGGTCTTCAATGCGGGATCCTCGAGCATCAAGTTCGCACTCTATGAGACAGTGTCGCTCGAACCGCTCTGCCGGGGTGTGCTGGAGGGAATTGGCCGCGCGGTCCGGCTGAATCTGGATGCCAAGGCTGGCGCGTCATCCAGGTCTCGCTTCGCCAAACCGCCGGAGACGGCCATACATGCCGAACTCACGGGCTGGCTGCTTCAGGAAATTTGCCGCGTCTACGACACTACGAATATTGTGGGCGCCGGTCATCGCGTGGTTCATGGCGGGCAAGGCTACGCAGATCCCGTCCTGGTCGACGCTGACGTCCTGAGCGCCCTGTCGGCATTGATCCCTCTTGCGCCAAATCACCAACCGCACAATCTCGCACCAATCAACGCCATCGCCAATTTATGGCCATCTCTGCCACAGGTTGCGTGCTTCGACACTGCTTTCCATCGCACCCAGCCACGGATCGCTCAACTTTTCGCCCTGCCGCGCAAATACCTGGACGGAGGTATCCTGCGCTATGGCTTCCATGGCCTGTCTTACGATTTCATTGCCGGCGTCTTGCCTGATTATGCAGGCCCTCGTGCTGGTGGGCGCGTGATCGTCGCGCACCTGGGCCACGGCGCGAGCATGTGTGCTCTGAAGGATGGGCGCAGCGTGGCGACGACGATGGGGTTTACGGCGCTCGACGGCTTGATGATGGGGAAGCGGTGCGGTGCACTGGATCCGGGCGTGATCTTGCACCTTCTGCAGCAAAAGGGCATGTCGACTGAAGACGTGGCGAACCTTCTCAACAACCAATCAGGCCTGCTTGGGGTTTCCGGCTGCAGTGACGACGTGAGAGATCTCGAGGCCAGCGATGATCCGAATGCCGAGGAAGCGTTATCGCTGTTCGCCTACCGCGCGGCCCGCGAGATCGGATCGCTTGCGGCAGCGGCGGGCGGCCTCGATGTGTTGGTGTTCACTGCCGGAATCGGCGAGCATTCTGCAGCCATGCGCCAGCGCATTTGCACGGCATCCGGCTGGTTGGGGATTGGCCTCGATGACGCTGCCAATCAGCGCCACGGGCCTAAGATCAGCCACACAGACTCATCGGTCGATGTTTTTGTGATCCCGACCGACGAAGAGATCGTGATTGCGCGGGCGACGTGGCGGCTTGCGGCAGGTCTCGCCCAGTGAGTGGGCCAGATATGAACTTGCTTGCAGCGGATTATGTATTCAAACTATTGGCATGGCCTTCGCGATGTCTTCGTGGTTCATGCCGCGTCACGGTTCCAACGCCGTTCGGTCATCCGCCAAGTGCGTGCTGTCGACCAAAGAGTTGATACCTTTGTTCGGCCCAAAGAAGCCGATCGACGCGCGAGATTGCACCGGTGCTTGCCAGCATGTGCGGCCTTACCGAAAAACGCTCTCGTCAACGGCCGCACCAAGCGCCTAGGCTGAACCTGTAGGAAATGAGGCTGGCCGTGCAAGCGCCGTGTCGGCGCTCATTGCCAATCTGAGCGAACTGGCGAGATCGTGTCATGAATTTCACTTTGAGCGACGAGCAGCGGCAGATGGTGGCTACCGTGCGGGCTGTCTCGCAGGAGAAGATCAAGCCGCGCGCCAAGCGCTACATGGACGGGACCTACCCCCACGAGAATTTCAGTGACCTTGCCAAGATCGGCGTGCTCGGCATGGCAGTTCCAAGTGAGTATGGCGGGACCGATCTGCCGGTGTTCGAGACCGCGCTTGTTGTCGAAGAGGTCTCCAAGGCCTGCTACGTGACAGCGATCGCGCTGATCGGGATGCTCGGCGTGCAGACACGGATCATTTCGAATTTTGCACCAGAGCATCTCAAGCGACGGATTCTACCGGGCGTCAGCTCAGGCGAAACGATACTCGCGATCTGCATGACCGAACCACATGCGGGCACCGACGTTGCCAACTATCGCACCAATACGACCATTCGCGGTGGCACGGCGGTCATCAAGGGCGCGAAGACCCTGATCAGTCGCGTCGAGGAGGCGCACTGGTTCGTCATCTTCACCCGCATCGACGACAAGCCGGGCCGCGAAGGCATTGGTTGTGTGCTGTTGGAGCGGGGCACGCCTGGCTTCAATGTCATCGGCAAGTTCCACACCATGGGTGGCGAGAATCTGGCCGAAATCGCCTTCGACAACTGCGAGGTGCCACTCGACAACGTGATCCTTCGCGAAGACGGGTTCAAGAAGCTGCTCACTGCCTTCAATACCCAGCGCTGCCTGAACCCGTCGATATCGCTAGGGCTTGCGGAGGGGGCATTCGAAGAGGCTGTGCGCTATGCGCGCGAACGCGAGGCCTTCGGCCGTCCGATCGGACAGTTCCAGGGCATGCGCTGGAAGTTTGCCGAGATGTACCGCGATATCGAAGTTGGCCGTTCCATGTTGTATCGCGCGTGTGCCACAGCCAATCCGTTCCCGGATCCCTACCAGGCTGCCGTCGCAAAGATGTACTGCAACGAAATGGCCATTCGCGTAACAAGCGAGGCGGTCCAGGTTTTTGGCGGCTTCGGCTATACGGACGATTGTCCGGCCCAGCGGCTCTATCGTGGTGCCAGATATGGCACCCTTGGCGGGGGTACGACGGAAACGCTCAAGGAGCTGGTCGGCAAGCGGATCATGAGTGAATTCCCGGATGTCGATGGATTTCTTGGTACCGGCACCTTCTGACACGCGGACCGCAGTGAATGGCTTTGGCCAGTCGCTTCAGATAATTCCATCACGGGCCAAGGTCCCGAGCTCGTCGTCGGATCTGCCAAGCCATTTGCCGTAGACTGCGGCGTTGTCGTGGCCGAGGCCGACGCTCGGGCTCAAAGGCCGGCGCGCACTGCCTTCGAACACCAGCGGCGAGTGCGGCAGCACGACACGACCGAGGTCGGGGTGGTCGATCCACTGGAGGCTGCCGCGGGCATGCATGTTCTCGTCGAGGATCACCTCGGAGAGTTTGCGGACGGGCGCACAAGGCACCGATGCCGTCAGAAGCTCGGCAGCCGTGTTTGCGCGCGGCCGGGTTTTGGTCCAGGCCTCGATCAACGCATCGACCGCCGGCATATTGGCAACGCGCGCGCTGCGGGTTGCAAAGCGGGGATCATCCTTAAGGTCAGGACGGCCCATCACATCCAGGATGGCTTGGAAGTGGCGATCACCCGGCGCATTGATCACGACCCAGCCGTCACACGCCGCGTAGGCGTTGTAGGGCGCGACGCCGAGGCCGCCATGACGGTTGCCGGTGCGTGCGGGAGCCGCGGGACCGCGTGCATGCAGCATGCCGAGATTGGAGGCGAGCGAGGCATAGATGGCGTCCTGCATCGAGACCTCGACGACGCGGCCGCGACCGGTTCGCTCGCGCTGGTAGAGGGCCGTAACGATGGCGCCATAGAGGTGGACACCAGCGGAGAAATCGCAAACGGCAGCGCCAGATTTGACGGGCGGGTGCTCGGGATGTCCCGTTGCGTTGATTATGCCGGACATCGCTTGCACGACAAGATCCATTGCCGGTTGGTCGCGATACGGCCCTGATTTGCCATAGCCTGAACTCGAGCCATAAATCAGCCTTCGATTGATCGCCTGCAACGCACTGGCCCCAAGCCCGAGCCGATCCATGACGCCGGGGGCGAAATTTTCGACCAGCACATCGGACTTTGCGATCATGTCCTTCAAAAGTTCGCGACCAGCATCCGTCTTGAGATTGAGTGTCACGCATTGCTTGTTGCTATTGAGCATCGCAAAAGGGAGGTCGGCCCCGCCCATGTCACCCCGACTGCGCAGATGCTCGCCGCCCAGTGGCTCGACCTTGACCACGTCCGCACCGGCCATGGCCATCAGGAACGTGGCGTAGGGTCCATTGTAGACGTGGCTCAGGTCGATGACCCGGATCCCTGCCAAGGGTAGCTCGTCCGCTGTTCCTGACATGGGTGTCCTGCCGCACTGGGTTGGTGGATCGCCAAATTGGAATGCCTGGCGATCGGGCAATCAAGCGGAATCGCATGGCTGCCATCGGTTTGACGGCTCAGCTTTGAGGCAGACCGATTTGTGAAAGTCGCCTGAGGTCATGTCGTTGCCGCCGCGCGCCACGACAGTGGATCGGCACACTGTCAGCTCCTTGCGATGACTATCGATGGTGCGACATTCCATGCTATCACCACTGCAAACGGGTGAGGCTGCAAGCGTGATCCATGGGATCGCCGGGCAAGGAAACTCTGATCGTGGCGTCAAGACGAGACACAAAGATGCCCTTTTGCGGCGCTCATCGCCCTGCTGCCGCGAAACTTTCCCGCTCCGGCCTTTTCTCAATCCTCTCGATGCTTTGCATGGGGCTTCTGCTTGGTGCGTGCAGTTCGGAGTCTCAGAACGCGGGCAAGCAAAACGCTGCACCGCCGCCGACGGTTGTCGTAGAACAGGCTCGCCTCGAGGATGTGACGGATCAGCTGGAGTTTACAGGTCGCATAGAAGCCATCGACAAAGTCCTGTTGCGGGCACGTGTTCAGGGCTATCTCAAAAAACGGGATTTCGAAGAAGGCGCGGAGGTCAGCAAAGGGCAGGTGCTGTTCGAGGTCGAGCAAGATACCTATCTGATTGCCGTCGCACAGGCGGAAGCCAATCTGGTCAACGCCAAGGCCGGCTTGACACTGGCCCAAGAGACGTTTCAACGCACCGCAGATCTGGCTAAGCGCAATGTCTCGTCGAAAGCTTCGCTCGACACCGCCCAGGCGCAGCTGGCGCAAGCACAAGCCACGGTGCAAGCGCGCGAAGCGGACTTGCAGACATCAAAGCTGAATTTGAGCTATACGCGCATCACCGCGCCGATCGACGGGCGGGTCGGGCGCACGTCCTATTCGATCGGCAATCTCGTCGGGCCGGACAGCAATCCGCTGGTGACGATTGTCGGCCAGGATCCCGTCTACGTCACGTTTCCCGTGCCGCAAAAGGTCTTGTTGGACGTGCGCAAAGCCGGGCGGGGGCGCAATAGCGTATTCGTGAAACTGAAGCTTGCGGATGGATCGGACTACGACCAGACGGGAGAGGTGCGTTTTGCCGAGGTCCAGGCCACCTCGTCTACGGATTCCGTCATCGTTCGTGCCAGCATCCCAAATCCCAAGCGGCTGCTGGTCGATCAGCAACTGGTGCGCGTTCGCGTGGTCCGCAAGGACCCGGAGAAGAAACTCGTGGTCTCCCAATCGGCGTTGCTGCTCGATCAGCAGGGCGCCTACGTGTTGGCCGTCGGCGCGGACAACAAGGTCGCGATCAAGCGCATCACGACGGGAGAGCAACGGGGTCCGTTGATCGTGGTCAACACCGGCTTGACGGACGGCGACCGCGTCATTGTCAACGGCCATCAAAAGGTGCGTCCAGGCGCGCTGGTGGCACCGATCACGGCCGAAGCCCCCGACCAAGCGGGTAAAGTCGGCTTGAGAAAATAGGCCAACATGATCTTCGAGATCTTCATTCGCCGGCCGCGACTGGCCATGGTCATTTCGCTCGTCATCATGTTGGCCGGGCTCATCGCCATCCGGGTGATACCGGTTGCCCAGTATCCCAGTATCGCGCCTCCGACCGTGCGGGTGACGGCAACGTATGCGGGAGCAGATGCACGGACTGTCGAAGAAAGTATCGCGCAGCCTCTCGAGAACGCCATCAACGGCGTCTCGGGCATGCGCTACATGAAATCAACCGCTGCCAACGATGGCTCGTACACGCTGAACGTGACCTTTGACCTCTCAACCAATCCCGACATTGCCACAGTCAACGTGCAGAACCGCGCCAACCAGGCGCTGGCCAAGCTCCCGCAGGAAGTTCGCACGACTGGACTGACTATTCAGAAAGTCTCGACCGACCTGCTTCAAGTCTTCATGTTCACGTCTACCGATCCGTCTCACGACCAATTGTTTCTCAGTAATTTCGTGACGCTCAACGTACTCGACGAGCTGAAACGTGTACCCGGCGTTGGCGACGCCTCGATTTTCGGCGCGCGGGACTACGCCATGAGGATCTGGATCGATCCGCAAAAGCTGGCGAACTTTTCCATGACGCCGGCGGATGTAATTGCGGCCGTGCAGTCACAGAACTTGCAGGCTGCAGCGGGCCGTATCGGTGCCGCGCCGCTGGATCCGGACCAGCGTTTGCAATTGACAATCACGACGGAGGGTCGGTTGTCGTCCGTCGAGGCGTTCGGTGACATCATCGTTCGCAGTCAGGCTGATGGTTCATTCGTCCGGATCAAGGATGTCGCGCGGGTCCAACTGCAGGCTGCCAATTTCGACACCGTTGCTCGCTACCAAGGCCGCCCCGCCGCGCCGATCGGGATCTATCTGGCCCCTGGCTCGAATGCTGTTGCCGTCGCCCAAGCGGTTTCGAAGCGGCTGGAGGAGCTGAGGTCGCGGTTTCCGAGCGGTGTGACCTTCGCCTACATCTACAATACCGCCGATTTCGTATCATCGATGATGCAGAAGGTGGTTTCCACGTTGATGGAGGCCTTCGCACTGGTGGCGCTGGTCGTGTTCGTTTTCCTGGGACGATTTCGGCCGACCATTATTCCTTTGATTGCCGTGCCTGTGGCAGTTGTCGGCACGTTCGCCGTTCTGTTGGCTGCCGGCTACTCTGCCAATACGATCTCGCTTCTGGCTCTCGTTCTGGCAATCGGGATTGTGGTCGACGACGCTATCATCGTGGTCGAGAACGTCGAACGCGTCATGGAGCAGGAGCCCTCCCTCTCGCCTGCCGACGCCACTCGAAAAGCCATGTCGGAGATTGCCGGACCTATCATTGCGATCACGCTGGTCTTGCTGTCCGTGTTTGTTCCAGTTGCTTTCCTGCCAGGCACCAGCGGCGCGCTTTTCCGCCAATTCGCCGTTACGATATCCGCTGCGATGGTGATCTCGGCGATCAACGCACTGACGTTGTCGCCCGCATTGTGCTCTCTGCTGCTGCGGCCGGGACATCCAACGGGTGTGATGCGCTCGGTAACCGGGGGCATCGAACGGATCGCCAACGGCTATGCCAATATCGTGGGCCGTCTGGTCAGGGTTTCCATCTTGTCGCTGGCTGCCGTAGCAGCGATTGGCCTGGCAACCTTTCTCGTTTTCAAGGTGACACCATCGGGGTTCCTGCCCGAGGAAGACAAGGGCTTCTTGATCACCATTTTCAATCTGCCTCCGGGCGCGTCGCTCAACCGAACCGATGCCGCTGCCCAGAAGGCCGAGGCCATCATCAAGAAGGATCCCGGCGTCAGCGGCGCCGTTACGATATTGGGATTGGATTTTCTCGGGGGCGGGTCATCGTCGAGCGCGGGCGTGATGTTCGTGCGCTTGAAGCCGTATGCCGAGCGCACGTCGCGCGACCTACACGCCTCCGTTGTCGCTCGACGCCTTTTTGGCGCGCTCTCACAGGTGCCTGATGGCTTTTTCCTGGCCCTCAATCCGCCCGCCATTTCTGGAATCGGGCAGACTGGCGGGTTCGAGTACATTCTGGAAGGCCTGCAAGGTCAGGATCCCGCTGCGCTCGCAGCAACCATGCGCAGCCTGGTGGTGGCTGCCAATCAACGCCCCGAGCTTGCGCGCGTCTTCTCCTCCTTCGAGGCGTCGACACCCCAGATCAAGCTGGAGATCGATCGCGACAAGATCCAGACCCTGGGCGTCAGCTTGGCCGATGTCTTTTCCGCACTGCAGGCCACGCTTGGCGGCTACTACGTCAACGATTTCAATCTGTTCGGCCGGACGTGGACCGTTCGCGTGCAAGCGGAGCAGAAATACCGGACGTCCATCAACGATATCTATGCCGTGCAATTGCGCAATCGTGACGGCCAGATGATCCCGCTATCTTCTGTGGCGCAGGCTTCGTTCGACGTCGGTCCCAGAACGATTGTGCGCTACAACAACTACAGGGCGGTTTCGATCAACGGATCGCCTGCGCCGGGGCGCGGCGATGGGGAAGCGATAGCGGCGATGGCGGCTCTGTCGAAAGATGCGCTGCCCCGCGGATACGGCTTCGAGTGGACCGGTCAGGCGCTAGAGCAAAATGTCTCGTCCGGGCAAACGCCGATTGTTATCGGTCTTGCCGTCGTGTTTGCTTTCCTCTTCCTCGTTGGGCTCTACGAAAGTTGGAACGTGCCCATTCCCGTCCTATTGTCGGTGGTCGTTGCCGTTCTCGGGGCGATGCTTTCGCTCTGGCTGTTGCGCATGAGCTTCGTGCTCTATGCGCAAATCGGCATTGTTGTGTTGATCGCCCTTGCGGCAAAAAATTCTATCCTAATGACGGAGTTTTCTCTGGAGCGGCGGGCCGAAGGGCAGTCCATCCAGCAATCGGCCGTAACGGGTGCCCGTCAGCGGTTTCGTCCGGTCATGATGACGAGTTTTGCCTTTATTGCCGGCCTCGTCCCCTTGGTGCGGGCAACGGGGCCAGGCGCCGACAGTATGTTTGCGGTGGGACTGCCCGTTCTCGCTGGTATGCTGGCTGCGTCGATTTTCGGCATCTTTCTGATCCCCATGCTTTACGTGGTGTTCCAGCGCTTGCGTGAAGGCAGCTGGCCCTGGGGGAAGCCCGAAACTGACATGGCAACGCCTCAAGGCAACGCGCCTGGGACCGAGGGCCACTGACGCTCGAACGGCCCCAAGGTGCCTCTTGTGGCAGGCACACCAGCATGGCTCTTCGCTACGGTCGCGGGAGCATCGCCTGCCTTCCGCCGGCTGATCGACCCTCGCTGACCTTGCAATTGACGCTGGCTTGACGAGGGTAATCTTTAAATTGAACATTAGGGCCAGTTCGCTCACCACGACTCCGTGACTTGGGTCACACAGGAGAGGGACTTTGACCACCAATAGTCCACTTTCGATTCCGGTGCGCCTTTGGGGCCGTGACGCCGATGCGGAAGTGGCCAGCATAGGCCAGCACTTTCTTGCCACGCCCAGCGCAGATCAAGGTTCAGGGCCGGTGGCCTGATCGACAAAAGTGGTCTCATCATCGGTCCTGAGCGCGAGCAGCTCTATCTGATGATGGCACGTCTTGCCGGCCGCATGCATGTCGGTGGCGAGATCTGGCAATCTTCCCTCGGCGGGGCGGCACATCGGGACGATAATGTCGGCTTGCCGTCAGGTTACCACCTACCTGCTACAATTTATTGCCCACGATATGGTCGATACCGTGGTGTCGCTCGTGCCGACGTCCCACGGGCGTGTCGGCGGTCGCTGCAAAATGGTCGGCGCAATGCGCTGATGCTCGATGGCCTTTATGGCGAGGGGCCCGCCGAGTGCCCTCACCTTTACGCGGTCAACGAGATCGGCACCGCGAGCGATGCGCCACGCACGCGGTTGCGCATCAGAAAACTGCCGCCCGATGCAGCGCCCGCCCAAAAGACGAGTTGCCCTGCGGCGGATTTCATCCGCATGCCGAGCCGGTTCGACGTCATCGCCGCTGATCCACGCAACGACTTTCACCCTATCATCGCGCAGATAACCGTATTGTTTGCGATGTTGCACAACTGGGTGGCGGCGGCCATCGACCCCAACCAGATCCAGCATCCGATCGAGACACGATGGCACGAGCATCTTTGTGCCCGCAGCGTCGTGACGCTGATCTACCGCACCATCATCGAGCGCGATCTGCTGCCCCGCCTGCTACACCCGAGCGTCGCCAAAGCCTATCGCGGCGCCAGCACGCTCTCACTCGATCCCCGTGGCGGCGTCAGCGCCCGAGTTCATGGCCGGCGCCTTCCGGTTCGCACATGCGATGGTGCGGGACAGCTACCACGTTAATCTCGAATCCGGCGAATTGGGCATGGACCTCGGCTTACGGCAAAGCAGCCGGCATGGCCAATCCCCCTCGGTCAACTGGGTCGTTGATTGGGCCAACTTCTTTCCCCAGCGCGAAGAGGGTGGCGGTCAGATGGCCAACACCTCGCGACGCTTGGGCCCCAAGTACGCGACGGCGCTGTCGACTGACGAAGAGATGCCAAGCACGCTGGAAGGCGTTCGTCGCGGAAATCCCGAATTGGAGGCGATCGACAAGGGGCTGGCGATCCGCGATTTCCTGTCAGCCAGCTACGCCGGATTGTGGTCTGTTCCGGCGCTGTTGACCGAGATCAGACAGCGGCTTGAAGCAGTCAACTCACCGCTGGCGGGTGAGCTTCACAACTACGCGACAACCTGGCAAGAACCAATCCGAGCCTGGATTGGCCGATCTGACATGGGTGGCTTTTTTGAACGGGACGACGGTGGCCAGGAGCAACTCGATATGCTTGCGCGCGATCCGCCGTTGCCCTTCTTCGTTCTTTTCGAAGCCGCACACGAATTCGTCGATGGCCGCCCTTTGATTGCCAACGGCGACGATGCCGACATACCGGGCCAAGGCGGCGCACGGCTCGGGCCTCTTGGATCGATCATTCTTGCTGAGACATTCTATTCTGCGTTACGCCGCGGGCCGCGGCTTTCGCAAGATGAGAGCGTGCCACTTGCAGACCGATTGAAAGAGCAGATCCAGGCCTACGGGGACCGCGGAGGCATCGCGGTCGACGGCCTGGCCGAGCTTTGGACCACGTCGGAAACTGGAGAGACTGCGTTCGACACGATGTTTGGGCTCATCAGCTTTCTGCAGAAAAAAGGATTTCCAACAAACCAGGGCAATCCGCCCGACTAAGTCACTAGACCAAGGAGGTAGAGACAGTTCATGCAACGCTTCATGCCAGCCGACGCCAAAGCGTGGGGAGGCCTCGTCAAGGCCTGGACCAAGGGCACTCAGGCTCGTCCCAAGACCATCGACGAGCTCAAGGATCAGATGACGGCTGCCGGGATTCCCAACGTCCATCAGGCATTCCCGTCGTTCATCACAGGCTTGGTCTTCGTACAGAACGACAAACACATCTTGACAATCCGCTTGCCATCCAAGGAGCAGGTTGAGGCGAGTGAAACCAACCTCGCCGCTGGCGCAGGCGGCTATCCGCTGCCTCCGTTCTATGACGACTTCTATCAGAACAGCGCCCGGCGGACCAATTTGACTCCGGATGAAAAGAAGGAGCTCAACGATAAGCGCATCGGCGAATATTCGGTCAACTCCTGCAAGTAGGACCTAACCGGCGTCGAGGATCAGTCAAAGAACGGCACCTCGACGCGCGGTGCGCCTGCCAACTCCAGCCCTTCGCGCAAATCTTGCCAGGTTCTGCGCCGATTGAGGGGGTGGAGGTGCAAAAACCACTGCACGATGGCCTCCGGCGTCGCTTGAGAAGTTCCATACCAGCGGGCACGCGCAGACGCGTAGAACTGGGAAAGGGCTTGTCGGGCTTGCTCCGTCTCACCTGATCTTGCAAGTGCGGCGGCCTTCCAGCCGATGTAGTGCACGGCCGTGGACAAAGACGCGGATGTCGCTGCGTCGGCATAATCTTGACAGACGTAGCCAACCTGGGCGCGATATCCCCATTGCGAGGGACTAGGCGACGGTGAGGCATCGAAAGCAAGCGAACACAAGCGCGCCGCGTCGCCAGCGTCACGACAGAATGCATCGCTGATCGCCAGCGATGTCAGTATCCACGGATCACTGTCGTTGAGTTCCAGGGCGAGTGCATGATGCGCATTCGCCTCCTCGAACTGGCCCAAGAACGCCTCGGCCCAACCAAGTGACAAATGTCCGCGGGAATCTATCGGGTCGAGGCGAACGGCCTGAATGGCATACTCGCGCGCATAGCGATGGCGCTCCAATGTGCGCATGAAGCCCGGATGATAAAAATGCACGTTGCCGCTGAAGGACGCCAGACTGGAATAGGCAGGCGCAAAATCCGGCACTTCGCTGATGATGCGCTTCAGCAGATCCTCCGCGGCGTGGCCCTCCTCGGGCGACCAATTGAAAAGTCGCGTTTGGGCCTTCAACCACATGTCATAAGCGCGCAAATTTGCTGAGGGCTGGCGGACAATTGCGGAGAGGCGCCCTGCCGAGATGTAGACGTTCAGTTGCGAGGCCAGCCTTCGGACGATTTCATGCAGCGTCTCGTACCAGGCGTCGAGCTCGACTGGCAGCCGCTCACTCCATAGATAATCGCCAGTTTGCGCATCCATAAGCGTCACGACAATGCGTGCGGCGCCATTCTGCTCCAGCGCCGTCGCCTCCAAGAGGTATTCACTCGAATTTGGGACCTCCGAGCCCGCGCCAAATGCCAGATCGCGCACCATCCATTCGCGAAAACGGACCAGTTGGCTGATCATCTCGCGACGAAACGCCTGCAGGATGTATCCATGCTCGGATGAGCTGCTGGCCATCTCGAATTTGGCGATTGCCAGAACGATACGAGGTGATGCCTCGGGCGGCTGGGACTGCGCCGGCTTCGTTGGCGCTTGTGTTGCGTCAAATGGCCGGACGACATCAATCTTGGTCGTCACCGGTACGCCCGCGTGCGCAATGACCATGGGCTCAGCCAGCTTTATCTCGGCAACCAGTCGCTGGGTTTCTTCTGAAGGCTCGATGTCGAAATCTTCGTCAAGCAGATCCCACAACCGCTTGTAGACCTTCAGTGCGCCGGCATTGTCGCCTTCGTCGGTCAGGATACGCATCAGCGCCCGGACCGCCTTCTCATGGGTGGGATCCAGGTTGAGCAGAGCGCGAGCTGCATCCTTGACTTGTGCGCCGCGCAGCGGCCCGGTTTGCACGATATTCTCAAGGGCGCGAATGATATTGCGCCCAATAACCTCTCGTCTTGCAACGATCCAGCTTTCAAAGCCGGGATCGATGTCATCCAGGCCCTGGAGGAGGCCTTCTATCAGGCGCTCGTTCTCGAGGAGGAGGGGATGAACCCTGCTCTCAGCTACGGCCGTCGTGACATCGTTCAAGTCCGTGGCAACACGGGAGAGATCAATATGTAAACTCAGGTTGTCACCGCTGAAGCCGTCGAAACCGGCGGCTTCGAGGCGAGATCTGACTTCGTAAATGGCTTGGCGCAGCGACGCTTTGGCCTTGTCGCCTTCAGCATCGCCCCACAAGAGGCCGGCCATGCGTTCCCGGCTTTCGACACCACTTTGCGAAAGGCACATGCAGGCCAGTAGTGCACGCGACTTGCGGTTGGTGAGTGTCACCACTTTCCGGCCGCATAGAAACTGTGCCGGCCCCAGGAGGCTCGCTGTCAAACGCTGACCTGCCAAACTTGGGCTGGCCATCCTGGCGGAGACGCTCATGGAGGCATAACCTTGAATTCCGATTTACATGTAGACTCATAACCGTCTGGACTCCCGACTGTCCAGAGTGACCTCCTGCTGAAGGCCGGCCAGCCTCTCATGCCGGTGCAATTACTTTGACCCCAGCCGTCAGAACGGCATGACCGTCACAGCGGTGGCCACTTTGCTTGGCAACTTTGACAGTCGGGTGACGGGCAAGTCAGCCGGAAACAGCTGCAACCCTGGTGCGATAGCTTTGACGACATGGCGTGGCCACTCCGGTCGCGAAAGGTCGACCAGCCATGCGGCGATCCCAGAGGCAGCCAACACCTCCGCTAGTCCTGCAAGTTCGTTTCCCGAGCCCCTACTCATCCGTTGACTGATGTCCTGCGCTCCATTTTGGGGGCGGAAACGGTCGCCAATGGCGACGTCTATCGTTCGCGCCCGATGAAGATGGCGCGTGTCGTCACCGGTGAGGTGCTCGGCTCCGAGCGTTGATTGCTTATAGCGGGCCAGCTCCAGGCCGAGTTCCATCTGACACATTTCAATCAAGGCCGCCTTTGCGGCGGCTGCCGGGCTCAAGCGGGCGGCAATCCCACATGCCAATCCCCGCCCATCAGCCTCGTGTGAGACCGCGGCGCACACCGGCACGCCCAGGTCACTGGAGATATCCAGCAGGAGCGTTCGTCGACCAGCCGCGCCACGGCGCAGCTCTTCAAGTGTGGTGACCGCCGCGATGCCGGCGAGGCTTTCTGCAGCCACGCCCAGAGGGGGCACACCGCCCAACCACCAGAGGGCGGCAGCATCACGTTCGATCAGCTCAAGCAGCGCGCGGACGGCGGCGTCATTGAAATCGGTGCCGGCAGCACATCCAGTGCTTAGCGCAGCTCCCGGAATACGCAACATGCCCGGCAATGCTCGACGAAGGCACCAGTCGGCGGGAAGGAGGACTGGATCGCCTCCATCAAGGCTCCGCGCGTTGACGAGATCGATCGAGCATCTCAACTGATCGCCAGAACGGCCGAGCAGCTGCTGCATCACCTCCTCGAATGCTGGATCGAGATTTAGGCTTTCAATGGCAACGGAAGTTGCGATATCGCCCGGTCTTTCGTGCTGGCTTTCGCGTTCGATAGCCTCGCCGATGCAGGCCACCATGGCGTCCGCAGCATCGAGACCGCCGCCGCCAACACTCAGGCTTCGAGCCGGTGTTGCCTGATCGGAGCTCGTTGTCTTGGCGCCAATGAACCACAGGCCTGGAGCCGCCTCCGCGCCCAGTAGGAGAAAATGATCGAGCCGATCCGCTGCTGCGAGCAGCCAATCGCCGTACTTGGCTGCCGCCGCACGCAAAAGAGAGGCCGCTCTATCACTTGCCAGATCGAGGCTGTCGAATTTCATGGATGCGATTTATCCAGAACTCACGCTCAGGGCTTCTGGCACAACATTGTCGGCCAAATTAGAGAGCACTCAAGCCTTAACCTTGGCCTGGAATTTTGTGCCGTGGCGATGGGGCGGCGGGATTTTGATCTCGAACTGTATCGCTCTTTTTCGGCCGCTGGGTTGGCTTTCCGGCCGAGGCGGTGTCGGCCGCAAACTGCACCGACCCTCAGGCTCGTGAAAGTTGCGCCTTCACAGCTGTTCAAATTTGCGGAATACCTCATTGGTACAGACTGATCCAGATGCCGCGCCTCTCACCACAGGGAGCAATCCTCGCATGCGTCAGACACACATTTTTCACCGCCAGATTGCTGGCGCTGGCGAGATGCCGGTCGCCGTCGGCGGCGCCGGGATCGAAATCATCGACGCCCAGGGCAAACGCTACATCGACGCGTCGGGAGGTGCTGCTGTTTCCTGCCTCGGCCATGGGCATCCGGCCGTCAATGCCGCCATGCATGCGCAGATCGACAAGCTCGCCTATACGCACACATCGTTCTTCACTACCGAGATCGCGGAAGCTTTAGCGGACCACCTCGTTGCCAACGCGCCGGAGGCCATTGGTCATGTCTACTACGTCTCCGGGGGATCGGAGGCCATGGAAGCGTCGCTCAAGATGGCGCGGCAGTATTTTCTCGAGAAGGGCGAGCCGAAACGCTGCCAATTCATCGGGCGGCGGCAAAGCTATCATGGCAACACGCTGGGGGCGCTTGCCGTCGGCGGCAATGCGTTTCGCCGCGCGCAATTTGCGCCCCTTCTGTTTCCAACCCATCACGTCTCGCCGCCCTATGCCTATCGCGACCAGACCGAAGGCGAGACTCTCGAGGCTTACGGCAGACGGTTAACGGACGAACTCGAAGACACGATCCGAAAGCTTGGCCCCGAAACAGTCATTGCGTTCGTTGCAGAGACGGTTGGCGGTGCTACGCAGGGCTGCACGACGCCGCCGCCAGGGTACTTCAAGCGGGTCCGTGAGATCTGCGACCGGTATGGAATTCTGCTCATCCTGGACGAAGTCATGTGCGGCATGGGGCGCACCGGTAGCCTGCATGCCTGCACACAGGAAGGCATTGTGCCGGACATGATGGCCATCGCCAAGGGGCTTGGCGGCGGCTACCAGCCGATCGGCGCCGTGCTCCTTTCTGACAAGGTTTTTGCCGCCTTCCGGGATGGCACCGGCTATTTCCAGCATGGGCATACCTATCTCGCTCACCCGATCGCATGCGCCGCGGCTCTTGCCGTTCAGCAGACGATCGAAAGCGACAACCTCATCGCCAACGTGCAAACGCAAGGCCTACACCTCGAACGTCGCTTGAAGGAGCGCTTTGCCAACCACCATCACATCGGCGACATCCGAGGGCGTGGGCTGTTCTGGGCCATAGAGCACGTCCGCAATCGCTCGACGAAAGAGGCGTTCGATCCAGGCTTGAAACTCAATGCTCGTGTCAAGCGCGAGGCGATGGCGCGCGGTTTGGCGTGCTACGCGATGCCCGGAACGATCGATGGGCGTGTTGGCGACCACAACATGCTGGCGCCACCCTTCATTGTGACCGAGCGCGATATCGATGTGATCGTTGAGCGCTTTGGCGATGCGGTCGATGCAGCAATCAGCTCGATCACCTGAGCTTGGCCGATGGCGTGATTGCGAACAAGGCAAGCGCAGGGGCGAGGCGAGGTCCGTTTGTCGTTGACGCGCGGGCCGAACATGGCACGCTACGCCGGATAACAAATTCCGGAGACCTCCATGTCGACCGCCGAACTCCACGAGCTCACTCTTGCGCAGGCATCGGCGCTGATCGCCTCACGCAAGCTCTCCCCT
The DNA here is from genome assembly GCA_041397705.1 of Hyphomicrobiaceae bacterium. Taxonomy (GTDB): domain Bacteria; phylum Pseudomonadota; class Alphaproteobacteria; order Rhizobiales; family Hyphomicrobiaceae. The sequence continues at coordinate 23,069 of JAWKWC010000007.1, forward strand.
GTCGACTATGTGCGTGCACTGATGGCGCGTATCGAAGTGCTGGAGCCGCAGCTCAATGCCTTCATTACGCGTACGTTCGAAAGCGCGATGGATGCGGCGCGACGGGCCGAAGACGAACTTGCTGCCGGCCAGTCCCGGGGCCCGCTGCATGGCATTCCGTTTGCCGTCAAGGACATCTATGACACGGCCGGTGTGCTCACGAGCGGCCATTCGCGCACGTCGATCGACCGGGTGCCCTCACGCGATGCGACAACCGTCGCCAAGCTCAAGTCCGCCGGTGCGGTTCTTATGGGCAAGCTCGCAACACACGAATACGCGCATGGCGGCCCTTCTTTCGACTTGCCGTGGCCGCCGGCGCGAAATCCTTGGAATACTGCGCACTTCACCGGCGGCTCGTCGTCGGGATCGGGGGCGGCTCTAGCGGCCGGTCTGGTGCCAGCAAGCCTCGGGTCGGACACCGGCGGATCGATCCGGGGCCCGGCGGGACTTTGTGGCATTGCCGGGTTGAAGCCGACCTATGGTCTTGTTAGCCGCGCCGGCGTTCTGCCGAATTCTTTCACCTACGACCATTGCGGTCCGATGGCGCGGACGTCGGAAGATTGTGCGCTGCTTCTCGACTGCATTGCGGGTTACGACCCTGCTGATCCGAGCTCGGTTCGGCGCGAGGCGGGCGGTTACCACGCCCGCATAAGCGACGGCATCAAGGGGTTGCGGATCGGCGTGGTCCGCCACTTCTGGGAGCGCGACGGGAAGGTCAATGCCGAGCTGCCTGCGGCGATGGACGGGGCGCTGCAGGTGCTACGCGATCTCGGCGCCACGACGGCTGAGGTGACGCTGGAGCCGATGCAGCTCTACTCGGACGTCAAGATCGTGACGGCGGAAAGCGAGTTGTTCTCGATCCATCTCAACGACCTGATTTCGCGACCCGGCGATTTCGGTCAGGATTTTCGAGCCCGAAGCTTGGCAGCGTGTCTGTTCACGGCGGAAGACTATGTGCGCGCAAGCCGGGAGCGACGCCGGATCGTTGACGGAATGCGCGACGTTTTCCGCAACTTCGACCTCGTCGTCACCGCCAATACATCGGCTGCCCCTCGTCTCGATGTGCACGATCCCCTGGCGTTCTGGCGCAGCGCCAGTTTGACCGCCCCGTTCAACTGCACGGGGGGGCCGGCGCTGGCGGTTCTGTGCGGCTTCACCCAGGCCGGCCTTCCGCTTTCGATGCAGATCGTCGGGGCGCCCTTCGACGACGCGCGCGTGCTGGCTGCGGGTCATGCCTTCGAGCAGGCGAGCGGCCATTGGAGGCGCCGGCCCAATCTCGTCGCGGGCGCCGCTGCGGGCCATATCGATCCACGGCCATGGAAGCCGGATACCAGCAGCGTTGCCCCGGCCATACGTGCACGCGCGGAGGCTGCCGCCAGCAATGCTGGGCTCAAACTGCCCGACGCCATCATGGAGGAGTTGGTTGCGGTGGCACCCTGGGCGCTGGCGATGGCTGGACGGCTCGGGCGGAAGCATCCGCGCGAGGCCGAGGTCTCGTCGATCTTCGATCTCACCAGAGGCCGCGAATAGTCAATCGGCGCTTCGCGACGCCGGTTGTTCTGCTTGATCGACCAGCACGGCTCGTTGCTCGCAACTGAGGTCGGTCAGGCTTTCGGACGCTCGAGGCCGAGACTGTCCCTCAGGGTCGTGCCTTCATAGGCGGTGCGGAAAAGGCCCCGCTTTTGCAAGATTGGAACGACCTCTGCGATGAAGACATCCAGCATATCAGGCAGGACGGGCGGCATGAGATTGAAGCCGTCAGCAGCCCCGTCGTCCAGCCAGTCCTGCATGAGATCGGCCACCTGCTCCGGCGTGCCGGTAAAGGTGAAATGGCCCCGTGCGCCTGCCAGTTTGGAGAGCAACTGGCGCAGCGTCGGGCGCTCGTTGCGCACATAGCCGATGATCACCTCGGTGCGGCTGCGGGCGGCTTCGACCTTGTCCGGCGGGGGGAAATCGTCAACACTCAATGGCCTATCTAGGTCCAGGTGAGAGAAGTCGTAGCCACCGAACCGGCCGGACATGCGACTGCGCCCGATTTCGATATCTGCGAGATCGTTGAGTTCTTCGGCGTAGCGTTCCGCCTCGGCAACGGTGGAACCGATGATGGGCGAGAAGCCCGGCAGGATCAAAACCTGCTCAGGCCTGCGTCCTTCACCAGCCAACAACCCTTTGAGATCGCCGTAGAAGGTTTTGGCCGTTGCCTTTTCGAGATGCGCGGTGAACACGGCCTCGGCATGGCGCGCGGCAAAGCGGCGGCCGGTATCTGACGAGCCCGCTTGCACAAAGACCGGGCGGCCTTGCGGGCTGCGCGGCAAGTTCAAAGGTCCCTTCACCTGATAATACTTGCCAACATGGTCGATCGTTTTGACGCGAGCGGGGTCGGCATAAAGGCCACCGCTCCGGTCATCCTTGACGGCATCGTCGGTCCAGCTGTCCCAAAGTCCTTTGACGACGTCCATATATTCTTCTGCGCGCTCATAGCGCTCAGCGTGACTGATCTGGCCGATGCCTCCGAAATTGGAACCCGCCTGATGGGACCAGGTCGTGACGATGTTCCATCCGACGCGGCCGCGGGAAATGTGATCGAGCGAGGCGAACTGGCGGGCGAGATTGTATGGCTCGGTGTAAGTGGTGGACGCCGTCGCAATCATTCCAATCCTTTTGGTCGCCATGGCGACAGCGGCGATTGTCGTGATCGGCTCCAGCCAGTTGAAGGGTGTTGCGCGGACGTCGTTCCAGAGCCCCAGCACATCGGCGAGAAAGATGGAATCGAACAGCCCTGCCTCCGCTTTTTGAGCAACCTCGACGGTGTAGTCGATATCTGTGAGCGGCAACTTGGACGATTTGGGATGTCGCCAGGACGCCTCATGATGACCGCGGCTCTGGACAAAGACGTTCAGGTGCATTTTTCGGGTCACGGCGTTCTCCCTGGGCAATAGCTGCTCTCTTCGCATTTCGTTGGCAGCGCGATGCGTCAGATCCCGACGCCAACATGCACTGCGAGACCCCAATAATCCAGCATGCGCGATGTTCGGGCCTCGCCTGACCGCGGACCATGGCCTCGAAGCAGTTCCCCACCCCGCGCGGGCCGAGGCATGAGGCATGAGGGGCTGCTCCGTCGGACTTCCACCAATCACCCGGGGGGCCGTTGGTCGCAGCGAGAGGGGCCAGCGAACGCTTTGTCTGCCAGCGCCAGCCCACTATGCTTGGTGCAACAGCCGGTGGGTTAATCCACCGGGATCAGAATGGCTTAATGCGGCAGGCAGGCGATCGAAGCCTGCCCAGACGAGGGGAGAGCTGGCGTGGCGTGGCTGATCGGTGTCGACGTGGGCGGGACTTTCACGGATCTCTACGCCTTTGAACCGGATAGCCGGCGCATCGTGGTGCACAAAGTACCTTCGACACCGGCCGATCCCTCACGCGCCATCATTGCAGGGCTCGAGGCGCTAGCGGCGCGGCACGGCGTCGATCTTGGCCAGATGCAGCGCTTTGCGCACGGCACCACCGTTGCCACCAATGCGCCCATCCAGCGCCGCGGCGGTAAACCGGCCCTGCTCACGACCAAGGGATTCCGCGACCTGCTCGAGATCGGTCGCCAGATCCGTCCGCACGTCTACGACATCCAGAACGACTATCCGCCGCCCTTGGTCCCGCGCGAACGCAGGCTGGAGGCAACAGAGCGCGTCGGATCTCGCGGCGAGGTGCTGACCGGGCTCGACGAAAAGGACGTGCAACGCGTCACGGGGGAATTGGCCGGACTGGATATTGACGGCGTCGCAATCTGTCTTCTCTTTTCGTTCCTCAACCCCGAGCACGAACGACAGCTTGCTGCGGCAATCAGCAAGGCTTTGCCCGACCTGCACGTCTCGGTTTCGTCGCAAGTCCAGCCCGAGTTCCGCGAATACGAGCGCATGTCGACCACGGTTCTCAATGCCTATCTACAGCCGCAGGTGACCCGTTACATGGAGCGCCTGGGAACAAGCGTGGCAAACCTGGCGCCTGACGCAGCGATTGGCATCAATCAATCGTCTGGTGGTCTGATGTCGATCGAGCGGGCGTCGAGGTTTCCCGTACGCACGGCTCTATCGGGCCCGGCTGCAGGCGTCATCGGCGCTGCCAATGTTGCACGGCTTGCCGCAACGCCCAACGTCATCACTTTCGATATGGGCGGCACATCGACCGACGTTTGCCTCGTTCGCGAAGGCAAGGCCGAGATGACGTTCGGGCGCGAAGTGGCCGGCTTCCCCGTGCGGCTTCCGGCCATCGACATTCACACCATCGGCGCAGGTGGCGGCTCCGTCGCCTGGTTTGGTCCGGATGGTCTGCTGAAAGTCGGGCCACAGTCGGCGGGGGCCGATCCGGGGCCAGCCTGCTATGGCAAAGGCGGAACACAGGCCACGGTTTCCGATGCCAATGTGGTGCTTGGCCGATTACCAACCACACTGCTTGGCGGGGACATGCAGCTCGATCGCGAGGCTGCGAGGGCCGCGATTGCCCCGATTGCGGAACGCCTGGGATTGTCGGTGGAGGCGGCGGCGCTTGGCATACTGGCCATCGTAAACGCCAACATGATGCGTGCGATCCGCGCCGTCTCGATCGAACGCGGTCATGACCCCCGGCCGTTTGCACTGATGCCTTTCGGTGGCGCCGGTGCTCTACATGGCGTTGACCTGGCGAAAGAAATGGGCATGCGGGCCATATTGATCCCGCCGTCACCCGGCATATTGTGTGCGGAAGGGCTGGTCGCGTCCGACCTCAAAGAAAGCTTCGTTGCAACCTGCCGAACACCGCTATCGGGCGACCTCTCATTGGTGGAGTCGCGGCTCGCGGATCTGGCTAGTGAGGCCGCTCGCTGGTGGAAAGCGGAACGCATTCCTGACGACGACGCATCGAGCCAACTCGTCGTCGACATGCGCTATGTCGGACAGAACTATGAGCTCGGCGTTGGTGTGGCGACGGGTAAGACACCCTCTCTGCCACCTCGAGAGCAGCTCGCGTCGCTTTTTCACGCCGAGCACGAGCGCAGCTACGGCCATCACGATCCCGACGCGCCAATCGAGATCGTCAATCTGCGTGTCACAGCCGTCGGTCGTCTACCTGACATCGGGGCGCCGCGCTTTACGGGTCCGGCAACGGCGGAGGCGATCGCCAAGCGGAGCATATGGTTTTCCGGAACTGATGCGGTCGAGGCTGAGGTGTGGTGGCGGCCGAATCTTGCACCGGGCACTGTGATCGCGGGGCCGGCCGTGATTGAACAGCTGGACGCGACGACACCGATACCGCCGGGCTACCGTGCAACGGTCGACCAGAATCTCAATCTCATCATTGGAGTGCGGCAATGAGCACCGGCCTCGACGCCATTACACTCGAGATCGTCTGGAACGGCCTTCTGTCGGTCACCGACGAGTGCTTCATCACGCTGATGCGCTCGGCCTATTCGACCAACATCAAGGAGCGCCACGATCATTCGATTGCGATTGCCGACGCCAAGGGCCGGTTGATCGTGCAGTCGCAGGGCTCGCTCCCGGTTCACATTTCATCCATGACCGGTCTGATTTCGACGCTGCTGCAGAAGTATGGACCCGACATCCACGAAGGCGATCTGTTCCTCGCCAACGATCCGCACGTTGCCGGCGGAACGCACCTGCCCGATCTCAACTTCGCCATGCCGGTCTTTATCGAGGGACGCTTTGTGGGTCTGGTTGCCAATATCGCGCACCATGCCGATGTCGGTGGCGCGGCGGCGGGCTCGATGTCGGGCGGACTGAACGAGATCTGGAAGGAAGGTCTGCGGATTCCGGTTGTGCGATTGATGAGCAAGGGCCAGCTCGACCAGGAGATGATGGATATCATCCTGCTCAACATGCGGCTTCCCGAGGAGCGCAAAGGTGATATCAACGCCCAGATCGCAGCGTGCAGATTGGGCGTTGAACGGGTTAAAGCTCTTGCCAGCCGTCACGGCCGCGAGGTCATCGAGACTGCGTTCGACGAGATCATTTCGAGATCGCGCTCGCGGATGGAAGCCGAGATCGCGCGGATTCCCGACGGGCGCTATAGCTTCGAGGACGTCCTCGATGACGATGGTCTCGACGCCAAGGATGTTGCCTTCCGCCTTACCATCGAGAAGACGGGCCGGCGCATCGTGTTCGACTGGACAGGCTCGGACCCGCAAGTCCCCGGCAATGTCAACCTGACGTTCAATGCAACGCAATCCTGCGTCTTTTTCGGCCTCAAGGCCGTTCTCGACCCTGACCTTCCGAACAATCAGGGCGTGCTCGATGCTGTGGAGATTATCGCGCCGCTCGGCACGGTCGCCAATTGCGTATCGCCGGCTGCCGTGGCGCTCAGGGCCAACACCTGCCAGCGCGGCATCGACGTGGTGCTCGGCGCTCTTGCACAGGCTCTACCCGACAAGGTGATCGCGGCGGCCAATGGTGCCAACACCTCCGCCGTATTTGCCGGCAACGATCCCGTCAGCGGGCGTGCCTACGTCTATCTGGAGACACTCGGCGGTGGGATGGGTGGACGCGCCAGCAAGGACGGCAAAGACGGGGTGCAAGCTGGCATCACCAACACCTCCAACCTGCCGGTGGAGGCGATCGAGATGGAGTACCCACTCCGCGTCCTGGAGTACGGCTATGTCGAGGATTCCGGCGGCGCAGGGCGCTATCGTGGTGGACTTGGCATCCGTCGTGTCGTGACGCCAGTCGGGCATGATTGCGAGTTTTCCGGCGTCGGCGAACGGTTCGTGCATCAGCCCTGGGGCTTGTTCGGCGGTGAGGCCGGCGCCACGGGGCAGTTTCAGCTCGGGGCGGCCGACTGCACGAAACGACGTCTTGCCAACAAGGTCCGCATGCCGCTGCGACAAGGCGAGAGCGTCATTGTCGAAACGCCGGGAGCGGGAGGTTATGGTCCGCCTAGCGAGCGCTCGCAGGAGGGACTTGCCGAAGACGAGCGATCCGGAAAATTCTCGCCGGGCTTCATGAAGGCCCACTACCAAAAGAGCTGAAGGCAGAGTGGCGGCGCATCATGACGCAATTTGTGGCATGCGTCATGCCGGTCTGCCTCGTCAACGCCTGAGGTAGCCGATCCGATCCCCCATCTCCTTCTGCCAGCTGTCGAGAAGCTCGAGCACCTCGCGGGGATGGAGCTGGCGACCGTGTCTGGCAATGGAGGCGTCCTCCAGCTTCTTCAAGCGGCGATAAAGTTGCTCCGCCGTCTCGTGCAACATGGCCACAGCGCCGATGGCAGACGCGCTCATATTGGGGGGAACTTTAGCCACGAGCTTGCGCGTGATCTCCTGTACCCAGTCGGGCATGTGGGACAAAACCCGTCCCATCGCACCGATCAGTCGGAATGCGCAGGGTTGGGCGAAAGCGATAATCGTGCAGCTCCATCCACTCGAACAGCTTCGTCATGATCATGTCCTTGAGCCGCAGCTCGGACGTGATGCGATAGTCGCGCCATTCCGCGACCACGTCGAATTGTGGTTCCAGCTCCATGTCACCCGGCGCGAAAGTCTGCTCTGCCGTAACGCCGATGCGCTGGATGAAATCGCGATTGCGCATGTCCAGGCGGGTCGGGAAAGTTGGAAGAAGCACATCGGCAGTTGATGCCATGGCAAAGGCGAGACGCACGAGCTTGGCGCAGAACAACTCCCCGTAGCCTTGAGGCTGCATCGTGAAATCGTAGAGGATGCGGGGTGCCCGCTTGCCGTCTGCCCGCTTCACGTGATCGGCAACGAGCTCGCTGGCCCGCCGCGCCAGATTGGGGTCTCGATACCGAAAGAGCACGGCGCGACCGAGATTGTGAGACAACGCTTTGGCGACCGGCGTGACGACCGAGCCTTCTTCGATCAACGCCTCGACGATCACCGGCTGGCCGTCCTCGCCGCTGGCCACCATGGCAACGTGGCTGAATTGGGAATCCACGTCGCCTATCCGCGCGATTGCCGCGCTGTTGTGGGCCATCCCACGCTCGAGGATCACGTCGCCCGGCTCGAGGGTGAAGGGTCGATCTGCAAACCGGGGATTGATCTCGACGTAGCCGTCCGGACCGCTGAATCCGGCGGCAGTTGCCTCGCCCTTGGCGAGGCGGGGATGGCCGTGTGCAATCTCGCCGACGATGTCGCGCGCATATCGCGTGACGCGAAAGAGGTCGCGCAAGGCTGCCGGGGCGGGACGCTGCATCAATGCGCCGGCTTCCCACCTCTCGACAGCATCCCGCAGCGCCTGCTGTGCGCCCTGGAGGCCTTGCAGCAACTCGGGTGCTGCGGTGCGCACGTGATCGACGTTGAAATTGTCGAACTTAGCGCTAAAGAAATCGGCGTAGATCTGGCGCAAAGCCCGCGCAAGGGTCGCGGCATCAGCCGGCTGACTGCGGGCAAGCGCATACATGCCCTCGATTACGTCCCGCAAGTGATCGACGCCCGTGGTTTGCATCGCGCTTCCCCCAAAATGCAACCGCGTTGCCCGTTTTGCGGCCTCGACCACCCCAATCGATTGCCGCAATGTCAGCCTGTGACAAGCGCGCCCCGACCCTCATCCGCCTCCGGACCAGCTTTGCTGGCAGGCATTGTGCTTTGCGCTAGAGCGCGCGCTCGCCTAGTTTGCCCGGCGAACGCATCAACACTGAGATGGACGTCCAACATGACCTCGCATACCTCCCCCAAGCAACTGCGCCGGGACCTCGCTGCCGCGTTGCGGCTCGCTGAAAAATTCGGCTACTCGGAGGGTATTTGCAATCATTTCTCCGTCGTCGTTCCGGGTTCGGAGGAGCGCTATCTCATCAATCCATACGGCCTGCACTGGTCGGAAATGAGGCCGGAGAGCTTGCTGTTGATCGACGGTGAGGGCACAGTCATCGAGGGCGACGGCGAGGTCGAGGCGACGGCACGCCACATCCATGTGCAGGGCCATCGCGCCAATCCCCGTCACCAGTGCATCCTGCACGTCCACATGCCCTGGGCCACGTCGCTAACGATGGTCAAGGATGGGCGGCTGGAAATGGCACATCAGACCGCCGCGCGGTACTATGGACGCGTTGCATATCATTCCTTTGGCGGTATTGCGCTTGATGAAGCCGAAGGCAAACGCATTGCCGAGGCCCAAACGGCGAACCCGTCAGCGGATGTCTTCTTTCTGGCTCATCACGGCGTTTCCATCGGCGGGCCGTCGGTGGCTTTCGCGTTCGATGAACTCTATTACCTCGAGCGGGCCTGCAAGCAGCAGGTATTGGCCATGTCGACGGGCAAACCGCTGGAAATCATGCCCGACGAGCAAGTGCGCGAGACCGCACGGCAGTTCATGCAGTTGATCGACTTTCAGGCGCAAAAGCATTTTCAGGCGCTGATGCGGATCAACGGGCTTTAACGGCCGCTCACTTCGGCACGGGCGCAGCAGCGTCAAGCAATCGTTCGGCCTTGAGATCGGCCCAAAGCGCAGGCGGCACAGCCGTGCGCATGGCATTGACGTTGGCCTCGACCTCTGAGGGTTTGACCGCTCCAAGCGCAACGGTCGACACCGCCGGGTGGCCCAGCGGGAAGTGCATCGCAGCCGTCGCCAGCGGCATACCATGCGCCTGGCAGACGCGCTCGATCGCCCGGACTTTGTCCATCACCTCAGGCGGCGCCGGCATATAGTTGTAGCGGGCATCAGCAATTGGGCCGGTTGCCAGGATACCGGAGTTGAAGACGCCCCCAGCATCACGCCCACATTCTTCTGCTCGGCGAGTGGCAGCACCTCTGCCAACGCCGGCTGCTCCAGCAGGGAATAGCGTCCGGCCATCAGGAAGCAATCGAAGTCACCGTCCTTGAGGTAGCGCGCCATGTAGACGGGATCGTTTAGGCCGAGACCGATGCCTTTGACGGTGCCCTCGCTGCGTAGTTTTTCGAGCGCCTTGTAGGCCCCGTTCATGGCCTCCTTGTAGCGTTTCGGCCCTTCCTCGGGGCCGTGACTCCAGGCGTCGGCATCATGGATCAAGAGCACATCGACGCCCGGCAGGCCGAGCCGCATCAGCGAATCCTCAAACGAGCGCATTGTGGCGTCGTAGGAATAGTCGTGAACGACATCGAACTCCAAGCCACCGACAAACCGGGTGGTGCGGGTGCGCCCATTGGGGGCCGGTTTCATCAGCCGCCCGACCTTCGTCGAGAGCACAAAACTGCCCGGCGGACGGCGGCGCAATGCCGTGCCAATTCTGTGCTCGGCGCTGCCTTGACCGTAATGGGGTGCGGTATCGAACAGTGTGACGCCCGACTGGGCAGCCATCGAAACGGTATCGATGGCCGTTTGATCGTCGAGCACCTCGTAGATATCGCCGAGCGGTGCGCTGCCGAAGCCCAGCACACTGACGTCCAAGCCGGTACGCCCCAGCTTTCTCTTTGCAATCGCATTATTCGTGCTCATGGCCATCTCCCTCGCCGACCCACTCACCCATTCAGGTGAACTTTGACAGGCCGGCCGAATCCGCGGAACGTTCCTGCGCGAGGTTATCAGATATGGCCCTGACGGCGACATTCGACTTGGAAGCGAGCGAGATTGCGCTTGGACACGGCCCCGTTGCCGGCATCGATGAGGCTGGACGGGGGCCTTGGGCCGGGCCCGTCGTTGCAGCCGCCGTTATTCTGGATCCGAAATCCATCCCTGTCGGGATTGCCGATTCGAAGGCGCTCGACGCCGATGCCCGGGCACATCTCTTCACCCGCATCATGGCGACGTCGCTGGTCGGCATCGGGATTGCCGATGTGGCGCGGATCGACCGAGACAACATTCTGAATGCGACGCTGTGGGCGATGGGGCAAGCCGCGGGGGCTCTTTCGACCAAGCCCCGGCTCGCCCTCGTCGATGGCAACAAAGCCCCTCGCCTCGCCTGCGAAACGCGTACGATCGTGTCGGGTGATGCCCGTTGCCTGTCGATCGCGGCTGCGTCAATCATTGCCAAGGTCACGCGTGACCGGATTATGGTGGAGCTTGGAAAGGCCCTGCCCGACTTCGGTTTCGAGCGTCACAAGGGCTATGGCACGCCCGAGCACAAGATTGCCCTGGCCCGGCACGGCCCCACCGAGCACCATCGCCGGTCGTTCAAACCCGTTCAGCTGGCACTGGGGCTGGAGCGGGCTTAAGGCGCCGGCCGCATCCGGAAATATTCAGCCTCGGAAGGTACCGGGAGGCCCTGAGGTCTCCCGGCCAGCTTTGGCAATGCCTCAGGCAACCGCTTCCATCAGCGCTTTGAGGCTTGGTAGTTGCTCGAAGCGCATGATCATATCGAGCGCAGTCTTGGCGCGTTGACGCCCGATCACGGGCTCGGCGAGCGAGTGGAACTTGGCGACCAGCTTCGCTTCCTGCGCCGCGACGTCGGCTGCGGGAACGCCAACGTTCATTTCCGTGCGGATCTTACGTCCATCCTTGAGCTCGATCGACACGTCCGCACCATGGCGTGCGCGGCCCTGCCGGGGTACGGGATCGAGTTTCACGCGACTGCGGATGTCGATGTAGCGGGGGCTGTTCGCATTCTCATCGGAATAGGTGCCGAGGGCCGCGGTGTCGGCGCCATCGAGCGCCATGCCGGCCAGATGCGGCAGGGCGAACTTGATCTCCAGGCCCGTCTTGGGCTCTGGGATGCAGCAGACCTTGAGATGGCCCGGATCGATATGCAGCGTCATGAGCTTGACGTCGTCGGGACCAATGTTGTGCTGGCGCTTGAGTTCGCGGATGGCCTCGATCGGCGAATGCGTCAAGTAGCAGGCTGCGTGATACTTGAAGAGGTTCTGCTCGACGGCCATCGGCGCCTTGGGATCGGGCCGGACGGCCTCTGGCTTGAAGCCTGGGGCCTGGGTTGTGGCGAAGCCTTGCGGGGCTTCGATGGCATCGGGGCGAGCCGTAAAGCCGCGGGCTGCGATACGCGCTGCGATAAGGCCGTTCTGTGCGGCCTTGCCAGCGTGCAACGGCTTGGTCATGGTGCCGAAGTTAATCTTCAGACCGGACGCTTCTGAGGCGGCGATGCCCAGCGCCATGGCCGTGTGCTCGTCGTCAAGCTTCAGGAGGTTGGCTGCTCCTGCTGCGGCGCCAAATGCGCCCATGGTCCCCGTGGCATGGAAGCCGTGCTCATAGTGGTCGTCGCCGACCATATGGCCGAGGCGGCACTCGACCTCGTAGCCGGCAATGAAGGCGGTGAGGACGTCACGGCCACTGGCACCGAGCTGCTCGCCTAGCGCCAGAACAGCGGCGGCGACAGGCGCCGTCGGGTGGCCGTGCATCAATTGATTGACGTCGTCGTAGTCGAGGGCATGACTGACGGCACCGTTCACCAAAGCAGCGTCATGCAGGGTCGCCTTGGCGGCGCGTGCCACAACAGTACACGGCCCTGAGGTCGATGCCTTGAACTCCTCGGCCAGGATATCGGCCAAGGCTCCTTGGCGCCAGCGATGGTGACCGCGAACCAATCGAGAAGTGCGTGTTTGGCCCACGTGTCGGCGCTTGGCGTCGATGCGTTTGATGAGAAGCCGGCGGTCCAGCCGGCGAGGCCACGCGTTACGGCCTCTGGGGCGGGGTTGGTAGAGCTTTGTGTTTGCATGGGGCACTCCCTCACTGGTTTGGGGCGCAAGGCCGCACATCGGCTGCACCCGTTGCATTATGTCCGGACGTTAGCACATCGTGGCACGGTGGGAAGCGGCTTGATGTGCGATTGGCAAGCGTGTGCTACCGGCGTTTGAGCACCTCGCCGGCCTCAGCTGCGATCACGAAACCGCTGTCTGTGGGCCTGACGGTCAAGCTGGTCCTGCCGCGCCCTGAAATGCGGCGCGGTCCATTCGAGACTTCGAAGACATACTCGAAGACGACGTCCCAGCCCTGCGATGAACCCGAGCGGCGGGTGGTGCGAACGGTGCCGGGAACGAGACGATAAACGCGGTAGGGCCATTTGGAGAAGTAGCGGGCCTTATCGGTTTCCACTTGGGAGCGCGTGACCAACTTGCCGTAATAGTCGACCTTGTCCTCGTAGGCTGTACGCACGGATGCGCCGCTGCTGCCGCTCTCGAGATAGACGTTGGCAACGAAGTCCTCGATCGCTGCGGCGGGATCGGCAATCGCCTGCGGGTCCGCTGGGGAAGTTTGGGACGCTGCTCGAGCCCCCTTTATCTGATTGCTCGGAGCGGCTGACGCCAGGATCGCGCGCCTCTCGGCCTCATCACGAAATGGCCGTGCTTTGGCGGGCGATGGCTGATCGCTCTGATCCAACGTCATGCGAAAGTGTATGCCGTCGAAGGTATAGCGTGAGCGCGTATGGCAATTCGAACCGGCACAGATTTCGATCGAGTTATCTTCGCCGAGGCTGGCAGTCCAGGCCCCCTCGTGCCGGAGCAGGACGCGGAACAGGCTTTGGGCAGCCCATCCGTCCCCCTGCCCTCCCCGCCTCTTGGTTGCCAGGTCCCGATCGCCGACGTACTCCATGATGCACAGATTACCCCAGCTGCCGAGCTCATTGCGATAATACAGAAAGATCTCCGGGCGACGGTCACCATTGATATCGCGGAGTGCGATCTCGACGGCCTCGACTTGGTCTTTCTCGAAATCCCAGCACGGGCTGTCGCGCAAGGTCACTCCTTCGTCGGTGACCGTGAGCACGACATTCGTTTGCAGCACGTAGGCGGCAAGGGTTTCCTCTCGCCCATCGCGATCGATATCGTAGTCGATGGCGAAACCATTCACACCACCGATTGCCTTCGCGGCGGCCTGCTCGGCCTCGCTGGCTGCACGCCAGCTGTCGGTGAAGGCATGGCTTTCCTTGGCGATGAAGCGGCCGGCGAATGCGGGATAGGCACGCGAAAGCTCCCCCACGCGGCGTGCATCGGCTTCACTCAGCTCGCCGCTGCCGCGCGCGCTGAATGTGTTGATGAAGCGCACTTTGGCGCCAGTGGCTTGGCCTAGGGCGATGTCGCGTGTCCAGTCGCTGACCAGTTGTGGAACCTGCTGGCCGCGCGTCACTGTGCGGACATATGCACTGACTTGTCGCAATTGATCGGAAAATGGGCGCTGCGTCTCGCCCAGCGCTTCTCGCAGGCCTTCCACGAAAAACGAGTTTCGACCCTCGCCGTCGTAGGAGACCTGACCCGGTTGTGCCGCGAAGAACACCAGAGTTTCACCTGCCGCCGCGCCTTTCGTCGGCAAGGCGATGTTGGAAAGGCCCCGCCGGGCAATTGAACCGTGAGACGGGCTACTGCTTGGCGCCACGCCAGCGCGACCGGCAGCAGCTGGCTGCAGGCGACGCAATAAGGCGACGGTTTCTTCAAAGGCCAGCGGATTGTCGCGGCAGGCATCGATCAGCAGAGCCGTGCGCACCGGGCCGGCAGCGCGCAGGTCGGCCATGAAGCGGGTCATGTCGAGGCCGAGTTCGTCGATGGCGCGGGCGTTTGCCGGATTGGCGTCCCGCACGATCAAGACGTTACGGTCGAAGAGTTGTATGCCATGTCCAGCAAAGTAGAAAAGCGCCAGATCGGCTCCACGCGCCGACTCCAAAAAGCGCTTGCGGGCGCGCTCAAGGGTGAATCTATCGGCATTGAAGGCTTCGATGACCTCGAAGCCAAGGTCCCTCAGCCTGTCGGCAACGGCGGCAGCGTCGCGTTCGGGGTTCTTGAGACCGGCAACATGCTCGTAGCGCGCAATCCCCACAACCAATGCAATTTGACGGGCCTCGACGGCGGCGGGCCAGAGGTTGACCAGGAACATCACCAGATAGAGGCCAATGGCGTGCCGCAGGCGCATCATGTCCCTCACGTGCTATGCATGGGCCGCCACTTTGACGCGCGTGCCACTTGGCAGGCAGGCCGACCGCGCAGATCGCCCTTTTACATCGTCATTCCGGCTCGGATCCAAGTTCGCCATGCGCTTTGGTTGCGCATGGCAGACGCTAGCGCAAGTGGCAGGCAGCAAACTGTCCGGGCGCTTTCTCGACCAGGGGCGGTGTTTCCACCTTGCAGCGGGCCTCTGCGATGGGGCAGCGGGTGTGGAAGTGACAGCCTGAAGGTGGTTTCACGGGGCTTGGGACATCACCTTCCAGAACGATCTTTTTGCGCTTGATGGTGGGATCCGGCACCGGAACGGCCGACAACAGCGCTTCGGTGTAGGGATGGCGCGGCATCGTGAAAATGGTTTTCTTGTCGGCAAACTCAACGATGCGGCCAAGGTACATCACGGCGATACGATGCGAGATGTGCTCTACGACGGCAAGGTTGTGACTGATGAAGAGGTAGGCCAGTCCCAATTCGCGTTGCAGATCGACCAGGATGTTGATGACTTGGGCCTGGATCGACACGTCGAGTGCAGACACCGGCTCGTCGCCGATGATCAGCTTGGGGTTCAAGGCAAGGGCGCGAGCAATGCCGATACGTTGGCGCTGGCCGCCGGAGAACTGATGGGGAAAATTGTCCATCTGTTGCGGGCGCAAGCCCACGCGACCGAACAGCTCGGCCACCCGAGCGCGCCGCTCCTCGCGGGTGCCCTCGCCATGCACTTCGAGGGGCTCGGCAACGATCTGGCCGGCTGTCATGCGGGGATCCAGAGAGGAGAACGGATCCTGAAAGATGATCTGCATCTCCCGCCTATAGGGACGCAGTTCGGCCTTCGGGAGATGCGTGATGTCGCGGCCATCCAGGAGGATTTGTCCAGACGTCGGCTCCAAAAGGCGCAGCAAAGTGCGGCCCACGGTCGACTTGCCGCAGCCCGACTCGCCGACCAGGCCCAGGGTTTCGCCGGGATGGATCGTGAAGCTGACGCCGTCGACGGCATAGACATTGCCAACCGTCTTCTGCAGGAGACCCTTCTTTACCGGAAAATGCTTCTTGAGGTCGCGAACTTCCAGCACAGGTTTTCCGCGCCTGTCGACGGCGGCCGCATCTCGATGATGCGTGTCAGCAGCGGATGGGGCACCAGACGATGCGTCAGCCGTACTGTAGGTCGGTGCGACCGACAGGCCGCCGGTTCGAGCCTCAGCCATGGTCGCCTCCCGCCACAGAATCTGATTTCCAGCAAGCGGCCCAGTGGCCGGGGTTCTTTTCCTGGTACGGCGGATAATTCTGCCGGCAGTGATCGTCGGCCAGTGGACAGCGCGGTGCGAAGGCGCAGCCTTTCGGCAAATCGTAGAGAGCGGGCACGATGCCGGGGATCTCCTGAAGGCGATGTGGCGGGCTATCGCCAGTCGAGGCGCCACGGATAAGATCGAGGCGCGGAATCGAGGACATCAGACCGCGGGTGTAGGGATGCAGCGACCTGGCAAAAAGGTCCTCGACCGATGCCTCTTCGACCTTGCGGCCGGCGTACATGACGATGACGCGTTGAGCAGCTTCTGCGACGACGCCGAGGTCGTGCGTGATCAGGATCACGGCGGTGCCGAGCTTTTCTTGCAACTCGACGATGAGTTGCAGAATTTGCGCCTGAATCGTGACGTCAAGAGCCGTCGTCGGCTCGTCAGCGATCAGCACCTTGGGATTACAGGCCAGCGCTATGGCAATCATGACGCGCTGGCGCATGCCGCCCGACAGTTGGTGGGGTACTCTTTGACGCGCTGTTCAGGCGTCGGGATCTTGACGAGCCGCAACATCTCGACGGCTTTCTCCGCCGCCTCGGCCTTGGACAGTCCTTGATGCAACAATAGCACTTCCGAGATCTGCTTGCCGACGGTCATGACCGGATTGAGCGAGGTCATCGGCTCCTGGAAAATCATCGAAATGTCATTGCCCCGGACCTTGCGCATCTGCGCCTCGTCGAGGCCGATCAGATCGACGCCATCAAGCACAACCTTGCTGCCCTCGATGATCCGGCCGGGCGGATCTGGGATCAGGCGCATGAGGCTCAGAGCCGTGATCGACTTGCCGCAACCGGACTCACCGACAATCGCCAGTGTCTCTCCCGATTTGAGCGAAAAGGAAACCCCATCGACCGCCTTCACCAGACCCTGGCGCGTGAAGAAGTAGGTCGTGAGGTCCTCGACATTCAAAAGCTTGTCGCCTGCGGACTTCTGGTTCGCGGTCGCGCCGGATGCACCGGGCGTTGCGGCTGCTGTCTCGGTGCCTGTCACGCGGTTGCTCCTGAGGGTGGTGTGCTGCGCAAGCCCATTGCTCTTCCTGTCATCAGCTCCGCTGCCTCGGGTCGAGAATATCGCGCATGGCGTCGCCAAGCAGGTTGGTTCCAAACACGGCGAGGCTGATTGCGATGCCGGGGAAAATGACGAGCCAGGGCGCGGTACGAGCATATTCGGCGGCCGACTCCGAGAGCATTCGGCCCCAGGAGGGATGTGGCTCGGGAATGCCGAGGCCGAGGAAGGAGAGCGAGGACTCGGTGAGGATGGCGGAGCCGAGCTGGGCCGTGGCGATGACGATCAAGGGGGCCAAGGTGTTGGGCAGAACGTGACGGAAGGCGATCTTGGTCTCGCCCATGCCGACGGCCTTGGCGGCTTCGACATAGGGCATTTCACGCAGGGCCAGCACGTTCGAGCGGATGACACGGGCGACGTTGGGGACAATCGGAATCGAGATCGCGATAATCGTGTTGATCAGCGACGGCCCGAGGGATGCTGCCATGAGCAGCGCCATGACCAGAAGCGGCAGGGCCTGCATTATGTCGATGACGCGCTGGGTCATGAGGTCCAGCCAGCCACCGTAGTAGCCCGACAACAGGCCAATGACAGCGCCGAAGAAGCAGCCGAGCACCGTCGACCCGATGCCGACCATCAGCGAGATGCGGGCGCCCCAGATGATGCGGCTGAAGAGATCGCGGCCCATGAAGTCGGCACCGAGGATGTGCTGGCCACCGGGGCGGGCGAGCGACGTCGCCGCGTTAGTTGTGGTCGGGTCGTACTGGGCGATCCAGGGTGCGAAGATGGCCATCAACACGAAGATGATGACGATCACCGCTCCAAAGGCTCCGAGGGGGTAGCGCCGCATGTAGTAGGAGAGGCGCGACCAGGTACTGTTGATGTTGGCGCCAGCGCGCTCCAGCTCGGCTTGATGATCAGCGACTGCCATGGGCAGACCTCCGTTGGAGCCTCAGCTCTCGTACTTGATGCGCGGATCGAGGGCCAAGTAGGCCATATCGACCATGAAGTTGACCACCACCGTGACGACGGCGATGAGCATGACCAGGTTCTGCACGATTGGATAATCGCGCCAGAGGATGGCTTCGACGAGGAAGCGGGCGACACCTGGAATGTTGAAGACCGTCTCGGTGACGATGAGACCGCCGATCAGGAACGCCGCCTCGATGCCGATGATGGTGATGACGGGCAGGACGGCATTTCGGAGGGCGTGACTGTAATTGACTGTATTCTCCGAAGCGCCCTTCGAGCGCGCCGTGCGAATATAGTCTTGTCGCAGGACCTCCAGCATCGACGATCGCGTGAGACGCATGATCAAGGCCGAAGCGCGGAAGCCGACCGCTGCGGCAGGTACCGATAGCAACAAGATCTCATCCCACCAGGTCGCGGGCGTCTCGGTGTAGATCGGAATAGCGCCAAACCAGGCCACAGACGCCATCAGTATCAGTAGACCGAGCCAGAATGACGGCAGCGACAAGCCGCTCAGGCTGACGACGCGCAGAACGTAGTCGAGGGTTGAGTCCTGCTTGACGGCGGAGATGACGCCCAGGGGCACGCCGAACAAGACCGAGAAGAACAGTGCCATGCCCGCCAGCTTCGCGGTGATGGGAATGCGCGGCAGGATCTCGTCGATGGCGGGTTTTTCGGAGACGTAGGCGAAGCCTAGATCGCCATGGGCGAGGCCAGATATCCAAGCCCAGTATTGTTGGTAGATCGGCAGATTGAGACCGAGTTCGGCCTCGATACGCTTTTTCTCAACCGGGTCGATAAAGCCGGCGGAATCGAAGAGGATGTCGACAATGTTGCCGGGGACGAGGCGCAACATGACGAAAATGAGCACCGACATCCCGAACAGCGTCAGGAGCATCAACAGCACACGCCTGATGATATATGTCGTCACAACCGCCTCCGTCGGGGCTGGCACTCGTCTTCCGATTGCGACATGCAACGGGAAGTCACAGTTGAGAAACAACAGGCTGCGGCACTTGTCATGCCGCAGCCGGACTTAACGATGGACGTCGTGGACTTTATTTCTTGTCCATCCACACGTCTTCAAGACGCCAAGAATTGTAGATGCTGTTCGAGTGCAGCTTCACGCCCTTGACGTACGGCTGCCAGCAGGTGGCATTCTTGCCGTGATAAATGATCGGACGGGCGACATCGAGCGCAAGCTGCTTCTCGATCTCCCAAACGATCTTCTTACGCTTTGCCTCATCGGATTCCTGAGACTGCTGGTCGAACAGCTTCTCCAGATCCTTGTTGCAGTACTTGGTGTAGTTGCGCTGCGACTCGCACTTGTAGTTCTCGTAGAAGTTGACATCTGGATCGTCGACGCCAACGCCTGTCAGATTGAGGCCCACAGAGTAGTCTTTGCGCGCAACCTTAGCGTGCCAGATCGAAGTATCGACCACATCGAGTTCGCCGGCGATGTGGATCTTCTTGAGCTGGTCGATCAGGATCACGGCTGGGTCACGATAGATTGCGATGTTGCGGGTCGAGACCTTGACCTTGAGCGGGTTCGACTCCGAGTACCCGAGGCCTTCCATGATCTTGCGTGCTTCGGCCTGGTTCTTGGCGACGTTATCGCCGTAGCCCGGCAACTGCTTGAGCATTTCGGGCGGCATGCCCCATTTGCCATCAGGCTCAGGCAGCATCGCCGCGCCCATGACGTCGTTGCCTTCGCTCAAAATGGTGATGAAGGACTTGCGGTCGATCGCCATCGCCATGGCCTGACGAATCTTGGCATCGTTGAAGGGCGGCGCCGTCGAGTTGACGATCAGGTTGGTGGAGACGCCTGTCGATTTCAGATCGCAGACGGCGTTCGGCGCTTGCTTCTTGACGTCCTTCAGCAGCGGCACGGTCACATCGGAGTCGAACGTGATGTCGAAATCGCCATTGGTGAAGGCCAGGATACGCGTCGAACGGTTGGTGATCACGCGCCACTCGTGCCCATCGAGATAGGGCTTGCCCTTCTTCCAGTAGTTCGGGTTCTTGGCGAACTTGATGTACTCGTTGCGCTTGAACTCGACGAACTTGAAGGGGCCGGTGCCGATCGGATTGGTGCGCATCTTCGCGGCCGAGACATGGCAGGGATAGATCGGCGAATAGCCAGCAGCGAGCATCATCAGCAGGGCGGGCTGGGGACGTCCGAGCACGAAGGTGGCCTCATTGTCGCCGTTGACCGTCACCTCTTTCAGGTTGTGGTACCAGATCGAGCGCGGGTTCTTGCGCAACTTGTCCTTCGACTTGCCCTGGAGAAGATCGAAGGTGCACTTGACGTCCTTGGCCGAGAACGGCTTGCCGTCGTGCCATGTGACGCCGGAGCGCAGCTTGAAGGTCAGCTTGGTCTTCGAGGCGTCCCAGCTCCAACTTTCGGCAAGATCGGGAACGATGGAATCCATCGACTCCACCCGCTTGTCGGGATCGAAAACAACGAGATTGTTGAAGACGCCCATGTACTGCTGGATCGTGGAGATCGTTGCTTCTTCGTGGATCGAGCCTGACGGCGGATTGCCCCGGTGGTAGCCTTTCAGAATACCCCCGCTCTTTTGAGCGAAGGCTGGTGACCCCGCTCCCATCACAACGAATGCAGACGCGACAACGCCTGCCAGCACTTTACCGGCCATCAAATTCCTCCCTTTGTGGCATTCACTGGCGGCACAAGCTATGACGGGCCTGACCACCGGTTCGCTTTTGTTGTCCTTGGGCACAACTTATCGCGCTAGTGGTCCTGCTAGCAACCCCACGATTTGCACTTCGCCACAGCCTGTCCTCTACAGGTTAACCCGATTGATCAATACATCGGCCGTTTCAGCGGGAACTTGTCGAGATAGGGCTGGTACTCGGGCTCGACATCAATCCGCATGGAACCGAGGTAGCGCACGACCGCGTTATAAAACGCCATGGTGATGATCAGGTCGGTCAGACATTCGTTGTCGAAGTGGCCTTTGAGGCTGGCAAAGGTCGCATCGGCCACGGCGAGATCTTTGGTCATTTCACCGGCTGCCTTGACGATCAGCTTTGCGACCGGCTCGAGGCCGTTGGCTTGGCCATCACATTCGGCAATCAGCGCCCGGATATCGTCTTCACTGACACCAAACTCCTGTCCGATCTTGACGTGGTGGGACCACTCGTAGGGTGCCTGGGTGATCCAGCCGACAGCAAGGATTGCAATTTCGCGCAGTCTCGGATCGAGCTTGCTCTTGTGCCGAATGAAGCCGCCCAAACCCTGGAATGCCCGTGCAGCGTTGGGGCTGTGGGTCATGCACTTGAAGAGCGTTATTTCGCGCCTGAGCAGGTCCTGGTGCTCAGGCGGCAGGTCCGATTTTTCGAGATACGGCAGTCGGGCCATGACGGCATTTCCTCTCGCTGACGATCGGGCGTGGCAGGATCGCCTCAGCCCGGGGTGAATGATTGCTGGGGATGACTTTAGCGAGCCCCCGGGCCATGGCACAACGCCCGGCAAGCTTTTGCGGCTGGGATCAAAGGAACTGCTTGCGGGCCAGCTCAAGGCATTTTCGATAGGCCGCGAAATTGTGCATGTCGCCATCGGCGGCGAGCTGGATCACGTCGCCGCCGCTCTCGCGTAGGGCGATTGCAATCATGATGTTCTCGACGAGATCGTAGTCCTCGATCTCGCAATCGGGGCGATCGCAGTCGCCCGCTGGTATTCCTCTTTCACGGAACGCACGCGCGCGGCTCGCCAAATCACCGGGGGCGTTGGTGTAGCCGAACACACGGCGCCCGCGGGCGCGCATGTAGCCGACCTCATAGGCGGTTCCTGAATCCATCGAGACGCCGCGAAACGGTGTCAGATTGGCGACAGCGAAGTCGCAGGTGTCCATCAGGCCTTCGCAGGCGGAAAATATCAGCCCTGCCTGGACAGGCTTCGACTTGCCGCTCAGATCGACCTGAGCATCGAGCGGGAAGACGCCTTCGAAACCGAACTCGGCTGCGATCTCGACCTTGGCGCGACCGACAGCTTTGGCATCGGGAAGGAACACCTCGGGTCCAGCGAGGTAGATGCGCTTTCTGGGCGTTGCCGACATGGTGTCGTCCTTCGCGTTTTCATGATCGACCGGAGCTGTGGCGGGCGCCGCGCGCGGGCTTAGCGGCCACGGAATTGCGGTTTGCGCTTTTCCATGAAGGCGCGTGCACCTTCCTTGAAGTCTTCGCTGTCGAAGCAGGCGAGCACCTGGGTGTCGAGGGCAGCGAGATCGGCGCCGGCGGGGTCGGCGGCCAGGGCATCGACGGAGGCCTTGGCCGCGCGGAGCGTCAGCGGCGCGTTGGCTGCGATCTCGCTGGCCAACGCCACCGTCTCGGCCTCGAGGCTGGCGAGCGGCACGACCTTATTGAGAAGGCCCATCGCAAACGCTTCTGGCGCCATGTAGCGTCGCGCGGTGAAGAGCATCTCCTTCACCTTGGCGGGCGACATCACCGCCAGCATGGGGCGGACCCAGCGGGGATTATAGCCGAGTGACAATTTGGCTGCAGGCACGGAGAAGGAGGCGTTGTCGGCAGCTATGCGCAGATCGCAGCAGATCGCCATCTCGCAGGCACCACCGAAGCAGTAGCCAGCCACCATGGCGATGGTTGGCTTGCGCGCGGAAAGGATCGCCTGATAGGCCGCGTCGTTGATCTCGTCGTATTCGCGTGCGGCGGCGCCGGTGCGGTTGTCGCCGAATTCCGAGATATCGGCGCCGGCCGAGAATGCCTTGGTGCCGGCACCGGTGATGACGATAACGCGCACGCCATCATCGGCCTCAGCCGCCTCGATGTGGCCGGGCACGGCGGCCCACATGTCGCGCGTGAAGGCGTTGAGGCGCGCTGGATTGTCGATTGTGATCCAAGCGACAGCGCCGTCGATGCGGGAGGTGATGCGTCCCGCTGAAGTCTCTACCATCGGTTCAATTCTCTCGGTTCAGGTCTCAAGCCGGTTTGAAGACGTTGAGGCCGTCGGAGCTGGTGACGGTGCCGCCGGTGCCGAGATAGTCGCGCTCGGTCATATCTTTCAGCAGCGCTGCATCATCGGGCGTGTTGGCGATGAAGCGGCGGCCTTGCGCGTCGCGAGCGAAAAGGATCGCATAGCTCGGCCCCTTGCGATCGTGAATGACCGTGTAGGTCTCGATGGTTCCCTTCCCCGACGGTGTCTCCGTGGTAGGCGGGCCTTTGTCGGCATCAATGGCCGCCTGATAGGTTTTGGGGTCCTTGGGCTTGAACGGCTTCGAGGGCGGCTCGGTCGAATAGATGCCTGCGGATTGCTTGGTGACGTAATTGCCGTTGGCGGTGACGAGGCCCTTCGAGCCCGGCCTTGAGCGTACCTTCGACACCATCTCTGCGATCGAATGGGTGACGTAGTTGTTGCCGGGGCCGCCGAAGTAGGGAAGGCCGCCGGTGACGGTCAGGCCACGGGGGTCGTCCAGAGCAATGCCGTTTTCCATGCAGGCAATTTCGACGGCGGAGGGAAAGCACGAGTAGAGGTCGATGAAGTCCATGTCGGCGAGCGACATGCCGGCCATCTCGAATGTTTCGTTGGCAACCGTGCGCATGGCGGGCGAGGAGTGGAAGTTCTTGCGATCGGAGATGAACCAGTGATCGTAGGCATCGCCGCAGCCGTGCAGATAGACCCAGTTCTTCTCGGGAATGCCGAGTTGACGGGCCTTTGCGACGGACGTGAGCAGCACTGCCGCTGACTGGTCGATAAAGGCATTGGAGTTCATCAGCTTGGTGTAGGGAAAGCCAATGAACGGATTGTCGGCGCTGACGGTGGCGATCTGCTCGGCGGTATAGCCGCTGCGGCGGTCGGCGAGCGGGTTCTTGGCCGCTACGGCTGCGAAGTGGGCGAAAAGCTTGCCGCAAGCTGCCATATGCTCGGGGATGGTGCGCTTGAGGTGGCCACGAATGCCGTTCTCGAATAGGGGATAGGCGAAGATGGCGCCGGCCATGCGGTGGCGGTCCTCCACGTCGTTCCAGCCGCGGGTCGATACGCCCCAATCTTCGTAGCTGCCGCCCGCATCCTCATTCCAGTCGAGGTTGATCTTGGCGCGCTCGGCGGCCTTTTGGGTGGCCAGCGCCTCGCCGCCGCAGACCAATGCCGCCTCGACCTCCCCGCGGGTAATCATCTGAAAGAGCTGCGTGATACACCATTGCGGCATGTTCCCGCCGGGATGCGTGTAGACGAGGCGCTTGGCTGCCGATGCCCCCAGCCGATTGGCCAGAGATTTGGGCGGGTTCTTGGGACCACCAAACGGGCTTTTGAAGCGCCAGCTCGTGTCTGAGAACGATCTGAGAACCACACTGGTGTCGAGGGCCGCTAGCAGGGCCTTGCCGGCGCCGGCGTCGTCCGCGGCCTTGATGCAGGCTTGCGCCGTAAGATCCATTGGTCCGAGAGCGGCCTGCGGATCAGTTTCGCGCTGGGTGACTTGGCCGGCGCCCACAAGCACGGGAATGCGGCTCTCGTCTTTCATCTCTTCAACTCCATGAACAGATCACTTGTGGGGGCACAGGGCTTGGACACTTCACCATGCTGTAGCCCACGCCTTGATGCGTCAATGCCGTGTCACAGCGCCAACCAAGTTGCATCTGCCAGACATGCTCAAGGCAAGGGCTTTCGCTAAAGGCATCAGGCGGAGCCCGCAGGGTGCTGCGCGTTGCAGCGTACGGTCGTGACGGGTATTATTACCAAAACTGACTTCGCAAGGCTGAGGGACCAAGCGAGCGTGACAAGCTCGCCCTCACCTTGATCCATTGATTGACTTGCCGACTGTGCCCATTTACCTCGAAATTGCATGTCACGGGAAAGGCGTACCCGGGACCGGCCCGAAACCGCGCCTGGAAGACCTCAGACCGGGAGTCGAAACATGCTTGCTGACAATACCCGCGTGCGCGAGCACATTCATACCGTCGATCCGATCTGGGCGGCCGTCAGGGATGAGGCGGAAGCCATCGTCAACACCGAGCGCGCGCTTGGCGGCTTCATCTACGCCACCGTTCTGTCGCATGATCGACTGGAGGAAGCCGTTTGCCACCGGCTGGCTCAGCGGCTCAACCACTCGGACGTCGATGCCGGGCTGATCAATCAGGTTTTCGCAGACGTTATCAAGGCACAGCCCCAGCTCGGCCGCGCGTTCAGGGCCGATTTGGCCGCCGTCGTCGACCGCGATCCCGCCTGCCATCGTTTCATCGAGCCGCTCCTCTATTTCAAGGGGTTCCACGCCCTCGTGACCTATCGGTTTGCCCATCAACTGTGGCTGCAGGGCCGGCAGGACTTCGCCCTTTACCTGCAAAGCCAGTCGAGCCGGATCTTTGCCGTCGATATTCATCCGGCCGCTCAAATCGGCATTGGCATCTTCGTTGACCATGCCCATGGCATCGTGATCGGCGAGACGGCTGTGGTGGGCGATAATGTTTCCATGCTGCACAACGTCACCCTAGGCGGTACTGGCAAGGACATGGGCGACAGGCACCCGAAGATCGAGGACAACGTGCTGCTGGCGGCCGGGGCCAAGGTTCTGGGTAACATCACGGTCGGGCGTTGCTCGAAGGTTGCGGCAGGATCGGTGGTGCTGAATGACGTTCCACCAAACAAGACTGTCGCGGGTGTGCCGGCCCGTATCGTTGGGGACAGCAATTGTCCGGAGCCGGCACGCTCGATGGATCAACGGCTCTATCCAGACGACTGCGGCTGCTGTTGACGCGATCAGTCAGCTAGGCCATGGCTTCGCACGGGTTGTGTGCGAAAGAGATGTGTGGCCGTGCCCCGGTGCGGCAAGACCAAGCAACAGACTGTGAAGCCAACCGCCCGCGTGCTGGTGCGGCTGTGCGAGAGAGAGGCAATGTGGCGAAATCGATAGTAGCGAGCGCAGCTGAGTTGAAGAATGTCGAAGCCTACATGCGCAAGCTGTTCGGCAACAGGTCGATCGAGATTCGCGGGCGCCAGAAGGCAGCTGATGCGGCAGAAGTCTATGTCGGTGGCGAGTTCGTCGGCGTCATTGCCAAGGACACCGAAGACGGTGACACCTGTTTTCAGTTTTCGATGACCATTCTGGACATCGACCTTGAAGACAATGCCTGAAGCGACACGCGGCGCGACCGACCTTTCGGTGGTCACGGCGTAGGGCTGCGTGAGGCTGGAGCCGTCACGCCAGTTCCCCCTTCCCTCTCGGATCATCAGGACGACTTATGCCGATTTGTGACCTCGATGACTGGAAGGTCGAGACGCCGGGTGCAGGCCGATTCTGGGTGGCGCCGACGGCCCATGTGATTGGCCGGGTGCATCTGGCGGAGGATGTCAGCGTATGGTTTGGTGCAACTATCCGAGGCGACAATGATGTCATACGCATCGGAGCACGCACCAATGTTCAAGAAAACGCCGTGCTGCACGTTGATCCCGGTGTGCCATTGACGATCGGCGAAGACGTCACCATCGGACACATGGCGATGCTGCATGGCTGCACGGTCGAGAATCGTGCGCTCATTGGCATCGGCGCAATTGTCCTGAACGGCGCACACATTGGTGAAGGTGCGATGATCGGGGCTGGCGCCCTCGTGCCCCCCGGGAAAAAGATTCCGCCCAATTCCGTCGTCATGGGTGCGCCCGCCAAAGTTGTGCGCGAATTGACCGACGACGAGCGTGCTTTCAACGCTTGGGGCGTCGATGACTACAATAAGAGATGGAAGCGTTACGCGCAGGGTCTGCGAGCCGTGCAGACCTGACAGTTGCGCCAACACTGTGGCGCAATGTCGAGACTCTCATCGCCT
Source organism: Hyphomicrobiaceae bacterium (assembly GCA_041397705.1). Taxonomy (GTDB): domain Bacteria; phylum Pseudomonadota; class Alphaproteobacteria; order Rhizobiales; family Hyphomicrobiaceae. Next base: position 49,952 of record JAWKWC010000007.1, read on the forward strand.
TGTTTAACGGTATGGCGGGCGCCATGCGCTCAAGGGTTTGCTTCGCGCATTCCCGCGAGTGGCGTATTGTCCAGTCTGTGCTCACCGGGCTCCAGCGACAGCCAAACATTCGGATCGATATAGGACTGGCGCATGACGAGCGCGTACGGCGTCTCGTGCCAGATGCGCGTTTCGTCGGTCTTGTTGTCGAGAATGTAGTCGCCTTTCGACGTGCGCACAGTCAAGACGGCGTGCCCTTCGCCTTTCTCGTCACGTACGACCGTCATGAGGAGCGTGCCGACCGGCCATCCGCGGGCGATCAGCATGTGGCGCTTGAGCAGAGCGTAGTCTTCACAGTCGCCACGCTTGGTCGGTATGACCCAGCGCTCGACCTCGCCGTAGATCTCCTGATCCGTCGCGGGTTCAATCGTGTGATTGACGTGCCGGTTGACGATATCGAGTTCCGCCATCCGGCTCGCCGTCGCTTCGACGCGCGCATCGCTCATGCGTCCTGCGATACATTCACGCGGAAACTCATGGCAAAACCTGACGTAGCCGTATGGTGGCAGAGTTGCCCTGTAGATCTGCATGAACGGCGACTTGTCCGTTCGCGATGCGCTCGGCCGTGATTTTTCGATTGCACCTGCAGACCCAGCCATCGCCAACGTCACGGCGAATGTTACGACACACGTACTGGACTTAAACACCTGCCACATTACACCACCCTCGACCAAACGCGCAGACGAACCGATGCGGGCCAGTGACAGTTCACGGTCCCGCATGACACGATCAGCCGAAATAGCGACGCAGAGCCGTCGGCTGTTGGATATCCAGGAAGCGAACGGCAATGCCGGTGGCGTGGTGACGAACGACGCGACTGCGAAGCTTGCCGAGGATCACCTCGCTATCGATTGGCGGACGCATGTCAGTGGCGATCGACGCCCCCGAAATCGAGACATCAAGCACCTGACATGGCAGCACCACATCGTCATCAAGCTTGAGGGTCGACATGGGATTGCGGGGCACCGTCCGCTCGTGGCGGCGCGCCTCAGTCGGATCGAGTTCGTGGCGATTGATGAGCCACGTAATTTGGGAGGCGAGCTTCTCACGCTTATGCAGCGTCGCATTCAGCTCGACGGCAAAGCCACCCGGCAACTGGCGAACGACGGTGCCTTCGAGGCCACCGAGGTAATCGAGATAGATGATGACGCGCTCGCCGTCTTCCACCTGAACAGGCGACATCAGTCCCACGCCGCCGACAGAGATATCCACCAGCTTGCAGGGATATTCCTGCTTGTTCTGGCGCATAAAGCGACCGAGAAGGGCGAGGGGTACGCGCCTGTGACGGCGGCGATCGGCTGAAATGCGCGCGACCAAAGGCGAGTTTGTCGTGAGATCTTGCTGCAACGCGATCGTCATTGAGTACCTACAAGCAAGGGCGGCAAACAAACTGGGAACGTCTTCGCCGAGCCGTTGCGGCACCACGAAAGCTCCCGCGAGGATGCAAGCCGACTATGCCTTAGGGCTTCTTAATGGAGTTCTAAGCCACCGTTCGTTTTTGAACCTTAGCCGCCACAAATCTGCACGCTGGGGTCGAACTTCAATTCGTCAGACTTGCCCGTAGTTGTCTTTTCTCGCCGCTTTACCGCACCGCGCAGGCTTATTCCTTTCGCCCACCGTCCAAGATGCGGAACTGGCGGCGATCGAAACGCACCACCCGAGCCTGGGCGAAGGCCGGTGAAAATGCCAATTGTTGGCGGCTGTGTGCGACGACCGCGTGGGGCCTGCCGTCCGGCCAGATGACCTCGTGGGTGAGGATGCTTGCTGGAGAGAGGGGATCCACGCCCAGCCACGCCGGAGGCTCGATAGCGCTCATTGCACCGACATAGCGGGTTATCTGGTCATCCGGGTGGACCAAAGGAAGGATTACCGTTTCAAAGCGGGCGCGCCGCCGGTCCTTGGTCGTGGCCTCGAACTCGAAAAGCCCAACTCCGCCATCGCGGGTGATCTTCTCGAGCATGGCTTCCAGGATGTCGCGATCGGGGCCGGCGAGCCACGTTGCATCGCGACCTCTGAGCTCCGTCCCCAATTGCTCGCAGATGCGTGTTCCGGCCAACCGGAACGTGTGGGCACCGTCGGACGTACGCTCAAGAATGAACGTTTCTGAGAGGACGCGCGAAATTCGCGACGGCTCGATCTCGAAGCGTGTCGGCGCCAGCCGCTCACCCCTGACATCGTTCCAATAGTTGTAGAGAAGGCGGATTGTCGGCTGCTTCATGCGTTTACCCAACCGGGCGTCGGGCCCGGACTCCACGTCTATGCACGCAGTCGCCCACCAACCGGCATCAGGGGTGTTACGGTTCGGCACACCGCCTGATACTTCCGGCAACGACTTGGCAAGGATTGAGCACCTTCCGTGCCAGACCGCCGGTTTTCGCGTTTACGGGTTGCCGGCGCACGTCGACAGAGTTAAGCCCAGCGCTCACATAATGCGCTCGCGCTAGCGGGCCCCGAGGAGGCTTGGCCTTTGAAATCTCGTGAGCCGATGATCAACGCGCCGGCGGTTGTCGTGTGGACTCTCGGCCTCATCGTCGTGGTGCATTTGGCACTGACCCTGTTGAGCGAGCAGCAGCGCATCGAGGTCTTAACTATGGCCGCGGTCCTGCCCCAGCGCTATGGACCGGGTCTGCTGCACATGGACAATGGCCTACTGGCCATTTCCTCGCTGCTGACACATCAGCTGGTGCACTGGGACTGGATGCACCTGATCATGAACTCAGCCTGGCTCCTGGCCTTTGGCAGCGCTGTTGCCGCGCGGATCGGAACCTGGCGATTTTTGGTGTTTGGGGGGCTGTCGGGCGTGGCCGGCGCGTTAGCCTTCATTCCCTTCCACCTGCACGACCAAACCGTAATGGTCGGTGCCTCGGGCGCACTCTCCGGCTACATGGGCGGCGCCTTTCGATTCCTGTTCTCGGCCTTCGACCAAGGTGGACCTGCCGCATTCCGGGATGAGCCGGAGGCCATACAGCGCATGTCGCTCAGGGCATTGATGGCGGACCGCCGTGCGGTCATCGCGATTGGCATCTGGGTCGTTGTCAATCTCCTGACCGCCGTTGCAGCACCCTTGTTCACGACGGCGAGCGGGATTGCATGGGAAGCACATCTTGGCGGCTTCGCATTCGGCTTATTGACATTCGGGCTGTTCGACCGGCAACCGTCGGCGCCTGCATCCGACACGCTCGCGGTTTAGGCGGCGGCCAGCGCTGTGAGCTGCGGGTCGCGCGCCAAAGGCCAGAGACGGCCGCTGGCCTCGTAACCGCCTTGCCATTTTTATTGCGACAGAATGTCGCCTTTGTTAACCTCATCATATCCGACGTCACATCGGATCGAATAAGCCCGCAACACGTCCGAGGACGTTGCAATGGTCAGGGCGGGCCATCGGTATTTGTCTCAGTCAGAGGCCAATAGAGGCCGTTTTTGACTGCCGGCACCGGGTTGATGGGCACGACCCCGACCAATCGGCGTTCGAGGGCTGAAGGAGACGGACATGCACGTCACATCCATCCTGAACGACAAGGGGCGTAAGGTCGAAACGGCAAGCACGACGGCGACGATCGGCGAAATCGTCGAAAAACTGGCCGCCCTGCAGATCGGCGCTGTTGTTATCATTCGCGACAGTGGCGAAGTCGCCGGCATCGTTTCGGAGCGCGACGTGGTGCAGGGGATCGCGCAATTTGGCGCCGAGGTGCTGCAATGGCCGGCATCAAAGGTCATGACTGAGGATGTCGTCACATGCAGCGAAGACGATACGGTCGATGAACTGATGGCGCGCATGACGGAATATCGATTCCGCCATCTCCCGGTCATCAGCGGCGACAGGCTCAACGGCATTATTTCGATCGGCGATGTGGTGAAGCATAGAGTTGCCGAAATCGAGCTGGAGGCCAGTGCCATGCGAGATTACATCAAGACTGGTTGAGGCGGCACTTTCGCATTCACGTGCGATGCCCGACCGGATCGCACGGCATCAGGCGTAGTCGGGCTCGACGATACGGTCGGCCCGACGCAAGTCGATCTCACGGCGTAGGTCCTGGATCTCGCGCATGGCTGCGACCATGCCACGCTCGATGAGGCCATCGGCACGGTGGAAATCAAACATGCCAAAGCCCGACAAGCGCGGGCTGATCAAGGCATCCGGCGGGTCTCCGGCAAGGCGCGAACGGGCGATGCGGTCCTGCACGATGTTGAACGCGTCGACCATGACGCTGGTAATTCCCGGGCCCTGGCCACCATCACCGAGAAGCTGGTTGCGAACCAATTTCCGCGCCGGCTTGGACACGAGCGCCTTCGGTGGATCAGCCGGCCGTTCAACCTGGCTCAGCTCCGGGTCCATGATCACCGTGCTACGCCCGCCAAGGTCGGCATTGAGGTTCACGCCGATGACGTAGCGCGCGCCGAGCGCGCGACAGACCGACACCGGCACCGGATTGACGAGTGCTCCATCGAACAGCCATCGCCCCCCGATGCGCATGGGTTTGAAGATTCCGGGTATGGCGTACGAGGCCTGCATGGCATCGACGAGAGCCCCCCGAGACAACCAAACTTCGTGGCCGGTTCTGATCTGCGTCGTGACAGCCACGTAGCGTCGCGGAAGGTCTTCGATTGCCAAATCATTAAGATGCCGGTCCAGGCGCTCGACGAGCTTCTGCCCGCTGATCAAGGCCGATCCGGAGAGATTGAAATCCAGGAAGCCGAAGACTTTCCGCCGCGTCAGGTCGCGCGCGAAGCCTTCAAGCTCATCCAGGCGATCGGCTGCAAAGCAGCCGCCCACAACAGCGCCAATGGATGTGCCAACCACGATATCTGGGACGATTCCAGCTTGTACCAGCGCCCTGAGAACGCCGATGTGGGCCCAGCCGCGTGCCGCGCCGCCACCCAATGCTATGCCAATTTTGGTACCCAACATGGTCCGGACCCCACCCGCGCAGACCTGGCACTTGGCATGCCGATCGATGCTCGGGCTACTCTTACGGCTTGCGATAAGAGATGATGACCTCCAATGGTTAATTTGTGGCTATGGCCGGCGCCGCCTCCAGATGAAAGCGGGGCGGGCGGACAAGTGCAAGCTGTTCCTTGTTTCCGCCGTAATCGAAGCGCGTTTCGCGGCGTGGGCACGCGCGACATGGAGATAAAAAATGGACAGGCGGGCAGGCACCTTGGCAGGCGGAAAGCCGCTGTCGTACACGCAGAACCTGGAGGATTATCACCTGTCGTTGGCGCTCGCAGGCCAAGACCGCGGCTTTTATATCGACGTGGGTGGGGGCCATCCGGTGGCCGACAACGTCAGCATGTGGTTCTACGAACGCGGCTGGCAGGGTGTGATCGTGGAGCCTCAACCCGGGCTCGCCGCGCTCTATCAGCACGTTCGGCCTCGTGACACCGTCTATGAGGGGCTGGTCGGAGAAACGGAAGGTACCGCCATCCTCCACACGTTTCCCCGCCTGCATGGCCTTTCTACGACCGTTGCAGCCAATGCCCAGAATTCGCGGGTACATGGCGACATCCCGATTGAAGTTCGCCGCCCGATGACAACTCTTGCCGCCTTGTGTGCAGCAAACAACGTCACCGCGATCGATTTTCTCAAGATTGACGTCGAGGGGGCGGAGCGCGCGGTTCTGGCAGGCAATGATTGGCGGCGTTACCGGCCGAAAGTTGTGGTTGCCGAGGCCATTGATCCTGCACAGAACAAGCCAGCCCACGAGGCATGGGAGCCGATCCTGCTGGAGGCCGGCTACCGCTTCCGGCTCGACGACACGCTGAACCGCTTCTATGTCGCCAAGGAACACCCGGACATCTTCGAGCGGCTACCTGCCGAGCGTGGCGACTGGGGCGCTGTTACGCATATGTACGAAATCGGCCGGGCGCCGGAAAACGCGGCTCATCCCGAGCACGAGCTCGTCAATGCCCTGACGCGGGGCTTTTGGGCGAGCCTACCCGAGCTCGATCCTGCTCTCGTCGCGCGGCTATTGGCGCGCGGGCGGGGGGAAGCGGTGGATGACGCCCGGCGAACGCTCAGCGAGGCAGAGGCCGATGCATTTGCTGGCCGCCTCGGCCGCATTGCCTGTGGCTACGACGGCGGCCAGCTGGCTTGAAGCAACGCGTGCGCTCATGGCGTGACGGCCCACCTGCCAGCACATGCAAAGGAGGTACTGGCAGGCAGGATCGACGCGACGAACGCGCGGTCTAGCGCAATCGCTCGGCCTTCAGCTCCGTCAGTTTGCCGCCCTTTTGGGCTGTGTCGCGCAAGAGAGCCGAGGGCTCCCAGCGTTTACCGTAACGTTGATGCCACGATGCGATTTGGTTGTAGATCTCACGCGCGCCAATGGTATCACCCCAGAACATCAGGCCGCCGCGATAGCGCGGGAAGCCGAAGCCATGGAGCCACATGACATCGAGATCCGAAGCGCGGATGGCCTTGCCCTCCTCGAGGATCTTGCAGAATTCGTTGATCGAACCGAACAGGAGGCGATGCAAGATCTCCTCGTCGCTGAAAGATCGCTGCTCGATATTGTTCTCGGCCGCCACCTTCTTGATCAGCGCCTCGACCTCGGGGTCGACATGGGGCGTGCGGTCGCCCGGTTCGTATCGGTACCAGCCCTTGCCGGCCTTCAATCCGACGCGACCGGCCTCGACCAACCCGTCCGGTATCGGCAACATGCGGTAATCGGGGTCGGCGGCTTTGCGGCGCTTGCGGGTATCGTAGGAAATGTCCAAGCCTGACATGTCGTTGACCTTGAACGGGCCAACGGGGTAGCCGAACCCTTCCATCACCTTATCGATCTGATGGGGCAGAGCACCTTCCTCGACCATCAGGTTCTGCTCGAGAGTGAAAGGAATGCGGCTGCGGTTGGCGGCAAAGCCATCGCAATTGCCGGCATAGCCCGAGATCTTATTGATATCGCGACCCAGCTTCATGGCAGCAGCAAGCGTCTCGGGTGCCGTCTTGGAGGCATTCACGACCTCGAACAGCTTCATGACGTTGGCCGGCACGAAATAGTGCGTGCCAGCGACTTTCTCTGGCCGCTTGGTGACGCTGGCGATCTCGTCAATGTTAAGGGCCGATGTATTGGTGAAGAGGAGGGATTCGGGCTTCATGACCCGGTCCAATTCCTTGAACACCTCCTTTTTGACATCCATGCGCTCGAACACAGCTTCGATCACGGCATCGGCGTCGCCGATCTCGTCATAGGTGGCGACCGGCGTGATGAGTGCCATGCGCCTGTCCATATCCTCCTGGGACAGCGAGCCACGTTTGACGGAAGTGGCATAGTTGTCGCGGATGCGCTGCAGGCCTTTCTCGACCACTTCCATCGACGCGTCGACCAGCTTTACCGGCATGCCGGCGTCGGCAAAGCTCATGGCGATGCCGCCCCCCATCGTGCCTGCACCGACAACGGCCATTGTCTTGATATCCGGTGTCTTAAGGTCTTTCGGCAGGTTGGGGATACGGGCGATCTCTCGCTCGGAAAAGAACGCGTAGCGCAATGCCTTTGCTTCCGGCGTGTTCTCGAGTTCCGAGAACAGGCGCCGCTCTGTAGCGATACCTTCCTCGAACGGCTGCGTGCAGGCGGCCTCGACGGCCTGGATGCATTTTTCGGGGGCCGGCTGGCCACGCATGCGCCGGGCATATTGCTTGCGAGCGGCGTCGAAAATGCCCGGATCGGATTTGGCCTCGGCCAACTTCTCGTTGCGATCGCGCACACGTGGCAGGGGCCGCTTCTCGGCGATGCCTTTGGCCCAGGCGATGGCTTCGGCACGAAGATCCTTGCCGGGAACGATGTCGTCGATGATGCCAAGCTTCTTGGCTTCGTCGGCGGGCACGTGGCGGCCAGAGACGATCATGTCGAGTGCCACCTTGGGACCGACGATGCGCGGCAATCGCTGGGTGCCGCCACCGCCGGGAAGAATGCCGATCTGCACCTCGGGCAAGCCGACCTTGGCGCTCGGCACAGCAACGCGATAGTGGCAGGCGAGCGCGTTCTCAAGGCCACCGCCCAGCGCATAGCCATGGATTGCGGCGACGACCGGCTTGGTGCCCTGGTCCAGTACATCGTAGGTGCGTTTCGTCGGGTTGGGACGGGCCTTGCCAAACTGACGAATATCGGCCCCCGCGATGAATGTTCGTCCGGCGCCGATCATGATCATCGCCTTCACGGCCGGGTCCGCCTCACCTTTTTCCAGAGCTGCGATAATGCCATCCGACACGCCAGGTCCGAGTGCATTGACGGGGGGATAATCAATGGTGATGACGCCGATACCGTCTTCGACATCGAAGCGGACGACGGGTTTGTCGGTCATGGAAGGCTCCTTCAGGGAAAAGATGGCTTGAGGCGGGTCCGTTCGCACGGAGGCGTGCGGCGGCGCCACGAATTCGATCGCGGTGATTGCAGCACGGATCGCGACTGGCCGAAAGGGCTTGTCGTGTTAACCTCGGGATTGGCACGTTGAGATCTCTACCGCCAGGGAGGAGCCAATGACCACCGCAGCTGAAGGCAGAGAGTTGACCGAATGCGGTCCTGGCAAACCTATGGGCGAGCTGATGCGCCATTATTGGATTCCGGCGCTGAAATCGTCTGAACTTGTGGCAGACGGTGATCCCGTACGCCTCATGCTGCTCGGCGAGAAGATGATCGCGTTCCGTGACAGTGCGGGCCGGGTCGGGGTGATGGATCACAAGTGTCCACATCGTTGCGCCTCGCTGTTTCTCGGGCGAAACGAGGAAGGTGGACTGCGTTGCGTCTATCACGGATGGAAGTTCGACGTCACAGGCCAGTGCGTCGACATGCCGAGTGCAGCGCCGCACCAGGACTTCAAGCATAAGGTCAGGGCAAGAGCGTTCCGGGCCAGGGAAAGGCCGGCATCGTTTGGGTCTACATGGGCAAGGCGAGCGAGCCGCCGGACCTGCCCGGTTTTGAAATTCTCGATCAGCCCGAGGACGAGACTCTCGTCGCATTCGTGCAGCGCGACTGCAACTACCTGCAGGCGCTAGAGGGCGAAATCGACACGTCACATTTCGGCTTCCTGCACGCCGGCCACGTCAACGTCGACGATGTGCCTGAGGATGAGCCGTTGCGGAATACCATCATCAACCGCGCTCCTGAGTACGATGTCACGGAGACGGCGTGGGGCACGCAATATGGCGGCTACCGGACGGTTGGGCCGGGCGAGACCTACTGGCGTTTTGCCAACTTCCTCTTTCCATTCTGGACCCAGGCACCCAACGGCGAATTCAACACTCACATGCATGCCCGCGCCTGGGTCCCGCTCGACGACCACCACACCATGTTCGTCTTCATCTGGTGGAAAAAGGCCAAGGCCGCAAATTCTATGCCGACGCCAGTGCTGAAAAACGGTCAGCCCATTGGCGGCGCCGGGCGCGGCAACGTCCTGCTGGCGAATACCACGGACTGGCTTGGGCGCTGGCGCATGACCGATAATCCCGGCAACGATTGGGGTATCGACCGGGAAGCGCAACGCAGCAACCGCATCTACACGGGAATTGAAGGCATTCATCTCCAGGATCAAGCCATCACCGAAAGCATGGGGCCGATCACGGATTTTGAATTCGAGCATCTCGCTCCGTCGGATCAGATGATCACGCGCACGCGGCGACGGCTTTTGATGGCCGTGCGGGCGCTACGCGACAAAGGAACGATGCCACCGGGCGCAGCCGACCCGAGCGTCTATCGCGGCGCCCGCAGCGGTTACCTGACGACGAAGGATCAGGGCTCACTGGATCAGGTCTACCGCAGTGGGTTGGAAGTGGCTGTGCGCGCGTAGGCCGCTGCGGCTTGGCCTCACGCTCGTTCATGCTCGCTTGTCCCAGCCACCGCTTTCGGTTTGCTGCCAATAGGTCGCTGTGCAGCCTTGCCCGCGGGCCGTGGTCCACATTTCGCGTGCAGACTGCACGGCGGTGCGGTCGGCACCATCGAAGATCACGACGACACGTATATAGCCGGCAAATTGCTGCAAAGTGGCGCCATCGACCAGGAAGCGCACGCCGGCATCGTTGGGATTGTCCTCTTCCAGCGTTAAGAGAATGGGTTGCAGTGCAGGCGGGCCGTCCTTCACGGTTCCGTGCGGGAGGAAGCTTTCGTCACGATACGTCCAAAGATGACTATCGAGAGCAGCCAATCGCTCCGGGCTGCCAGCTTGCACAATGGCGCGCCAACCGCGATCAAGGGTGCGCTCAAGCAGCCCCGGCAGCACCCGCTCCAAGGGATGGCGTTCGAGATGATAGAAGAGGACTTCCGTTACGGGATCAGCCATACCTGCAGAGCCTCAATCCATACCCGTTTTCTGGCTTGCGCCTGCATGACCCGCCCACGCCTCGATGCGAGAGAGACGTCGCGGCTCAGACGTTTCAGGCCTTGCGGTGCAATCCGACTCTGCGCAATGGGCGTGTTGCGATCCTCTGCGACAGTCGGATGAGATATGCGTCAGGGTCCTGCACCGCGAATTGCCGGACACCGACCTCATCCTCGGCTCTGGCGTAGCAACTTTCTTCAAGTGGCAAGAATAGTTCAAGACCGGCACCGACGACAGCTGAATGAAGCTGGTCGACGTCATCGACGCGCACCTCGAGATTGAGACCCCGGCCTTAAGGCTGTTTCAATTCCTCAAGTGGCCACAGGCGGTCGCGCGACAGTGGCTGCTCCAGCATCAGCTCGGCGCGCTGGCGTCGCAAGTGTGCAAACCGTTCCTCTGGTCGTGCGTACCGAACCTCGAAGCGGAGCAATTCGCAGCAGAAGCGCGGGCTCGCACCGAGTTCACTGACGATCAATTCGGGCACGAGACCGACAGGTGGCGCGCCCGGGGCCATGATCTCAGCTTGTCTCGAAGAGGTCGGCCCGGCGCTTCGACATTTGGTCGCCGCGCCAGGTCGGGATCTTGAACTCCCATCCCTTGGCTTTCGCATTCAAAGCGTCGGCGGCCTTCTTGGCAGCTGCATCGGTGCCTGTGGCCTCCAGCGAAATCCAGCGGGCATCGCCATCCTTGCGCAGACGGAAGACGACGGTCGCCCCGCCCGTTTGCTCAAGCCTCAAAACGGTGACGTCGGTGCCGGCGGGGGGGGCGTCAAGCTTGCGGACATCTTCAAGTTCGAGGGTGTTGAAGGCCTCGACCATGTCGTCGATCTTGACATCCTTCTTGAGCTTCTTGCCTTCCGGGATACCAGTCAGGTGGTACTTGGCGTCGTCAGCCGGGGCGGGTGCCTTGGCCGGAGCGGGCTTCGCCTCCTTCGAAGCCTCGGCGGTTGGCGCCGCCGGTTTGGGAGCGGGCCCCTTCTCGATGACGAGCGGCGCCTCTCCGGCGTGCTCGACGGTTAGCCGTGCCACCTTGCCTTTGTCTGCGGCGAACACCTTCGTATCCACCCAATCCGTGACATCGGAAGTGATTTTTGGATCGCCGGTCGCGAGCCAGCTCTGCGTCTGGGAGGCGCGGCGCGCATAGATGCCACCGCGGCCCGACCCGAATGCATCCCACCGTGTCTTGCCAAAAACAACGTCGGCGATGGCCTTTCCAGAAGCGTCGAGCAGACGGACACCACGTGACTTCGCATCCTTGCCACTGGGATCTTCCAATTCCAGCAGGTCGAGTTTGCTTTTGATGGCCGTCTTCGGTTCGATCAGCTGCGCTTCAGTCAGCGCCACCACGAGCGTGCGCACCGCCTCAGGCTTGACGGGGAAACCACCCTTTTCTTTCAGTTTCCACGTGCTGTCGCCGCGCTCGATCGTCAACTTCTTGCCGGTCTGCGTGATCTCGATTGCCTTGACGTCGCGGACATGATCCGCAAGGCCCGGCAACAGCGCTTCCCCCTCGATGTGTCCCTCCGACCAGCGGTTGGCGCTGGCATAGACGAAGAGGGCGAGCAGGACCGAGACGAGAGCCGCTGCGGCCAATGTGATGAAGTGATGCGGCTTGATCATGAACGATCCTCCCTGCCGCCGTGGCCGCCCCCGCCGTTGCGACGCCGCTGGACGAGGCTGAAGCCCACTCCGGCCATGCCGATGAGCAGTGGTATTGCTGCAATATTGAAGAACTTGAGCCAGCCGTCGAGCCGATCGATGTCACGCCGGAGCGCCGATTTCACATCTCTCAGGTCATGGCGGACGGCGATCATTTCTCCCCGGAACTTTTCGATCGCCTGTTTTTCATTGTCGCTGAGCATGACGGTCACCGGAGCACCGCCCTCGCCGCCTTTGGCCTCGACCTTGGCAAGCTTGCCCTGCAGGTCCTTGAGCTTGGCGTTGAGTGCCTCTTCTTTCTGGCGGAAACGCTGCTCAGCGCTCCTGCGGATACTGATGACACGATCGAATGGACGCTCAACGATGCCGCGGCCGCGCAGGTCGGCGAGCGCCTCACCACCGGAGAGGTTTTCGAGCGCGCTGACGACAAAGCTCGCATTGTCGGACACCGGGACGGCGACGCGCTGACCAACGAAGTCACGCACTTCAACCCAGAAGTTGTCGTTCAGCATATCTGCGTCAGCAACCACAACCACGTTCACCCGGCCTGCCGTCAAATGGTTCTTGTCGCCGGCCTGGGGCGTGGTTTTGCCATCGCCGGCGGGCTTGGCCGCATCTGCCGTGGCTTTGGGCTTGGCCTCATCCGCTTTGGGTGCAGCGGCTTTTCCGTCGCCGGCTTTGGGATCCGTAGGTTTCGCCTCGCTCGCTTTTGCTGCAGCGGGCTTTGTTGCATCCGCCGCCTTCTCTGCGCCGTCCGTGGTTGCCGTCTTGCCGGCCTTGGCTTTGTCCTCTGCCGGCTTCGGGCGTCCGTCGGGAAAGGCCGACTTGGCTTCCCCGCCGATGCGAGCTGCAAGCATGAGTGATTTACCGCCCGGCTTGAAGCTGCGCAGTATGGCCAGCGGATTGGGTTGAAAGCGCACCATGTCAGCGCCGAACAGGCCGCCTTGCGGGCTGGTTTGGAAGAGCGGTTGGATGATCGTCGTCGCGCCGTCGACCTTGTTCAGGGCGCCAGCAGTTGCCAGATTGAGGCGGCGAATGCTGGCGACGAGGGGATCCTTGCTATTGAGCTGTGCCTGCTCGATTTGCAGCCAGGCCAGATAGTCGGTGACGATCGGCTGGCCGCCATTGTTGCCGAACTGCACACGCCGCGCGATGGTCGGATCGCCCGCAATCTTGTCGGTGTCGAGGCTGAGACCCCAGGACTTCATAACCTTTTTGAACTGGGAGCTGACCGGCAACGATCCCATGCTGGCCGGACCTGGCGGCACCGATTCGACGACTGGATCGACAAAGGCCAAGACCCGTCCGCCGCCGAGGGCAAACTGGTCGATGGCGTAGGCCGTATCCGGCGTCAAAATGGTCGGCTGGACGACCATCAGCACATCGATATCCTTCGGTATTTCGGTGACCGTAGGCTCGATCTTGCGGATCTCGAAAAATTCCTGGATCTGTTGAATGATCATCCACGCGGGCGGTGGCTGGGCACGCGGGTTCATCGGATTGGCGCTGCCATCGATCGTCACACCGGAGAGCAGGCCAACCACTTTCTTCTTCGGATTGGCGAGACCCGCGATCAACTTGGTCAGATCGTATTCGAGAAAGCGCTCACGATCGGGCGTGAAGAACGGAATGACGGAGTCGTTGTCGGTGGTGTTGGATGCCACGAGGCCGAAGTAGGCGGTCTCGCCATCCTGATTAATGCGTTGTCCGCGCAGGCCGGATGCCGATGCGCGGTCCTCGGCATCAGAAAATGGCTCAGGGTCGAGGAACGTCACGCGCACCTTGCCGCCTGAGAGGTCGTCGTACTGCTCAAGCAGCCCCTTCACACGCTGAAACAGGCGGCTAAAGACGGCCGAGACCTCGCCCAAACGCTGCGAATAGTAGACGCGGACTTCGATCGGTTCCTCGATCTTGGAGAGCATGCGCTTGGTGCTGTCGGAGATCGTATACAGGCGATCCTCGGTCATGTCGGCCTTGACGTTGCGCAACATCAAGGAGGCAGCGAGGTTCAACGACAGGAACAGCACGGCAGCAAGCGCCAGACCGCCCCATGCCAGAGTCGAGCGATTAAGGCCCTTGGCCCATTGCACGGCCTCTCCAGGCGCCAGCAATAACCAGCCGGCAAAGCGCTGTCCCCAGTTCGTGAGTTTCGACATGAGACCTCCGGGGCGGACGCTGGAAGAGTTCACGGACGTCGGCTTGTTGTCAGACATAAGGCTTATGGTCTCCTCAGGCGGCCTTGCGCTGCTCGATGACGATCGCGTTCGCGAACAGGAAGAAGGCAATTAGAGACAGGTAGAAAAAGATGCTCGCCATCGGCAGCACACCACGCAGGATCTGGTCGAAGTGGGTGAGGAAGCTCATGCTGGATATGGCATCGATCAAGACCTGGGGTGCCCAGCCCCGAAAAAAGTTGAGCACCATCTCCGTGCCGCTCATGACGAGCAGGAAGCAGAGCGTCGACGACACGATGAAGGCGATGACCTGGTTCTTGGTCAAAGCAGAAATGCACGAGCCGATGGCAAGGAAGGCGCCGGCCATCAGGAAGCTTCCGATGTAGCTGGTGGCGATCACACCGTTGTCCGGAGAACCCAGATAATTGACGGTGAGCCACATCGGGAACGTCAAGAGCAACGCAAAACCAACGAACAACCAGGCGGCCAGAAACTTCCCGATGATCGCCTCTGACGTGCTGATCGGCAACGTCATGAGCAACTCGATCGTGCCGGACTTGCGCTCTTCGGCCCACAGCCGCATGGCAACGGCCGGGACAAGCAGCAAGTAAAGCCAGGGATGGTATTGGAAGAAGGATACGAGATCGGCCTGGCCACGCTCGAAGAAGTTGCCGACGAAGAACGCGAACGCTCCCGTCAAAGCGACAAAAATAACGGCGAAGACGTAGGCGAGCTGGGTGCCGAAGTAGGCCGCAAGCTCGCGCTTGGTGATGATCCAGACATTACGCATTTTGGCTCGACGCCTCGTGAGTGGTGATCTGGCGGAAGACTTCATCGAGACGGCCACGCTCGACATGCATCTCTGCGACGGGAAGAGCCTGTTGGCTCAGGACAGTCGCAACCTCGGTGGCGATCGGCACGTTTCCCTTGGAAAAGGCACGAAGCTTGGCATGGGCGTTCGTGGACGCGATGCGCTCTACCCTGGCAACCATCGGCAGCGCTGAAAGCGCCGCCACGGCCGCGTCCGCTTTGGCGGCGTCAAGCTCGAGGCAAACAGCGTTGTGATAGGGCATGCGCCGCTGCAGTTCTTCAGCCGTCCCATCGGCGACGATGCGACCGCGATCAATAACCACGGCACGCGTGCACACCGCCTCGACCTCCTCGAGGATGTGAGTGGAGACGATGATGGCCTTGTCCTTCGCCATATCCGCGATCAGCGAGCGCACATGGTGCTTCTGGTTCGGATCCAGACCGTCAGTCGGTTCGTCCATGATCAACACGGCTGGCTCATGCAGGATGGCCTGAGCAAGCCCGACGCGACGTTTGAAACCTTTCGACAGGGTCTCGATGCGCTGGTCGATGACATCGTGCAAGCCGGTGCGTGCGACTGAGGCCGCTATGCGGTCGCGGAGGTCGCCACCATTGAAGCCGCGGATCTCTGCGATGAACTTGAGAAAACTGCCGACTGTCATGTCGCCGTAAGCGGGCGCTCCCTCGGGCAGGTATCCGATGCGGACCTTTGCCTGTTTCGGCTGCTCAGCGACAGACTTGCCGCATATGCGGGCCGAACCGCTGTCGGGCTCGAGAAAGCCCACCAACATCTTCATGGTGGTCGACTTGCCAGCACCGTTCGGGCCGAGAAAGCCCAGCACCTCACCTTTGGCGACCTTCAGCGAAATGTCGTCGACCGCAACAATCGGCCCGAATGTCTTCCGCAGGCGGTCGGCCTCGACCAGCACATCCATTCTTGTTGCCTTCCATTGGCGCCGCCAAGCGAGTGCGAGCACAGGAGGGCCGCGTCGCGCCGGGGGCGTTCGAATTTCATCGCGTGCGTCGTGGTTCCGGCCGAGCACCTAGGCACAGTGTCTGGCACTGTCAAGTTACGACTGCCATCACGAGGTTAAAAACGCCAGTTACGATGTCGTATTGAGTTCAATCCGATCGGCGATCTCATCGGGGCGGGCCGATTGATATCTACCGGGCGCGTAGGGAGCGAGATCGATATTCAGGCGCTCACCCGAGGCGATGGCTGCGATAATTCGTCCCGTATTGGGACCACCGGTGAGACCGAGGTGGCCGTGCCCAGCCGCGAACATGATGTTCGGGTGCCCAGGCAAAGCGCCGATGGCCGGCAAACTGTCGGGGGTTCCTGGTCTCGGCCCCATCCACTTGGTCGGCTTGTCGAGGCGGGCGTTGGGGAACATGGACCGGGCCTGCTCAACGAGGACATCTGCCCGGCGCCACGCTGGGCGGTCGTCTGCGAGACCCAATTCTTCCGTCCCCGCCACTCTCAGGCCCATTTCCATCGCGGTCACTGCAAACTGCCGGTCGGCCTCGCTCAGGACGTGGTTGAGCGAAACTCCAGCTTCGGCGAACGTCACGTGGTAGCCGCGCTCGGCGATCAGCGGCAATTTAAGGCCCAAGGGCCGGGCGAGCGCCAGCGACCAGGCGCCAGCAGCGATGACGACCGTCTCCGCAGCCATTTGGCCCGCAGAGGTTTCCAGTCCGGTTACCGCGCCGGCGGGCCTCAGAGCTCGCACGTCGGCCTTAACGATTTGGCCCCCTTCGCGCTGGAACAGGGCGGCGTAGGATTGCGTCAGGCGGAAGGGATTGGTCGTGAAGCCGATCGGGCCGAGGCGTACCCCTCTTTGGTACTCGCGGCTCAACTCCGGTTCTGCCTCATGCAGGGCTGGACCATCCAGAACTTCAATCTCCGCACCGCGATCGCGGCGCAGCCGCCATGCCAAACCGTTTTCGACGTCAAGTTTGGCCTTGTTGCGGGCAATGTAGAGGTAGCGCGTGGGGCGCACCAAATCGGGAACACCGGCCTCTCGGGCCAACACCTCGTGCAGCTCCAAGGATGTCGCGTTCAGCGCCTTCATGGCATCTGCGACCGCTTCGAGGTTCTTGCCACGCGCTGCTTTGCGAAATTCCCAGAGCCACGGCAGCGTCTGCGGCAGCGAACCCCAGCGCACGACGAGAGGCCCTTCCGGATCCAACAGCATCCGGCGGGCCTCTTTTTCAATACCTGGCATGGCCGTAGGCACAACCGCCTGTGCCGCCAAGATCCCCGCATTGCCGAAGGAACATCCCTCTCCGGGTTCCCGCCGATCGACAATCGTTACGGACCAACCGCGCCTTTGAAGCTCGATGCCCGTGCAGACGCCGACAATGCCGGCGCCGATGACAATTGCTCGCTTATGAGATCGGCTCACACGACGTCTCCCGATGGCCTGGCCACAGACATGGCGTGGGCCCACTCTCCAACCGTCCAGCGTATAGCGGCGATCCTTGCATGCAGCCTGCGGACACGGCAATGTGCATGTCGGGTCTGCTTGACCAAAAGCTCGAACTGGTTGACGTTTCCCAAGTGGGAATGGAAAGCAAAAAGAAGGGCCATCGACATGCAAGGACCGCTTGAGATCACGTTCCACGGGCTCGAGCGCAGCGATGCGGTGGAGGCGCGCGTCCGCGAGAAATTCAAGCGCATCGAAGGACATTTTGAACGCATCACGCATGCCCGCGTGGTGATCGAAGCACCGCAGAGGCGCACGCAGGTGCCTAAATTCTTCCATGTTCGCATCGACATTGGCATCCCCGGCCACAAGCCCATTCTGGTAACACACGATCCGGAGCCCAACAGCGCACATACGGACGTCATGCTGGCCGTGCGTGACGCCTTCAATGCGGCGCAGCGACAGGTCAACGAGCTGGCCAGTCGCCTCGAAAAGTCAGCTCGTCAGGAGCGCGTGCGGCGCCGGCCGGCTAGTGATCGGCCCGAATCCGAATAGCCAGCGGCCGTCGGCGGCGGGCGATCAGGTCGCGAAGCGATGTGACTTCTCCATTTGCCGAAGGGCCAGCGCCGGCTATAACCCCGCCCCGGAAGATGGTGCCGACCGGAGGCGAAGGGCATGACAGACAAGGCAGAGGCTGGCGGCAGCAGTGCCGGGACGGATCCACAAGTCAAGGCACGCATCCTTGCTGAGGCGCTGCCTCATCTCGTTCGCTATGACAACGAGATCGTGGTGATCAAGTTTGGCGGCAACGCCATGGTCGATGATGCGTTGGCCGAGGCGTTTGCCAAGGATATCGCCTACCTCAAACTGTCGGGCGTTAACCCTGTCGTCGTCCACGGCGGCGGCCCGCAGATCGGTGCGATGCTGAAACGCTTGGAGATCAAATCAGACTTCGTGCATGGCCTACGCGTTACGGACAAGCCCACCGTCGAAGTGGTGGAAATGGTCCTGTCAGGTGCCCTCAACAAGTCGATCGTTTCGGCCATCAACGCGCAGGGCGGCAAGGCCGTCGGTATTTCCGGCAAAGATGCCAACCTGATGATCGCGAAACGCATTACCGAGATGCCGGACCCCGTCACCAATGTCGTCGCTCCCATCGATATCGGCTTCGTTGGCGACCCAGTCAGGGTCAATCCGGAAATCGTCGAAGTTCTCTCTCGCTCGGACCTGATCCCGGTAGTGGCGCCGGTGGCCGTTTCGGCAAGCGGTGAGACGCTCAATGTGAACGCCGACACATTTGCATCTGCCCTGGCGGCCGCGCTCAAGGCCAAACGCCTGCTGTTGCTGACCGATGTGGCAGGTGTCCTCGACAAGGACAAGAAGCTCATTTCGGACCTGACGGTGGACGAGGCCAAGGGCTTGATCCGGAGCGGGACCATCACCGGGGGCATGATCCCCAAGGTGGAAGGTTGCATCGAGGTGGTCGAAGCCGGCGTCGACGCGGTCGTGATTATCGATGGCCGCGTACCTCATTGCGTTCTGCTGGAGCTTTTCACCGAGCATGGCGTCGGTACGATTGTCCGCCGCGACCGGGATGCAACCTAGGGTTTTCATGGACTTGGGGCCGTTTCGGTTCGGCCGAGCCAGAACAAGACTGGAAAGTTCGCCCGGTATGCGCAATGATGCGGTCATGCTGAGCGGGCTGCACGATGCCTTGCATCGACGGGTGTGCTTGCTGCATGCTTCCGAGGGTATATCAAGCTTCAATCGCAATCGGCCGGGGCCGGGCTTCGGCGCGCGACAGAGGATGCTGACATGAACGATAGCGCTGCGACCAACAAATGGATTGGCAAACGGACGATCCGGCCGGACGGCGACGATAAGGTGACTGGCCGGGCAGCTTACGCGGCTGACGCGAAGATGCCGGGCCAGATCTATGGCAAAGTGCTTCGCAGCCCGCATGCCCATGCGCGCATCAAATCGATCAACACTGCCAAGGCCGAAGCGCTACCCGGCGTCAAGGCCGTCGTGACGGCCAAAGACATTGTCGAATTTCCCCTCGACAAGGCGGTGATGCTGGGCATCCAGGACATGCGCTGGATGTGCCGCAACATCATGGCTCGCGAGAAAGCGCTGTTTGTCGGTCATCCCGTGGCCGCCGTGGCAGCAACCTCGCAGGCGATCGCCAAGAAAGCGCTGAAGCTGATCGAAGTCGATTATGAGGTCCTACCCTGGGCCATCGAGATCGACGACGCGATCAAGGCCGACGCTCCGATCCTGCACGATCACATCAAGTTCGATGGCAAGCCCTCCAACATCGCCGGAACGCTCGAGCACAAGCTTGGCGACGTGGACGCGGGCTTCAAGCAAGCCGACGTGATCATCGAGCGGAGCTTCACGACGCGGCCTGTGCACCAGGGATATATCGAGCCCCACGCCTGCCTGGTCAGCACCACGCATGACGGCAAGGCGACGGTTTGGTCGTCAAGCCAGGGACAGTTCATGGTTCGCGCCATGTGCTCGATGCTGACTGGCATGGAGCAGTCCGACATCCGGGCCATTCCTGCCGAAATCGGCGGTGGCTTCGGCGGCAAGACCATCGTCTACCTGGAGCCGGTGGCGTTGATGCTGGCCAAGAAATCGGGCCGTCCGGTCAAGATGGCCATGACGCGGGAAGAGGTCTTCCACGCCTCCGGTCCGACGTCCGGCTCGAAGAGCACCGTCAAAATCGGCGCGACCAAGGACGGCAAGATTGTTGCCGGATATGGCGTCCACTACTTGCAAGCCGGTGCCTTCCCGGGTTCGCCAATCCGCGGCGCGGCCGGTTGTGCATTTGCGCCCTATGATATCGCCAATGTGCACTCCGTTGGCTACGACGTGGTCTCGAACAGGTCCAAGGTTGCGGCCTACCGTGCACCTGGCGCTCCAATCGGTGCTCACGCCGTCGAATGCGTGTTGGACGAGATCGCTACGGCCCTGAAGATGGATCCGCTCGAGCTTCGTCTGAAAAACGCAGCCAAGCAGGGCACGAAGGCAGCGCATGGACCGGTGTTCCCGCTGATTGGCTACGAGCAGACCGTCAAGGCTGCGATGGAGCACCCGCACTACAAGATTCCGCTGGGACCGAACCAGGGTCGCGGCGTTGCCTCGGGCTTCTGGTTCAACGCCGCCGGCGAATCCAGCGCCCAGGTCAATATCGCAGAAGACGGTACCGTGACGGTCATCACCGGCCATCCTGATATCGGCGGCTCACGCGCTTCGACGGCCAACATCACGGCGGAGTTGCTTGGCATTGATTATGACCGGGTCCAAGTGCTCATCGGTGATACGTCCGTCATTGGCTTTTCGAACCTGACAGGCGGCAGCCGGGTCACCTACGCGTCGGCCATTGTCGTGACGGAGGCCACCAAAGGCGTGATCAAGCAACTGCGCGAGCGCGCTGCAAAGATCTGGAAGATCGATGCGGAAGCGGTCGAATGGGACAACGGCGAGGCACGTCCCGCCGGCGACAATGCCGGCAAGTTCCCGCCGCTTTCTCTGGCGCAGCTGGCTCAGCAGGCGAATGCAACCGGTGGCCCGATCGGCGTCGGGTCGCAGCTGACGACAACGGGTGCGGAGGGTGGTTTTGCCACCCACATCTGCGACGTCGAGGTTGATCCGGAAACCGGGCGCGCCTGGGTCGTTCGTTACACGTCCGTCCAGGATGTGGGCCGGGCCATTCATCCGGCTTACGTCGAAGGCCAAATGCAGGGTGGCGTCGCCCAGGGCATCGGCTGGGCGTTGAGCGAGGAGTACATCTTCGACAAGAACGGCAAGCTCGATAACCCCGGCTTCCTCGATTACCGCATGCCGGTCGCCTCCGACTTGCCGATGCTCGACAATGTGATGCTCGAGATTCCGAACCCCAAGCATCCGCAAGGCGTGCGGGGCGTCGGTGAGGTGCCTTTGGTCGCCTCGGTTCCAGCTGTCGCCAACGCAGTGCGTAACGCCATCGGCGTACGGGTGGGAGATCTGCCCTTGTCGCCGCCGCGCGTTCTGAAGGCAATCAAGGCCGCCAAGGGCTGATCAAGTCGACGCAGTCGCAAAAAAAGATGGCGGGCGCTTCAAGCGCCCGCCATTTGCATTTGTCAGCGGCACATGACGCTGTCTCTGAAGGCTACCCGTCGCTCGCGTCCCGCAGCCGAAGGCCTGCCGTGGGAAGGCAAGCTCACTTCCGGAACTGGCCACCGCCATCCTGGTCGATCATGGTGCCGGACAGATAAGCCACCTGCGGCGCGCATGCATCGCTGCCAGGGCTGCGACTTCATCGGGCTCCTTAAGACGCCCGAACGGAGATCGCCGAGCGTCTCCTCCCAACGGTTCTCGTCGCCGAACAGCGACTTGGCGCGCGCTTTCGATAGTGTCGAGATGCGATCGGTGCGGGTGGCAGCCGGATTGATGCCGAGACGCGGACCCCGAAGTCGACGGAGCGCGAGCCGACCGCTTTGGTGAACGCATTCAAACCTGCGTTGCCAGTGGAGCCGGCCACATAGTCCCAGCGCGGCGCGGGGCCTGCCATGCCGATGATGTTGACGATCGTCCCCGCCTTGCGCGGCTGCATCGATTTCAAAGCCAACTGGGTCATGTGAATGTAGCCGAAGACCTTGAGCTGCCAGGACTCGATCCAGCGCTCCATGGTCAAATCAAGGATACTGCCGCCAGGGATTGCACCGGCATTGTTCACGAGGATGTCGGCGTCCTGATATTTGGCCCAAGTGGCCTCGCGATCGGAAGCTTTCGACAGATCGGCTGCGTGTGTTTCAACCGAGACCTGATGGCGCGAGCGGATGTCGTCGCCTGTGACCTTGAGTGCGTCGGCCGTTCGCGAGACCAAAACGATGTTTGCGCCTTCGGCCGCAAACACGTGGCCGCATGACGCGCCAATACCCTTCGATCCTCCCGTGATGAGAACCTTCTTGCCCTTGAGGCCCAGATCCATTGCCGTACTCTCCTGAGTTTATTTTCGGTCTTCCCGATCCATGATGGCACTCCGCCTTGCCGTTTGGCGAGCGAAACGCAAACAGCCGCTTTTCTCTGCTCAACCGAGGCGGTCGGCCACCATCTCGGCCAGCGCCATCGAGGCCGTTAATCCGGGGCTTTCGATGCCAAACAACAACATGAGCCCTGGAAGGCCGTGTGTCTCCGGCCCATGCAGAAAGAAATCGGGCACCGGCTCGCCTTCTCGGTAGAGCTTCGGCCGGATGCCGGTGTAGTCGGCGTGCAACCGGCTCGGATCGAGGCCCGGGTAATAGGTCTTGATGAAGCCGAGGAACTTCTCAAGCTTCGATTCATCGAATGAATAATCGATTTCGGGAATCCATTCGATATCCGGTCCGAATTTGCACCGGCCACCAATGTCGACCGTGACGTGCAGGCCTAGCCAGGCCCCGTCCGGCATGGGGTATATGTGCCGGCCGAAGGGCGAACGGCCATCAAGCGCGTAGTACTGGCCAACCGCATAGTAGGTCTCGGGGGGACGATAGTTGCCTGACCATGGCAGCGTACGGGCGAGCTTCGAGGCGTGGAGGCCGGCGGAGACAATGAGCCGTTTCGCCGTGATGCTGGCCGCTTCGTCGCCGGCCACTTTAACGATGTAATTGCCGTCAGCTGCCAGACCGATGCTTTCTACGGTGGTATTCAGAACCACCTGCGCGCCCATGGTCTCGGCATGGCCCTGCAAGGCCAGCATCAGGCCGTGACTGTCCACGATTCCCGTTGAAGGTGACAGCATGGCCGCGACGCATGCGACCTCTGGCTCAAGTTCGCGCGCTTGCTCACCCGTCAATGGCTGTAGATCGGTCACGCCGTTCTTGATGGCCGTCTCCTGGATGGCCTTCAATTTCGGGACCTGGGACTCGCCTGTCGCCACCAACAATTTCGTTATGGCTTTGTGTTCGACGCCGTTTTCGGCGCAGAAGGCATAGAGCTTCTTCTTGCCCTCGACACACAACTTGGCACGGAGCGAGCCCGGCGGATAATAGATTCCCGCATGGATCACCTCGCTGTTGCGCGAGGAGGTCTCCGAGCCGATGATGTCGTGCTGCTCGAGCACCATGACATCTTGGCCGCGCAGAGCCTGTTCGCGGGCAATCGCTAGGCCGACGACCCCGGCCCCAATGACGATGGTCTCGACGTCTGCCGACATGGATCGATGGCTCCTTGGGTGGCGCAAGACGGACGGGTCGGTCTGATCGCACGATTTCCCAGTTCTGACCAGAGCGGTAGAGGAGGCAATGATGAATGCGACGCAACCTTTCGCCCCGATCGGGCTCGACCATGTCGTGTTACGGGTCTGCGACGTGCCCCGTGTCCAGGCCTTCTATTGCAACGTGCTCGGCTGCAACGTCGAGAAGGTTCAAGAGGCGATTGGGTTGACGCAACTCAGAGCCGGCAGTGCCTTGATCGATCTCGTCGACGTGAATGGTGAACTGGGTCAACGCGGGGGCGCGGCGCCCGGCGTGCAGGGCAGAAATATGGATCATCTATGTCTGCGGATCGAGCCATTCGACGAGGCCGCCATACGGGCGCATCTGGTGCAGCATGGCGTGACGACGGGTGAGGTCGTTTCGCGCTACGGCGCCGAAGGTCAGGGACCTTCCATGTACATTGCGGATCCGGAAGGCAACTCGGTCGAGTTGAAGGGGCCTCCATCCACCGGGCGCGCGGCATGATGACATTCAAGGCGATCCATTCCCGCGCAGCCACGCGTAAGGGCGGCGCCAAGGCTCTCGCCCGGTTTCTTCCTGACGTGCCGCCTGCAACGGACATTGCCGCGCTCGGTGACGATCGCGTGCTCGCTCAAATGACGAAGCGCATTTTCTGCTCGGGCTTCGTGTGGCGCGTGATCGAGCAGAAGTGGCCAGCTTTCGAAGAGGCCTTCCACGGGTTCGAGGTTGGCCGGTTGTGCTTTGAACCCGACGATTACTGGGAAGCGTTGACGCAAGACGCCCGCATTGTGCGACACGCTCAAAAGATCATGTCCGTGCGCCACAATGCGCGCTTCGTTGCCAATGTCGCGGGCGAACACGGTAGTTTCGGCGCTTTTTTGGCCGCTTGGCCGGCGGATGATCAAATTGGCCTGCTCGGTGTGCTGGGCAAGCGGGGCAAGCGCCTTGGCGGGATGACTGGGCAGTACTTTCTGCGGTTCATCGGATGGGACGGTTTTGTCCTGTCGCGCGATGTTGTGGCTTGCCTGCGCGACGCAGGGCTCGAGATCTCCGAGACACCGTCCTCGAAGAAAGAGCTCAAAGCCATCCAAGATACGATGACGACCTGGTCAAAGGAAAGCGGCCTGCCGGTGACACATGTCTCGCGCATTTGTGCTCTGTCGATCGGCGACAACATCGATCCCGAGCGCATCAAGAGTGGCGGCGAAGACTGAGATTTGCCTGAGGTCGATTGACGACCGGCATCACCGCCGGGCTTCTTTGAGCGCCGCGGCGACCTTGCAGGGCTGGTGCTACTTGCCGGCGGCGACCTTGGGACACTGCTCGTGGATCAACTTGTTCACCGCGCCAACGAGTTTCTGGCGAAAGAGGCCGACTTTGTCCTCCATACCTGCGGTCGCATAGGCTAGGCCCTTCATCAGCGCGGGTCCCTTGAATGTCTTCAGATTGATCCACACCCGTTTGGCCTTGCCACCCTCGAACTCCGCCTTGGGTGCCAAAACGGCTGTCACCCTGGTTGGTTTCTTCTTCATATCGATCAGGCAATTCACGGTGTGGTCGAGGGGAACTGCAAGTGGACTTGCCACCGCGAACGGCTGCCAGGATAGCGCCACGATCCAGATTGAAGGCTGCACCTCGCATTGCGCATCGCCAAAGAACCACGAGGCCTTGCCGTGGCTGGCCCCCTCCTTGAGATCCTTCACGCCACGTCTTCGTTAAGCGACAGGCCAATTGCCCCTTGCTCGGCGCCTTCTTGACCACCAGCCGGCGGGGTCCTTCTGGCAAGCCTGCAGGACGGCCTTCACCGTTCTTGGCTCATCCCAGGGCCATGGCCGTTTGAGGCACGAGCGATAGCGCCACAACCGCTGCTGGCAACAGAAAACGCAGCCGACGACAGTGCATGAGCAATCCCCTCTGTGAGCACCGCACGTTTCAGGCGCCGGATTGGCGAAGACAATTTGGGCTGCACGATGGTTTGATGCCGTCTTTCCCGCAAGACTTCTCAGAGTTGGCGGCACATGTGTCCACGATTTGGACAGATGACGATTGTGCAAAAAAGATTTGCGATTGGTCTTGCCTACGTCTGGTGGTGCAGGCCAACATAAGGACGCCGCGACCTTCACCCTCCAGGCGCGGGCTGCGGCCAGTGCCTCTGCCTGCCTGAGAGACAAAGGAGCGAAGCCATGGGTCATGCCAATGGCGGGGCGGGCCGCAGCGCCCGGTGCATCGCACTCGTCGGACCCTTCATGTCCGGGAAGACCACTCTCCTCGAGGCTATTCTGCATCGAACCGGGGCAATTTCGCGTCAGGGCACCATAAGCGACGGCAATACGCTCGGAGACGGTTCGGACGAGGCGCGAGCACACGGCATGAGCGTGGAGCTGAACTGCGCCGACGTTGAGTTGCTGGGCGATCGCTTCACCTTTGTCGACTGTCCAGGCTCGATCGAATTCCTGGCGGAGGCAAACGCCGTCCTGGCTGCATGTGACGCCGCCGTGGTTGTCACGGAGCCGGATCCCAAGCGCGTCCCGGCACTGCAGGTGATCCTGAAGCAACTCGAAGACCTGGGCCTTCCTCATTTTCTCTTCTTGAACAAAATCGACAGCTTCTCCACTCCCGTTCGCGAAATCCTGCCGATGTTGCAGCCGGCCAGCACCAAGCCGCTGGTGTTGCGCCAGATTCCGATCTGGGAGAATGGCATTGCAACGGGATTTGTGGATCTGGCGCTGGAACGCGCGTTCGTCTATCGCGAGCATGCGGCGTCAGAACTCGTCGAGATGCCGCATGATGTCGAGGAACGAGAGCAATCGGCGCGGTTCGAGATGCTCGAGAAGCTGGCCGATTACGATGATGAATTGCTGGAGCAACTGCTTTCCGATATCGCGCCGCCGCGTGACCGGATCTTCGATGATCTCGCACGGGAGTTGAAGGAAGGCCTGATCTGTCCGGTTCTGGTCGGCTCGGCTGCCAACGGAAATGGCATTCTGCGCCTGCTGAAAGCCTTGCGGCACGAAGCTCCGTTTGTCGAAGAGACCGCGCAGCGACTGGATCTGGGGAATGTGAACAGCGCCGGCTTCGTCATGAAGACGCTGCATACTGCGCACGGCGGTAAACTGTCGCTGACGCGCGTTTTGAAGGGTCAATTGCAGGAGGGCGATACGGTCCGCGGGCCAGATGCCGAAGAACGCGTGGCTGGCGTGTTCAGTCTGGCAGGCCAAGAGGCGAAGAAGCGCGGTGCCGCGGCAGCGGGTGAAACCGTCGCTTTGGGGCGGCTCGAGAAGATCACAACCGGCGTCACGATCACGACGGATAAAGACGCGGTGCCGCAGATCGCGGTTACCCTACCGCATGCCCCTGTCCTTGGTGTGGCGATCTCGCTCAAAGACCGTAAGGACGAAGTGAAACTGACCGCGGCTCTTGCCAAAGCCATGGAAGAGGACACTTCGCTTCGGTTGGAGCACTCACACGAGACGCACCAGATGGTGTTGTGGGGGCAAGGCGAGATGCATTTGCGTGTGGTCCTCGAACGGCTGAAGCGCAAATACGGCATCGAAGCCATCACGCAACCGCGACAGGTGCCCTACCGCGAGACGATCCGGCAGCCGATCACGATACGCGGACGCCACAAGAAGCAGTCGGGAGGGCACGGCCAATTTGGCGATGTTGTGCTCGAAATCGCGCCACGCGGACGCGGTGAAGGGTTCCATTTCGACGAGCGCATTCACGGCGGCGTGGTACCGCGCCAGTTCATCCCATCGGTGGAGATCGGCGTCAAAGACTACCTTCAAACCGGCCCCCTTGGGTTCCAGGTCGTTGACGTCGCGGTGACCCTCACCGACGGGTCCTATCATTCGGTCGACAGCTCCGACATGGCATTTCGTCAGGCTGGCCGGATGGCCATGGCCGAAGGCCTGCCAAAATGCCAACCCGTGCTGCTCGAGCCGATCATGCATGTCGAGATTGCCGTGCCGTCGGAGGCGACCGCGCGGATCAATGCACTTATTTCGCAGCGCCGTGGTCAGATCCTAGGGTTTGCGGCCAGGGATGGCTGGGATGGCTGGGATGTGGTCCAGGCGCGGATGCCGGAAAACGAGATCCAAGATCTGATTGTGGAGGTCCGTTCGGCGACACAGGGTGTGGGTACGTTCGTGGCGCACTTCGACCATTTGGCGGAGCTGACCGGCAAACAGGCCGAGCAGGTGCTGGCGACGAGCCAGAGCCAGCGCTCTTCGGGATAGACTTCGCACGGCGGCTTGGGCGTTATATGCTGGGCTGGCAATCGCGGGCGTGAGAGGCGTAATTCTCGCGCGATTGCCAGTTGCAGAGCCTGTGTGCATCATGGGGCGGAGGCTGCTCGCCCTTAGAGGTGCTGGCCCGATCGGTGTCCACCGTCCATGAGTATCGGCTCGGATTGATACGGCAGGTTCCCTCCCAAAAAGGCTCCAACGCCTCAATCGAGCCCAATTGGGTCAGATAACAAACAATCACCACCGCGCGGCACCGGTTTGCCTCTTGGCGAAGGCATTGCGCGTATGCTTAAGGTGAGCGCATGAGCATCTGGAACAAGATCGTCAGACGGGCAGCGGGTGCTGTCCGCGGGGGGTCGCTTGCCGCCATACTCGGGCAGGAGCGTCCTGATAGGGAGTACCCGGACGACCGCACGCTGGATGTGACCTTCACTATTGCCATGATCGCCCTGTCGGCCAAAATGGCCAAGTCCGATGGGTTCGTCATGGCCGACGAAGTCGAGGCTTTCCATCGCGTTTGTCGGTTCCCCGCTTCTGAAACCGAGAATGTTCGGCGCATCTTCACGCTCGCCCAACAGGATATTGCCGGCTACGACGTCTACGCCCGGCAGATTGCGAAAACGCTGGCTGACAAGCCGGAAGTGCGGCGTGACGTGCTGGAGGGCCTGTTCGTCATTGCCGCCGCTGATGGCATTCTGCACGAAAAGGAAGACGAATTCCTGAGGTCGGTCGCCGGGCACCTCGGCATTGGTGACGCCGAATTCTGCTGGGTGCGTTCGTTGTTCGTTGCCGAGCAAGCTGATCCCTATACGGTGCTCGGCATCGATCCCTCGGCGACGAATGCTGAGATCAAAGCGCGTCATCGTGCGCTGTCCTTCGAGCATCATCCAGACCGCCTGACCGGACGCGGGGTTCCCCAGGATTTCGTCATTATTGCCGAGCGCAAACTTGCCAGCATCAACGCGGCCTATGACGCGATCGCCAAGGAACGGAACATATAGGATGCTTCGGGCCGATAGCGCGCTGGTCGATGACCTGCACCCATCCCCCAACATTGGCCCCCGTCGTGGCGTGACGGGGCCCGACATGCTGCTCCTGCACTATACCGGCATGCCTGCCTGCGATCGCGCCATCGACTGGCTGTCACGACCGGAATCTCAGGTGTCGTGCCACTATGTTATCGATTGCGACGGGCGGGTTACTCAGATGGTGGCGGAGGCGCAGCGCGCCTGGCATGCCGGCGTCTCCTATTGGGCTGGCGAGACGGACATCAACTCGTGCTCGATTGGATTTGAAATTCACAATCGAGGCCACAACGACGGCTATCCAGATTTCCCCGACGCCCAGATGCGAGCCGTGATCGCCTTGGCCAAGGATTGCATCGACAGATGGGGCATTCGCGCTTCCCGGGTGTTGGCGCATTCGGACGTCGCACCTGAGCGCAAGGACGACCCTGGAGAGAAATTCGACTGGTCGCGCCTTGCTGCGTCAGGGGTCGGCCATTGGGTGACACCCACTCCGTTAGATTGCGAGGATGGCGCGGACGTCGATGGTCGGGGTGCAAGCCCGGACCGGGTTGCGGAAACGCAGAGCCTACTCGCAGCCTATGGATACAACGTTCCACGAACCGGGTATCTCGACGCTGCCACGACGAAAGTCGTCACCGCCTTTCAAAGACATTTCCGGCCGGCCCGGGTTGACGGCTGCATCGATGCATCGACGCTCTTGACCCTCAGGCGATTGCTGAAGGCCCTGCCGGCGGCGGCTGCGGCCGATGTGTGGCACGTCGCCAATTGCACGCCAGTGCTGAGCCCGCTTCAGGCGACGGGTGCTCCGATGGCTGCAGGGCCGCGTGACCGACTTCCATGTCGTCACTATAGTGGTATCGCCAGATACGCCTACCGCGCCAACAACCTTGCCATCTTCGATAATGGGGTAGCCGCCGCCGAAAACGATGGCGCGGCGGGTGCCGGGCAAACCATTGAGCAGGGGCGGATCGTTCCTTGACGAGATCCCAAAAGTGCGTGGGTCGGGGCCTTGAGGCAGGCCGACGTAGAGGCCTTGTCTTCAGCGATGCCACGAGTCATGTCGCTCGCACCGTCCATCATGATGCTGGTTCGGGATGCCGGCGTCGTCGACGATGCACAGATGGTTATGGTGTGTCCCAGTTGGCGCGCTTTTGCCATCGCACCCTGCAGGGCTACCAATGCAGTTTCCGCATTGATCAGACGTTCTCGAAACTCGCCATGCTCTTGATTTCCTCACGTGAGACTTTGCCAATTCATCAGCTTCAGGCTGGCATTGCTGCCGTTTCAGGATCGTCCGGACGGCCTATACTCATCACCGTGCCTGTAGAAAAATCCGCCATGCGCCATCCTCGATCCGAATACCGTGCGTGACCCTCAATGCACGCTCGAACTCACGCCCATCGAGGCGCCGAACCATGTGCTCGAGATCGGCAGTGATCCTTGTATCGCCGATGATCACGGTCGACAGGTTCTCGACGCGCAGCAGGCGCGCCTCCACCTTGGTTGCCGCCCAGCGCAAGCGTTCGCCGACGTCTGGCCATCCCTTCTCATAACCTCCTAGTCCTCCGAAGATCATGATGTCCGGCCTCTTCGACCAAAGCTCCAGAAATGGCTCGGAGTTGCCTTGCAACTGTTGGGCAATGGCGGCCTCGAAGGCTGTCCGAAGTCCTGAAGCTTTCGTCCATTTCTCAATCTCCCGCAGTCATCCTCGCCGCTGCGAACCGATGGCGCGCGCGATGCCGTGCGCTTCCGTCATTGCGTTTGCGAGCCGGCGCGGCGCAAAGGCGTCGCCGACGACATGGATGCGGTTCGCAGGGAAACCGGCTGCATGAAGATCAGCCGCCAGTTTCTGATTGGGTTTGGCTGCGCCGACCCAAACGACGGCCGCAACATCGTCGATGATTTCCTCGCGACCGGTCAGATAATGGGCCAGAACGACCGAACCATTCGACGTCCGCGCGACGAATTTCGAAGACATGACCTCCCCGCCGGCCTTGTCGATCTGGCGCAGCAGCGCTATGCGCGAAACCATGGGAATTTCCCTCGCGACCTCGAAGAAGCGCGTGACGACGACTGGAATTCGTCCCTGCCCGATGACGCTTTCGATCACCGCGCTCGTCCAGTAGTAGCCGTCCTCGTCCATGATGACGACGCGCTGGCCGTTTGCGTTCTCCAATTGCACGGGACCATCGGCGGTGATGACCTGAACAGAGGTGTCACCCTCTACTCCCGGTGCATACGGCGTTGCGCCCGTGGCGACGATGATATGATCCGGGTTTTCAGCCACCAACGCTTCGACGGTCGCCGGTGTTGCCGTTTTGATTGTGGCACCTGACGCCTCGACCTGGGGCACGAGGTAGGCAAACAGATTGTGCATTTCCTCGTGGTTCGGGACCTCATGAACACGCTTGAGACGGCCACCCAATTGGCCGTCCCGTTCGAAGAGTGTCACTTCGTGACCTCTCGCAGCGGCCACGCGCGCCGCTTCGAGGCCGGCAGGGCCGCCGCCGACAACAACCACCCGGCGCGGGTGCTCGGCCCGGTCACGCTCGAGGCGGGGCCACAGATATTCGCGGCCCGTGACGGGATTGGTGGCGCACGCAATGGGCTCACCTGCCGAAATCCATCCCCAGCATTGATTGCAGGCAATGCATCTTCGAATGTTATCGGCTCGGCCACGCTGCGCCTTGACCGGCCAATCCGGGTCAACAATCAAGGCGCGGCAGAGGCCGATCAGATCAGCTTCGCCTGCTTCAAGGACGCTTTCGGCCTGCTCCGGCCTCTGGATACGGGTTGACGCGACGACCGGAATGCCCTGTGCGACCGGCTTGAAGCGCTTGTGCAGATCACGCCAGGCCAGTATCGGCCAATGCCTGTCTGGCAAATGCGTTTCAATCGAGTTGAAGTTTCCCTGGGCCAGAGACAGATAGTCCACCAACCCGTCTGACACCAGTCGGCGAGCGATTTCGACGGTCATTTCAATGTCGAGGCCGCCCTCGGTGAACTCTTCGACCCCGAGCCTGAACCCGACGATCGGACGAGGGCCAACACGCTGGCGCACGCCTTCCAGGATCTCCCGGGCGAAGCGCAGGCGCCCCGCGTCGCTGCCGCCGTACTCATCGGTGCGACGGTTCGAGAATGGGGAGATGAACTGCTGGATGAGATGCCCCTGGGCCCCGTGAATTTCGACCCCGTCGAATCCGGCCTCGATGCAGTGCACCGCACACATGATGTAGGTTTCGATGACCTCTCTCACCTCGCGCGTCGACAGTTCGTGGGGGACGCCACCTGATCGTGGGCAGGCGATGGCAGAGGGCGCGATCATGAAGGGCACGATGCGTGAGGCCAAATGCTGGCGGCCGCCCATATTGAGCTGACCGATCAGCAACGCGCCCTCGGTGTGACAAACGTCAGCGAGCTGGCGCAGTCCCGGCAGTCCGCTTCTGTCGTAGACGACGAGGGCGCCGGGTCCGAACGGGTCTTGCCGCTGGGCACGCAATGCCTCGGTGACAATGGTGCCAGCGCCACCCTTTGCCAACGCCTTGTAGAACGCCAGCAAGCGGGGGCCGACCTTATTGGCGTCTGCCAAATTTGCTGTCGTGGCGACCCGCATGATGCGGTTCTTGGCTTCGGCATTGCCGATGCGCAGAGGCGAAAACAGGTTTGGGTACGTGGCCCCCATTGCGTGGCATCCTTCCTGATGACCGCGTCAGGCCGGTCGTCTGGTCGACGAAGCTTGCCGCGAATGATCGGGTCTGCGCAAGTCGTCGCGGTTTTGCACCGCGACGCCAGCGCGGGTGGTCACCGGCCCCATTGAGTTGTATGCAACTCCATGTTGGCAGCGATTCGTTTCTATCGCCGCAGGGGGGTCTGCCATGTCCGCTTCATCCAATGCCCAGGTGTCAGTCAGAACAGACAGTTTATCGGCAATGGCCGGCCAGCAGCTGGCCGACTGCGAGGCGGCGCGGCGCACGCTGCTGACAGAAGAGCAGGGATTGGCGCAATTGCGCGGGGTGCTGGAAACGTCGCTTGCCGAGCCCTTTGCTTCCACCGTGGATCTTTTGGTGCAGGCGCGCGGCCGGGTGATTGTGACCGGGATGGGCAAATCGGGCCACATTGGCCAGAAGGTCGCCGCAACGTTTGCCTCCACGGGAACGCCCGCGTTCTTCGTCCACCCATCCGAAGCCTCGCACGGCGACCTTGGCATGATCGGACGCGACGATGTCGTTCTGGCGCTGTCATGGTCGGGCGAGACCGTCGAACTGGGCAATATCATCATGTACGCGCGCCGGTTCCGCGTGGGCCTGGTGGCCATCACGTCGAACGCCAACTCGGCGCTTGGAAAAGCTGCAGATATCGTGCTGGAGCTGCCGCGCGCGAAGGAAGCGTGTCCGCACGGGCTCGCCCCCACCACCTCTACGACCATGCAGCTCGCGATTGGCGATTGTCTCGCCATTGCATTGCTCGAACGAAAAGGTTTCAGCGCGCATGACTTCAAAGTTTTTCACCCGGGCGGGTCGTTGGGTGCACAGCTGAAGCATGTCGCGGACCTCATGCACAAAGGCAGCGCGATGCCCTTGGTGCCGTTGGACACCCCCATGAGCGAGGTGATCGTCGCCATGACCGCCAAGAGCTTCGGGTGCGTTGGCGTCGTCGATGATGCCGGCGGGCTTGCCGGAATGATTACCGATGGCGACCTTCGGCGGCACATGGGTGACAAGCTTTTGATCTCCAAAGCGAGCGATATCATGACGCGAAACCCCGATACGCTTTCACCGGGGATGCTCGCTTCTTCTGCATTGGAAAAAATCAACGCGCGCAAGCGGACGCAAATGTTCGTGGTCAACGAGGGCAAGCCAGTCGGCATCGTCCATGTTCACGACCTGCTCAGAGCCGGCGTCGCCTGAGATCACGATATATTCTATTGCTGGCTGCCATCCGGCAACTCAGCTGGTCCTTCCAGCGTCGCGCGCCGAGACTGTTCACGACCGACGGCTCCTCTCATAAGGCGCTGAATGAGCACCGCCATCGCGGGCAGCGCGGCTAACGGCACGAACACAGCGGCAAAAATCAGCCATCGCGCCAATCGTGCCGTCACGTAGCCGGTGGCGTGCGCATACTCGTTGCGTACTTCCGGCGGCCAGATGCTATGCCACCAGCCGAGCAGCACCGGCAGGCTCGCCAGCCCGGCTGCCAAAATGGCGGCCAGCGTGAACTGCACATTCGACGGCAACCACTTTACCAGGCGGCGATCGAGTTCCGCTTGTCGGGCGCGGGTGGGTAGCACCAGATCGAGGCGCTCGACGGCAATCCGCCCCGAGGTTTGCGAAACGAGCTCAGACAATTTACCGGTGACAACATCCGTCAGGGAGTCGAGGGGGCCAGTCGGTCGCCCGGTGTGGGCGGTCTGCGGCAACACCTCGAGCACGAGACTGGCCTGCTGAGCAGTCTTTAGGCGAACAACCAGCGGTCCATCACCCGCCAGCGCCACAAGAAAGGCTCCCAGCTGGCTCTGCGCGACGGCCGCATCGACATTGGACAAGGTCGCTGTCTGCCACAGCCAGTTCCGCGTACCAGGTTGGCGTGGCGATGATGCGCCGACCACTATCAGGTTGACGTCATTGCGCCGCGCAGCGCCTTCCAGCTCGGTCCAGCCCAAACTCGATGAAGCGCCACTTTCAGGCGTGAAGACGAGGCGCGCGCCTTGCCATTGGCCGGAGATAAGTACCATCTGGCCGGTGAGGCTCGCCAAGCCGGCGCCGACGTGGCCTGGATCGACCAAATCTGGCTCAGCTCGCCTGTTCGCTGCATCGATGGTTGGCAAGCGGGCAATGCCCGTCGGCCCCGCGGGGGCCAACCTCAGCGTTCTGACACTGGCGCGTTGCAGCGGGCGCGAGAGCTGCCATGCCATCTCGTCGAATTCGGACTGGTCACGCGCTGCAAGCAGCAGATTGGCGTCAAACTCAATCGCAAACTTTCGGTCTTTCGTGTCGGTGAGCGCGATGAGGCGATAGGCTTTAGCGCGGCCGACGACCCATGTGAGTGCTTGATGCGGCAACGCCCGCAACTGTGAGGCGTGCCTGTAAAGCGTGTTGGGGTCGACATAGATGGCAAGTCGTGCCGCTTCGCCCGACGCCTCGGGAGCCAGAACCTCGAATGCCCGCGCCAGTTCGTCTTTATTGGCGGCTGTGAACCGCTCGCCCGATCGATTAGCGAGGCGCCAATGACCGACGTCCGTTGCCATGGCACCGACAACGCCGCGCCCGGGGGCAACAGCAAGACTGCGGATATACTTGGTGACCGCAGCCAATTCGTCGCGAGCTTCGTCCGCATGTGCAGGGGGAACGCGTGATGTGGCCAGCGCGCCGCCATCACCAGCCGCCGCTGGCGCCTGCGCGATCGTGAGAAACACAAGAACAGAAGCCAGCCAACGCGCCAGGGCCGGGTCGGCGCACTTTTGGAGCATTCCACCACCTCCTGCCACTTGCTCGCACGCCTGTGTGACAAAAGCTGGATGTACGCCACCCAAATGCTCAGGCCGACGGTTTGCGGTAGACGTCCTTCAGGTTGATCCGGCCGTTCTTGAATGTGTAGCGCTCGATCCCGGTTTCCTCCTGCACGATGCCCGACTCGGTGTCGGTCTCGACGAGACGGAACGTCATGAAGGTGGCTTCGGCGGCGTGATGATAAACGACATCCTCGAAGCGGCGCTGGATATTGGCGTCGACGGGGGCGGTGAGAGCTGCGGCGACGGCATCGCGTCCGGTAATCAGGGTAGGCTCGCCGTCGGCGTCGAGCGATGCCCAGACGAAATCGGGCGTGACGGCTTGATAGAGCAGATCGACATCACGGCGAAACCAAGCCCGGCCGAATGTCTTGAAGAGCGCGTCTCGTTCGGCAATGGCCGGTGCGCCGGCTGTTGTTTCGCCTGACTTGGCGGCTGATGTAGCTGTCATGGTGTCGGGCCCTCATTCGGTTACGGGGGAATTCAGTCCAACTGCGACGATCGTGGCGCGTGGCACTCTCCGGGAGCTTTCGGCTGCTCGGGCCGGTTGACGTCTCTCAGCGCCCACGGAAGACAGGCGCACGCTTCTCGACGAAGGCTCGAACGGCCTCCTTGTGATCCTCGGTGCCTTGTGTGCGCATCATCCGCTCGGCTTCACGATCGATCGCCTCTGCATGTGTCACGCTCAAGGCGTCGTCCAGATTGTCTTTGATGTAACCGATCGCAACGGAAGGTCCGTTTGCAAGCGACTTTGCGAGCGCAAAGGCCTGGGCCTGCAATTCCGTGTCGGGGACGACGCGATGGAAAATGCCCAATTGCTCGGCACGGTTGGCGCCGACGCGTTCGCACGTGAGCATCAGCTCTCGCGCCCGGCTTGGTCCAACGGTACGGGTCAACAGCCATGCGATGCCGTAATCGCCCGAAAGGCCCACGCGCACGTAGCCTGTCGACACAAACGCGGTTTCGGCCGCGATACGCAGATCACAGGCGAGAGCCAGGGCAAGCCCCGCGCCAGCCGCAGCGCCGGGCAATGCTGCGACAGTCGGCTTGCGCAACTTGTACAAGGCGCCGGCTGAGCCGTGATGGCGCTCCTGCATGATGCGGAAGCGCTCATCGTGAGTATGGTCGGTCGGTGCGCGCCGATCGCCCATGTTCTTGACGTCACCACCAGCGCAAAAGGCGGTACCGGCACCTGTGATCAGCAGAGCGCGCACTTCGGGATCAGTGCCGCACTGGGCAATCATGCGCCGGAGCGCCGGTGAAAGCTCGGTCGACAATGCATTGCGCGCTTCCGGGCGATTGAGGGTGAGAACCGCCACGCCGTCGCGCACCACGCCAAGGAGCTGTTGGGTCCCGGTATCCAACATGCGCTCAGTTGCCATCGCCATCTCCTTTTGGGCTCGAAACTGTTCTGGGTCTCGCAGAACGGGCGCTCAAGAGATCGCCATCACAGGTCCCTGGCGGTATTTCTCGACGATCTTCATATCCGGTTCCACACCCAGGCCCGCACCCTGAGGGACATTCACCCGGCCCTCCTTGGCGACCATGGCATCGCCCCAGGGACTTGCTTCG
The DNA here is from genome assembly GCA_041397705.1 of Hyphomicrobiaceae bacterium. Taxonomy (GTDB): domain Bacteria; phylum Pseudomonadota; class Alphaproteobacteria; order Rhizobiales; family Hyphomicrobiaceae. Next base: position 86,925 of record JAWKWC010000007.1, read on the forward strand.
AGATTGGCATAGATATTCTCGAGAAGCGTATCGGTGGACAGGGAGGCGACGATATGGATCGATGCCAGGTTGCCGGGACCGAAATAGGCGCAATGCGGGATCACTTGCACAGAATGGGCTTCGGCAGCGGCGATGATCTTGCGCATTTCGGTAATGCCGCCGATTTTCGTCACGCTTGGCTGGGCGATATCGATGGCACCCTTTTCGAAGCTGTCGACGAAATCGTGAAGGCCAGCTGCATTTTCACCGGCGGCAATGCGGGTTTGCCCTTCGCGGCGGACACGGGCCAGACCCTTGTGGTCCTCAGGCGGGAAGACAGGCTCCTCCAGCCAGAACAAATTGGCGGGGCGGTAGGCTTTTTCCATTTCCAAGGCTTCGGCGACGGTCCATGGGCAATTGACGTCGTTCATGATGGCGACATCGGGACCGGCCCCCTTGCGCGCGGCCATGACGGCCTCGACGGAGTGCTCGTGGAGCTTGATGTGTTTGTATCCAGCGGCGGCGCGACCGGCACAAATCTTCTCCACCACGGCTGGCGCGCCATAACGCATCAGGCTTGAATAGGCGCGAACCTGCTTGCGCCGCGCGCCGCCGAGAAGGTCGCTAACCGGCAAGCCAGCCCGTTTGCCTGCGATATCCCATAGCGCGATATCGATCCCAGGTGGGCGTAGACTACTGGGCCGTTGCGACCGAAGATGTGGAATGCCTGTGCGGCGTCTCGATGCAGGGCGTTGATATCAGTCGGGTCCTTGCCGATGAACCAAGGTGCCACGTAGCATTCGAGTGCCTTGGCTGTAGCGGGGATGATGGTGTGGCCGAACCCTTCGCCCCAACCGGTGATGCCGGCGTCGGTTTCAACCTCGATCAGCAGGTGATCCATCGTCGGCCATCTGAGGCCAGCGAACTCCGTCGGCGGGGCGCCCATGTCGAAGGGGATGCGCACATAATGAGCCTTGATGGCCGTGATCTTCATGATGTCGTGCTCCTCGCGCTCCGCCTGGCGGGCATGGGTCGAATGGTGGCAATTGTGGTCGGTCGCGAAAGGCATGACAAGCGCGGCCAACCGCTAGGGATCAAGACTGTTCGAGGCGATAAACCCGCGTGGCTGTGGTGCGGTAGAGCTTCGCCTTGTCAGATGCAGAATAGCTGGCTGTGATGCGCTTGAACGCATTCCAGAGCACACCGTAGCTGGAACTGACCTTGTCGACGGGAAAGTTCGATTCAAACATCGCCCGGTCCGGACCGAACAGCTCGATTGCGGTTTCGAAATAGCGGCGGGTGGCGTTCGCCATCTCCTCGCTGGTTGGTGGTCGCGCGCGTTCGTGCCAGCCGAAACCGCAATACTCCATGCCCAGCCCACCGAGCTTGATGACCACATTCTGGCACTTTGCCAATTCTGCGAGGCTGGTCTTCCAGGTCGCAAAGATTTCGTCGCGGCGTCCTTCATAGACCCCGACGCCTGCGATCCCACCGAGATGGTTGAGCACCACCGTCATATCCGGGAATGCGCGGGCGAGATCTGTGCATTCGGCAAGCTGAGGGAAGCGGGCCGTCATGTCGAAGACGAGGCCGCGCCGGGAGACCTCGGCCGTACCTTCGCGGTATTTCGCATCGACGTACATGCCGGGCTTGGCGGCGCGACCAATGCGCGGATCAGCGTCCCAGGCACCGGAGCAGCGAATGCCACGGAAACGCAGGGGCGCTGCCGCCGCCATGGCATCGAGCACTGCACCTGCCCGTGCACCGGTCATCAAGTCGACATAGCCGATGATGCCGGCCGCAACGCGCGTATGCCCATACAGGCCCGAGTCGGCCATGGCGCCGATGCCGTTGGCGAATTCAACCTCACCCACATACTTCATGTCGTCGGGACCATGGGCCCGGAACATGGCCAGATGCTCGATGAAGACAGTGGAGACGATGTTGTGGCCGCTGGATGTATCGCGCAGGATCTCATCCAGCATGTAGCGGCGTTCGACACGGCCGTCACGGCGATCCCAGAGATGATGGTGGGGATCGCAGATCGGCAAATCGGGCTCGAGGGGGGCCTCGCGCACTTGCGCCAGCCACGCGGCATTCGACGACATCGCTGCTCTCCTGTTTATGGCGTGCGGGTCGCAATACCCACCCGTGGTGCTATTCCAAATCTGGTTTGAGCAGCTTGATGATGGAGGAAGAATCCAGGTCGCCGTTGCCGTTCTCGATATGCATGGCATAGGCGGCGGTGGCGGCAGCACCCAGAGGGGTCGCGGCGCCCGCCGATTGGGCCGCCATCTGCGACAGACGCAGGTCCTTCAACATCAACTTGGCCATGAACCCCGGCTTGAAGCCATTGCTCGATGGCGCAGTGGGCACTGGACCGGGTATCGGGCAACTCTTCTCGAAGGCATAGGATCGCCCGGTCGAGGTGGAGATCACGTCATAGAGAACTTTGCGATCGACGCCGAGCTTCTCGCCCATCACCAGCGCTTCGGAAGCAACCAGCATGTTCACGGCGGCCATCATGTTGTTGCAGATCTTGACCACCTGACCCTGGCCCGGTCCGCCGCAATGCACGATGTTCTTGCCCATGCCTTCGAGGATCGGGCGCGCTGTGTTGAAGGTCTCCTTGTCCCCCCCGCACATCAGGGTGAGGGTTGCCTGCTCGGCGCCGACGACACCTCCGGAGACAGGTGCATCGAGGAACTTGTAGCCGGCTTTGGCGGCTGCCTCGTGCATGGCGCGGGCCGTATCAACGTCGATTGTCGAGCAATCGATCATGACCGTTCCTGGCTTGGCTGCTCCGACGACACCTGCGTCCAAGTAAACACGACGCACATCGGCGCCGACAGGCACCATGGTGACGACGAATTCGACGCCGGTTGCCGCCTCAGCGGCACTGGCCGCGGTTTTGGCTCCAGACTGCGCCACGTACTGCATGGCCTCCTCGCTGAGGTCGAAGACCTTCAAGGCGTGGCCGGCCTTGATGAGATTGCGGGCCATGTGCTGGCCCATGTTGCCGAGGCCGATAAAGCCGATGGTGGACACGGTTTGAAACTCCATTGCTCAAGTTTAACTGACGGCCAGCGAGAGGGGATAACTTTGGGCCGGTGCCCCCTTAATCGCGAAGATCGGCCACAGGCTGGTGAAGCCTCAAGCGAGCCTTGGGATTGGGACACTAGGCGGCGATTGCCTCTGCCTCCGCCAGGAAATGCCGGTTGACCGTGCTTTGCGGCCGGGCTGCGAGACGTTCGTGGGCGAGCGCGAGGGCTGCGTCGCGATTGCCGGCGCGGACGGCTGCTTCCGTCAAGGTCCACTCGATCAGATCGCGCTGCGCCTTGCTACCGCCCATGCGCCACAACTCGAAACGGACGGGCATCAGGCGCTCAACGGCATCGGTGTAGTCGCGACGATGGAAACTCGCCATGGCTTCTGCGATGGGGATGCCGACGTCGCGATAGTTGGCTGCAAACGGGCCGTTTGCCGCCGCCGTGGCCCGCATGGCATGCAGCAGCGTCTCGAAGCGTGCATCCTCCCCGGCACGCACGGCCGTGATTGCCGCGTGGATGTCGTTAAACATGCTGGTGCGGCCGTTGGCCCGCTCTTGCCAGAGGTCGGCCACATGGCGCCATCGATCACCGGCCGGACAGCCGAGCGCTTCCAGGCGCCAAAGCAAAGCGGTGGGGTTGCACAGGCTGGTGCCGACGGGACGCAGGGTCGGCAGGATCTCGTCGTCGTACAATTTGAGGGCTTGGTCGTATTGGCCGAGCTCGACGTGAAACAACGACTTGTGCCACCAAATGTGGACCCGGTTGCTATTGGCCTTTCCGGCCCACAGCGCTTGACGCTCATTCATCCACTGGAGCCCTTCCGACGGCCTGCCCGTCATCTCCAGGACGTGGCTCACCGCGTGATGGGGCCAGTAGCCGTGCGGCTCCAACAGTGCGGCCTGGCGTGAAATGTCCTCGGCTTTGGCATAGTCGCCCGCCTCTTCCAAGCCGAAGCCCAGGAACGACAACAAGATGCCATAGCCCGGCTGATCCTTCGACCAGAGCGGCAACGCACGCGCCGAGCGCCCTGCCGCCAAATGAAAGCGCCCCTGGAAACCGTCGAGGCGCATGGCGCACTGATGGGCCATGAGGTCATGGGGGTAGTGCATGAGGTGGCGATCGAGGATGGCCACGGCTGATGCCCATCGGCTGGCTACCGCTTCTGCGAGTGCACTTGCGTGCGCCTGCTCGCGCTCGTTCATGGTGAGCTGTTGGATCGCGGGCAACGCCGCACGCGCCGCCTCGACCATCGCCGGGTCGTTGGAGAGCGCCTGCACCCAGGCCTTGATCAAAGCCACCATTGGCGCTTGCGGCGCCGCTTTGGCTGCATTGTCGAGATCGGCCATGACATCGCCGTAGGCAAGTGTGAACGCCCGTGCGGCCTGGTCGAGATGTCCAGCGGCTTCGCTTGTCGCATTGGTCAATTCGTGACCCTGGGCATCCTTGGTCATGATCGCTTCCCTGTGTTTAGATGGCTTCACTTTGGCACTGGATGGCGAAGAACACCGCCGATCCGGGCGAAACAGAAATCGCGGCTACCAGGCTTCCCGGCCCTTCTGCGGCTTGGCGCCCAGAGGCGCTTTCTGCTTCGCCTGCATCTCCGCTTCATGCTTATCGAACATGGCCTTGGCGGCAGTCGAGCGCTTCTCGGCGAGGAGATCGCGGTTCTGGGTACACCACTCGAAGCTTTCGATGCGCGGGCGATTGTCACGCGAGAAATGCGGCATGACATAGCGCTGGTAGAGTTCGTAGGAACGCTTGGTCGCCTCCCAGTCAGCCCAGTTGTGAACTTGCTGGAGCATGACGCCAAAGTCGCCCTGCTTGTCGTAAAGCCGCTGGATCAGCGCGATGGCATCGTCTGGCGTGCCGATGACGCCAAACTTCGATTCCACGAACCACTCTGCCGCGTCCTTGCCCGGCGGCACCAGGAAGCGCGGCTGGTTGTTGTTGAGATAATCGAGGTAGGCTTCGAGGCCATATTTGACATTCTTGAATGCCTGCTCGCGCGTCTCTGCAATGTGCATCGGCCCGACGAGGCGCAAGGCAGACGGGTCCATCGTTTTGCCGTTCTCGGCCGCCATGTCATTTGCGATTTTCCAATTGGCGCCGAGCGCGTCGTAGCCAAAGGGGTTGGTGGCTGCGACGCAGATCATGGAGATGCCGTACTTGCCGGCCAGGCGTCCACCCGACGGCGTTACAGCGCTGACGACGGCCACCTCGGGATGCGGCTTTTGATAGGGCATGATGTGAGCCCGGGCGCCGACGAGGTTGTACCAGTCGGTTTTCTCGGTGACGATCTCGCCGTTGAACAGGCGCAGAATGACGTCCAGGGCTTCGGCCATGCGATCGCGTTGGGTGTCGGGGTCGATGCCAAGCATGAGGGCATCGGATGCCAACAATCCCGGTCCTGCCCCAAACATGATCCGACCGCGGGTGTGGTGATCGAGCTGAATGATGCGGTTCGCCGTCATCAGGGGGTTGTGGTAGGGCAGCGAGATGACGCCGGTCCCGAAGCGGATGTGCTTGGTGCGCTCGGCGGCGACAGCGATGAAGAGCTCTGGGCTGGAGATCAGTTCCCAGCCGGCGGAATGGTGCTCACCGATCCAGGCTTCATGGAAGCCCAGCCGGTCCAACCACTGCATCAGCTCGAGGTCGCGCTCTATGCAGGCCGACGGGTTCTCGTTCATCGGGTGAAACGGGGGCAGGAAAACGCCGTGACGGAGAGGTATTCTGGGCGTGTGCGGCATGGCCTCAGCGATCCTTCAAGATCTTCTGCGGCCCATGGTAGGCAGGGGATTGGACGGATGCCAAGTCGCGTGGCGAAGGCGCGGCAAAGGGCCCACTCTTTCGGGGGATACCTACGTCATCCGCCGGGTGTGTAAGACGTTGCAGCTCCCGCTTGACTGAAGCCGCGGCAGCAAGCGGCTTAGCGACCGGTCAAAATGGATTTGGCGAAACGGCCGGCGGAGAAACCCGCTTTGCCCGATCCCCGCCCTTCGGCCTCCCGCTCGGATTTACCCTTGCGCTTTGCCTGAACGTTTTCAGTCCGGAACTGACCAACGAAACGGACACCGATCAAGCGGCCATCCACCCAGGCGACCAGGCATTCTACGGAGGTGCGGTCCTGCCCCATACGGAAGGTCAAGGTCAGACGGTCACCCACGGAAACGACCTCGACGCCCTCAATGTACATGTCACGGGTGAGTTCGAGGCGCGCACCGCTGGAGGAGCGATCCCGGATCGTGCATGTCAACTCTTGTCGCAGGCCTTCAGAGGCCAGAACGGCGGGAATTTGCGAGGTCACGCGCTTGTCACGGCGATTTTCAGCTTTGCCTGTCGCAACTTCAGGTTCCGGCGGTGTGTCGGCGGGACCTTGTTGCTGCGCGGGCGCTTCCGCTGCCGGTGTGCGCTTGTTCGAATCTTCTGGTTCGGCCGCGTTTTCGGCCGTTGGCAGAGCGGTGACCTGATCGGAAGCGTCCAATGCTCGCAGGCGGCTTGGAACTTTCGAGGGGATCTCATAGCTGAATTGCCGCCCACCGCCGGCGCCGTTATGGCTGGCTTGTCCTGGCGATGGACCGCCAGCGTGCGCGTTGTGCCTGATGTTGTCGCTGTTCTCGCCGACGGCGACGCCGTTGTGGGACTGCGCCAATGATGGCGGTGTCATAGCCGGGTTCGCAACCGTGGCCGAGTAGGCGATGCTGAGGCTTACAAGCTGGGCCTCTTTGGTTTTCAACTCGGCGACATGGGCTGCAAGCTGGCGCTCGGCTTCCGACAGGCGCTGTGCCAGCGCTTCTGCTTCAGTGGCTGCCTCTAGCTTTGCGGCCTGCTCGAGCGCAATTGCCTCACGCAGTTTTTCCAACTCTTGATGCGAGGCCTGCTCTGCTGCTTCGCGTTGCGCCTCAATGTTGCGTCGCGCCTCTTCGGCAGTCTGCAACTGGCGCAGCTGCTCGAGGGCCTCCTCGGCCTCGATCTTGGCGCGATCTGCAGCCGCTTCGGCCTCTTGCCTTGCCTTGGCCTCGCTCGATGCGCTCGCTTCCACGCCGGCGATTTCCGCTCTCAGGCGCTCAATTTCGGCCAGATGTGCTTCGTTTTGACCGGCGGTGGCATCGACCTTGTCGCTCGCGCCCGCTTCGAGCGCGGCAATCCGCTCGCCAGCTTCATGCACCTGGCGATGCGCCAGCTCCGCTTGCTTTTCAGCCGCCTCGCGCGCGGCCTTCTCGCGCTCGACATCGCTCTTCAAGCCGTTGACCAAAGCCCGCAGCTTGTCGACCTCGCGGGTAAGGCTAGCCGCTTCGGCCTTGGCTTTCTGTTCTTGTTCGACCAACTCGCGATGGCGTTCGCCGTCGGCGTCTTGGTCACGAATCCTTGCTTCGAGTTCGGCGATGCGAGCTTGATTGTCCTTGAGCTGGGTCAGGGCTTCCTGCCGCTCCGCCAATGCGGTCTCGAACTTGCGGGTCGCAGCTTCCGCTTCGCCTTTCGCCGCCTCGAACTCTCTGCGCAGATCGCCCAGCGCGGCGTTCGCTTGCTGCAGTTGAGCCGCAAGTTGCCCAACGTCGTCTGACGTCTTGCGCAACTGGTTCAGTTCGCTGTCAAGAGTTTGGCAGCGCGATAGGGCCTCTTGAGCCTGGGTCTCGGCCGCCAGGCGATCCGCCATTTCCTTCTCGAGCGCCGCCGCGTGGCTTGCAACCAACGCGCGATGATCGGCAAGCTCGACCTGGGTCGTGTCGAGCAACTGTTGGAGCTTTGTGTGCTGCTCTTCGACGGCTACCTTTTCAGATTGCGTCGCACGCAAAGCCTCGAGTTCGGCTTCCAATTGCGATTTTTTCTCGTCGGCGGTCTTGGCCTGCTGTTCGGCAGCTTCCCTGGCAACCGCCTCTTGCTCCAGCTCGCGCGCCAGCTGCGTGCGCACGCGAGCTGTCTCTTTCTGACTGGTCTGCAGGCGCTTCTCGGCAGCCTTCAGCTGGTCAGCAAGTGCGTCATCATCGCGTTTTTCTGCCTTCAGCGACTCGATTTGCGCCTCGAGTTCGGCGGCCCGATCACGCGCCTCTTTGGACGCATCCTCCGATGTTTCGCGCGCGCGCTGCTCGCGTTGCAGGTCGTCTTTGAGGGCTTCCAACTCAGCGCGCATTTGAGCGAGGGCCTTGGCCCCCTCACCGTCTTCACCCGCCGGCGCCTTGATGCTGGCGCTAAGTTGTCGCTCCAAGTCCTCAGATTTCGCGACGGCATCGACAGCGAGGGCCTCGGCTTCTGCACGGGCCTTCTGCTCTCGTTGGGCCTCGGCCTCCAGAAGGCTCGCCAGCTCGCGCTGAACCTCCAGCTCCCGGGCTGACGCGGCTTCGCGCTCGTCGAGTGCCGCCTTCAACTTGGTCAGTTTCTTTTCCGCAGTATCGGCCCGGCGTTGCGCCACCTTCAATTCGGCGGCGAGATCATTATCTACCGCTTTGCCTTTTGTCTTTGGCACCTTGCGCAGAGCTTCCAGCTCGCGCTCGGCAGCCTCGGCCCTGGCAGCCGCCTTGGCGACGAGGTCTTCCGCCTCGGCAACGACCTCAGCCTCGCGTGCTGCGCTGGCCGCCTGTGCTTCGGCAAGCTTGTCCTCGGCTACCTTGGCACGGGCCAAGGCCTCGTCGATCTGGGCCTCGACCTCGTTCCAGAACTCCTGCTCGTCCGAATCCGGCTGGTGACTGCTATCGTCTGCGGCTGCTTCATGGGCAGCGCCATCTTCGTGCGTGTGGCCCGCATACGCGTCTTCGGCCGGGGCGTCGGCAGGCGCCAACTCACCATCGTAGAACAGCTCGTCGTCATGCGGCGCGTGGATGGCGTCGACGTAAGATGTATCGATCTCTACCCGCCGGGGTTTCGGCTGATATCCCTTTCGCACGCGCTCTGTCGTCTCAACCACGGAGTTGAGACGCTTTTTCAACTGCGCATTTTTTTGTCGCCAGAACAACGAAACCAAGGCGCCAGCCCCCAAACCAACATCCGGTAGCTCTTGCCATCCTTTTTATACGCTCAATGCTAAATTGATATGAACGGGGCGTTTACTGAGTCTGATTATTCTCTTTCGTTAACAAAATATGAAGGTCCGCCGTATTTTGGATTGCGGTTGCATAATCTCTTTTTCTGGGTGGCTGGGACTTTCTTTTCAACCGGATTACGCGTTCGCTTCAGCCAAACTTCGCCTCGACAGCTGCTGCCTCTCCTCAAGCTCGCGCCTCGACGGGCGCGAGACAACATGCCTACACTTGCTTCGCGCTACGCACCGCCAATGCGGCGGAGGCTTGGCTCTCGCGTCAAGCCACACGAGATCTGCAACTGTGCATCGAGCTCCGGGAGCACACACCATGAGCGGAGAGAACTGCCTTGCCGGTTTGAAAATACTGGATTTCACCCAATTCGAGGCCGGGCCGTCGTGCACTGAGGCACTGGCTTGGCTGGGCGCCGATGTCGTGAAGGTCGAGAATCCGGGCTCAGGCGATCCGGGTCGATCGACGGGACGAACCAAGCCGGGAACGGATGCCTTCTATTTCCTCCAATATAATGCGGGCAAACGCTCGATCGCGGTCAACCTGAAGACACCCGAAGGGCTGGAGACCGTCAAGCGGCTGATGAAGTCGGCTGACGTAATGATCGAGAATTTTGCGCCTGGGGCCATCGAACGGCTGGGACTTGGCTACGACGTGGCAAAGGCGATCAATCCAGGCCTGATCTATTGCCAGATCAAGGGCTTCGGAAAAGGCAGCCCGCATGAAAAGGGCCTTGCCTTCGATATGATCGCCCAAGCGGCCGGCGGGCTGATGTCCATCACCGGCAACGAGGACGGGCCGCCCTGCAAGCCTGGGACGACCATCGGCGACACCGGAACGGGCATGATCATGGCCATTTCGATCCTGGGAGCCTACGTCCGAAAACTCAGGACTGGTCAGGGAGAGAGACTGGAAGTCGCCATGCAGGATTCGATCCTGCATTACATTCGCAATGCCTTCACCTACATGGAACGGACCGACGGGAAGGCGGCGCCACGGGCCGGCTCCAAGACAGTTGGCGGCGGCAATCCGCCGATTGGGGTCTATCCGACGAAAGGCGGCGGAGCGAACGACTACGTTTACATTTTCACAAGCCCTGCCAATCCCGATCACTGGAACCGACTTCTCAAGGTGATGGGGCGAGACGATCTGATTGGGGATGAGCGCTATGCGACGCCCGAGGCGCGCACCGTGCGTCGCGCGGAGGTCGACGAGCTGGTGACGCTATGGACTCGCACGCGCGACAAGCACGAAGCGTGGCAGCTTGTCAGCGGGGCCGGCGTTCCTGCCGGTGCTGTACTCGATACGCGCGAGATTGCTGACGATCAAACGTTCGTCGAGCGAGGGATCCGGCAGACCATGCCGCACAGTCAAGGCGCCTATACGATGAGCGGCTGGCCCGTGCGCTTTGGCGGGGAGACCCCGCGAATCGGCGTGGCGCCGCGCCTCGGCGAGCATTCCGAAACGGTTCTCACGGATTGGCTGGGCTTGAGCAAGGAGGATATTGCGGCGCTGAAGGCGGACAATATCATACCCGGCTGAGGTCTCTCAAACGTGGAAGTGGCTTAGTCGCGGCCCTTGCCGGCGCATTCTGGCGGTGATCGTCTGCCCGTCGACCGCGTCGGGTCTTCAAGTGCCAGGAAGCAAGGCTTGGCGGCATTGCTGCACGCATCTCGTGGGTCTGCGTCCGGGCTTGCGACACCGGGGCAGGCACGGATGTCCCGGCACGTCCTGGTCCGGCTTTTCGGGGAAACTGCGAACAGCGAACGCAAAGCTCCGGCACGGTCCACTGCAAACGCCGCCCCCACGTCACGGCAACGAACCGAGTTGTGCCCTACGTTGGCTCAGACATGATCGGCTGCAGACAGAATGCCTTCTGGTGCGACGGAAAAACGGTAAACCATAGAGTTTCCAAACGGAGAACATTCACATGCGTATTCACAATCTCTACGTCGACGACAAAGGCGAAAGCCACTGGCGGGACGTCACTGTCGCTTGGGACGAGGAGCGGAACTTCTCCAAGTACTCCAAACGCCTCCCTGCAACTGGCATCATCTTTCGGCAGACTTCGGGTGATTATGATCTCGATTGGCACCCGGCACCGCGACGCCAGTACATCATCAACCTCGATGGAGGCGTGAAAATTACTGCATCGGACGGCGAGGCCCGGGAAATTGGAGCTGGAGAAGTGATCCTCGTCGAGGACATTCACGGCAAGGGTCACCTCTCACAATCTCTCGGCGGCAAGCTACGCCACTCCATTTTCGTGCCGATCGAGTAGCCCGCGCGGTGCGGATCACACGTCAGCGATCTTCTCCCAATAAAGCTCGCGCTGGACCTTAGTGCCGTACTCCTCGCGGACGGGAGGGCGCAGAACCATGAGACCGCTCTCGAACCTGACGTCGCGCACCTGATCCGTGCCCATGCGTTCAGGTTCAGAGCAGGCGTCGACGCGGGTGACGAGGCGCTTACCGTCAAATGTGTAGTTTCCGCAGTAGGACGTATAGAGCCGCGGCCTGTCTGCAGGCACTTCTCGGCGTCCATCGCACAGCACGGCCATCATCCGGCCGTCGGCGTTGAATGTGACTCGACCCATGGCTTTTTCTCCGCCGTAGGGCGGCGGGGCGGGATTGCCGTCGAGATCGGTCGTCACGCCCTTCACCAACCTCCAAGTGCCGATGATTGCAGTCATGATATCGCTCCTCAGTCGTCATTCATTCAGTTGCAGCTTGGCAGGTCTGCGTGGATCGTCAGTACGACACGCTATGCCACACGCGCCTCCAGTCCCATACTTGATATCTGATGGGGCGTCCTATCTTGCCGGCTGGTCTTCATCCCAAACGATCGACGTCGTTGCGCAGCGGCTGGCCCGCGCGCCAGCGGGCGAGATTGTCGAGAAAAATGTCGAATATCGCTTCGTTCTGGCCCAGCGAGTGACTGGCCGTGTGCGGGGTCACGATCACATTGGGCAGGTCCCATAGGGGTGAATTGGGATCGAGTGGCTCACGCTCGAAGACGTCAAGAAAAGCCCCGGCAATGTGGCCGCTTTGTAATGCTGCGACAAGGTCTGATTCCACCGCCACCTCGCCGCGGGAGACGTTGACGACGAGTGAACCGGCGGGCATCGCTGCGAACGTGTGTGCGTCCGCCAACTTGCGTGTCAGGTCGGAAGCCGGGCAGCACAGAACCAGGGCGTCGGCCTCAGGCAGCACCTCTCGCAATTCGGCGTAAGTAATCGTTCTGTCACAAGTTGCGACATGTTCAGGCGTCCGCCTGACCCCGATGACTTTCATGCCGAGCATGCGAAGGAGGTTGGCAAGACTCTGCCCGATCGGGCCGAGCCCCACAATCACGGCCGTTTGACCTTTGAAGTCGCGCGGGGAATTGGCCCCCAAGCGCGGTTCCCATGCGTGACGACGCTGAGCATCCATCAGGAGTGGGAAGCGCCGATTGATGGCGATCAGGCCACCCAATGCCGAATGCGCAACCGTGGTGGCCGTTGCACCCGACGCGGTCGTGACCTTGACGCCACGCCCCCTCAGTTCCTTGTAGATCGCCAACTCGGCGCCGGCTGGATGAATTTGCAGCCAGGCCAGGGACGCTGCTTTTCGCAAGCACTTGACGAAATTGCGCAGTTCAGGCGTTGCGTTGCCTTTGCTGGACTTGCCCGTGACCTCTCGCGTCATGAAGGCGAGCGTTGCCTCGCAAGGAGCGTCCGTGGCGCCAGCCTCTTCTGATGTCACAAAGTCCAGTGATGCCGTCCCCATCGCGGCTTTGATTCGTTCCCCCCATGTGTCCAGCGCGTGCGCTGATAGCAGAAGTTTGAAAGGGCCATTGTGGGCCTCGGTCATCGCTTTCGCTCTTGTCTGTGTCGCAACGTGACGGCGCCTCCGGGATCAAGCGGGGCACGCTTGCGGCGGATTGGATCATGACGTGTGGGGACCTTGCAACCCTGCCGAACACGCCCTCATGATCGCTGCCGGTCTTGACCCCAAGGTCCCATCCATCGACAGTTGGCATGTGATCCTGGCCTCGCGTGCGGGCTGGCGAACACCGACGTTCAGCGGCGATCTCGAGGAAAGCCCCCATGAAATTTGGACTTCACTTTGGCGCCCGCGGCATCGTCGGCGATCCCGACACACTCGCAACGGTCGCACGCCGCGCCGAAGCTTTGGGGTTTGAACACTTTGGAGTCTCGGACCATGTCATCGTCGCGACAGAGGTCGAGAGCCGCTATCCCTACTCTGCGACCGGGAAATTCTTTGCTCAAGATACCGGACATTCCGTCGAGCAGTTGACGACTTTGGGCTTTCTGGCCGCCGCCACCCACCGCATTCGCCTGCTCACGTCCGTTATGGTGCTGCCGCATCGCCATCCCGTCCTGACGGCCAAGATGCTCGCAACGCTCGACGTGCTTTCCAAGGGTCGATTGACGCTTGGCGTCGGTGTCGGCTGGATGGCGGAGGAAATCGAGTTGTTGGGCGGACCACCTTTCGCCAGCCGGGCCAAGTCGTCGGACGAGTACATCGAAGCGTTCTATCAATTGTGGTCGGCGGAGGCGCCGCGCAAAGACGGACACTTCACATCATTCAAAGACCTGAAGTTCCAGCCGAAGCCCGTGCAGAAGCCGCATCCACCGATTTGGATCGGGGGTGAAGTGGGCGCCGCGCGACGCCGGGCGGGGCGACTTGGCACAGGGTGGTATCCCGTTGCCGCCAATCCCAACCACCCTCTTGATACGCCCGACCTCTATGCAGCCGGGTTGGGTGAGGTTGCGCAAGCCGCGATTGCTGCCGGTAGGCATGGTCAGCACATCGATGCAGCGCTGCTGGCGATCTATTGCCGCGTCGGCAAGGAAATGGAAGGCCGGGCCACAAAGCGGCTGACATTCACAGGCTCAGCTCAGGCCATCGTCGACGACATCGGCGCCTATCGCGAGCGTGGCCTCGAGCATTTCCTGATCGGCGGCGACGGCTTCGACCTGAATGGTACGCTGGATCATCTGGAACGCTTTGCAGGCGAGGTGATGGCGAAACTCAAGTAGCAGGAGCTGTTCCCGATACATTAGCGAACTTCACTCACTGTGGCGAAGCCAAGAGGTGTTCCACTGGTCCCGCACTTTATGCGTCGCAACTGGCCGATCCTGGCCTACGGCTGGTTGATGACTTTGTGCTCCGGCTTTGGTCAAACCTATTTCGTGTCCGTCTTCGGCGGCGTCATACGTGGTGACCTTGGTCTCAGCCACACGCTCTACGGCACGTGCTATTCAGCCGGAACGCTTGCCAGTGCCGTCGTGCTGGTCTGGGCAGGACGATTGATCGATCGCATCCCACTCAGGACGTTTTCGATTGCAACGGTGTTGGGCCTCGCCCTTGCAACCGTGTTGGTCGCTCACGCGCATAGCGCCGCCGGCTTGGCGTTCGCCTTCTTCGCGACGCGCTTTTTCGGCCAGGGAATGATGATTCATGCGGCCATCACGACGATGGGGCGGCGCTTCGCGCTGGAGCGTGGACGCGCGGTCTCTCTGGCCCTGACGGGCCATGTTGCGGGCAGTGCCGTGCTGCCATTCGTGGCGGTCGGTCTGCTAGGGCAGATGCATTGGCGGTCGGCTTGGTTGCTCGCTGGCGCGGCGCTCGTCGTCGCTGCGGTTCCGAGTATTGTCGTGTTGCTCGCCAGAGAAGCGCGCGACACCGATCGTGAAATGCGCCCAGATCCCCCCGGCGCGGCGGCTGTCGAGACCAAGCCGACGTCTTCTGCTGCCAACGCGACAACTGCCACCGCTGCGGACTGGACACTGTCTCAAGTCCTGCGCGATCCAGGCCTCTACATCCGCCTTGGCGTTCTCCTGGCGCCCGCATTCATTACCACCGGGCTCATCTTCCATCAGGTGCACGTGGGGGCACAAAAGGGCTGGAGCCTGCAGTTGATAGCTGGCGCTCTGGCAGCCTATGCCGTCGGTTCATTCGTCATGACGCTCGCGGCGGGCCCACTCGTCGACAGGTTCACGGCGAGGCGGATGGTCCCAACCGCGCTGGCTCCACTGGCGCTTTCGTGCCTCGTGCTCGCCGCAGGCCATTCGGACGCGAGCGCCCTCACCTTCTTCGCGCTGATGGGACTGGGAACGGGCCTGACGCAGGTTCTCAGTGGAGCCATCTGGGCCGAACTTTATGGCACGGTGCATCTCGGCAGCATCCGCGCGTTTGCCGCTTCGGCCTCTGTGTTGTCGTCTGGCCTGGCCCCCGGCGCGTTCGGCTTCCTTCTCGATCGCGGTGCAAGTGTCGGCTCGATTGCGATCGGCTGCGCGCTCTACTGCGTGGCGGCATCGCTGCTGGCACTGACAGCCACGCGAGGACTGGCTCTACCCCGCCAGCGCCTGTAGCTGCGTAGAGCCAGCGCGTCATGCTCGACGCGCTGGCCAAAATCGCAGAAGCAGACCGTCTTTCAGAGCAGCTGGCCGCCGTCGACAGCAATCGTCTGGCCTGTTACCCAGCTTGCGAGGTCACTCGCAAGGAAGACGGCAACGGTTGCGATTTCTTCCGGTGCGCCCATGCGGCCCCAGGGGATGGATTTCAGGGTCCCGTTGTAGAGATTGGGATCCTGCGTCTTCCGCTGGTCCCAGACACCTCCGGGAAACTCAATCGAACCCGGCGCGATTGCATTGACGCGGATACGCTTGGGCGCAAGCGTGAGGGCTTGGCTTGCGGTATAATTGTTCACTGCTGCCTTGACGGCCGCATACGGCGCGCTTCTGACAGAGGCCTTGAAGCCCGAAATGGAGGAGATATTGACAATCGAACCTCCCCCCGCCTTATCCATGAACGGAATGGCCGCGTGCGAGGCGCGAACGGTTGCCATCAGATCGATGTTGAGCCCGGCTGCCCATCCGTCTTCATCGTCCCGGTGACCGAAGCCGGAGGCGTTATTGACGAGAACGTCGATGCCGCCGAGTGCGTCGCCTGCGCCTTTGACGTAGGCCTTGACGGCCTCGCCAACGGCCAGATCGCAGACAGCGGCATGAATTTTGGCGCCGGACTTCGACAGTTCGGCTGCAGCCTTATCGAGCCCATCCTTGCCTCGCGCGCAGATGGCAAGCGATGCCCCTTGCTGTGCAAAGAGATCGGCAATCGACCGTCCTATGCCTCGGCTGCCTCCACACACAACCACGCGCTTGCCACTGAAGTCGAATTTCATGTGTCTCTCCCATCTGGATCGTGGGGTTACGAGACGCTTTTTCGCGACCTGCTGTCAACCTGGGCTGTATGCGCGAGAGGTGCCCTGAGTTGCGCGCGAGTGGCACCAGCGGGGCCAACAATCGGCGCATCGCCCATTCAAAGGCGGGGCGTTCAACATTGCGGGATTTCTAACGGTTCGAGCCGCCGGCCCTTATGATTTGTTGCGCGATCCCGGGTACACTATCCGCTGGCCAATTATTGCTTGGAATCCGTTTTCAAGGACCAGCCGTCGATGACATTCGTTGTCGGGGACGGATAAGGCGGAGTTGCGGGATACGGCCATTGCTGATTGGACCGCGCTCCTGTCCTGCCGCCACCCCGTCTGCCGGGTTGACCGGGTGTGACCTGCGGGTTCTCGGGAACCATCTGGAAGATCTCACGCAAGACGCCAGGCGCCACGAACGAGAACGGATTCACGATGACCTGCGGCTGAGACATCTTCCCGTTCACGCCGAATGTGATGCCGAAGATGCCATCTCCTTTTGGCCCGGTGAATATCTCGCGCACGAGGGGGATGCCGGAAAGCGCACGGTTCAAACCTGAGAGGGGAATATATGTGCCGCCGAGGGAGAGACGTTGTGATCGGAAATCGACCTTGCCGCGAACGGAGACGCCAACCAGGGGGCCAGTCGCGGCCAGGCTTTGAACGGCAATCTGACCATTGCCCGCAGCGAAGACAGCTCGAACGTCGTCGAACACTATCTCTTCTCGCACGACCTGACGGCGCGGCCGAGGTGACCCCGCCGCAATGGCGGGTCGACCTTCGTCGGCGTTCTGCAAGACCTCGTAGAAGACGGGATCTCCGATAATCTTGCATTTTCGGACGTGGAGCTGCCCCGTCCGTTCGGCAGCACCTTTGCCGTCCAGATCGAGCGCCAACGTTCCTCGCCCGCCCTTCATGCTGGTGTAAATGCCTGCAAGCTTCAAGGCTTGGCCGGCATTATCGGTTTCGATCATCGCGACGCGTTGACCATCTGCGCGACGTGGCAGGGTGATGTTGATGCGCCCGCCCCCATCCAGAGCGCCGGTCATCGTTGCGCTTATCAGCTCATCGTCACGCTCACTCAGATTGACGCGCACGTGGCGCAACGACGTGTCGTTCAGGCCGAGAATGGTGTCCACGGCCAAGTCGAGCTCGATGCCCTTCTGCTCGGTGCCACGTCGCTTCTTTGCTGGTGCCGCATTGTTCAACGCGTACAGTTCCCGGATCATCTCGGTCGCGTCAAATGTCTTGCCGCGGGCTTTCACATCCCAGATCCGGCCACTGCGCCGCTTGCCCTCAACTTGCAGGTTCGTAACAACATTGAGCGAGAAGCCGGGAAAACTGTAGGCCTGCGCCTTATTGTCTGGTCCAAGCAGCACGGTTCCGTCGATTGTCAGGCTGTCACCTGAAATCTTGAAGTCCCGCAACTCGATGCCTTTTGCCGACTGTCGTTTTGCAACCTCGAAACCGAGCTTTGCGGCTCTTCCCGCCGGTTTTGTCCAGGAGATGCCATCCAAACGCAATTCTGCACCGGTCAGGTCCGCGTTGACTTGAACTTTCGGTTCCCCTGCCTTGCCCGGCGACACCAGAACTTCGATCGGCACTTCGCCCCGCACCAGATCATCCAGCTCCAGGCCCAGCTGACGACGGTCGGCGGTATCGAGACGGGTTTTGATCCGCAATGGCGGCTGGCGCTCGACGTGCTCGCCGATGAGCCATTGCCCGCTGACCTCCGCGAGCACGCCTGCCAGAAGCATTTCGCCTTTCAGATCTATTCTCTTTTCGCTCGCGGCCACCGTAAATGTGGCACCTTTGATGTCGTGAGAGCCAAAAGCGTCAGGCACGCGGCCGTCGGTTATTCGTATCTTGGAATCTATGCTCACATCCTGTGGCGCGATTTGCTCTGAGATCGGCACACTCACACGCCATAGCGCATCGACTTTGCCGTCCGTTCCTGCCGGCAATTGGTTTCGCTTGAGCACGGCGATCCCGGGGGAAGCTGCGATGGCCGCCACAACAGCCGCTGCTCCTTGGCCGTGACCGGAAAATTCCAGGACTTTGCGTTCCTGACGCAAGTTTGGCACTGCGATGCGCAAATCCTTGAAATTCAGCTTCTTGCCGCCGGCAGACACGATGTGCGCTTCAGCTGCAGATACTTCCAAAGCATCGTCCTTTGCGCGCAGGAGTGTGCGCGGAATCTGCAGCGGGGGAACGCCTTCAGCAATTTGGAACGCGAGATCGCTGCCTTCCAAAGTCAATGTGAGGCGATCGCTCGCACTGGCCCCTTCGCCGGTCCGCGACAGACCAAACTCGCCACCCTTGATCTCTCCTGCGACGAGGCGGGAAATGATGCTACGCCGCAGTTGTGGCGCCAGGCCGGTCGGCCAGGCCGACTTCAACCGCTGGGCACTCATGGATCCCACGCGTCCTGCGAGACGCATCGACGAACCATCAAGTCTTGAACCGATGGCTCCATGTGCGGTTATCTCGACCCCTCCAACCTTCAGGGCAAATGCTTGCAGTTCCGTCGCTCCTCCGTCGCGCCAGATGCGCGAATTGAGCTTCAATTGCTCGACAAGCAAAGGCGGCATGCCGCGCTCGTTTCCCAGCGCTCCCTCGGGTGCCCAAAGATCGAGCTCAAATCCTTTTCGGCCGCCTCTGCTTTGGAAGGGAACGAGGCGTCCCGCCAGCTTGATATATCCGCCATCGAGCTGGATGGGACTTGGCGCCATGCGCAGGCTCTGGCTGACGGCATCCCAAACAAGCGAGAGCTTTCCGCCCTGTATCACCAGCGGCAGATTGCCAAGCGAGGCGATCAACAGACGCCCGCCAGAAACGTCGATATCGAAGCTCGCGGCCTGCACGGCACCACCTTGTTGCATGTCCAGCTCTGTTCGCAGCGTGAGCGGGGCATCGATGGCTTCAAAAGCATGGATCGACGGGATTTTGTCCGCGAGCCGATTGGGGACAATGTTGCCTATGCTCGCAACCAACGTCGCCGCTTGTCCGCCGTTGCGTCCAACCAAGTTCAACTCGAAGGGACACAGCTGCTGATCAACGAGCAATTGGCCTTGCGCACGGATTGCACCGATATTGGTGCTTGAGCTGCGGTCCAAAACAAATTCGGCAACCGGCACATTCCAAGTGCTGAGATGGCCGTCATGCGTCATCTCGACTGTGGCGCCAGTCATTGCAACACTGCGCAGTTGCCCCACTCCGCTGCCCCCCTTGCGCACGTGGTCGAGCGCCAGCATGGCTTGATTGACCAATTCGCTCACGGCGTCGGTTGGG
The DNA here is from genome assembly GCA_041397705.1 of Hyphomicrobiaceae bacterium. GTDB lineage: Bacteria > Pseudomonadota > Alphaproteobacteria > Rhizobiales > Hyphomicrobiaceae. The sequence goes on from JAWKWC010000007.1 coordinate 106,483, forward strand.
GTCTTGGCTGCAGAGGCCGCCGCGTCGGCGTCTTTCTCAGCACGGTCGAGGGCACTCTTGTCGAGCCCGTCGAGCGAACTGTTGCGCAGGATTGCTCCGTGACGGAATTTTCCACCTTCAGCGCCGGTCGAGGTGTTAAGGGACAGCACGGGCTTTTGCAGAACGATGTGGGACGGGGAAATCTGCCCAGACAGCATGGTGGACAGATCGAATCGGATCACCGCGCCTTCGGCTGCCAAGGTCTGTCGCCCCTCGCCCAGGCCGACCGAAATATCCCCAAGCTTGAACTCGAGCCCGCCAGTTTCCGAACGCTGCAGCAGCGCTTGACCGATTGTGGCTCTGTCGGCGTCCAGGCCTTCGGCGAGTGAGTGCTGCAGGGGCGAGACGATGAACTGAAGTGGGATCGCGCCGAACAGCAATTTTACGTAGACCAAGGCGATGCCAAAGAGGCCAAGTGGCAAAATGGCCAACAGTGCAATGCCCAACACTTTCAACGGCCGGCCAATCAGTCGGGTGGGCCACGTCGCGTGGGCATCGTCAAGCGCGCCTTGACGGCGGCCCCACCTGTCGCGCGAACGTCCGCCATTGGGGACGGCGACGGGAGCTGTCGGCGGCTGCCCGGTGCGAACGCGTTCGGGCTGTGTTGCCCGATGCGTGCTGGCGCGCGGCTCGGGTGGCGCGCGATCACGCGGGGGACCATAGTCCCCTCTGCGCCCGTCTCCACTCCTGTCTGAAGCCACGTACTGCTCCCCAATGTCCCAGCGTCGTGCGCATTGCCTTATCCCACCCGGCAAGGCGACGTCCTCGATTTCGGCCCTTCGCACATTTGCGCTCGAGCCTCAACAGCAGCGCATCACAGCTCACCTGAACCGCAGTGCCGGCTGGTATGGCGCCGCCGTCTCCTCAGGCGCCTTGTGAGCGCAGTGAAAGTGTCGCTTCCTTCGCAACTTCCCCACGGCAGCAAACCCCTCCCACACATCCCCAAACGCCTGCCCGGGATCAAAGATATTTCATGACTTCCCGGAGCCACACCTGCTGGATCAAATGGCCCCAAGGCTTGTCAATGTGCGCGGTCCTCGCATTGGGTCTTGGATCTACACCAGCGGCCTTGTACCTTGGCTGGCCTCGCGGATCTGTCGCCGACGGTCCCGATAGGTGTGTGCTGCACCCAAGCAGACGCGGAAGTTGGACGGGCAAGGCGGTATGCTCGACAAACTCGACATCCTCTGACGATGTCGAGTGAAAAAACGACAAAAGGAAGGCAGTGATGATCGAGGAAGGCCAGCCAGCACCCGATTTCGTCTTGGCCACGGACAACCGCGGCAAAGTGCAACTGTCGAAATTAAAGGGGCATCCTGTCGTCGTCTATTTCTATCCGAAAGACGACACATCGGGTTGCACACGTGAGGCGCAAGCGTTCACGCAACTCGCCAAGGATTTTGCCAAGGCCGGCGTTCGCGTGATCGGCATCTCGCCCGACAGCGTCGAAAAGCACGCCAAGTTCCGGTCAAAGTATGATCTGGAGGTGGATCTGGCAGCAGACGAGGACAAGAAGGCTGCCGAGGCGTACGGCGTTTGGGTCGAAAAGTCGATGTATGGGCGCAAGTACATGGGCATCGAGAGGTCGACCTTCTTGATTGATGCCAAGGGCCGCGTTGCCAACGTATGGCGTAAGGTGAAAGTGCCGGGACACGCCGAAGCCGTACTCGCCGCCGTCAAAACACTTGTCGCGAAATGACGTGTTCACAATCGGACCCTGTGCATGACGCGGGCAGCGATTTGTGCACAGATTTGTCCGTTGATCAGGTCGGCGCAGGCGCGCGGATGCGGCCGACCAGCCTGGTTGATGGCGCTCGCGCCATTGTTCTTGCCGTGGAGCCCGAAACAAAGGTCGCGCTCGCACGGGAAACCAGCGCGCTGTGGCAGCAGGGACGGTTAGGGCTGGGCGCGCTGAGCACGCAGCATGGGATGCCCGATCACCCGGGCAGACCAGCCAAGCCGCTGTTGCTGGCTCCGCGCGAGATGCCCCGTCGCTCATCCCATGGTCTTAGGGGGCGGATCGCGCTGCTGCATTCCTTGGCTCACATCGAGCTCAATGCCATCGACATGACGTGGGATCTGATCGGAAGGTTTGCGCACGCGTCCTTGCCACGCAATTTTCTCGATGATTGGGTCCGCGTTGGCCTCGAAGAGGCCGAGCACTTCACGCTTCTGACACAGCGTCTTGCGGAACTCGATGCGGCCTATGGTGATCTGCCGGCGCACGATGGGCTTTGGCAAGCGGCTCATGCGACAGGCGGTAGCCTGATCGCGCGCCTCGCCGTTGTGCCGCTGGTGCTGGAAGCACGAGGTCTCGACGTCAGCCCCGCGATGATTGCCAAGCTCGAAGCTGCGGCAGATCCTTCGTCGGCTTCGATATTGAGCACAATTTACCACGACGAGAAGCGACACGTGGCCTTTGGCGCGAAATGGTTCCGCCATTTGTGCCAGCGCGAGAATTTACAACCTGAACGCACATTTCACGACCTCGTTCGCCAGTATTTCAGAGGCCCAGTAAAACCACCGTTCAATGACAGGGCGCGCGCCGAGGCGGGTCTCACGCCGGGGTTCTATAAGCCGTTGGTCGCAACCGGGGCAGCAGGTTAGATTGGACGTGCACGGCATTGGCGCTCAGAGGCCGCTTTTGGGCGCTCATGCGATGACCTGCCGAAACTTCTATGTTAAGGACTTTCGTGTGCTGCGTGGTGTTGCTCAATCGCCAGCCATGGATGGGACTGAGGGAATGAGTGCAACCCAATGTGTTTCATGGGTTGTTTTGGGGAGTTTGCGTCATGTTCACAAAGAAGCCCGAGAAAGATGTGTCCACGTTCGACCTTGGTAGGACCACACCTCCAACGCCGCCGAGCGGACCTATGCCCAGTCCGGGGCCAACAATCGGACGTCCGGCGGCAAACAAGGGCAGTGAATCACGCATCGGATCAGACCTGACCATTATAGGAAACCTGGTTTCCAAGGGGGAAATCCAAGTTGATGGCGAGGTTCAGGGTGACATCCACGGGGCCAATGTCGTCATTGGGGAAAGTGCGCGTATAACCGGCGGGATTGTCGCTGACGAAGTGATTGTCCGGGGCAGCGTGATGGGATCAATCCGGGGGAAACGGGTTGTCCTGCAGTCGTCGAGCAAACTTGAAGGCGATATTTTTCACAATCAACTGGCGATCGAGCAGGGCGCTTTTTTTGAAGGCAAGTCGCGCCGCATGGATGATCCGACCGCTGACATCAAACGTCCGGAGATCCCGCTTCCGGCCGGCGCCAATGGTCGAGCCGATTCGATGGTGGGTTCCTGAGCTTCGGCTGGCAGACTGCAGCGAGGTTCGAACGGCCAGACGGGCTGCGTCTGGCAATGCCTTTCCACAACGCCTAGCCTGTGTGCACCCCGCATTGATTGGGCAGCCAGCCAGGCGGCTGGCAGCTCGATCACGGCGGTTCAATGCTCCATCGATTTGCGATACCGTTGACCGCGCCCGGGGAAGGTTCGTTGGGTGTTGGGTGAGACTTGTCCTTATGGGGGCATGGTTACGCGCGCCCTGCCATGTTCCGCGCCCCTTGAATTCTCCATCGGCGGTATGAGCTGAACCTTGCGTTTCGGTCCATGCGCACAGAAACTTGCCGAAAACCCGTTTTCCGTTCGGGTGGGGTCAGGAGCGCACCTTTATGTCTGCAACGCGTTACGTTCTGAGCATCGATCAAGGAACCACCTCGACGCGGGCCATACTTTTCGATGCCAAAATGCGTATTGCTGCTGTCGCACAGGAGGAGCTCAGTCAGCATTTCCCCCGCACCGGTTGGGTCGAGCATGACCTAGACGAGATTTGGAGTGCCGTCGTTTCGACTTCGCGCCAAGCCATGGCCAAAGCCGGTGCACGCGCAGACGACATTGAATCGATCGGGATCACCAATCAGCGTGAAACAACAGCCATTTGGGATCGTGCGACGGGTAAACCCATCCATCGGGCCATTGTCTGGCAAGACCGGCGCACTGGTGACCTATGCGCCAAACTCAAGCAGGCCGGCGTAGAAGACGAGATCACGTCCAAGACTGGCCTGCTGCTCGACCCTTACTTCTCCGGAACCAAAATCGCTTGGCTTCTTACCCACGTCGAGGGTGCGAAAAGCGCTGCACAGGACGGGCGTCTTGCTTTTGGAACGATCGACAGCTTTCTGCTATGGCGTCTTACCGGCGGCAAGGTTCACGCGACTGACGCGACCAATGCCAGTCGAACGCTGCTGATGGACCTGTCGACGTCGGCATGGGACACTGCTCTTCTGGAGATGCTCGACATTCCCGCGCCTTTGCTGCCTGAAATCAGGGATTGCGCAGCTGATTTCGGGACCACGCTGCCCGAGCTTTTTGGCAAACCCATCAGGATCGCCGGTATCGCCGGCGACCAGCAAGCCGCGACCGTCGGTCAGGCCTGCTTCACGCCGGGCATGATGAAGGCCACCTATGGCACCGGCTGTTTCGCGCTCCTCAACACGGGCGACGCCCGCGTCCGGTCGACCAACCGGATGTTGTCGACACTTGCCTATCAACTCAAAGGCAAGCGGACGTATGCGATCGAGGGATCAATTTTCGTCGCCGGCGCTGCGGTGCAATGGCTGCGCGACGGTCTCGGCATCATCGACACGGCGGCGCAGTCAAGCGACCTCGCTGTGCAAGCCGACGACACGCAAGATGTCGTTCTGGTTCCGGCGTTCGTCGGCCTCGGTGCTCCGTACTGGGATGCGGATTGCCGCGGTGCGCTCTATGGGCTGAGCAGAAACACGGGTCCCAACGAGATTGCTCGGGCGGCTTTGGAAAGTGTCGCATTCCAAACGCGCGATTTGGCTGAGGCCATGTTGAACGACTGGGGTTCGGGCGATGAGGCAACCGTGTTGCGGGTCGACGGCGGCATGGTCGCTTCCGACTGGACCATGCAGCGGATTGCCGACATTCTCGATGCAGACGTCGATCGGCCGCATACGCTGGAGACAACGGCTCTAGGGGCTGCCTGGTTAGCGGGCCAGCAGGTGGGCTTTTATCCCTCGATGGACGTTTTCGCAGCCCAATGGTCGCGCGAGCGGCGGTTCAAGCCAAGCATGCCTGATCAGGAGCGCGAGCGGCGATACAGTCTTTGGAAAGCGGCGGTTGCGCGCACATTATCGCAGACTGGCAGCCCGCTTGCCGCATCAGACATCGTGTGACTGGCGGTGGATCGGGCTCTTTGGATATGTTCGGTAAAGACACGAAAAAGCACCCGGCTCGCGTGAACCGGGTGCTTCTTTTGACAAGGCGTCAGGCCAGACTCTGGCCTTCGCACGCGTCGCTTCTTAGGCGGCCGGGCGCTTCTTAAGGCCTGCCTCGACGTCGGAGAACGTGCCCTGGATTTCCTGGCCAACGTTATTCACAACCGTGATGATGGCGACGCCGATGAGGGCGGCGATCAGGCCGTATTCGATGGCGGTTGCACCAGACTCGCACTTCGCAAACTTGGCAAGGGTCTTCATGGGAACTCTCTCCTAACGCACAAGGGGTCCGGATTATCCAAGGACCCTACTCAGCTACCAAGGCGGGCGCCCTGATCTCGATGCATTGGAGGTTAGATGGCAAAGTTCAAAAACAACTTAATTTCAAATCAGACTTTCACAGGTAACGCACGATACGATGATCATTGCTAACAAACCCCTAACACGCACGCATCGCGATGCACCCGGCATCGGGATGCCTCAATTTGATACGGCACGGTCCTGACGTTTGCCTTTCGTTGACGATTTGATGGCTACATCAGACTCCGGAACCCAATCCCGCCGCCAAGGCGACGCGATCCAGCGCTCACGGAGCAGAACCAATGAAGAGCCGGCCCAATCATCGACGCACCGCTGCAACCTGGCTTGGCATGGCCGGGGGAATAGCCGTAGGCCTCCTCATGCAAGTCCTGCCGACCGTGGCGCAGGATCTCGTCGTAAAATACGACCAATCGCAGCTGCTGCGCCTTCCTCGCCCTGTTTCAGAGATCATCATCGGCAACCCGACGATCGCAGATGTGACGGTGCAAGCGCCGAATCTGCTGGTTGTAACGGGCAAGACGTTCGGGATCACAAACGTCATTTCGCTCGATGCTGAGCGCAATGTCATCATGGATCAGCGCGTTGTCGTCGTGCGCGAGGCGGCCCAAGTGGTGAGCCTGCAAAAAGGGTCCAAGCGCGAATCGTACAATTGCACGCCGATCTGCAATCCGTCGGCCATTATCGGCGACGACCAGGCCTACTTCGAGAGCGTTGTGCGCAACGGCGAGCGCAAGATGAAGTTCTCGGAAAAATCCGCTGAGTCGAGCGGCGCTCCCGGCAGCCAATAAAACAATCGCTTCTTGTTTGAACTTTCTCGCAGCGGCGCTTTCCCTTGGGGATCGCGCCGCTGTTATTCTATTCTGACGCTATGGGGTCAGAACAGATGAACGCTGTGGGGGAACAGGAGGCCCACAACGAAGAAAAAGGCGCCCAGGCCCGTCAGCAAGCCAGCCGCCCACAGCAAGTAGACCACATGGACAATCAGATAGACCGACGCCAAGACGATCGCGATCTGGAAAAGGGCGGAGGAGATCTCGAAGTGGTGATACTTTTCCGTGGCAAGGTCGCGCTTTTTTTCTGCAAGGGCAGCCCGCGCCTGCAACTCCTTGCGTCCTTCACCACCCCCTACCGTGGGCTCTGATTGATAGCGGGCGACATCCGATCGCCAAGCTTTGATACGCTCCGACAGCTTCTGCTTGACCGCGGCATCCTGGGTCAGCGCCAGATCCACTTCTAGTTGTTCCGCAGCCGTTCGGATCGCAGTCTGCCGAATGGTTTTGGCTTGATAGAACGACCAAAGATTCGAGGCCTCTATATTGTAGGCGAGAGAGTTCGTCTGCGCACTCTTGGCCAGCGTTTCGGCAATTGCCAGGAACAGCGCCAGGATCGAGATGAAGATGGCAATGTACTTGTTGCTTCCCTCTCCCTCGCCGTGACCAACACCGTGACCGTGGGACATGACTTCTCCAGAATGCCAGTTTTGTCACTCGAAGCAGAAACGTGGTGTTCTTAAACTGCCGGCAGCAGGCCAGCGGCGGGCTTGCTTTACCAGGGCATTGATCGGATGAGGCACCAGCTCGCCAGCCTCGGTCACACGACTTCGACGAGCAAGTCACCCACGCCGTCCACATGCCCGTGGAGTTTGTCGCCCTTGACGATGGCTGCAACGCCTGACGGCGTTCCGGTCATGATGATATCGCCCGCCCGCAATTCGAAAAGGCTGGAGATGTAGGCGATCTGGCCCGGCACATCCCAGATCATCTGATTGAGGTCACCCGTTTGTCGCCGCTTACCGTTGACATCCAACCAAATCGCGCCTTTGGAGGGATGCCCGATCTGCTCGGCCAGACACAACGGGGTCGCCGGTGCGGAGTGCTCGAACGCCTTGCCGACTTCCCATGGCCGGCCCAGGTCCTTGGCTTTGCCCTGCAAATCGCGACGCGTCATATCGAGACCCACGCCATAGGCGAGAATATGCCCGAGGGCGTCCTCGGCCTTGATATCCTTGCCGCCCGATTTAAGCGCGACGATCATTTCAATTTCATGGTGCACGTCGCTGGTTCCGGGCGGATAGGGGAACTTGCCATCGGTGCGCAAATTGTCTGGATTCTTTTGGAAAAAAAACGGCGGCTCGCGGTTGGGGTCGTGGCCCATTTCCCGCGCATGCTCCGCATAGTTCCGACCGATGCAGTAGACACGGTGAACGGGGAACAATTTGTCACTCCCCTTTATTGGAAGCGCCGCCTGACGGGGCGGATCGATGATGTAGGCCATGCCGCCAGCTCCTTTGACTTAGCTCAAAACCGCGTCTGTCTAGCAGATAAGCTTCTATACTGTCATAGAAATTCTGCTGACTGACACCGCCCTTCATCAATGGCAGCCGTTGTCGCAGTTGATGCGTCGATTGAGATCGGCTTTGCCGGGCACGGCAGGGCCACGCGCAGAAGCACTGTCCGCTGCCTCGGCGGTTACGACGTTCGATTGCGCTTATGATGACTTCGGGCTCAAGGAGCCGCGGACGATTGCTGCAACGGTCTTATTGCCGGTTCCACTCCGACTTCACCTCGTCGCACTTCGGGCCGATGAATTCATTGATATCTTTGACGATCATGCTTTGCAGCACATTGAATGTGTTGTCTGTCGCAGTCGCGGTCCACATGGCCCCTTTGACGAGCGTCGGCGCTTCGATCTTTCCCCAGCCAAGGTGCGCCTTGACGGCCTTGCCCTTCTCGAATGTCACCTTCGGCGCAATTATGAAACTGAGATTGGCTTTCTCCGCCTTCGGGCGTTCCACCTCACAAGCGACCTTGTGATTTTCGAGTTTCATATCGTACTTCGGTTCAGTCAGAGCTTTCATCAGCATATCGCGGCTGAGCTTTATGTCCGCTGTGCATTTCACCGGCCCCCAAGGCCAAGACACCTTGGCTTTCGACACCATCTCGGTCAGCTGCTCCTTGCGCCAGGACTTCAATACGCTGCAGGTCACATCGCCGGTGACCGGTTTGCGATTGTGAAATGCTGCACATATGGCGACCTTGCAGGCTTTTCTCGCCTCGCGCTCTGCCGTTTCCTCGGGTGTCAGCTCGATTTTCCGGATCGGAGGAACCGTAACGTCGGTCGATTTCGCGTCCTGGGCCATTGCAGCTGCCCCGCCCAGTACCGCGAGCACTGCCGCCAACGCGACGGAGCGGCATTGCATGAGAACGATTTTAGAACCCGGCACTTTTTTCGCCTCCCGCCTACGAACATTCGCCTATTGATCGACTGGAACATCGCCCTTGGTCCCGCGTGACGATCACGCACTGCTTCGGACCAAGCCTCCACGTTGGGGCGAGCTATGACGGGGACTTCGGGGCAATACTAAGGCAGTCGGCAAGGTGCACATTGCCGCCGCGACATGCACCCGGCCCCATATCTAAGCGTCCTCCAGCGGCCGACCGTCGTCGCGCAAAACCACATAGATCGCCGGAATGACCAGGACCGTCAGCAAGGTCGAAGATGCCAGCCCGAACAATAGCGAGATAGCGAGCCCCTGAAAGATCGGGTCGAAGAGAATGACTGCTGCGCCGATCATTGCCGCCAGCGCAGTCAACAGGATCGGCTTGAACCTTACCGATCCGGCCTCGAGGAGGACCTCGCGCAAGGAACGGCCAGCTCCTTGAGCGTGGCGAATGAAATCCACCAGCAGAATCGAATTGCGCACGATGATGCCGGCGAGCGCGATGAAGCCGATCATCGAGGTTGCCGTGAATGGCGCAGCAAACAACCAATGGCCAAGCATGATGCCGATGAGTGTCAACGGTACCGGGGTCATGATCACCAGCGGCAACTTGAAGGAGCGAAACTGCGCGACAACGAGGATGTAAATTCCGAGCAAGGCGACGATGAACGCGGCTCCCATATCGCGGAACGTTACGTAGGTGACCTCCCATTCGCCGTCCCATAGTAGCAATGGCTGGGACTCGTCCTGAGGCTGGCCGTGGAGCTTGATTTCGGGGCGGGTCAGCTTGCCCCAATCATGCGTCTTCACTTTCTCTCCGACGGCCAACATCCCGTAGATCGGTGCTTCGAACGATCCTGCGAGTTCACCCATGACCATTTCCACGGGTCTTCCATTGTGCCGAAACACTGGAAACGACGACTTCTCTTTCGTAACGCTCACGACATCGCCAAGCTCGACGATGGAGCGTGAGCCGGGCAAAGCATTGGCCGCCACCGGCGTGGTCAGGGCCGCTTCATCGATGACATTCGTTGCTTTGGGGAGTTGCACGCCAATCTCCACAGGATGGCGCCCACCACCGCGGTGGGAGTAGCCGACAGGCACGCCGGACAGCAGGGCTTGCAGCGTGTCGTAGACATCGCGCTCGTCGACCTTGTGGAACTCGAGTGCATCCTGATTGATGCTTATGCGCTGGCGCGGCGCCTCGGTCCCAAAGGTATCGTCATCATCGACGATGAAGGATACCGACTTGAAAATCTTGCGCACCTCGGTTGCAACCGCCCTGCGCGTGTCAGCATCCGGGCCATAGATTTCCGCAACAAGAGTTGCAATGACTGGCGGACCGGGCGGCACCTCCACGACCTTGAGTGCGGCGTGCTCTGGCAAGGCCAGTGCGGCGAGCCGCTTTCGTACTTCGAGGGCAATGTCGTGGCTCGTCCGCTTGCGCTCCGTCTTGGGTTTCAGATTGATCTGCAGGTCGCCCTGCTCTGGATCGACGCGCAAGTACGAGTGGCGCACGAGACCATTGAAGTTGAACGGGGCGGCCGTCCCGACATAGGCTTGAACGGAGGCCAGCTCCTCGAGAGCTGCCAGCCGGGCCGCCGCATTTCTCAACACACGGTCTGTTTCCTCGAGGGAGGTTCCGCGCGGCAGATCCAGCACGACCTGCAGTTCCGATTTGTTGTCGAAGGGGAGAAGCTTGACCGTCACCCACTTCAGAGCAAAGAGGCCCATCGACAAGACGGTTGCGAGCCCAACCAGCCATAGGAAGAGCGATGCACGTCGGCGCGTCGCGAGGAGAGGTTTCGCAGCCCAGGCGTAAACCTGTCCTATCCTGCCTCCAGGTTCGTGGCCGGCATCAGCGCTATGCGCCGCACTGCCAAATCGCAGCATCAGCCATGGCGTCACAATCACGGCCACAAAGAACGACAGAATCATTGCCGAGGACGCGTTGGCCGGAATGGGGCTCATGTAGGGGCCCATCAGTCCTGAGACGAACAGCATCGGCAGAAGGGCTGCAACAACAGTCAAGGTTGCAACGATGGTCGGGTTGCCAACTTCGGCGACGGCCTCGATTGCTGCTTGCACGCGGCTGCGCTGGTCGCTCATCGCCCAATGGCGCGCAATATTCTCGATCACCACGATGGCATCGTCGACGAGAATGCCAATCGAGAAAATGAGGGCGAACAAGCTGACACGATTGATGGTGTAGCCCATGATCCACGACGCAAAAAGCGTCAGCAGAATGGTCACGGGGATGACAATCGCGACGACCATCGCCTCACGCCAGCCGATCGCAAAGCCAACGAGGAGGACGATCGAAGCCGTCGCGAGAGCCAGGTGATAGAGCAGCTCGTTGGCTTTGTCGTTGGCGGTTTCACCATAGTTACGGGTTATCACGACCTCGACATCACGTGGAATGAGCTTCCCCTTGAGCTCATCCAGCCGCTTCACGATCTTCTCCGAAATGACGACAGCATTGGCACCGGCGCGCTTTGCGAAGGCGACGGTCACGGCGGGCACGCGCTCCAGCTTGCCGTCAGCCATTTTGCGAAAATGCCAAGCCCTGCGCTCCAGTGGTTTGGCACCAACCACAACATTGGCGACATCACGAACATAGACGGGCCGACCGTCGCGCGTTCCGATCAACAGCAAGCCGAGGTCGGGAACGCCGCTCAAGGTCTGGCCTGCGGCGACATCCACGCTCTGGGTCCGATCACGAACCCGGCCGGCCATAAAGGACCGGTTTGCCTGAGTGACTTTCGCGACCAGTTGCTGGAGCGTCACTCCGTAGAGGGTAAGCTTCTCCGGCAATGGCTCAACGCGGATCTGATCGGGTCGTCCGCCAACGACATAGCTGAGGCCGACGTCCTCGAGCTTGGCCAACTCGATCTGCAGGTTTTCCGCCAAATGGTAGAGGGCATTGTCCTGATAGCGATCTTGCGCAATGGCTGTTGGCGCAAGTGTCAAGGTCACGATGGCCACGTCGTCGATGCCTCTGCCGACAATCAGTGGCTCCGAGATCCCCAGCGGGATGCGGTTCATATTGGCGCGCACTTTTTCGTGCACGCGAAGGATTGCGTCGTCCGCACGCGTGCCGACGAGGAAACGAGCCGTGACCAGGACCCGGTCGTCCAAGGTATTGGAGTAGACGTGCTCGACGCCATTGATCGCCTTGACGATGGTTTCCAGAGGCTCGGTAATCAGGCGAACGGCGTCCTCGGCCTTGAGCCCGTCCGCTTTCACCGAGATATCAACCATCGGTACGGAGATCTGCGGCTCTTCTTCACGCGGCAACGCGAACAATGCCAACAGGCCGAGCGCGAGCGCGGCGATGAGAAACAATGGCGTCAACGGCGAGTTGATAAAGGCCTTGGTGATGGAACCCGACACGCCGATCGGTGCCGGGCTCGGGGCGCTTGAAGGTGCTTGATCTGTCATGGATGAACCAGCCCGTCGCCAGATTTGAGGCCAGATAGCACCTCGACGAGGGCGCCGGAGCCTTCTGCCGGCGGGGGCCTGCCAAGTTGCACGACGACGTCAGCGGCTCCCTTCGGGCCGGCGATGCGGACAAAGTCCAGACCGAAGCGTGTAAAGGTCAATTCCTGCGGGATGACGATGGCTGTGCGCTTGCCGGCCGAAATCCACACCAATGCCCGCTCGCCGACAAAATAGTTGCCGAGCCCTGGCACTTCAGCGTCGGCTATCACCCGCCCGGATTGGATTTCCGGGTAGATTTGCACAATGCGTCCCTCAACGACCGGCTTTGTACTGGCGTCCAAGCCGCGATTTCCGACCTTGAGGATGTCGCCCTTCTTCATGAAGCGGGCATGGCGCTCCGGCACCTCGAGCCGCAGCAGGAATTCGTTGGCAGCAATGGTCGCGATGCTCTCGCCGGCCATCACGACGCTGCCCTCGGTGACCGGAACCTTCAGCACGCGTCCTGCCGCGGGAGCCAGGACCTGCCCCTCCTCGGCCTGCTTGGCGATGACAGCGCGCTCTGAACGGGCGGCATCAAGGCCGTTCTTGGCGACCTCGAACGCTGTGGTCGCCTGATCCAAACGGGATTGTGGCAGCACGCCCCGCTTGAGCAATTCCTGGGTGCGATCGAGCTCAGATTTCGCTGTCGCAAGGCGCGACTCAAACGCCACGATTTGCGCCTCGGCGGCCTTCATGCGCAGTGCGATCTTCGGGTCCGCCACGACGCTGAGAACCTGACCAGGCTCGACATACACGCCGTCCATCACGTTCAACGACACGACCGTGCCAGGCGTTCGCACCCGCGCCTCGACGACATTTTTGCTCCTTACCGTTGCAAAAACAGCTTTGAGATCGTCGACCTCACCTTCGGAAACAGTCAGTACGACGTCTTGAGATTGATTGTCCTGCGCTCCAGCCTTCGACGGCGCCTGCTCGTTGGAGCAGCCGGCCAGCAGGCTTAAGCCCAGCAATAGAAGTCCCACTCTCATCGTATTGGTCACCCTGTCTTCGTCACCCGGTGCATGGCATCGGACTGTCCTGTTGAGGCCTTGACTTCATATTAGATACACATAAATTAGCTACCATGAATATAAAAGACTTGGCAGCCAAAAGCGATGAAGCGTCGCAGATGCTTGCTCTGCTGGCGAACGCACATCGCCTGCAGATCCTGTGTGCGCTTCTCGATGGGGAAAGATCGGTGTCTTCGTTGGAGGCTGTCGTTGATCTCAGTCAGTCCGCATTATCGCAGCATTTGGCAAGGTTGCGGTCTGCCCGTCTGGTTTCAACACGCCGGGAGGGTCAGTCGATCTATTATTCGATTACCGATGAACGTGCCCAGCGCCTGCTGGGCGTGTTGGCTGATATCTATTGTGGTCCGAACAAGTCCGTGAAGGCACGGCGCAAACGAGACGAGTAGGCCCCTTACCGGCCGCACTAGGCCTCGTAGAGATGACATTCGACAAAAGCCTTTTCCGATCGTATCGGCTTGGGCGGGGTCGTGCGGCAGATCTCCATGCACTTGAGGCAGCGCGGGTGAAAACGACAGCCGGTGGGGACGTCGAGCGGGTTGGGATAAGCCGCTCCGAGTTCGGTATCAGGCACGCCGAGGCCCGGCTCGGGCGTGAGGACGGATTTCAAGAGTGCGGCCGTATAAGGGTGACGCGGGGAACGAAACAGGGTGTCGGTATCGGCCTCCTCGACAATACGACCGAGATACATCACGGCGACGCGCGTTGCCATGTGCTCTACGACGGCCAGATTGTGACTGATCACGAGGTATGTGAGCCCCAACTCCTGCCTCAGATCTTCCAGCAGATTGAGGATCTGGGACTGAACCGATACATCCAGCGCCGATGTCGGCTCGTCGCAGATGACCATTCTTGGCCGATTGATGAGGGCTCGTGCAATTGCCACGCGCTGGCGCTGGCCGCCTGACAGTTGGCTCGGGTAGTTGGAATAGAGACGTGGCGCGAGCCCCACCAGTTCCATCATCTCTTCGACCCGCCGGCGCCAGGTGGCTGGCTCAGGATCGCCCTGCACCTTGAGCGGCAGGGCGATGATCGAGCCAATCGACTTGCGCGGGTTCAGCGATGAGTAGGGATCCTGAAAGATCGGCTGTACGAGGCGGGCGACCTGCTGGCGCGTGAGATTGCTGATGGGTTGCCCATCCAGCCGGATCTCTCCGGACGATGGCGACAGCAGACCCAGCAGCAGGCGCGCCAGAGTGGTCTTGCCGCAGCCCGATTCACCGACGAGTGCCACGACCTCACCCGGGTTGACCGACAGGGAAATGCCGTCGACGGCGCGCAACTGTCGCTTTGCGCGCATGAATCCTGCCGAGACATCGAAGACCCGCTCGACTCGGTCCGCCTCAAGGATCGGGGTCCCACCGCGCGCCGGCGCCTGGTTCACGTCCTGTGTCGGCGCCCGCGTCATGGCGTCCTCTTCGCTTGCGATGGGGTCGAGCGCCGGGGCGCTGGCGCCAGCTCGCCATGCCGCAGGCACCGCACGAGATGACCCTCGCCTCCGGCTGTCGACAAGGCCACCTCAGAAGCCTCGCATGCTGTCGTGGCATGCGTGCACCGCCCGGCGAAGTGACAGCCACGAAAGGTACCGACGAGGGACGGAACCATGCCGGGAATGGTGCCGAGCTTTTCGCCACGCCTGGTGAGCCCGGGCACGGGGATGCAGTCGATCAGGCCGCGCGTATAGGGGTGGGCTGGATTGCGGAAGATCTCATCGGCAGTGCCGGTTTCGACCACTTCTCCGGCATACATCACGATCACACGCGTTGCGATCCGCGCCACGATACCCAGATCGTGCGTAATCAACACAAGGCCCATGCTGAGTTCACGCTGCAAATTGGCCAGGAGATGAAGAATCTGCGCCTGGATGGTGACATCGAGCGCCGTCGTCGGCTCATCGGCAATGATCAGGTCGGGCTCACACATCAGCGCCATGGCGATCATGACGCGCTGGCGCAAACCACCGGACAATTGGTGAGGATATTGGCGCAACCGCGAGCCGGCAGCGGGAATGCCCACGCGCTGAAGCAGGTCGATAGCGCGATCACGGGCTTCGGCGCGCGAGACCCGCCGGTGCCGCAGCATCGCCTCTTCGAGCTGATTGCCGATGGTATATGCCGGATTGAGCGACGTCATCGGCTCCTGGAAGATCATCGCCATGCGATTGCCGCGAATGTCCGACATCTGGCGGTCGGTCAGGCTTGCGATGTTGCTATCGCCAAGGCGCAGCGTTGTCGCCGTCCGCTTTGCGCGGCTCGGCAGCAGATCCATGATGGCAAGCGCTGAAAGCGACTTCCCGCACCCGGATTCGCCGACAATGCAGACGGTTTCCCCGCGGTCGACATGAAACGATATTCCCTGCACAGCATGCAACGTGCCTGCGGGAACGGGAATGTCGACCCGGAGTTCCTCCACCGTGAGAATGCGTTGTGAATGCGCCGCCGTCATGCGCGGTTCTCTGGTGCGGAGACGTCACGCAGGCCATCGCCGATGAGATTGATCGACAAGACCAGCACGAAGAGCGCAATGCCCGGCACTGCAATCAACCAACCATCGAAAAACATGAGCCCTTTGGCCTCCGACACCATGAGGCCCCAGCTTGGATCGGGCGGTTGCACGCCAAGCCCCAAAAACGACAACGCCGCTTCAAGCAGGACTGCGTGCGCCATCTCCAGCGTCGCCACCACGATCAGCTGGTTCATCACGTTCGGCATGATCTCTGTCAGGATGATCCTGGCGTTCGAACAGCCCAGCGCTTGGGCGGCGGTGACGAATTCGCGACCACGCAATTGTTGGGTCGCCGAGCGCATGACGACTGCGAAACGGTCCCAGATCAACAATCCCAGCACCCAGATCACGACAGTCAACGACGATCCGACGAGACTGACGACGGCCAAGGCCACCAAGATCACCGGCATCGAAAGCCGGGTCGTGACGACGAAGTTCACGATCATGTCGACTTTGCCGCCAAAATAGCCTGCGAGCACGCCGAGCGTCGTGCCGATGACGCCCGAAATCAGCATGGCGGCAAAGCCGATGGCGAGTGAGATGCGGGCGCCATAGAATAGCCGGGAAAGGTAATCGCGGCCGAGTGCGTCGGTGCCCAGGGGATGGGTCCACGTCGCTTTGGGGCTGTCGAACCAAACCGGCGGGATGAGCTGGCGAGCCAATTGCTGATCATAAGGGTCGTGCGGCGAGAGCACCCCAGCCAGCAGTGCCATCAGCATGATGATGCCGAGGAGACCGCAGCCCAAGAGCAGGCCCCAGTGGCCGAAAATTCGCCGCCTCAGGAGAACGCCGGGAGACGGCTCCAGGATTTCAGCTGCCGTGGGCACGCCTCTGCGGGCTACGGAGGTGGTCGTTGTCATGTCAGGCCACCCTCATGCGCGGGTCGAGGTAGGCATTCAGCATATCGGCAATGAACGTGAGCAGGACATAGATGATCGACAACACCAGAACGATCGCCTGCATCATTGGAAGGTCGGCGCGTTGGATGGACTCCCAGGCGAGGAATCCCAGCCCGTTCACTTGGAAGATGGTCTCGATGACGATCGAGCCGCCGAGCATGAAACCGAACTGCACGGCGGATAGCGATACCACCGGAATGATGGCGTTCCTGAGTGCATGCTTGAAAAGCACGGTCATTGGGCGCAATCCCTTGGCGCGGGCGGTGCGAATGTAATCCGACGAGAGCACGTCGAGCATACCAGCCCGCGTCAGGCGCATGACGGCCGGAGTGACGTAGTAGCCCAAGGCGACCGAGGGCATAATGAAGTTGAGCCAGCTATCGGTGCCGGTGATCGGCAAGAGCCGCCACTTGATGCCGAACCACAGGATGAGAGTGAGCGCAAACCAGAAGCTCGGCATCGCCTGGCCGATCACCGCGATGGTCAGCGCGAACCTGTCGAGCATGGAGTTGGGCCGGATCGCTGCCAGGACACCCAAGGGAATTGCGAGCAGCAATGCGAAGGCCAGTGCGCAGCCCCCGAGCAGCATCGTGGTTGGCAAACGTTCCATGATGACGCTCGAGACGGATGTCTTGAGGTAGTGAGAGCGGCCGAGATCACCTTGCAGGGCGCGGACCAGCCAATCGCCGTATTGGACGAGGATAGGTTTATCGTAGCCATAGTATTTGCGGATGCTCTCGACGTCTTCCTGGGTGGCTGCCTCTCCGGCAAGTGCTAAGGCGGGATCACCGGACAGATAGATCATCGAGAAGCACAGCACAGATACCGTCAGCGCCACGAGGACGGCGACACCAAGTCGCTTGAGGGTATAGGCCAACATCTGGGCCGCTCTCCTTAGGTGTCAGCGCCAAGCGGCGACGCTTGACGGCCAATCGTCGAAAGGCGATTGGCCGCTGCCGCTTGAGAGACCCTATTTCCAGGATACAGCTGAAAATCGCGGAATTTCATCGGAGGTCGGCGTGAAGTTGGCATCCTTCGACCAGGCGTAATATTTGGCGTAGGTAAACATTGGCACCCAGAACACTTCGTCTGCCACCCGCTTGAAAAGCTTGTTGTAGATTTCTTTGCGCTTTGCCGGGTCAACACTGGAGCCCGCTTCGTCGGCCAGCCGAATGATCTCCTTGTCCTGCGTCAGATCATCCGGTCCACCGGCGAAATAATGATTGATGATGGCGGACGCGTCCGGAATCGAGCCCGAACCCCATGTCATATGATTGGCCGGCGTCTCGCCTTTGCGCACCTTGTCTCGCAGAGCGCGGAACTGCATGAAGTTGAGCTTGGCGCGAATGCCGACTTTGGCAAGGTCGCCGACGACTGCTTCGGTGTATTGCCGTTCACGATAAGCATAGAACGGGAACTCGAAACCATCCGGGTGACCTGCCTCCTTGAGAAGCGCCTTGGCTTTTGCCGGATCATAGGTGATGCGCGGCACATCCTTGGTCACATCGTCGGTGCAGCCGAATTGCTCGGGATGACAGGGGGCGTTGATGACGACCGAGGCCTCGCCAACAAGGTTCTTGGCGATCGCTTCGCGATTGATCGCGTGAGCAAAGGCCTGGCGGACCTTCTTGTCGGTAAACAGCTTGTTGCCGGATTTGCCGTTCACGTCGAACTGGATGTAGGAGACGCGGAGTGTCTTGGCATTTTGAACCTGAACCTGGCCAGTGCCCTTGAGACGCTCGGCCTGATCCTTGGGGATGTCCCAGATCCAATCGACGCCGCCGGTCATCAATTCGGCAATCTGTGTCTGCTTGTCCTTGATGGTGCGATAGCGGATCTTGCCCACCTTGGGCGGGCCCTTGAAGTAGGCATCGTTGCGAGACATCAAGATGTACTGGCCCGCCTTGACTTCCGTTATCTTGTAGGGGCCTGACCCAACAGGCTTCACGGCGCCAAAGTCTTTTTTGCCGTCGGCCTGAACCGGCGCCTTGTCGTAATGGCCCTTGGGCACGATTTTGCAGGCGTTGGCCAGGTACTCGAGCGCTGCCGGGAATGGCTTCACCAGATTGATGCGGATCTTGATGGGGTCGAGCTTCTCGATGTTCTTGATCCAGCTGACGGTTGAATAGGTGAGCACGCCATTCTTCTTGTCGGAGGCGAAATTCAGCGTGTAGACGACGTCATCCGCGTCGAGGTCCGAGCCGTCGTGGAACTTCACGCCTTTGCGCAAGTCTGCCTCGATGGTTTTGTTGTCAACCCACTTCCAGGTCGTCGCCAGGCCCGGGATCACCTTGCCCGTGGTATCGCGCGACAAGAGCCCGTCCCACACCAATTCGCCGATAATCACCAGCTCGCGTGTGTTGTTGTAATAGGTATCGACGACGGCCGCCTCGCGGTCCGTGGCCCAGACGAACGTATCGTCCTTCTTGCCCGCCTCGACACCAGTGACGCCGGCCAAGAATGTTGCAGCCGCCAACAGTCCTGCACCCAGGATACGCTTATACACTGTTGATCTCCCAATTCGTTGCGTGGGATGCTCATGCATCTCTTTTTGGGCACGCATCTGCTTGACCCTGCTCGCACAATCACAGCTTTTCAGATTGGGTACAAGCCTTGAGATCGGGCTTTCCTGCTCCTGTTTCTTGGGCATTGTTGTGGAGCGCGGCCCATTCGAATGCTCGGCAAAAGAAAAGTAGGACATAGCGAAATGTCAGTTCAAACCTCAATCGTAGCACTCTCTGCCACCGATCTTGCCCGCCGCATCCGTGCCAAGGAACTGTCTCCCGTCGAAGTGGTCGAGGCCTTCATCGGGCGGATCGAGGCTCTCAACCCAGCCATCAATGCGATCACCGCAACGTGTTTCGCGCGCGCACGCAGCGAAGCGGCCGCGGCAGAGACGGCCATCAGGAATGGTGACGATCTCGGGCCGCTGCATGGTCTCCCGTTCGGCGTCAAGGATCTGCAAAAGACGAAGGACGTCCTGACAACGTTCGGGTCGCCACTTTTTCGGGATTTCGTACCCGATGCCGACAGTGTCCAGGTGGCGCGCGTGCGACGGGCCGGCGGCATTATGGTCGGCAAGACCAACACACCTGAATTCGGTGCCGGGGCCAACACCCGCAATCCTGTGTGGGGGGCGACTGGAAATCCCTTTGATCCGATGTTGACGTGTGGCGGTTCCTCCGGCGGATCGGCTGCCGCTCTTGCTGCCGACCTTGTGCCGATTTGCACTGGTTCCGATACCGGCGGGTCGCTGCGTATCCCTTCGGCCTTTTGTGGGATCGTCGGCTTTCGCCCGTCGCCGGGCATGGTGCCGGCTGAAAGCCGCGATCTTGGCTGGACGCCAATATCGGTCCTCGGCCCCATGGCACGTACGGTGGAGGATACCTGCCTCTTGTTTGCAAGTCAGGTCGGGTTCGATGCGGGTGACCCGCTTTCGTTTCCTGTCGATGGTGCTCCATTGCGGGCACCTGAACCCGCCGAGCTTGGTCGCTTGCGCGTCGGGTTCAGTGCGGACCTCGGCACCGGCATCGTCGATCCCTCGATCAAAACCGCGTTCGGACGCAAGATTGCATCCATGCGGCACCTCTTTGGCAGCTGCGAGGAGGTGTCGATCGATTTTGGCGAGGCCGAGCGTTGCTTCGACGTCATTCGCGCCACGAGCTTTGTGGCTCGATACCGCGATGACTACGAGCGGGACAAATCCAAGCTTGGTCCGAATGTGCGGGCAAATTACGAGTTGGGTGGTTCGATGTCGCTCGCCGACGTCGCCTGGGCGCATGCCGAGCAAACGCGAATTTTCCGTCGCTTCCAGGCTGGGTTTGCCGACTTCGACCTGATCCTGACGCCGGCTGTCGCGGTGTCGCCATTTCCCTGGCAGACGCTCTACATCGACGAGATCGCGGGCGTTAAGCTCAACACATATTACCACTGGCTTGCCATGAGCTGGTTCATCACGCTGACGACCAACCCGGCGTTGTCGATGCCCTGCGGGACAGACGATAAAGGGCTGCCGTTCGGGCTGCAGGTGATCGGCCCCTATCGTGGCGATCGCGACGTCCTGGCCGCCGGCATTGCCCTGGAAAAGGCGTTCGCATCAGTTGCAGAGCTTCGGCGCCCCCTGCCCGACATTGCGCGCCTTTGCTCTCCTGTCCCCGAGCTGAAGTCGATCGTGACGGCACCGCCGACAGTCGCGACGAATTGAGTGTCATCAATCCAGGTGTGCTGGCGTTCTCTGCCGGTTAACCCTTCGGGGGTGGCTGGCGTCAGGGGACCTTCGTCGCATCACCATGGCGACGGGCTCGTGTGTTGCGCTCCCTTCGCCTGCATGTTCTGATCTCGTTTCATCTCTCACCCAAACACACCGGGAATGGCACCCTCATGATCACGGGTAAGCTTCTTGTCGCCAATCGTGGCGAGATTGCCATCCGCATTTTTCGGGCGGCGGCGGAACTTGGCCTCACGAGTGTTGCAGTGTTCCCGGCTGACGATGCTGGCAGCTTGCACACGCGCAAGGCCGACGAGGCGCTGAAGCTGCCTGGCAAAGGCGTCGCGGCTTATCTCGACGGTGCAGCCCTTATTGCCGCTGCCAGGGAGACGGGTGCGACAGCCATCCACCCGGGCTACGGATTTCTTTCGGAGAGCGCGGCGTTCGCCCGCAGCTGTGGGGACGCGGGACTGACGTTCATCGGCCCGAGCCCGGAGACACTCGCACAGTTCGGCGACAAGCATGCAGCGCGCACTCTTGCTTCGGAGCTGGGTGTGCCAACGCTACCAGGCACAGCAGCTCCGACCTCGCTGGTGGAGGCCGAGGCCTTCTTTGGTCGTCATGGCGGCAGAGGTGGCGTCATGGTGAAAGCTGTCGCTGGTGGCGGCGGCCGCGGCATGCGTCCCGTCCGCGACCAGATCGACCTCAAGGAAGCCTTCGAGCGCTGCCAATCGGAAGCCCAGTCGGGGTTCGGCAATGGAGCGCTGTACGTTGAGAAGCTCGTTCGAAGGGCGCGCCATATCGAAATCCAAGTTCTTGGCGACGGGCAGTCGGTTTCCCACCTTTGGGAGCGCGATTGCTCGCTACAGAGGCGGCGCCAGAAGATCGTCGAGATCACTCCGGCACCTTGCCTGGAGTCGAAGCTGCGGAACCGCTTGATCGATGACGCGCTCAAACTCGCCGCGGCGGTTCGTTACCGGAATCTCGGCACGGTTGAGTTTCTGGTCGACGGCGAGACGGGTGAACACTTTTTCATCGAAGCCAATCCGCGGCTCCAGGTCGAGCATACCGTTACGGAAGAGATCACGGGACTGAACCTCGTCATGTTGCAACTGCAGCTTGCCGCCGGCGCGCGACTTGAAGACCTTGGCCTTACGCGTGACCAGGTGCCAGTTCCGCGTGGTACTGCACTCCAGGCCCGCATCAACCTCGAGAGCATCGCAAGCGATGGCAGCGTCAAACCTGGCGGCGGCACACTGACAGCATTCGACGCGCCGTCTGGCCAGGGCATCCGCGTTGACGGTTCCGGCTATGTCGGTTATCGCAGCAGTCCAAGTTTTGATCCGCTGCTGGCCAAGCTCATCGTCCATACGCCATCGGATCGCCTCGGGGATGCGCTGGCCAAGGGCTATCGGGCTCTGTGCGAGATGAATATCGCAGGTGCGCCGACGAATATCGCCTTTTTGCAGGCGCTGCTTTGCGACGAAAGCATCCGGGCTGGCCGGTTCGATATTGAATTTGTCGAGGCGAACGCTGCGGCACTCGCACAAAAAGCCAGCGAACGACATCCCCAGTTGCACTTTGGCGCACCGGCCGCATCAGGTCACGCGCAGCCGCAAGCGTGGGCCGGAGCAAAGATCGACGCGGTAGATCCCTTGGCCGTGCTCGCCTATGGCCAGGCCGCCCAACCGAGCGAAGGTGCGGCCCGCCCCGACGAAGATGCTCTCGCGGATGGATTGATCGCTGTGCGGGCGCCATTGCAGGGCACGATCGTTTCGCTGGCAATCGAAGACGGTCAACTCATTCCGCGCGGCGCCCAGCTTGCGGTCATGGAAGCCATGAAGATGGAGCACGTGATCACTGCGGAGACGGCTGCGATCGCGCGGACGGTGTACGTGTCTCCGGGCGACACGATCTGGGAAGGCCAACTTCTGGTCGCGCTCGAGCCGACGGACGCGGAGAGTGCCGAAGGAGATGCTGTCGAGCAAATCGATCTCGACTACATCCGACCGGATCTGGCTGAAATGCTGGCGCGCCGTGCGTTGACACGGGACGAGAAGCGGCCCGAAGCAACTGCCCGCCGCCAAAAGACCAAGCAACGCACTGTGCGCGAAAACGTCGATAATCTGGTCGATCCCGGAAGCTTTGTCGAATACGGGCCATTGACCGTTGCCGCTCAACGACGGCGGCGTGGGCTTGACGATCTGCTGACACGCAGCCCGGCTGACGGACTGGTGACAGGCGTTGGGCGCGTCAACGGAGACCTGTTTTCCGATCCGGCCTCACGCGTCGCCGTGATGGCCTACGACTATACGGTGTTCGCCGGTACGCAGGGCGTGCACAACCACTGGAAGACCGACCGCATGATCGACGTCGCCGAGCAGGGCCGCATGCCGCTCGTGCTCTTCGCCGAAGGTGGCGGTGGGCGGCCTGGCGACGATGACTATGGCGGCTTCATCGGCTTCAACACCTTTCATCACTTCGGCCAACTGTCCGGGCTGGTGCCGATGGTGGCGATCGTCTCTGGCCGTTGCTTTGCGGGCAATGCCTCACTCCTGGGGTGTTGCGATGTCATCATTGCGACAGCAAACGCCAACATCGGCATGGGCGGCCCTGCGATGATCGAAGGCGGGGGACTGGGCGTCTTTCGTCCGGAAGAGATTGGCCCTGCAGCTGTCCAGCGTGCCAACGGCGTGATCGATATCGCAGTTGCAGACGAGGCCGAAGGTGTAGCGATGGCCAAGCGATATCTAGCCTATTTTCAGGGTCGCACGAGCACCTGGACAGCGCCGGACCAGCGCCGCATGCGCTCGATCGTTCCCGAAAACCGTCTCCGGGTTTACGACATCCGCCATGTCATCGAGACACTCGCCGATGAGGGATCGGTGCTCGAACTCAGGCGCGACTTCGGCCGGACGATGGTGACGAGCCTGATCAGGATCGAGGGCCGCGCCGTTGGTGTTGTCGCCAACAACCCGTCCCAGCTCGGCGGCGCCATCGACAGCGACGGATCGGACAAGGGGGCACGCTTCATGCAGCTTTGCGATGCTTTCGACATTCCGATCATAAATTTGTGCGATACGCCCGGGATCATGGTTGGCCCTGAAGTGGAAAAGACCGCACTCGTGCGGCACGCTTCCCGCATGTTCCTGACCGGGTGCAATGTCTCGGTGCCGTACTTCACGATTATTTTGCGAAAGGCCTATGGCCTCGGCGCCGTTGCGATGGCTGGCGGCAATTTCCGCGCGCCATATTTCACCGTGGCTTGGCCAACGGGTGAATTTGCGCCGATGGGGATCGAAGGTCAGGTCAAGCTTGGCTATCGCGCCGAACTCGCAGCCATTGCCGATCCAGAGGCGCGACGCGCGTTCTACGAAAAGATGGTCGCGGAGCACTACGAGCAGGGCAAGGCTATCCAGCGCTCAACAACATTCGGTATCGACGACACCATCGACCCGGCCGAGACACGGCATTGGGTGGCGACGTTGCTTGCTTCAATACGTCCGCCTGCGCCGCGCAACGGCAAGAAGCGCCCCATGGTCGACGCCTGGTAGTCGACCGGCTTGCGCTGAAATGAGCGTTGGCCCGCACGCATGGGACGTTCCCGTCACGAGATGTGGTGGGGCCGACTTGTGCCTTTTCCATCCAAGCGTCTGGTGCAGCCATTTGCGCTATCACTCGCAACATCGCCAAGGCAGCCGGGCGCCTTGCTTGGCGGGCGAAAACCTCCTTGCATTTGTATGAGGGTGGGATGATTACTTGTGAAGCACGCGTCCACTGGTCTTGCAGTGCCTTGCAGGTGGGCGTTCAGAAGAGCTTCGAGCGAGGGTCCCATGGCCATCCTGATCATCGGCCTCGATCAGCAGATCAGCAGTCGCAAGGAGTGGCATGAGGCGCTTGTCGGCAAGCTGCCCGAACTCGACGTCCGATTTTGGCCCGATTGCGGCGATCCTGCTGAGATCGACTATCTCGCCTTCATGCATCCCGATTTCAACGCCTATCCCGCATTCCCAAATCTAAAGGCGATGTTCAGCAGGTCGGCAGGTGTCGAGTATTTTATCGACCATCCCAAACTTCCCAAAGTTCCACTCGGCAAGATTGATCCGCCTGGCGGTGATCCCATGATGACGGAATACGTCGTTATGCACGTCTTGCGCTTCCACCGGGATATGCCGGGTTATCAAGCTGCTCAAGCGCGCAAGGAATGGCGTCGCGTTCCCATCGTGCGGCCGGAGCAACGACGCATCGGCTTTCTCGGTTTTGGCGTGATGGCAAAGGCGCCCGCCCTGGTGCTGAAATCGCTCGGCTTCGAAGTCAAGGCCTGGGTACGGCGCCCCAAGGAGGCGGCTGAAGTCCCCATTTCCCATGGCCATGAGCAACTCGAGCCATTTCTGACGGAAACCGACATCGCCGTCTGCCTGCTGCCGCTGACGGCGGAGACCGAGGGCATTCTCTGCGCCCGCACATTCGCAATGATGCCGCGAGGCGCGATGATCATCAACGTTGGGCGCGGAAAGCATGTTGTCGACGCGGATCTGATCAAGGCGCTTGACGACGGACAGCTTTCGTATGCGGCCCTTGACGCGCTATGGCCGGAGCCACTGCCGGCCGAGAGTCCGCTGTGGCTTCATCCCAAGGTCACGGTGATGCCGCACGTTGCCCGGCGGCCAACCGTCGAGCAACTGACGACCCAGATTGCTGCCAATATCCGAAACATCGAATCAGGCTCTGGCCTCCTGCAGCCGATCGATATGTCACTGGGGTATTAGCAGGACGGCGCCGTCATGCGATTCGCTCCGCCTTCTGGTGGGCGGTGTCAAATCTCGCGATCGCGTTGGATCAAGCCCGAGTGCCTATTGCGCGTCGTGCTTGCCGCGTGCGTGAATGCGGGAGAACCATCGTCTGGGTCGACAAGCAAGCAATCCGGGCAGGCATTCGGAGACAGGGAGGAACGGTCATGGGACGGCTCGAAGGCAAGGTCGCAATCATTACGGGTGCAGCGCGAGGAATTGGCGAAGCCGCTGCACAGTTGTTTGTATCCGAAGGTGCGCAGGTCATGTTGGCCGATATCCTCGCCGAGCCTCTGCATGCGCTGCAAGGCAAGATCGGCGAGCGCTCTGCATGCCGCGTCACCGATGTTACCGACGAGGCGGCCGTCAAAGCGCTGGTCGAGGACACGGTCAAGCGCTTTGGAAAGCTTGATGTTGCGGTTTTGAATGCTGGCATCGAGGGACAGGTCAAGTCGTTCGCCGACTATCCCGCAGACGTGTTCGACAAGGTCATGGCCGTCAATGTGCGTGGCGTCTGGCTTGGGCTGAAGTATGCCATGTCTGCGATGGCAACTGCCGGCGGATCGATCGTTGTCACGTCGTCGACGTCGGGCATTCGCGCGACACCGAACATGTCGGCCTACACAGCGTCAAAGCACGCCGTGATAGGACTGATGCGCTCTGCCGCCATAGAAGGCGCCGCCAACAAGATCCGTGTCAATACCGTCAATCCATCGCCGATCGATACGCCGATGATTGCGTCGCTGGAGTCACAGCGCGGGCTTGCAGGTCGCAACGATCAGCCGATGGCCCGCGCGACACCGCTTGGGCGATATGGAACACCTGAGGAAGTGGCCAAGTTGATGCTGTTTCTTGCCAGCGACGATGCCAGCTTCTGCACCGGCGGGGTCTATATGGTAGACGGTGGCGTGTCGGCGGGACGGGCGTCCTGAAAGCATTGCCGGGCCTATTGTGCGCCGAATGATGTGCGTAATCGGCGATCCAAACGAAAGAGCCATACCAATGACGCGCGTGGCAGCAATCGATGCCTCCCTTCGCTATTACGACGATGAGGCTGCTGGATATTTCAAGGATCTGGCCGAGCTCGTGGCCATGCCAACGGAGAGCCAGAACCCGGAGAGGCTGCCGGTCTTGCGGTCTTATCTCGAAGGACCGATGCAGGCACGTTTCGAGAGACTAGGTTACACCTGCCGCATATTCGACAATCCAATCGCTGGCTGCGGCCCGGTGCTGCTGGCCAGCCGCGTCGAGTCCGACGCTTTGGCGACCTACATCAGCTATGGGCATGGAGACGTTGTTCTGGGGATGGAAGGCCGCTGGGCTGATGCGCGCGATCCGTGGTCCCTGTCATTCGCCGGCGACCGGGTCTATGGGCGTGGCGTCGCCGACAACAAGGGGCAGCATCTCGCTCACATCGCCGCCATCGAACAGATCTTGGCCGTACGGGGGAAACTTGGCTTCAATCACAAGTTTCTCATCGAAATGGGAGAAGAGAACGGCTCCAAAGGACTGAAGGAGATTGTCGAAGCGAACAAGGCGGACTTCTCGGCAGACGGCTTTTTTGCCTCCGATGGACCTCGTACCGAGTTGTCGCGACCCAATATCACGCTCGGTAATCGCGGGTGCTGCAATTTCACTTTGTCGGTCGATCTGCGGACAGGCGGCCATCACTCGGGCAATTGGGGAGGCCTGTTAGCGAATCCGGGCATCATCCTTGCGCATGCTCTGGCAACGATTGTCGATCGCCGCGGGCGTATCCAAGTCGAGGGCTGGCGCCCACAGGTGCCTGCCCACGTTCGCGAGGTGCTGATTGGCATTGATCGAGAGGCAGGACCATCGGCACCGGAGATCGACGATGAGTGGGGTGAGCCGGGGCTGAGCCGTATCGAGAAGATTTCAGCCTTCAATTCCTTCGAGGTGTTGTCGTTCGTCACCGGAAACCCTGACCGCCCGGTCAACGCGGTGCCCCCCACGGCGCGCGCCGTTTGTCAGTTGCGTTATGTCGATGGAACGGATGAATCCGGCATCGAATCCAGTCTCGTGGAGCACTTGGCCCGGAATGGATTTGCGCAGGTCAAGGTTGGCCCACCGCCAGCCAGCAACAATGGCCGCTTTTTCTCCAGCCGCACCGATCCCCGCGCACCATTCGCGCAATGGATGCGCCGCGCGGTCGAGCGCAATTCCAATCATGCCTGCGGTGTCCTTCCGAATGGAGGGGGCTCGAACATGACGTACATCATGCAGTATCTCGTGGGCATGCCGTGTGTCTGGTTGCCGCTATCCTATGCCGGGTGCTCCCAGCATGCGCCCGACGAACACCTCTTGAAGCCCTTGATGCGAGAAGGGCTGCGCCACGTCACGGGCATTTATTGGGACCTGGGCGATGCAATAGAAGGTTTCAGGCCTTCATGATTGCTTCAATGGGCACCTTGGAACTCGTCACGTGCGCCATCATGCAGGAATGCGCGGCGCACTTCGGTTTGGCCTGGGAAATCTCGGCCAACCCGTGAGGCAATTGGCAAGGGATCGCGGACTCAATTGGCTCCACCGATGGCGTAGCCGGCGCCTCGCACGGTTCGAATGGGATCTGACTGGTTGCCCCGAATGAGCGCCTTGCGAAGCCGGCCGATGTGAACGTCGACGGTACGATCGTCAATTTCGCTGGCTGAGCCCCAAACACGATCGATCAGCTGATCGCGCGAGAGCACGCGTCCGCCACTCTCAAGCAAGGCCTCAAGAAGACGAAACTCTGTCGGCCCCAGTGCAATTTCACGGGCACCGCGCATTACGCGATGCGCTGCCCGGTCGAGCGTGACGTCACCCCACGAAAGCGCGTCGGAGACGCGTTCAGGTGCCGCACGCCGCAGCAATGCCGCGACCCGCGCCATCAACTCGGGCACGGAAAACGGTTTCACGACGTAATCGTCGGCTCCCGTCGTCAATCCACGAACCCGATCCGCCTCCTCGCCTCGCGCTGTCAGCAGCATGATCGGTAGCTTTGTCTTCGTGCCGGACCGGCGAATGCGTGCACACAGCTCGATCCCCGACATATCCGGAAGCATCCAGTCGAGAATCGCAAGATCATAGGCCGATGCGGCGAGATGGTGCTCTCCGTCCTCCGCGCTCGCGACGGCAGTGACCTCGTAACCCGCGCTTTCGAGATTGTAGCGGACCAATGTCGACAAAGCGGCATCATCTTCGACGAGCAGAATGCGAACGGCCATGGGTCTACGCGTCCGGCTTCGTAATCAGCACTGTGCTGGTGTCGTCGTTCTTCGGCCGGTCGTCCGAGAGAACGGAACCCGTCACCAGATAGTGGATGTTCTCTGCGATGTTGGTCGTATGATCACCAATGCGCTCGATATTCTTGGCGCCAAACAGCAGATGTGTGCAAATCCCGATATTCCGCGGATCTTCCATCATATAGGTCAGCAACTCGCGAAACACGCTGTTGTAGAGCGCGTCAAGCCCTGCATCCCCCCGCCAAACTGTCAGTGCTTTGGCGGTGTCGC
This sequence comes from Hyphomicrobiaceae bacterium, assembly GCA_041397705.1. Classification (GTDB taxonomy): domain Bacteria; phylum Pseudomonadota; class Alphaproteobacteria; order Rhizobiales; family Hyphomicrobiaceae. The sequence continues at coordinate 135,731 of JAWKWC010000007.1, forward strand.
GTGCCGCGAAAGCGTCAAGCGCGTCTTTCAGCTGGCGACGGGCGAGATCGGCCATGTGGCCAATGCCGATCATCAGCGGGCGGGGATGTACCTCGCCACTGATGGCCTGCGCACGCTTGGCGATATTCTTTGCAAAGTCGCCGATACGCTCGAGGTCGGCGGCAACTTTCAGGACCGTCATGATATGACGCAAGTCGTTGGCCATCGGCTGCCGGCGCGCGATCATGAGGATGGCGCGTTCCTGCAGCTGCCGCTCCAGCTCATCGATGCGCTGGTCGGAGGCAGTAACCCGCTCCGCAAGCTGAGGATCGCGCCGCTCGAGCGCCATGATGGCATCACCGAGCTGGGCTTCGGCCAAGCCGCCCATCTCGGCCGTTGTGCGGTCGAGCTCCGAAAACTCGGCGTCGTAGGTCTTGCTGGTGTGTCCCTGCATTTTCGCCTCTCTATCCGCAATCATCCAGCTGATTGAGAGCAGCCAGCGATCTCTGTCGGCTCGCGGCTCTTCCGCGCGCTCGCCAATCTAGTCCTCTGCCCCGTCCTACGCATCAGAGGCCGGCTACATAACTGCGGACCGCGCGACGGCAGGGCCGGCATGAATCCAAATTCGCATGAATGCTGCCGCCTGATTGCGCATTCCATTGCCCGTTGCGCGTTCGACTTCACTTTTTCCCGTACCGCACGCAGCTCTTCTAACGCGCATACACAACAAGATTGTGACAACTCAAAATATTGATTTCTCGACATTTTGCTCTGAGCGGGCAACTGGTAGCAAAACTGTAAATTTCGAACCTTTGCCGAGTTCCGATTCAATCATAAGCTCGCCTCGGTGGCGATTGACGATATGCTTGACGATTGCAAGACCAAGGCCGGTCCCGCCACGCTCCCGGCTTTCCTTGGCGTTCACGCGATAAAACCGCTCGGTCAAACGCGGAATGTGGTGGGGGGCAATTCCGACACCGTCGTCTGAGACGGTGAGGACGACGCGACGTTCGTCGTTCGCCAGGGTGACATGAACTCTACCGCCAGCCTTGCCATATTTGACGGCGTTCTGAATGAGGTTCTGCACCACCTGTGCCAACTCATCGCGATCGCCCCGCACGGAGATCGGTTCGGATGGCTGGGCAAAATGAATTTCGATGGCCGCTTTTTCAGCGATGGGGCGCATCGTCAATAATGTGCCCGTAACGAGCGGGCCCAGATCGACGGCACCGGTTGGCATCACATGCTGGCGCATCTCGATTCTGCTCAACGAGAGCAGGTCGTCGATCAACCGCGACATGCGCTCAGCCTGCTCTTGCATGATCGCCAGGAACTGTTCACGCGCCTTGGCGTCGTCCTTGGCTGCACCTTGCAGCGTCTCCACAAAACCTTTGAGAGATGCCAGGGGCGTGCGCAGTTCGTGACTGGCGTTGGCGACGAAATCCGCCCGCATCTGGGCAAGCTGCTCGATTTCCGTACGATCCCGCAAAACGATCAGCAGTGCCGGCGCGGACCGCTTGTTTCGATTGCAGTCCAAAGGCGCCACGGTGCCGTCGAGATGTCGCGGGACTGGAAGGAGCAAGTCCAGGTCGAACGTTTGCGGCTTCCTCGTCTCGCAGGCCCGCTCAACCGCCAACACCAACACCGGCGCGCGGTTAATTTGCAGGATATGGCGCCCCTCGATTTCTTGAAATAAGGCACGAGCGCCAGCATTACCGGCGACTGCGTACTTGTCGTTATCGAGAATCAAGATGGGATCGGGGAGTGCCGAGATGATTTGCAGCCAGATCGCACGATCGTCATCGCACCGTGTTGTCGGGTCAGAGGCCCGTCGGCGCGCCCCCCGCGCCGAGGACAACGCTCCCCCGATACACCGACAGCGGCGAACACGACGAGCGCCAGAAGGCAGCCTGCGGCTGCGGCAACCGGGATTACCATCCCTAGAGCTGCCAGTGCTGCGATCGCGGCCAAAAGCGACATCAATATTGTTGACCGGTCCCGCAGAGTCTCGCAGGGACCGCACAACCCTGTCCAGCCAGTGCTTGAGAGTGTCCAGCGTCGCCTCCGCTACAGGGCGCTGGTATCATGCGCCATGTGAACCTAATACGACACCGCCGGCATTGGATGGCAAGTCTCTCCACCAGAGCTGCAGGCCGCATCGCACAGATGGTCGGCACCGGCAGTCCGGCTTTGTGGCGATCTTGTTTGCAGAGGGGCCTAGCAGGCATGAAGGCTGAGGCGCCCTTGTGTCTGCGGCCGGTTGCTTGCCAAGTTGACGAGCTAGCCGTCCTTGCTTCACGCTGCATTGCTGGCCGCCTATCGATCGAGGCCACCGGAGACACACTATGGCGCTGATAAGGTTCGAACTTTCGAGCAGGGTGCCTTATGCAGGCGGTCGGTCCTTCGGGGACGTGGGACCTTACGAGCAGTTGGATGGAACGGCCCATTTTGCGGTGGATCCAGATCACGCCGTCAATAGCGGGATTGTCGATCTGAAGCTGGCACCGCGAAATGCAGATGGGCTCGTCGCGTTTACGGCTGATTTGAGCATTGTGACGCCGGTGAAGGGAGCAGCTGCAACGGACGCTATCCGTTGAACTTCAGATCGTGGCCGGCGGCGCGTGGTGCCCATATTGAATTGCGCCCACGATGCGCCTGTGTCGCCCGTGAAGCGCATCCCGGCGATGGCTTCCTTTTCGAGCGCGGCTTCACTGTTGCGTCGATCGGCTGGCAATGGGACGTCTTTCGCAGCGATGCCTTGATGGGACTGGACGCCCCGCATGGCATGCGCGACGGTTTGCCGGTCGGCGGCGAGACGATGGTGGAGATACGCCCGAGCGCCTCGGTCAAGAGCTGGCAACTATCCGATCGTACGCATAAGCCGTTACCGGTAGCGGCCGGTTCGGAGAACCGTGCCGTCCTCTACGTGCGCGATTACGAGGACGGGCCAGACGAAACCGTGCCACGCGAACGCTGGCGATTTGCGCGCCAAAGCGCGTGTGGTGGTGTCGTGGCCTCAGCAGAGCATCTTTATGTGGATGACGGCTTCATACCTGGTCGCATCTATCAGGTGGTTTACGAGACCGATCGGGCGCCGATCGCCGGGCTTGGCCTGCTGGCTTTGCGCGATGTCGCCCCCTTCCTGCGCCGCGCGGGCCATGACAATCCGATCCAAGGCGATGTCCGCACGCTCATCGCATGGGGCATTTCACAGACCGGTCGGTTCCTGCGCCATTTTTTGAGCCTCGGGCTCAACGTCTGCGAAGATGGATCGATCGCCCATGATGGCATTGCGGCGCATGTCGCGGGGGCCCGGCGCGGAGCATTCAATCACCGCTTTGCCCAGCCTTCCAATCAGACCACACCGCTTTGGGGCCATGTATTTCCATTTGCGGACCTGGCAACCGAGGATCCGCTGAGCGGACGGCGGGCGGGACTGCTGGACAGCCTCGCGGCCGCGGGTGCTGTGCCACGCATCATCTCGACGGACACCGGCGCCGAGTACTGGAGGGGCGATGCGAGTCTCGCTCATATCGACACGCGGGGGGAGGAAGATTTGCCCGAGCATCGCTTGACCCGCCGCTATCTGTTTTCCAGCACGCAGCACGTGCCGGGTTATATCGGTCAATCGCGAACAAATGCCGGCGTTGGCACCACGGCCCGCTATCCAATCAACCTGCTCGATTATCGCCCTTTGCTGCGGGCGGCACTCATCAATCTGGACCGGTGGATCACCGAGGACATCTCCCCGCCGCCCAGCCAACACCCCCGTCTCAGGGACGCAACGGCCGTGCCGCGGGATCGCGTCCTGTCCTACTACGCCACCTTGCCGGGCTTCGTGCCTCCCGCGGCCGAGCGGCTGCCGTTTGTGCGCACTGTTGATTTGGGCGCGAGCGAAGACATCGGCGTTGGCCGCTATCCACCATGCGAGGGGGCGTTCTACCCTGCGCTGGTGTCGGCTGTTGACGAGGACGGTAACGAGCTTGCAGGCGTCCGGTTGCCCGACGTGACGGTGCCTGTCGGTAGCCATGCGGGCTGGAACCCGCGCGATCCGGAAACCGGCGCGCCTGACCAGATCGTGCCGATGAATGGGTTGTCACTGCTGTTTGCGGCTGATGCGGTAAGCCGGCAGCGCGCGGGGGACCCTCGGCTCTCGTTGGCCGAGCGCTATCGCGATGAGGCTGACTATGAAGCCAAAATCAGGGCCGCGTGCGCCGATCTCGTATCCCAGGGATACCTGCTCGCTGAAGATACACAGAGAGCTGTCGATGCTGCCCTTGAGCGCTATCGCGCCGCAGTTGGATGCACGGCGCCCGGAGCCGATGGTCGCTAGCGACCGGACCGTTCGGTAGCGGCGGGAAGAGCTGTTCGGTGCCCCTGCGCTTCAAGTCGTTCTGAGCGGTACGCCGCGGTGCTCGCGGCAGCTCCCTGCAAGTGACCACAGCATGAATCGTATCGGGCGACCGGCCAGAGCTTGCCAAACGGTCGCATGCCAAGCTGCCGCAGTGAGGCCCCACACTCTGGCTCAGAGCGCCTCATTCGGCACGGCCATGACATCCAGCGGCGTCGTGACGCCTCTTTGCACTCGGCCACCAGCGCACGGGCCTAAAGGTTCGTCGCCGTTGGCTTAATGAAATCCATTTTGCGTTGCTGCCAGCATCGCTTTTTCACGCCCACGAGATGAAGATACCTAGACGGTGGACAACTGGCCGCGTTCGGGGCGGATTGCGGCTATTGTAAAGCGGCAATCGCGTTAAGCCGGCAGTCGACCCGCGTCGGCCGGGTAGCGACTGCAAGCGTCTACAAGCTTGTCCACTGGGCACGCGATCGTTGATGCACATCAAGGACGTTCTTGATGCGGTCACGGAGTGTGCCGCCATCGAATTCGATTGACGCCGCACGAAGGCGGCAAGGGAGGCCTATGCACAAGACTGGTGACACGTCACGGGAATGGCAGGCTTTCAATGACGGCTTGGCAGTTGCAAGCGGTGCATTGTTTGCGCTGATCGGCTTGGTCTGGTTCGTTGCAGGCCTGGACAACCCCATTCGCTTTCATGGCCTCGTGCTGCTGGCAGCGTCGGGAATAGCAATTGGCTACGTACTGTTCGGAGCGGGCAAAGCCAACGATACGAGCGGCTATTTCGACGGACCGGTCAGATTTGCCGTTTTAGCCTCTGTTTTCTGGGGCCTCGCCGGCTTCGTTGTCGGCGACGTGCTGGCTTGGCAGCTGGCCATCCCGGCGCTCAACCTCGACCTTCCCTGGACGAGTTTCGGCAGGTTGCGACCGCTTCATACATCGGCGGTCATCTTTGCTTTTGGTGGAAACGTACTAATTGCCACATCGTTCTACGTCGTCCAGCGAACCTGCCATGCGCGGCTCGCGGGGCGGTGGTCTCCCTGGTTCGTGGTGTGGGGCTACAACACCTTCATCGTGATTGCCGGCACGGGCTACCTGCTCGGGGTGACACAAAGCAAAGAGTACGCCGAGCCGGAATGGTATGCGGACCTCTTTCTGACAGTTGTATGGGTTGCCTATCTGCTGGTGTTTCTTGGCACGCTGATGCGGCGCAAAGAACCACACATTTATGTCGCCAACTGGTTCTACCTGGCGTTCATCGTGACCGTCGCCATGTTGCATCTGGTCAACAACGCGGCACTGCCGGTCAGCCTGCTGGGCTCGCAGAGACTACATCGTCTATTCCGGCGTGCAAGATGCGATGACGCAGTGGTGGTATGGCCACAACGCGGTCGGCTTCTTCCTCACCGCCGGCTTCCTCGGGATCATGTACTACTTCATTCCGAAGCGGATCGAGCGGCCGGTGTACTCGTACCGTCTGTCGATCGTTCACTTCTGGACGCTGATCTTTCTCTACATCTGGGCAGGCCCGCACCATCTCCACTATACGGCTCTGCCTGACTGGGCGCAGACGCCTGGTATGACGTTCTCGATCATGCTGTGGATGCCCTCCTGGGGCGGCATGATCAATGGACTGATGACGCTTTCGGGGGCGTGGGACAAGCTGCGGACGGACGCGGTCGTGCGGCTTCTCGTGGTGTCGGTTGCCTTCTACGGCATGTCGACGTTCGAGGGTCCGATGATGTCGATCAAAGCCGTCAATTCATTGTCGCACTACACCGACTGGACCATCGGCCACGTGCACTCCGGTGCCCTTGGATGGGTGGCCATGGTGTCGTTCGGAGCCATCTATTGCCTGGTGCCGTGGTTGTGGCGCCGGCCAGGCCTCTACTCTATGCGTCTCGTCGAATGGCACTTCTGGATCGCTACCATCGGCATCCTGCTCTACATCACGGCGATGTGGGTGTCGGGGATCACGCAGGGCTTGATGTGGCGCGCCTACGACAAGCTTGGTTTCCTCCAGTACTCGTTCATCGAGACGGTGGAAGCGATGAAGCCCTACTACATCATTCGCGCCGTCGGGGGCCTGCTGTTCGTCGCGGGTGCGTTGATCATGATCTACAACATCTGGAAGACCATTCGCGGCGACCAACCTGTCGACATTCGTGACCAACCGCGCATTGCGGCTGCGCCCGAATTGCGCCCAACGCCTGCTGAATGAGCAAAGAGGGACAGACATGGCTCACGAGCATTTCGAGAAGAACTCACTGCTCCTCTTGATCGGCATTCTGGTCGTCGTCTCGATCGGCGGCATTGTGCAGATTGCACCGTTGTTCTGGGTCGAGAGCACGATCGAGAAGGTGAAGGGGATGCGCCCTTACACCCCACTCGAGCAGGCTGGCCGGGACATCTACATCCGCGAAGGATGCTATGGCTGCCACAGCCAGATGATCCGAACCTTGCGCGATGAAGTGGAGCGATATGGCCACTACAGTCTGGCGTCGGAGAGCATGTACGATCACCCTTTCCAATGGGGATCGAAGCGGACCGGCCCCGATTTGGCTCGCGTTGGCGGCAAGTACTCCGACCAATGGCACGCGGATCACTTGATCAACCCGCGATCGCTGGTGCCAGAAAGCATCATGCCGGGTTATCCCTGGCTGGCGACGACGCCGCTCGATATCGACCGGGTCGAGGCGCGCCTGCGGACGCTCAAAACGGTTGGAGTGCCTTATACCGAAGAGATGCTGAAAGGGGCCAGTGGGGACATTGGTGCGCAGTTGGAACCTGAGAGCCGGAAAGCGCGCATGCTGGCGCGACGCTATCCCAAGGCCAAAGCGGTCAAGATCGACGGCAAAACGATCAACGGGCCGAGCGAACTGGAGGCGCTGATTGCCTACCTGCAGGTGCTCGGATCGCTTGTCGATTTCGCAACATTCGACGCCAGCGGTCCGAACTTGAGGTGACACCCATGCACTACGACACCGTTGCTACCTGGAGCCAGGTCACCTCGCTTCTGATGTTCATTGGGATGTTTGCCGCCGTTATCGTCTACGCGTTTTGGCCGGCCAACCGTCAACGCTTTGAAAATGCTCAGCGCAGCGCACTCGATTTGACTGGCGCTCCAACCGAGAAGGGCCAGGACCGATGAGCGGGAACAATCCGCGCGAAATCGACGCGCACACTGGTGTGGAAACAACCGGCCACGAATGGGATGGTATCAAGGAGTTGAACAAGCCGTTGCCGCGATGGTGGCTGCTGACGTTCTACGCCTGTATCGCCTGGGCTATCGGGTACTGGGTCGTTTATCCTGCGTGGCCTACGCGCACCGGGTACACGAAAGGCCTGTGGGGCTACAGTCAACGCAGTGTCGTTGCAAACGAGGTTTCTGCGGCGAAGAGCGCGCAGTCCGTCTATCGCGACAAGATCGCAGCCACGGCGCTGGCGGACATTCCTCGGGACCAAGACCTGCTGCGATTTGCGATGGCAGCGGGAGCTTCCGCGTTCCAAACCAATTGTGCCCCGTGTCACGGTCGCTCCGCGCAAGGCGCTGTCGGGTATCCCAACTTGAATGACGACGACTGGCTCTGGGGCGGCGGGATCGCGGATATCGAACGAACGGTGATGTACGGCATCAGATCTGACAGCGACAAGACACGTTCCGGCCAGATGCCGCGTTTCGGCCTCGATAAACTTCTCAGCGACGCCGACATCGATGCTGCTGCAGAGTACGTGTTGTCCCTGAGCAATAAATCCACCGATGCTGCAGCGGTCACAAAAGGCGCGAAGATCTTTGCTGAACAGTGCGCCAACTGCCACGGCAAGGATGGCAAAGGGATCAAAGCGCAAGGCTCCGCCAATCTTACCGACAACATCTGGCTCTATGGCGGCAGCAAAGCCGCTGTCGTTGAAAGCATCCGCACGGGACGCGGGGGTAAGATGCCACAATGGGTCAATCGGCTCGATCCTGTTACGATCAAGTCCTTGGCGGTCTATGTGCACAGCCTCGGCGGCGGCAACTAAGCGGAGGCACACCGCCTTGTGCTGTGGAGGATGCAGTATCGTGGCTGCGGTGCAGCAGGCGCCGCGACCACGGAAGAGCAGGAAAAGGTGGTGCATCACAGCACAGACCTGTTGGGCAAGATGCTCACCTTATGGCGCGTCGCGCGTCTCATAAACCAACTGCGGCCCGGCGAATCGGAAGCAAGCGCGAAATGATCAGCAAGGAGAGCTACATCATCGCTGACAGCGGATCGCCGCAGACCGCGAGCGAAGCGGCGCCCGGTGTGGACGTCAGTGATGCCAAAGCGGTCAACCGTCGGGAGCATCGCGAGCTCTACGCGGCACGCCAAAAGATCTATCCAAAGCTTGCCCACGGCACATTCCGCAAGGTCAAGTGGGCGGTGATGGCGGTCACCCTTGGGATCTACTATTTGTTGCCGTGGTTGAGATGGAGCCGAGGCCCCGATCTACCCGATCAAGCCGTCCTTTTGGACATGGCACACAACCGGTTCTTTTTCTTTTTTCTCGAGATCTGGCCGCAGGAGTTCTATTTCGTTACCGGCCTGCTGGTTCTGGCTGCACTCATTCTCTTCTTTGCCACTTCGGTGGCTGGCCGAGTGTGGTGCGGCTACACGTGCCCACAGACGGTGTGGACGGACTTGATGATCACGGTCGAGCGGTTCTGGCAGGGCGATCGCAATCAGCGCATTCGTCTCGACCAAGCGCCCTGGACGGCATCGAAGGCCTTCAAGAAGTTCATGACGCACTTGTCGTGGCTTGTGATCGCGGCAGCGACAGGCGGCGCGTTCATCTTCTATTTCCGCGATGCTCCAACGCTGGCCCGGGAGCTGATCAGCGGCACGGCGCCTGCGATCTCGTATCTTTTTCTCGGCGTTTTTACCGCGACCACCTACGTCCTCGGCGGCCTCGCGCGGGAGCAAGTCTGCATCTACATGTGCCCATGGCCCCGCATTCAGGGTGCCATGGTCGATCACGAGACGCTTCTCGTTTCGTATCAGCCGCATCGCGGCGAGCCGCGCGGGGCCCACAAAAAAGGCCAGCCATGGGAAGGGCGCGGTGACTGCATCGATTGCCGTGCCTGCGTTGCTGTCTGTCCGACGGGGATCGACATCCGAGACGGTTCGCAACTCGAGTGCATCCAATGTGCGCTGTGCATCGATGCCTGCAACGACATCATGCAAAAGGTTGGACGACCTGCAAACTTGATCGCCTATTCGACCATAGCCGAGCAGGACGCTGCCGCCTTGGGACAAGAGGCGCCGGTCCAATGGCTGCGGCCGCGCACTATTCTCTATGCAGGGCTGCTGGCATTGGTCGGCTGCATCATGCTGGCCGGCTGGCTGACGCGCAGTGTGCTCGACATTAACGTTCTGCGCGATCGCAGCCCTCCCTTCGTCCGGCTGAGCGATGGCAGCATACGCAACGGATATACGGTGAAGATTCTCAATAAGCTGCACGCGCCACACACGTTCACGCTTTCCACGCGCGGCCTCGAAGGGGCTCTGGTGGATATCGTCGGGCTCAAGAAGGGCGACGATGAAGTGACCGTCAGGACGGACGACCTGCGCGAGCTTCGCGTACTGGTGACGCTGCCACAGCCAAGCGTCGAAGCAATGAAGAGTGCTACGGTCGACTTCAGATTTGTCGTTCGCGATAACACCAACGGCCGCGAGACCGAGCGGCGAACGAGCTTCCAGCGACCATAGAGCGGGAGGGCAGAACATGAGTCCCACGACGTTACCCCGCCGACAAGTTGACGGTGTCCTGACCGGGCGACATGTGTTGGCGATCGTTGTCGGCTTTTTCGCCTTGATCTTGGCTGTCAACATCGTCTTGCTCTACCAGGCCATCTCGACCAACAGCGGGCTCGTCGCGCAGGAGCCTTACCGGAAAGGTCTCGACTACAATTCCCGCATCAAGGAGAGCGACCTTCAAAGCAAGCTCGGCTGGCAAAGTAGGGTCGATGCCGCGATGACGGGTGCGGTGACGTTCGCGGTGCGCGATCGGGATGCCAAGCCTGTCTCGGGCTTGGCGGTGGCAGCAGAGCTTGGCCGCCCCGCCAGTGCGCGACAAGACCATGCCTTCACGCTGAAGGAGACCGAACCAGGTCTTTATGTGGCGCAGCTCAGTCCGCTTGGCGCCGGCAATTGGGTGCTGAAGATCGACGCATGGGACGGCGAAGCGGCGCGCAGAAGGGCGCCAGGCGAAACGCCCACTCCGACGTACCGGCTAAAGAGGCGGTTATGGCTCAAACCCTGATCGAACCCTATGCAGCGCCGATGCCGCCAGCAGTCGGTGCCGCTATCGCAGAGCCCGCCATTACGACGCTCGCGATCGAGAACATGCATTGTGGTGGATGCCTGCGTAAGGTGGAGGCTGCCTTGCAGTCGGTGCCTGGCGTTGCGTCGGCCCGCGCCAATCTTTCAACACGACGCGCAAGCGTCACGTTCGAGGGTGCGGCACGAGATGCTTCGGTACTTGTCGACGCGCTCGGTCACGCTGGCTTCAAAGCAGCCGAATTGGTGGTGGGCGAAGATCCACAACTGACTGCCGACGATAACGATCGCCTACGGCGGCTCGCTGTTGCGGGGTTTGCCAGTGCCAACATCATGTTGCTTTCGGTAGCCGTGTGGTCTGGCGGTGCCGGTGACATGACGCCTGCGGTCAAGAGCCTACTGCATTGGTTATCGGCACTGATTGCACTGCCGACGGTGGCCTATGCGGGCCAGCCGTTTTTTCGCTCAGCGAAAAGCGCACTGATGGCCCGGCGGCTCAATATGGATGTGCCCATTTCGCTCGGGGTGCTGCTGGCGACAGCGATGAGCCTTTATCAAACGCTGCACGGCCTGGACGACGTTTACTTCGATGCCGCTGTGACGTTGTTGTTTTTTCTGCTTGTGGGGCGCGCCATCGATGGTCGTATGAGGACCCGATCGCAGAGCGCGGCCGCCAATCTTCTGGGCCTGCGCGGCTCGACGGCGACGGTGGTCGGGGACGACGGATCGCCCACGCGCATGTCGGTGCGCAATATTTCTCCGGGGATGCAGGTGATCGTCTCGGCGGGTGAGAGGCTGCCCGTCGACGGGCGGATCGTTGCGGGTCAAACCGTGCTCGACGAGAGCTTGCTCACTGGCGAGACGGCGCCGCGTCGCGCTGGTCCAGGTGACGCAGTCTATGCCGGCACAGTCAATCTCGACCAATCGGTGAGGGTTGAAACCCACTCGGCAGATGATGCAACGCTGATTGCGGAAATTGCCCGTCTGGTGACGGCCGCCGAGCAGGGGCGCGCCAGCTATGTCCGGCTTGCGGACCGAGGCGCCCAGATCTACGCGCCGGCGGTGCATATCCTGGGGCTTGCGACATTTCTTGGCTGGCTTGCCTATGGCGTGGACTGGCAGGCAGCACTGACGGCTGCGATTGCGGTACTCATCATCACATGCCCCTGCGCTCTGGCGCTGGCCGTGCCAGCCGTGCAGGTTTCGGCCGTCAGCCGACTGTTTGCCAGAGGCGTGCTCGTCAAATCGCCCGATGCGCTCGAACGTCTCGCGGAAGTCGATACGGTCGTCTTCGACAAGACCGGTACGCTGACGCGTGGTGAGCCGTCCTTGCGTAATGCTGCGGAGATAGACCGTGATACCTTGGCCGCTGCTGCCAGCCTCGCGCAATGCAGTCGCCACCCCTACTCCCAGGCCGTAGTCCGGGCCAGCGCGGCGCTCGGATTGACACCGTTACCTGCGAGCGATGTGGTCGAAGTGGCGGGCCTCGGACTATCACGCACGATCGATGATGTAACTGAGCGTCTGGGCTCGGCCATGTTCTGCGGTTCGGATAACGACCAACTCAATGCAATCTGGTACCGGAAAGGCGATGCTGCGCCCGTCGCCTTGGTGATGGCAGATGACTTGCGTGAGGATGCGCAGCGGGTCGTCAGTGACTTGGCTGCGGGGGGGCTTGGCGTCGAATTGCAATCTGGCGATCGATCGCGAGAGGTCGAGCGGGTGGCGTCGGCGGTCGGCATCGCAACCTTCGGCTCGGGTGTCCTGCCGGCCGGCAAACTGGACCGCTTGAAGCAGCTCGCCGAGCACGGGCACAAGACCTTGATGATTGGTGATGGCTTGAACGATGCGCCAGCCCTTGCCGGCGGCCATGCGTCCCTGTCTCCCGCTTCAGCTGCAGACATCAGCCAGACGGCCGCCGACGCTATTTTCCAGGGCAGCGCTCTTTCTCCCGTGCTCGAAACTTTGGCCGTGGCGCGCGAAAGCCGCCGCATGGCGTTACAGAATTTTGGCATTGCGATCGGCTACAATCTTATTTTCGTGCCATTGGCGATCATGGGCGTCGTAACGCCGCTGATTGCCGCCGTCGCCATGTCGTCGTCCTCCATCGCCGTCACTCTCAATGCGATGCGGCTGCGAACCAAGCGGCTGCGGTTCGGCACATGGAGGAGCAAGCCATGACCGCTCTTGCATGGCTCATTCCCGCAGCGCTTGCACTTGGCGGCCTCGGACTTGCTGGCTTTTTGTGGTCGCTCCGGAATGGCCAGCTCGACGATCTGGAAGGGGCTGGCTGGCGTGCGCTCGATGACGAGGAACCGCCGGCTGAGCGCTGAAACTGTGAACGCGTCCGCTCGGTCGGCGCATGACGAGCGAACATTGAAACTGCCAATGGCCGAATTGTGCCCCAATCAATTGTCCTGCGGTTGAGCGATATCGCAGTAAGCGTGCCAGGTAGCGTGACCCACCAGCGGAAACGTCACCAGAAGCCCCAGTCCAAGAGTGGCAATCCCAAAGGCAATGAAACCCGCAATCAAGACGGCCCATAACGCCATTGGCTTGATGTTGGCTGCGACCGCCTGAAAGCTGCGCGCGACAGCCGTGAGCGCATCGACTTTCTGGTCCATCACCATGGGGATGGAGATCGCGGTTGCCGTGAAAACGACAGACGCCAAAACTGCGCCGACGGCCGTGCCGACAACAAGCAAGCCCAGACCTTGCGGTGTGAACAGCAACGTGGACATGAACTCGCGCGCTGGAGGCAGGCCATGCGTGCCGAGGAACAGTGCGAGAAGGAGGAACGCCACCCGCAGCCACAAGATGTAGACGATGAGTAGGAATGCTGTGAGCAGCCCGAGCCCGCTGACAGAGGCCCGGCGAACAGCCAAAGCAGATCCAGCTATGCTCGGGGTTTCATTGGCCTTAAGGGCGCGGCTTTTTTCGTAGAGGCCGATGGCAAGCATTGGCCCTACCAGAAGAAAGCCCCCGGCCAGAATGGGCAGCAGCGACTCCAGGCCAGCGAGTAACAGGACAACGCCCAAGGCAATACCCAAGGCCAAGGCCATGCCACCAAAGGCAAGGCTTACAGAAGGCACCTGCCAGAGGTCTCGCCAGCCGGCTGCGAGCCACTCCCAAGGTCTGTCGAACGGTACAGTTCTGGCAGCGCCTGCGTCTTGAAGGTTGAAAGCTTTACGATTGTCGAACGCTGCAGACGGGCCAGGCTGCAAATTTGAAGGAATTTTCGGCGTCGTCATGATCGATCGGGCCTACCCTGGTTAGAACTACCTGTTTTGCGGGACGTCGCCGCGCTCAGTGAATTCATGGGTTTGGAGGTTATGACGTCCGTGACGAAGAAGGATCCGGCCGACGAACGCATGCTGCTCGGGCTGACGCTCGGACGAACAGTAATATGGCACCACGGCGCGCGTGTGTAATAAGTTTCTCGCTCAACTTGTGGTCCATCCAAGTGACGTCCGTAACGACTGCGTCGGAAGCAGTTTGGCCTGGAACAGCCGCCCCGCAGCAGCCCACAAGCTCGGTCCTGGCGTCCGTTCGTACGGGCACGTGAGGCGATGTCAGGAAGCCGGAGAGTGCGAGTTCGCTCGGTCGATCGAGACTTTGCGGGATCGACAAGTCGACCAAGCTGCCTGGAATGCCTACTGAGGCAAATCTGGTCCGCGGCCAGGCCATGCTTGAACAGTTCGACGATCGTTCGCCACAGCGTGTCCTGATCGTCGAATACGAGGATCGAGAGGCGGACGGTTTTGGGCCCTCACTCACTGCGCATCCCCTTCCAAAGGCACAATCAATTGCCTGCAAAGCCAACCTCCGGCAGGGCCACGGATTGGCCGGACAGATGTTCAAGTCACAAGCTGCGCTGCGCGCGGGCATCGCCCTGCCGCGGAGAGCAACACGTGAGCTAACGAACATGGGTCCACTTTCCCGTATGCCTACTGATCAGTATCTTGGACCCTGCGCAGGCGTGCTTTGATCAAGCGCAAATGGCCGCTGCCCCATTGACGGGTCCGCGCTGAACGGCGGGCGATAGGGCTGATGAGACGGCAAGAAACAAGCGTTCACTACCAATCTGCCATTTGTTTCCGTGACTTCCATGAGTGACACAACGTTGATTGTTTTGGTGGCAACATGCTAGGCGTTCCAAAAGGCCTATGGCAGGGTTGCCTTCCGTAGCTCGCGGTAATCGCGCTTTGCCGAAGACTAGGGTGTGGACAAGGATTGACGCGTCAACAATTGGACCCGTGATGACCGCAAACCAAGACATCCACATCCTTGTCGTCGACGATGAAGCACCGATCCGGACGCTGCTGCGCAATCGTCTCGAAAGGGAAGGGTTCAAGGTTTCGGAGGCCAGGAACGGGTTCGAATTGCGCCAGCACCTTTCAAGCGGCCCCGTCACCTTGATCACGCTGGACCTGGCTCTGGGTAGAGACGATGGCCTGGCGCTGGCACGCGAAATACGCGCAGAACGCAATATCCCGATTATCATGATTTCAGGCAAAGGTGATGAAGTCGACCGGATCGTCGGCCTTGAGCTTGGTGCCGACGACTACATTACAAAGCCCTTCAGTCCACGCGAGGTGGTGGCCCGGGTGCGCGCCGTGCTGAGGCGCTATGAACAGGCACCTCAGCCCGGCCACGAGCAAGCCAGGGAGTTGCCCGGGGGCCAAAACCTCGAATTCGAAGGGGGTACGCTCGACTTGGCGCGGCGCAGCTTCACGACAGCGTCGGGTGAGGCTGTCGATTTGACGACCGCCGAGTTCAATTTGTTCGAGGTTTTTCTTCGGCGACCGCAACGCGTGCTGTCTCGCGACGAGATCATGAACCTGCTCAAGGGGCACGACTGGACACCTTTCGACAGATCGGTCGATTCGCTGATTGTCCGCCTTCGCAAGAAGATCGAGCCCGATGCCGAAAGGCCGCGGTATATCAAGACTGTACGCGGGGTTGGCTATGTTCTGGCATGTGAGGTGAGCCGGTCTTGACGGGCAGCCTCAGGCAGAGTCCAGCGACGCGCGCAGGTGCTGTGCCAGATCTGCGAGGGAATAGGGCTTGCGCAGCACGTTCCACTCGTCGTCGCCTCGCTCGCCAGAACGAGCTGCATCCTCATCGAAGCCCGAGGTCAGCAAGACCCGAAGGCCTGGTTTCAATTCGCGGACTTTGTGGGCGAGTTCGAATCCGGACAGTCCGCCCGGCATGACGACATCGCTGAACAGCAGATCAATGTCTGAATTTGCCTGCAAGACAGAGAGCGCAGCGGGGCCGTTTTCCGCTGCCAGGGTCCGATAACCGAGCCGACTTAGCCGCTCCAGCGTCAGGGCGCGGACTTGTGGATTGTCCTCGACAACCAGTATGGTTTCTCCGCGTCCAGCGTTCAGCGATCGAGTTTGGGAAATGTCGGGTTTTGGTACCCCATCTGCCGTTTCTCGCGGCAAGTAGACATTCACCACGGTGCCGCGACCAACTTCACTGTAGATGCTGACGTGACCGCCAGTCTGTTTCACAAAGCCGTAGATGGTCGACAATCCGAGGCCTGTGCCGCGATCCACACCCTTGGTGGTAAAGAACGGCTCGAAGGCGCGCCGGACAACTTCCGGCGGCATGCCATGGCCGCTATCCGATACCGAGAGCTGTACATACTCGCCAGGCGAGAACCCTTCCTCCAATTTCGCGACATCCTCTTCGATGATCGCGTTCGTGGTCTCGATCCGCAGATCACCGCCGTTCGGCATTGCGTCGCGGGCGTTGATGGCAAGATTCAGGATCGCGTTCTCGATCTCGCTCGCATCCGCCCGTGTCGTCCAGAGATCATGGGCAAGCAGCGTGGTCAGCGTGATGGTCTCACCCAGCGTCCGGCGCAGCAATTCACTCATGGCAATGACGTTGTCATTGAGATGAATGATTTGGGGCGCAAGCTTGCGGCGGCGCGAAAACGTGAGCAGACGCTGGTTCAATCGTGCGCCCATCTTTGCCGCCTCTTGGGCTTCGTGCAGGTACTTGAGAACGGGATGGCCGGGCAGCTCGTCCTCGATCAGCTCCAGATTTCCAGTGATCACGGTCAATAGGTTGTTGGAATCGTGTGCGATTCCACCGGTTAGCTGGCCCAGCGCATCCATGCGCTGTGATCGCACGAGTGCGGCTTGCGCCTGTTCGCGGCTATGGATTTCCGCCTCCAAAGCCTCGGTTCTCTCTGCCACGCGGGCTTCCAGCTTCTCCTCGTGCCGTCGCCGGTCAGTGATGTCACGGACGATTGCTGTGAACACCGGACCGGTCGGCAGATCCAACCTCGCGATCGATGCGTCGGCGGGAAACTCCGTACCGTCTTTGCGAAGGCCGCAGATTTCACCGCGCTCGCCCATTCGTCGCGCGGGCTGTTGGCCGATGCCAAACTGTTCGATGTGCTTGTGATGCGCAGATCGCAAAGACACGGGAATAAGGGTATCGAGGCGCTGGCCGATGATCTCGTCGGGCTGATAACCAAACAGCGTCTCGGCGCCGTGGTTGAACATCGTAATGCGCTGTTTCGCGTCGACCGATATTATGGCGTCATTCGCTTGTTCGATCAAACCGGAGAGCCGCAACTGGGAGTCTGCGAGCTTTTGCTCAGCTCTTTTGCGCCCGCTGATTTCGCGGATCGTTCCATAGAGTTGACGCGGCTGACCGGCGTCAAGACCCACGTATCCGCGGGCAGCGACCCACCGCTCCGGCTCATCTTGTCCGCTGATTATGCGATATTCGATTTCAAGTTCGCGGGCATCGGCGCGATCAATCCGGCTTGCCAACAGCGCCTCAAACCTCTCGCGATCCTGTGGCGCGATATGACGCTCAAAGTGCTGACGGTCGATCGGCTGGTTCGCGGGCAGACCACAAATCGCGGCGGCGCGCTCATCAAGCTCAATTTTGTGGGTCGTTGGGTCCATCGACCAGATGCCGGTGCCGCCAGCCGCCAGAGCCAACGTCATGCGCTGGCGCGCCTGCGCCACTTCGTGCGAGCGCCGACAGACGTTCCAGGTCATGAGTGTCAGGAGCGCCGTGATACCCAAACCGCAGGCGGCGGCAAGGAACGCTATCCAATTTCGACCGGCCAACGGTTCCCAGTGCAGCCGCCACAAGGCACAGGTGGCTATGAGCGATGTCGTAAAGACAGCGGCTGGGACGAGCCGATAGGGGACACTGACTCCAGCGTCCTTCGGAAATTTGGGGGACGTTCGGGACATGCTGAAAGCGATACCGCCTAATTCTCTTTGCGTCACGTGGTGGAGGGGGTAACAGCCATGGCTCGCCAACAGTTTACCACACCCACGTCCGGCGTTTCATCTGGATGTGGCACCCGTTGGCCGCCCAGCCTTTGGGCGGATTTTGGGGCTCAAGGGAGTTGGCAGCTGCAACGCCCGATCGGCACGGGGCGACAGGATTTTTTGGCGCCATCCCTGTCTGCCCTCAACTTGCTGATATCGCTTCGTTTATTTCGACCCCCGGACCTTTGTTACAAATTCTCACAATTGGCCACACAACTTCACGTTGGCGCCATTGTGTGTCGATGGCCAGCTGGTTCGGTGTTCCTCAAAACTGGTTCGATCCTGATGCCAGGAAAGGGAACGCCATGCTGGTCTCCGCTTCTGCCGAATTAGCTGGAACGCTCACCGTGCCGGTCGCCGAAGTTAATCGTTCTTTTCGGGCGCCCGCCGACGACATTTCCAGGTCGAATGACATCCTCGTCGCCGGCTTCGATGGGGCGCCGTCGCGCACGCTCAACACCAAAGAGCATCTTTTCTGCGAATGCGACGAGGCAAGCCACGTCTATCTGGTCGAGGCAGGGCTCATTTGTGTCTACCGCATGATCGCGGATGGTCGTCGGCAAGTTCTGGACTTTGCCTACCCGGGCGACGTGATCGGCCTCGGGGCATTGGATGTACACACTGCCAATGCGCAAGCCAGTGGCCGCAGCAGGGTCCGCAGCCTCAGCCGCAAGGCCTTGCATGACATTGCGGCCCGCGTGCCCGAGTTGGGTTCCAGACTTTTCGAGGCGCTGGCGCAGGAACTGGTCGCGACGCGTGAGCATCTGTTTGTCGTCAGTCAGTGCAATGCAGCCGAGCGCCTGGCTTCTTTCCTCTTGACGTCGGCGCGTCGCAGCGCACGTCGCGGCAACGATCCCCATGAACTCGTGCTGCCAATGATGCGCGCCGACATTGCCGACTACCTCGGCCTGACGATCGAGACCGTGAGCCGCACCTTCTCGAAGTTCAGGCAGGACGGACTTATCGATATCGAACAATGCGTGCTGGTAACCATCCTTGACTTGGACGGGCTGGCGAAAGTTGCCGCTGGTGGCTCCCACGGCGCTTGAGCGTCGTCCACCGCGCCTGATGGGATGATGGTCGACGCGAGATTGAGTCCGCCGGCAGTTTGTGGATCGGCGAGGGCTGGATCCTTTGCCGCCGGCACTTGCCGATGCGAACGCTTTTGCGTCGGCTGGGGAAGGTCATGGCAAGGTGGCAATGGGGACCACGTCGACTGCGACGTCGACGGTATGCTCACCGCCACCCAGCAAAATGCCGGTTATCGGCGCGATGTCGCGATATTCACGCCCCACCGCAAAAGCAATATGCTCCATGCTCGGCATCAGATTGTTGGTTGGATCGAAATCAACCCAACCCGTATCCGGTGTCCAAAGCGCAAACCAGGCATGTGATGCGTCGGAGCCCTGGAGTTTTTCTTTTCCTTCCGGCGGCTTCGTCAACAGATACCCACTGACGTAACGCGCTGGTATGCCGAAGGCACGGCAGGAGGCGAGCGCGACATGTGCGAAGTCCTGGCACACCCCCCGCCTTTCCGACAGCACATGATCAACCGGTGTCGAGACGTCGGTCGCCTCGCCGTCGAAGGTGAAATCAGCAAAAATCCGTTTGGTCAGGTCCCAGGCTGCATCAAGGGCTGGACGGCCCGGTACGAATGATGCCGCTGCATAGTCGATGACCTTTGGGGAAGTGGATGTAAACGGCGACGGCACCGCAAACTGCGCGGCATCGAGGTCGATCCCGTTGCGGGGCCGGGTGACGATCGACCGGAGATCTTCCCATCCAATTCCGCGCCCCAGCTCGATCGAGGCGCGTGGCTCAACTTCCACCACGGATCGGGCGTGCATCACGAACTCGTGATGATCCTGGTCGATTTCAAGGATCGAGATCGGATTTTCGAAATAGTCGCGACGGTTACTTCTGGTGTTCGGCGCTGGCTCCACCAGTAGGCTATGGCGGTGGATAGTCTGATAGTCGAATTCGCGCGGTGCCAAATGGACGAGATGCTGCGATTGAGTGACGACGGACTTATAATGATAAGCTGTGCGATGAGAGATGTCGTAGATCATTGCGCTGGCTCAGAACGCATTCCAATTCGGTGAGGCTCGTCGTCAACAAGACGGAAGTAGCGCCGTGATATGACATCGGACAATGCTGGCAATTCCGTTTGTGCATGCTGCAGCAGACGCGACAAGCGCTCGCGATTTCCACTCGCTTCAACCTCGCCCATTTCGTTGAGATTCGCCAATCGAACTGCGGTGAGCAGTTCCAACACAATGCGACGCTCACGCGGCAGCGAGGTCCCTTCGTTCGGCTGAGGCAGTGCCTCCAACCGGGTCGTCAGGATCGCCAACTGATAGGCCAAACTGCGAGGGTTCGTTTCGTCCAACAGCAACAGGTCAAGCACAAGCGGCAGCATGGGCTCGACGCGGTAGCGCGAGCGATAAGTGATGTAGCTGTCGGCAAGATCCAGCACGTATTTCAGGCGTTCGGCATCACTCTCGGCCGACTCGGGCGTCGCAAACAACGCGTGAAGCGCATCACATAGGTTGTATGCCCTCTCAAGCCTGCGTCCCATATCCAGGAAGAACCACCCATAATTGCGAGTCATGCTCTCATGCATATGGCCGCCGAATGTGGCGATGGCCGCAAGTTTGTCCTCGATCTCGTTCTGAATTTCACTGACGCTGATACCCTGCAGCTGTCTGTGCCATTGGGCGCCGTCGCGAAACACCGAGGCGGTGCGCCAAGCTTCGAGAGACAGCCTATCGCGCGTCAAACTTGCGACGCGATAGATGCCAGAAAAGCTTTGCTCCAGGCTGTAGTCGCCGTCGGTGCTCGAAACCAGGTCCATAGCGAGATCGAGCGATCGCTGAGCTTCCTTGGCCCCGTGCTTCGGCGCATGATCGGGTCGCCCCTTCTCGAGCAACAAGCGCAAGCAGATGGCGGAGGCATGACCGCTCCATGAGGTGCCAAAGTACTCCAGCCTGCCGTGGCCAAGGCCGCTGCGGACGACCCGCATCGTCCAGTCGGCACGTTCGAGATAGCGACCCAGCCAGAAGAGGTTGTCGGCGACGCGGCTTTGCAGCGCTCTTTGCGCGCGGTCGACGCGCGCATTCTCAAGTTGAGGGGTCCATAGGCTGACGAAAGGCTTTTCGGGCTCGTCCTGCAAGACCCACACATCATGCGTGTCACCTGTAGACGCGCTCAAGGCGACTGCGGCCCGAGAGTCAACTGCCATGGCAACACCGCTGGGCAGAACGCTGAAGCCATCCGACGTGCCACCGACATAGAAGCGCACGGCAATCGCCTGTGGCCTGAAGCCCTGCGCTGTCTGGGCGGGCATGGTCGAAAAGCCGATCGGTTGCTCGGCCACGAGCTTTTGGCCGTACATGGCCATGTCCTGCTTGAGATGCTCGCGGTCGGCGTCAGAAAGCGTCGATGTCGACCGGCCCAATGCCGCGCGACCGGGGCGCCCCGTACCTTCCCGCGCGGGGCGGACAACCATGCTTTCGAGATTGGTCTGAACGTGTGCCCGGGCGATGTCGTCGCCAAGCCACCAGCGCGGCGTGTCCCACAGGATCAGCTCCTCGCCCAGCAAAGAGCGGCACAGAGCCGGCAAGTAACCACTGAGCCCGCGATTTTCAATGACGGCTGATCCCAAGGCATTGGCGGACAAACTGGGTGCCTTGCGACAGGCATTCAGCAAACCTACCGGTCCCTCGAAATATCCAGGGTCAAGCTCCAGCGGATCGGACCGTGCGCCTTCTATGCAGCGTACGATGCCGTCGATCGGTTTCAGGCCCTCAAGGGTCTTGAGGAAGACCTCGTCGCCGACGACCCTGAGATCGCCACCTTCGACCAGATGCAGGCCCAGATACCGGGCAAGATAGGCGTGACTGAAATAGTCGTCATGATCGGGACCCGGCGTCAGCAGCGCCATATTCGGCTCTCTGGTACCGGTGCGCTTGATCAGGGCGTCTTGCTGTCTGTGGAAATGCGCAGCAATGCGGCGCGTCTGACAATGGGCAAAAATGTCATTGGTGACTTCCGAATGCATGACCCTGTTGGCAACGACATAGCCGATGCCCGCCGGGGTTTCTGCATGGCTGTCGATGACCCGCCACTGACCGTCCGGCCCACGCGCGAGATCGGCGGCGTAAAACTGCAGATGCCCCCCGGGCGGCGCGATTTCGTGACAATTTCTCAGATAGGCTGGATCGGCAAATATCAGTGCTGGCGGAATCTGGCCGCTGCGCAACAGCTCTTGGGGGCCGTAGACATCAGCCAGAATAGCGTTGAAGAGCCGTGCGCGTTGATCCAGGCCCCGCTCGAGTGAACGCCACTCTTGGGCCGAGATGATGAGTGGAGCAAGATTGAGCCTCCACTGGGCCCGTTCGGTTTCGGGATCGGCAAAGATATCGTGGACGAGCCCCGTTTCGCGAACCAAACGCTCGAGGCGCGCGGCGCGCCCCAGGCGCTCGCGTGCCACAAGGCCTGCCATTGCTTCAACGTATGTGCGCCAATGCGGGCGGAGATCGCCATCTTCCGCCAAGAGTTCATCGTAGCTACCTGGGAGGGCTGCGTAGCCGCTCAAGAGCTCAGCCAAAGACTGAACCTCCGTGTTGTGGCTCGCATTCATCATCGTGCGCTCAAGATGGTGCATCTCCACGGGCAAGAGCCGGCCGGCACACTTGGTAGCCGGCAATGAGTCGGCCTTCTCTCACAAACCTAGCCCTGCGAATGAGGGGAGTGGCAACACGAATGGCGCTTTGCTGGCGATCAGGGGCCACCGAAGCTACCAATCGTTGCCAGTCTGCAACAGACATTGGGCGCACATTTGCTCCCTTGCAAACAATGTTAACCGAATGTTTCGGTCAGGGCCGACGGAGATCGAGCGTCAACGGATAGTCCACATTGATGTGTGTTTTTTTGGGCTCGATGGGTCCAGCCGTATGTCCCATTGCCTCGAAGCGCGCCAGTCGCCGCCCCTCAGCCTCGTAGGCGTTGACGGGAAAGATCTCGAAGTTGCGGCCTCCAGGATGGGAGACGTGATATCGGCAACCACCAATCGACCGGCCTGTCCACGTATCGACGACATCCAGCGTCAGGGGCACGTGTGGCTTGATCGTGGGATGGAGTGCCGACGGCGGCGCCCAGGCCCGGTAACGGATGCCCGCAACGCGTTCACCCTGGGTGCCCGTGGGGGCAAGCGGCAGGGCATAACCGTTGCAGGTAATAACATAGCGGTCCTCGGTCTGGCCGCGAACGGAAACTTCGGCGCGCTCGAGAGAAGAATCGACATATCGCGCCGTGCCGCCGATGACGCCTTCCTCTCCGAGGACATGCCATGGCTCAAGGGCCTGCCGCAGCTCAAGCGTTACCGGGCCGGCTTGGACAGTGCCATAAAGGGGAAAGCGAAATTCGTAATGGGGGCGGAACCACTCGGCCTCGATGGCGAAATCGCTATCCCGCAAGTCGGTGATGACGTCGAGAAAGTCAGACCAGACGAAGCGTGGCAGCATAAAACGATCATGCAGGGCGGTGCCCCATCGCACCAAGCGCGACCGATAAGGTTGCCGCCAGAACTTGGCGATAAGAGCTCTCAACAAGAGTTGCTGCGCCAGGCTCATGCGCGCATGCGGCGGCATCTCGAAAGACCGAAACTCAACGAGACCGAGGCGGCCGGTCGGACCATCGGGTGAGTAGAGCTTATCGATGCAAATTTCGGTGCGGTGGGTATTGCCCGTTACATCGACGAGCAAATTGCGAAACAGGCGGTCAACAAGCCAAGGTGGTATCGGGGCCGCGCTCGGGTCGGGCACCTGGCTAAGCGCAATCTCGAGTTCATAGATGCCTTCATGACGCGCCTCATCAACCCTCGGGGCCTGGCTCGTGGGGCCGATGAACATGCCCGAGAACAGGTAGGAGAGTGAGGGATGATGATTCCAAAACGTGACGATGCTGGCCAGCAGGTCAGGGCGGCGCAAGAACGGGCTGTCGGCCGGCTTCAACCCGCCGAGCACGATATGATTGCCACCACCGGTTCCTGTGTGGCGGCCGTCGAGCATGAATTTTTCCGTCCCCAGACGCGCAAAATGTGCGTCCTCATAGAGGCCCTCGGTAATCTCGAGCGCCTGTTGCCAGCTGGTAGCCGGCTGTACGTTGACCTCGATGACACCGGGATCCGGTGTGACCTTGATGACATTGATGCGCGGGTCGTCGGGTGGCGTGTAGCCTTCAACGTGAACTGGCAGGCCCGTCTTGCGAGAGGTCTCTTCGACAGCAGCAACCAGCGCCGCGTAATCGTTGGCGTCTTCAAGCGGCGGCATGAAGACACACAGGCGGCCATCACGCGGCTCGATCGTCAGCGCGGTGCGGACCGCGGCATCGATTTCGCCGGTTATTGCCTTCGCCGACTTCTCTGCCTTGGTCTCGGCTGTCGTTGCCTCGCGCCGCTCCTGCCACAGCGTTTGCCGCTCGGGTAGGGACGGCGCGGGCGCAAATGGATCGCGAGGCAAGACCTGCGGTGTCTGCATCGGCGAGAGGTGCGGCAGAGACCCTAATGGCAGTCGAAAGCCCGCAGGCGAATCGCCGGGAATGAGGAAAAGCTTGTCGCGGCGCAACGCCCAGCGCTCCGTTTTCCAGCGCCGTCCCCGATCGGCCGTCTGCCACGGCTGGATCGGCAGCACATAACTTGCGGGGTTGTCCAGTCCACGCTCGAAAACTTTAACGATGCGCGCCCGTTCTGCCGGATCAGACAGCTTGTTGTTTTCCGGTTCTGTGTTGATCGGCAGGCGCTGCTCGACAAGTGAGAAATGCCCTACGTCCTCGTAAGCTGGCAACGCCGTTTCCGGAGCAAAGCCGAGGTTGTCGCACAAAACAGTCGAGAAGCGCTCGGCATCTGCGATGGTTGCCGGGGACTTCGAGACCTCTGGTGCAATCAATGCCGGGTCTTGCCATATCGGTAGGCCGTCAGCGCGCCAGTAAAGCGCGAATGCCCATCGTGGCAGTTGCTCGCCCGGATACCATTTCCCCTGTCCGTAGTGCAGGAGCCCGCCCGGAGCGAACCGCTTCTGCAGCCGCCTGACGAGATCTTCTGCCAGTTTTCGCTTTGTCGGGCCAACGGCAGCCGTATTCCATTCGGCACCTTCGACGTCATCGATGGAGACGAACGTCGGCTCGCCGCCCATGCTGAGACGGACGTCCGCCGCCGTCAACCGCTCATCGACCTTATGGCCTAGCGCAACAATGCGGTTCCACTGCTCATCCGAGTATGGCTTCGTCACGCGGGGTGTTTCGACGAAGCGACTGACCTTCATGTCGAATTCGAATTCGACATGGGCGGCCTCGTGGCTGCCGGAGATCGGCGCTGCGCTCGAGGGCGCGGGCGTTGCTGCAAGCGGGATATGGCCCTCGCCTGTCAGCAAACCGGACGTGGGGTCCAGCCCGATCCAGCCCGCACCGGGAACGTAGATTTCGGTCCAGGCATGCAGGTCCGTGAAATCGACTTCGGTGCCGCTCGCCGTCCAGCGCCTTTACGTCAGGTGTCAGTTGGATCAGGTAACCCGACACGAAGCGGGCCGCCAAACCAAGATGACGTGCAATCTGGCAGAGCAGCCAGCCCGAATCCCTACAAGACCCACTGCCCTGCGCCAGCGTCTCGTCCGGGGTTTGAACGCTGGCTCCATGCGAACGAGATACTTGATATCGCGTTGGACGACACGGTTGAGCTCGCACAGAAAATCGATGGTCGTGCGCGGCGAGGTGTCGATTGCCTTCAAATATTCGGTCAGACGGGGCCGGCCGGCAGGGGCTCCAAATAGGGTTGCAGCCCTTTTTCAGCTCGGGCTCATAGCCGAAGGGCCAGTCTGTCGAGCCCTCCTCGATAGAAGTCGAAGGGATTGATGACCGCCATGTCGGCTACGATATCGACGGTAACGGAAAATTCTTCGGTGGGCTCCGGCAGTACCACGCGAGCGAGAAAATTCCCGAACGGATCCTGCTGCCAATTGATGAAATGCGATGCCGGCTGGATCGAGAGAGAATAGCCAAGATCGGCGTCCGGCAGTGCGTCGCGGGGCGCAATCGGATCACCTGGGGGAAACGGAGATGCGGCGGTCGTAACGATAGGTGGTGCGATGTGTCAACGCGACGTGGAGGGTCAGCGTTCAGTCGTCTCTCTTCATGTCGTTCTGGTCTGCTGTCACGACTGCACTTGCGATTGCGACTGGGCCAGCGGGTCGGCATAACCGAAAAACACTTGGCTCAAGTTTGCCGTCAGGTCGATCAGGCTGCGTTGGAGCTGATCGTTCAAGGCATGCAAATTGGCATAAAGCATCGGATCACCGCCGGCGTCGCGCAGCATTTCGAGCAGGATCTCGGCGTGCTCCTGAGCCTTTGCCGTTCCCTTGAGACCGAAGCCTGCGCGCAGTTGGTGCAACTGCGCCTGGATCTCGCCAACGCAGAATGTGACAGAACGCGGATGGCTGGAATTGAGGAGCAGGAACCTTGCAACCCGATTGGGGTCGGCGCCGCGCTGCTCGAGGCGATGAAACGCCTGATATGCAGCAGCACACCTTAGAACGAGCGACCAGAATGTCGCGTCGGCGATCCGATCCTGCTGCTCGGGCTCGGTGGCGAGCTGGGCGAACTTGACGTCGAGCAGCCGGCTCGTCTGGTCGGCACGCTCGATCATCAGGCCCAGCCTGAAAAAGCGCCATCCTTCGTCGCGATAGAGCGTACTTTCGACGACGCCGAGTTGCGCATAGCAGCCGTGCTTGATCTGGCCGCAGGTTCGCGACAATCGAATGGGATCGAGATCGGCATCCGTCATGGCCAGCATGCGGTTGTAGTATTCGTTCAACTGGATCCACATTTCCGTCGGGATAATGGCCCGCAACGCGCGTGCATTGTGACGGGCGGCGCGCAGAGCGAAGCGCACCGAGCCGGGATTTTGCGTGTCGGCAACGTAAAAATTGATCACGTTACTGAAGGAACTATCGTCGTATGAGGCGCTGAAGCGCTCCTGGTCGGAATGCAAAGCTACAAGCCAGGCCCACGAGACGTCTTCATCGCGCGCCCTGTCATAGGCCATGTGCGTCTCGATGATCCTGGCCAATGCAGACGCCCGCTCAAGATACCTCGCCAGCCAGAACAGATCTTCTGCATAGCGTGCAAGCAGGCTCATGAGACCCCCTCTTCAAGGACCCAGGTATCCTTCGTGCCGCCGCCCTGCGAGGAGTTGACGATGATCGAGCCACGCTTCAGTGCGACACGCGTCAGACCTCCCGGAAGCACCCATGTTTCCCGCCCGGTCACGGCATAGGGTCGCAAATCCACATGCCTCGGCTCGACTTTTCCATCGATGAGCGTCGGGCAGACTGACAAATCGACCATTGGCTGGGCGATGAAATTCTCGGGATTTGCCATCACCTGCTTGCGGCACTGGTCGAGTTCGAACGTCGACGACTTCGGCCCGACGACGATGCCGTAACCGCCGGATTCACCGACTGGCTTGATCACGAGTTCAGCCATCTTGTCCAGGGTATAAGTCAAGCCCTCCTGGGTGCCGCAGATGTGGGTCTCCACATTCTGCAAGACCGGCTCCTCGGTCAGGTAGTACTTGATGATGGCGGGAACGTAGGCATAAACGGCCTTGTCGTCGGCCACGCCGGTGCCGACGGCATTGGCCAGAGTGACGTTGCCCTTGTGGGCCGCGCGCATCAAGCCGGCAACGCCGAGCATGCTCTCGGGATTGAAGGATTCTGGATCAAGAAAATCGTCGTTGATGCGCCGGTATATGACATGCACGACTTCCAATCCGGCCAAGGTGCGCATGAAAACCCTGTCGTTCTCGACAACGAGGTCCCGGCCTTCGACAAGCGGGACGCCCATCTCCCGCGCCAGAAAAATATGCTCGAAATAGGCAGAGTTATAGACGCCAGGTGAAAGCAGTACGACGCTGGGATTGTCGACGCCTGCAGGCGCGACCTCGCTCAACTTGGCCATCAACTGATCGCCGTAGTTGGAGACCGGCTTCACGCGCAGTCCCCGCATCAGGTCAGGGAAGGCCCGCTGCATGAGATGGCGGTTCTCAACGACATACGAGACGCCAGATGGCGCGCGGCCATTGTCTTCGAGGACTTGGAAATTCCCCCCTCGGTCACGGACGATATCCGTGCCATTGATGTGGATGTAGGTTCCACACCTGACATCGAGGCCGGCCATTTCTTTCCGGTAGTTCGCGTTTCCAAGGACAAGCTCCTTGGGAATGACGCCATCTTTCAGAATCTTCTGCTCGTGATAGATGTCCCAAAGGAACAGGTTGAGCGCGCGAACGCGTTGGGTCACGCCCCGCTCGATACTGCTCCATTCGGAGGCTGTGAGCACCCGTGGCAGCACATCAAATGGCAGGATGCGATCGATAGCGTCCTTTTCGCTGTAGACCGTGAATGTGATACCAAGATTGAACAGCTCATTGTCGGCGTCGGATGCGCGTTGGACGAGCGTTGGCAGATCGATCTGACCCAGTCGCCGGCGAACGTTTGCAAGCTGACCATCTCGCTTGCCATCATCGCCCATCAGCTCGCAGAAGAATGGCTTAGGGTCATAGTCGTCGAATGGCGTCTTCGCCTCAGTCGTCGGCACTGGTTGCACACTCGCTTGTCCTAGTGCGGATGCTCCCAACTTGCTTGTGGTGCAAATTCGCAACCGCCTATCGTACCATCGTACACGAAACGACTATCGGCGGCGCAAAATAAACCGGCAGCCCCCGCCTCAAAACCAGGCATGTTCCAGATTGGCCAGTGGATTTCCGTGGCGTCGCAGATCGGTGACGCGGGGTGTGGCCATGCTCTCTCTTGCGGATGTCTACGGGCAGGGAGACCGCTGCGCGACGATCAGATCATGCCCACCAGTCCTCATGCTCGGCTGCAATGCGGGGGCCATAGTTTCGGCCGCTGAACACATAATCCACGCAGAACCCCAAGGGATGTGAGCAATCAGCCCATCGGCAACTCCTCGGTCCCCGCAAAAGCCCTTCGCCAAGCCACTGCCTGTCAGAAAGATCAGACATGGCTCGGGAGACTTGCGTGCGCTAGACGACTATGCAAAATTTCCGAATCGATCCCTTTATCCCCCCAAATAGGGAAATAATGCATAATTTGTTGTGATGCATGCAGTACTTGCCTTCAAGCTGGTGGCTTCCGGGGACCGCGATCTCTTGGAAATCATCGCCCTGTCTCTGCGCGTCAGCATGGCCATGGTGCTCGCCTCACTCATGGGATTGGCCATCGGCGGGTTCCTTGCCGTCACCCGCTTTCGCGGCCGCGGTGCCACGCTCATTATCTTGAACGCGCTCATGGGGCTGCCACCCGTCGTGGTCGGACTTCTCGTTCATCTCCATCTCTCCCGCGCCGGCCCTTCTTGGATGGATGGGACTTTCATAACAATTCCCGACGGCAATGGTATTTGCACAAACGGATCTTGATCACCCCGATCATGGCGGCCTTCCCGCCAAGTTCTCGAGGATCTGCAACTGAATACGCCGACCAGTTTCGCTCACTCTCGGTTCCGCGCCACGTCGAGATGGGCGCGCCCATCTGGGATGCGCGCGCACTTCGCTGTTAACGGTGGCGTTGGCCGGGTTCGACGCGCGGTGGCGGAAGTGGGGGCAGTCATCATTGTAGGTGGCAATATCGACCACCTGACCCGTGTCATGACGACGGCGATCGCCCTGAGACTTCGAAGGGTGATTCTGCCCGGCTGTCATGCCTTCGATCTGCATGTCGCATCATGGCCTTGATCATCAACGGACTTCCAGCTGGGATGGCCTGCGCCCGACAGCAGCGCGGTATCAAGCTTGAAGTCGCGAGGAACGCTTTCCGTAACGCTTGTCCGGCGACCATTGCAGAAAGCAACTGCGCTCTGTTTCCACTACTCTCGTTCGGAACGTTTGGCCTGCTCGGAGATGGGAGAGCCATCCTGCGCGACGTCAATCTTACGATCCTGGAACACTGATCACTGTCATTCTCGGCGCAAATGGCCCGGGCAAGACCATGCTGCTCCGCGTCCTGCACGGCCTCATCGAGCCAAGGAGGGCAGAAGTCGAATGGGGCTCGCAGAAAAACGCGAGGATCTGATTGCGGGCAAGCGATGGTGAAACAGAGACCGGTTCTGTTGCGCAGATCCGTTGCAGGAATATCGATTTCGCATTGGAGACTTCGCGGCAGTGCGTGCCGGCGACGGCGCGACGAAATGCTCGCGCACGTCGGGCCTCGATCGGGCTTCGCAACCGGCGCGGTTGCTCTCCGGTGGCGAGCAACGCCTGGCACTGGCGCGGGCACTGGCAACAAGGCCGGATGTCCTGCTTCTCGACGAGCCGACCGCCAATCTCGACCCAGCGTCCGTTGCAATGATCGAGGACATCGTCCTGAGCGCACACCATTCCGGCACAAAAATTCTCTTTGTCACCCACTCCATCGCACAGGCGCGGCGACTTGCTCATGACATCGTTTTTCTCGATGCGGGGCGCGTCGTCGAGAGCGGACCAGCCGATCAGTTCTTTGCCAATCCGTCGACGGAAGCCGCAGTGGCCTATCTGGACGGGCGCATCCGCGTTTCCCACACACCTGACTGAACGGAGCCAAACGACAATGCGTAAGCACATTTCTATCGTAGTTGCCGCGACTATGAGCGCCTTTGCTTTTTGCATGACCGCGCAAGCCGCAGACCAATCGATCATCGTGCAGTCGACGACGTCGACGAAAAACTCCGGGCTCTACGATTACCTTCTGCCGATCGTGAAGGCCGATACCGGCATCACCGCGCATGTCGTCGCCGTTGGAACCGGGCAAGCCATCAAGAACGCGCAGAACTGCGATGGTGACGTTCTGCTCGTGCATGCCAAGGGGGCCGAGGAGAAATTCGTCGCCAGTGGATTCGGCGAAAAGCGGGCCGATCTCATGTACAATGATTTTGTGATCGTTGGACCGGCTGGCGATGCCGCCAAGATCGCCGGAGGGCGTGATGTCGTCGATGGGCTGAAGAAAATTGCTACTGCACGTGCCACATTCGCTTCCCGCGGGGATGATTCCGGCACGCACAAGAAAGAAAAAGCACTCTGGAAGGCGGCAGGCGTCGATCAGTTAGCAGGCTCCGGAAAATGGTATCGCGAGACCGGATCGGGCATGGGCGCGACATTGAATGCCGCCGTCGGCATGGGGGCTTATGCGCTTACCGATCGCGCCAGCTGGATCACTTTCAAGAACAAGGGTGATTTCAAGATCATGATCGAGGGCGACAAAGCCCTGTTCAACCAATACGGCGTCATTCTCGTCAGCCGCCAGAAGTGCCCACAGGTCAAAGCCGCCCTCGGGCAAAAATTTATCGACTGGCTGCTATCAGCAAAAGGACAGACGACGATCGGTGCGTACAAGAAGGATGGCAAGCAACTGTTTTTTCCTAACGCGCGCTGAGGTGGCCGGATCATGGTGAACGACCACTCCGGCCGATGGATCACAGTTTCTGAGGATCCGCGCTTCGCGCGTCCGGCCGCGCCGAATCCACTTTGGAGCCGCTACGCCTGCGGCGATTTACGTGCGAGCGCTGGCATTGCTCGCGCACTTGCGTTCTCCTCGGCGTCGAGGCGATACATCAAGCGCCGGAAGTCCTCACATACGGCATCGAAGTCCCTGATGAGTTCGTACTTCACCGTGGCCCAGAGTCCTGCCCCCGCTGGCAGACGATCCACTCTTGCAAGCAGGTCCTCATGGCTTGCCGAGATGCGCTGCCACTGCTGCGCATTTCCATCCACGCCGGCGCCGCCACTCTCGAAGTGATGTCTCTTTCCATCGATGTCGCGGCGCAAATGCTCGAGCCGTTCGCGGAATGTTTCCAACTCGCTATTGGTCATCACTCTCTCCTTATCGTTCAAGGTTCTACCGTTGAACCGCGCTTCCTCACGACATGCACCAGCCGTGACTGACGTTGAGTGATTGTCCGGTCAGGGCATTGGTCGGGAAGGACGCAAACATCAGGGCAATCTGGGCGACGTCCTCGATCGTGGTGAACTCCTTGTCGACCGTCTCACCGAGCATGATGCGCTCGACGACTTCCTTTTCACTGATTTTGAGATTGGCTGCCTGTTCCGGGATCTGCTTCTCGACCAGCGGCGTCTTGACGAAGCCAGGGCAGATGACGCCTGAGCGAACGCCGTGGGCCGCGCCTTCCTTGGCAAGCACTCTTGATAGGCCGAGGAGACCATGCTTGGCCGTCACATAGGCTGCCTTCAACGGTGACGCCTCCTTCGAGTGCACAGAGCCCATGTAGATCACAGTCCCCGAACCGCGGCGGTACATGTGAGGAAGCACCGCCTTGGTCGTCAGGAATGCACCATCGAGGTGAATGGAGAGGAGCTTCTTCCAATCCTGGAAGGGAAACTGCTCGATCGGGTGCACGATCTGGATGCCGGCATTCGAGACGAGGATGTCGATCCTGCCGAATTCCTTTATGACGCGCTCGACGCCCTCGCTCACTTCGGGCTCGCTGGTCACGTCCATGCGCAAGCCGATGGCGCGTTTGGTGCTGCCAAGAGACGCCGCAGCATCCGCGGCATTCTTTTCGTCGAGATCGGCGATCGCGACGCGGCCGCCAGCGTCAACGAAGCGCGTCGCAATACCGAAACCAATGCCTCGCGCCGCGCCTGTGATAAGTGCGACCTTGTCGTCGAGTTGCATGACATTCATTCCTTTCGTCGATTCTTGTTCTTGCGAAGCAGGTCAGCGCTTGCCTGATGACGCTAGGTAGTCGTGCTCGACCCGGCCGAGGCCAAGCGTGAGATCGGCCAAGATGTGGACGGCAGAGACGATCTCGAGGACGGGCAATTCCGCAACTGGAGCCAGGGCATGTGCGCTGAGATCGAGCGCTGCCGGTCCACTCCATGCTCCCTTGAGGATGACGTCGATCAACTGATAGCGAACCAACTCGCAGATGCGAGGCCGGCCATCCACATGAGGAATAATTTTCAGCAGGAGATTTGGTTCCGCCAAGCCCTTCAGGATTTCATCGTGCCCGAGGGCTTTGTGCTTGAAACCCATGGTGCCCGTGGCGACTCGAACGGGACCATCGTCGAGAGTTCCCAACAACGTGTCGCGCTCAACTGCGAGGGAGGGTTGCGCCAGCTTCTTGGGAAATCCCCAAAGCTCGCGACCGCCAAAAATTGGTGGTCCATCGTTGAGGTACATGGCGTGGGTGTAGCTGCCACGCTCGGCGCCCAACCGCACGGGGATGACCTGGCCGGATTCGGTGTAATCGCCGAAACCCGTCGAATCCGGCATCCTAATGAATTCGAACTTCACCAGGGGCTCATCGACCTCCAGCGGCTCGGGCACGACAGCGCGAAGTCTTGCAGGGTCTGTGCGATAGGTGATGACGAAGAACTCACGATTGACGAAGCGATAAGGTCCCGGCGGATATGCCGGGCTGGTCAGCGGCATGCAGTAGGCGGTGTTGAGTATGTCATCGACATTCATGGCTATCGCCTTTGCGGCTTGAGCAACATGGCCCTTCGCTTCAAGTGAATGGCGTGCGGAGGTCCGAGGGTGAGAACCTCCGCACGCGGCGCGCATGAATTGCGCGCGCTACCGGCCATGGGGAGAGGAGTGTCTGGCCGGCAGATGGCTTCAGCTCGCGGCAATGGGCACTGCGATGTAGTGCTCAGCGTTGTCACGGCGCATCAGCACAAGGGCGTGCTTGCGTCCATGGGCCTTGGCGTCGGCAAGAGCGCCCACGAGGTCCTTGGACGAAGTGATTTTGGTCTTGCCGGCCTTGAGGATGACGTCGCCTGACTGCAGACCACTTTCAGCCGCCGTTCCGTCGGGATCGACTGCGAGAACAGCGAGGCCTGTCGAACCGGCACCTTCGACTTCGTTCGCCGGGGCGACGGTCAAGCCCAAATTCGGCACTGCGTGGTCAGCATCGGTCTGTGCCGCAGCATGATGCACGGACTTTTCAGCCAATCGCGTCAGCTTCACCGAGATGTCGAGTGGCTTCCCGTCGCGGATGACTGCGACTTTCACAGTTGATCCGGGAGGCGTTGCCCCGATTGCGCGCGCCAGGTCCTTGGCATCACCGATGTCTTTCGAATCGACCTTGACGATCAAGTCGCCGGATTTGATGCCGGCCTTGTCCGCGGGCGTGCCCGGCTGCGCAGTGGCGACCAATGCGCCTTTGGCTTCCTTCAAGCCGAGACCGTCTGCCACGTCCTTGGTCACTGATTGTATTTCGACACCGAGCCAGCCGCGGGACACATGTCCATGCTTCGCAGCTGCGGGATCACGCTGGCGACTGTCGTTGCGGGAATATCGAATGCGATGCCGACCGAGCCACCGGATGGAGAGAAGATGGCTGTGTTGACGCCGACCACTTCGCCTTTCAGGTTGAACGTCGGACCGCCCGAGTTGCCCTTGTTGACCGGTGCATCGATCTGCAGAAAATCGTCGTAGGGGCCAGAGCCGATGTCGCGACCGGTGGCGGAGACGATGCCTGCGGTAACCGTGCCGCCAAGGCCGAACGGATTGCCCATTGCCACGACCCACTCGCCGATGCGCGGCTTGTTGTCAGCCAACTTCACGAATGGAAAGTCAGACTTCGCATCCACCTTGAGCAACGCCAGATCCGTCTTTGGGTCAGTGCCGACCACTTTGGCCGCCATGACATTGCCTGCATCAGTGACGATCTCCACCTTCACGGCACCATCGACGACGTGATTGTTGGTGACGATGTAGCCGTCAGAGCTTACAAAGAAGCCCGAACCCTGGGCCTGCAACAGATGCGGCTTGCTTCTGCCCCGGCCAGGCATGTTGTTCTGAGGCAAGTCACGGAAGAAGCGCTCGAATGGCGTGCCCTCGAAAGGGTTCTCGCCGGGACTTGCCGCCTGATGCACGGTTGCATCCGCCTTCACCCTGACCGAGACGACTGCAGGTTTTACGGACGCTGCGAGATTGGCAAAGTCGGGCATGACCATAGGCGCCGCATGCACGAGGGCCTGTGTTTTTGCCCCTCCCGATGCAAACAATTCAGCCGCGCTCAAAGGTGCTCCCTGCGAAAACGCCAAGCCTCCAGCGATCGCGAAAATGGCCACCCCGGCCATCAAGCGCGCCCGGTTGCGCGCCAGCCAATGCGATCGCCGCTGCAGATCGCTCTGCTGCTTGCTGGCTGTATTTTCCTGAATGCTCATCTACGTTCTCCAGCTTCACTTGATTCCGACCAGAGTGCACATGCCGTGTGCCCTTGTTCTTGTTCGGACTATGGGAGAACCCACATGAGGGGACGATTGCCGCTCCTATACGTTTTCGTAATAGACGAGTGGGGGGACAACGGGATCGATGATCAGGCCGTTGCGCCCGCCGCCTAGGCTCGGCGCAGCACTAGGCGCACGATGAGCCCGGGCTCATTATCTGCAAGTGTCAAGCGTGCCCGGTGCAACTCGGCAATGGCGCCAACGAGCGCGAGGCCAAGTCCGCTTCCCGCCGTCGTCCGGCTCGTTTCCAATCTGTAAAAGCGCCGGAGGACCTTTTGGCGTTCACTCTCGGGGATGCCGGGCCCGTCATCTGCGACCGACAACGAAACGTCTTGATCGGAGCATTGCAAGGCAATCCGGATTGTGCTGCCCGCGGGCGTGTGATTGATCGCGTTCTCGATCAGGTTCGTGACGAGTTGAAGCAAGAGCTCCCGGTCTCCGTCGATGATCACACCCGGGACGATATCGGATGCCAGACGATGCTCATGATCCTCAGCGACTGCGGCGTACGTGGCTGATACGAACTCAACCAGTTCCGACAAATCGACTTTCTTGAAGCCCGCCTTGCGTTTTCCGGTTTCGATGTTGGCAATGCGCAGAAGCGCTGAAAATGTCTGCAGGAGGTCGTCGGTTTCCGCGATTGCGGTATCGGTTTCGCTGCGCAACTCCTCGACAGTTACAGCATTGGCACGGGATGCCTCCAACCGCTGGCGCAATCGCGAGAGGGGCGTGCGCAAATCGTGAGCAATATCGTTCGAGACCTGGCTCAAGTTGTCCATCAATGTCTCGATGCGAGAGAGCATGAGATTAAGATTGGCCGCGAGATCGTCGATTTCGTCGCCGCGAGCGCGGTGTGGAATTCGCGCCGTAATGGAACCTGCCATGATTTGCGAGGCCGTACGATTGATGGCATCGATGCGCTTCAAAAAGCCACGAGAGAGCAAAGTGCCTCCGAGGATTGCAAGGACCGTTGAGGCAAGGCCGGCTGCGATGAAGGCGTTGCGAATGGCGGAGGCAACGGTGTCGAGCCAATCAACGTTCTCGGCAGCGAGGACGAAAACACCATCGGGCATCTTCACGCCATAACCAACCGCCCGACGGTTTTCACTTGGCTGTGCAGCAGACTTGGCATGGACATCGGGCACGAGTGTCAATTCGAGTTGCGATGGCCCGGTCTTGGGATTGATCGAGGTCACATTGCCGGCAATTGCCGTCCCGCTTGACGACTGTAGTAGATAATAGGCCGATCCACCTCGGCGCAGCCGACTCTCAATCAAGGCTGCCGACGTCAGCGGGCCGGTCGCCTTGTATTCCGCTGCGAGCGTTTCGGCTTCAGCCTTTACGGTTATGCGAATTTGCTTTTCGACGGCGGCCTGCGCGAGATAGCCGACAACGGCAAACAATAGGCTGACCGATATGACGAACAACAGGACATAGAACGCAGTGAGCTTGAAAGAAAGAGATCTATGAAACCGCATCAGGAACCCTGAGCATGTATCCCGATCCTCGCGCCGTCTCGATCAACTCATAATCGAAGCCCTTGTCGATCTTGGAGCGCAGCCGACTGACATGGGTTTCGACAATGTTGGTGCGGGGATCGAAGTGAAAGCCCCAGACCTCCTCAAGTAGCATGGTCTTGGTCACGATTCGACCGCGATGGCGTAGCAACTGCTCCAAGACCTTGAATTCAACCGGCGTCAATATGATGCGGGCACCGCCCCGTGTGACCTTCCTTTTGACGAGATCTACTTCCAGATCCGCGATTGTCACCTTCATGGTCGGGTCAACCGCGACTGCACGGCGAGCCAAAGCCGCGAGACGGGCGGCCAATTCGGCAAATGCGAAAGGCTTTACGAGATAGTCATCGCCACCTGCCTGAAGCCCATCGACACGATCGTCAATGCTGCCGAGTGCCGTCAACACCAGCACAGGTGTCAAGTTGCCGTGATTGCGCAAAGATTTAACGATGGCGAGACCGTCCATGCCGGGAAGCATGCGATCGACGATAATGACGTCGAAGAGACCGGCACGAGCCTGCTCGAGACCTCGCGTACCATCGCCGGCAACTTCCACCGCATGGCCGTCCCGCACAAGCGCGCGCTCCACGAAGTCTGCCGTCTGCTTGTCGTCCTCGATCAAAAGGAGTTTCATGTGCTGGGCTCAAGGCTTTGAGGGAACGATCGGCTGGCGCGCCCATAGGCCTAGTGGGGACCGAAGCGTGTAGTCGCGAGACAACTCCCGCCTATACGACTTTAACCCAACCGGTCGACGACCGACATTGCCTTCGAATTACAATTTCGCAATGGACCAATCTGTCTGGCGATGCGCGATGGGGGGCAGCGCGCGCTGGTCTCGATTGGGACCATTGAGGTTCGTCCTGTAGCGGAAAGCGCAAACATCACTCCGCCGGTGGAAAGCGAGAAATTACCTGACGCGGCGCTTGAGGTCGGAGGCCGGCAATGGCGCTCATTTTGGCAGAAGCCCCATTTTGCGCCCGTGCGCTTTCCGACACCTCCAGGGCTATCGGGCACGCTTGCTTGCAATGCTATAGGCGGCCAGTTCCTTGCGCCAGCTTGGTCAGTAGGTCGATCTGCTTTTGCTGAGTCGCGACGAGGAACTCCAATTGCTCGACCCGCATGTGATCGACCTTTTCGTGCAACGCCATGATCTCCAGCTCGGCCTTGAGATTAATCTCATAGTCACTGGCAGCAGCAAGACGATCACGTGCTGCCTGCCGATTTTGAGACATCATGATAACGGGCGCCTGCAGCGCGGCCACCATCGATAGAATGAGATTTAGAAAGATGAATGGGAACGGGTCGATCGGCTTCGACACCAGGACCGTCGAATTCAGCAACGCCCAGAATAACATGAATGTCGTAAAAACAATAATGAAGGTCCACGAGCCGCCGAACTCGGCAACGCGGTCCGAAAGGCGCTGGCCGAACGTTCGATTGTCGATGTACTCGCGATTTATGTTGCGACTGACCTGAAGGCGCCTTGCAACGCGCTGGATCACACGACGCTCGCGTTCCGGCATTTCTTCGAAACCTGTATTCAGCAGCCGCTGGGCCAATATGCTGACTTCCTTGTCCATGGTTCGATCTCGATCGTGGTTTCCTGGATATCTTGGCGGCAGCGGTTCGTCGCTGGCGGCCCGCGCCGGTGTTGGGCGCTTCATTCTGGCGCTTTTCCCGGCTGTTTGGGAGACTTGATGAACCTGCGCCAGCGATCATGCCCGCTCTCGTCTCTCCTGAACTCTCGCTCAACTGGCGGAGGCCCCGAAGCATTTTGCCAAAGGACGATGGGCGGAACACAGAGTTTGCGTGCTCACGATGAGGGAGAGTTGAATACTTTGGTGGGACCATCGCAACTGACCGCCTCGCGCCACAAACAGCCAGCATTGGCGATCGAATGCGCGCGATGGCGAATGGTATTGCGGTTGCAGCTTGCGCCGCTCATCGTGCAGAACGGCGGAGAACCTCCATCAGCTCTGCGATTTTTTTCCTCTGCTCGTCGGTATCGCCGCTGGCGATGGCGTGCTCGACACAATGGGCCACGTGATCCCGCAAGATCTCTTCCTCGACACGCCTCAATGCCGCTCGAACGGCTGAAATCTGGGTCACGACTTCAATACAGTACCGATCCTCCTCGACCATGCGGGACAAGCCGCGCACTTGGCCCTCGATTCGGCTCAGTCGCTTCAGGTGTGACGATTTCGATTCCTCGCTCATTCTTGACTTATACCCTGCCGGGGTATACCTGTCAAAGCATACCCCCGGCAGGTATTTGGCCGAGACTTGCCCCCACGGGCAACGAGGTGGACATGCACAAGTCACAGATCCAAGCGAGCGAAATGCACTGTTGCCACGGGAGCGCCATCATTTCCGAGGCAGGCGCGAAAGATCCCGTCTGCGGCATGACCGTGAACCCTCACACAGCAAAGCATCGCCACACCCACGCGGGGCATCCCTATTATTTCTGCTCGGGGCGCTGCCAGGAGAAATTCATCGCCAACCCGGCAGCCTACCTTGATGCCAAGCCCCAGCAAGCCGCCCCGGCACCAAAGGGGACGATCTACACCTGCCCGATGGATCCGGAAATTCGCCAAGAAGGGCCGGGGTCTTGCCCGATCTGCGGCATGGCGCTTGAACCCGAGTTGGTGACAGCTGAAAGCGGCGCCAATCCCGAGTTGGCCTACATGACCCGACGTCTGTGGTTCGGTTTGGCGTTTGCGATACCAGTGTTCCTGCTGGAAATGAGCGGCCACCTCACCGGGTTGACCCATTGGCTTGGACAGCAAACTTCGAACTGGATCCAGCTCATTCTTGCGACACCCGTTGTGCTATGGGCCGGATGGCCGTTTTTCCAGCGTGGCTGGGCCTCATTGCGCACAATGAATTTGAACATGTTCACTTTGGTCGCGATGGGAACCGGCGTGGCCTGGCTCTACAGCATCGTCGGCACGCTATGGCCCGGTATTTTTCCGACATCCATGCGGACTGGAGATGGGGCGGTTGGCGTCTATTTCGAGGCGGCCGCCGTCATCACGGTGCTGGTTCTTGTCGGGCAAGTCTTGGAGTTGCGGGCGCGGGAGCAGACCAGTGGTGCAATCCGGGCGCTGCTCGACCTGGCACCAAAAATGGCGCGACGCATCGCGCCAGATGGTTCGGACGAGGACGTTGCACTCAGCGCCGTGGCCTCAGGAGACCGTCTGCGCGTGAGGCCAGGCGAACGAGTCCCTGTCGATGGCGAAGTTGTCGAGGGTCACAGCGCTGTCGACGAGGCCATGGTGACGGGCGAATCCATGCCGGTCAGCAAGACCATCGGCGACGCCGTGGTCGGCGGCACCATGAACCAATCCGGTAGCTTCATCATGCGCGCCGACAAGGTTGGAGGCGAAACGGTTCTCTCTCGAATCGTGCAGATGGTGGCTCAGGCGCAGCGCAGTCGGGCCCCAATTCAAAGGCTCGCTGATCAGGTGTCGGCTTGGTTTGTGCCGACCGTTATTGCGACTGCCGTGCTCGCCTTCATCGCTTGGGCCCTGTTCGGCCCCGAGCCTCGCTTCACGTTCGGCCTCATTGCCGGCGTGTCGGTGCTCATCATTGCCTGCCCCTGCGCGCTTGGGCTGGCAACGCCAATGTCGATCATGGTCGGGGTCGGGCGCGGCGCTCAGATTGGCGTGCTGATCAAGAATGCAGAAGCGCTGGAGCGCCTGGAGAAGGTGGACACGCTTGTCGTCGATAAGACGGGCACGTTGACGGAAGGCAAGCCCAGCGTTGTTGCCGTGCGCGCTACGGCAGGCGTGGACGAGACGGAATTGCTGCGGTTGGCCGCGAGCCTCGAAAGGGGGAGCGAACACCCGCTTGCAGAGGCAATCGTGCGCGGCGCGGCTGACAAAGGGGTCGCCCTTGCGGAGGCCAAGGACTTCGATGCGCCAGTTGGCAAGGGCGTCACGGGAACGGTCGACGGACGAAGACTGGTGATCGGAAACGCGCGGATCATGACCGAGGCCGGGGTTGACACGGCGCCGCTGCGCGCATTGGCTGAAGAGTTCAGGCGCGATGGCGCGACAGCGATCCATGTCGCAATTGACGGCAAAGCGGCCGGCATTATTGCGGTGGCCGACGCCGTGAAGGCGTCCACCCCGGCGGCTATCGCAGCCCTCAGGAAGGATGGCATCCACGTCGTCATGCTGACTGGAGACAATGCGACGACGGCTAATGCCGTTGCGCGGACACTCGGCATTGACGACGTCGAGGCGGAGGTGGCGCCGGACGACAAGAGCAAGGTGATTGCGCGACTGAAGAGTGAAGGCCGCATCGTGGCAATGGCGGGCGATGGTATCAACGACGCACCGGCGCTGGCGGCCGCAGACGTTGGCATCGCCATGGGAACCGGGACTGACGTTGCAATGCAGAGTGCCGGCGTCACCCTCCTCAAAGGCGACCTGAACGGCATCGTACGGGCACGGCGTCTGTCGGCTGCAACGATGCGAAACATTCGCCAGAACCTGTTCTTTGCTTTTCTCTACAATGCTGCGGGTGTGCCGATCGCGGCAGGCCTGCTGTATCCCCTGTTCGGGTTGCTGCTCTCGCCGATGATCGCTGCGGCAGCGATGTCGTTGTCTTCGGTGAGCGTCATCGGGAATGCGTTGCGTCTCAGACGACTGCCACTGTAACGGCTCGACACCGCGTTTTGACGTGACGCAAGAACCGGATCATTCGCGATCAGCTATGGTTCTGCTGCGACTGTGGCAGCCGCGCGAGCTTGCGGGGCGCCTCGCCTAGCGGACGGAACCGACCGGACGCTCGAGCATGCGATGGATACGAACGGGCTCCGGCCCAGAGTGGAACTCCATGGCTGTGGCATGCAGTTCGCGCTCAGCCGTTGTTGGGCGGTTTCTTTGGCGCAGATAATCATGCCACGTCGGGCAATAGTAGCGCTCGATCCACAGTTCGGGATCGGCGATGTCGCGCGCAATGCACCACCCGTAGGCGCCGTTCCGCGTACGGCTGGAGCGAACGCGCTGCATGACGGCATAGAAGTCGAGTGCCTTGTCGCTTTCAACACGATACTCGATCTCGACAACGATGGGGCCGCTGCGCGCGGTGAGCGGGATTTGCACATCCGGGTCGGACAGCTCGTCGCCCGACACTGCTTTTTCAGAGCCGATTGTGGGAACAGGCATCCAACGGCTGAAAGCGGGGGATACGAGCAAAGCGACAGCTGAGGCGAGCAACGCATGATCAACGCCCCAGTTGTTCGCCAGCATACCCCAGCCCCAGCCACCTAGCGCGACACCTGTGGCCACAGCCGCCTGATAGGCTGCGAGACTTCGAGCTGCGACCCAACGTGGAGCGGACATCTGCACCGTGACATTCAGGCTCATCATGCATCCTGTCCAAGCGGCCCCGAACAAGGCGAGAGCAGCAATCGTGAGCTCTGGCATACGGCTTTCGGCAATGGCGGCGACGCCTAACCCCATGCCCAAACTGCACAAACGCACGGCAGCTTCCCCGCTCATGCGATCGCGCAAGCGGGAAAAGTTGAACGCGCCAAAGATCGAGCCGATGCCAAAGGCACCGAGAAGGAGACCGAACAGCTGCGCACCGCCCTGCAGCAGATCGCGCGAAACGAGGGGCAGAAGCGCTGAGACCGATCCGCCTGCGAGGCCGGCGATCAAGGTACGGCCAATGACGACGCGAATGGCCGGCGCGTTCCTTACATAGCGCAGGCCCGAGATCATGGCACGGCCAAGGCTCTCCGGCGGCAGGCGCGTCGGCTCACTCTTACGTCGCCAGAAGAAGAGCACAACGAGCAATGGAATATAGAAGACGACGGTGGTCGCGAACGCAGCTACGCCACCGGCCGCTGACACAATGACGCCGCCGATAGCCGGCCCGAAACTACGGGCAGCATTGTAGCTGATGCCGTTGAGAGCCACCGCAGCAGGCAACACTTCAGCTGGAACTTGTTCTCCAACGGACGCCCCCCAGGCGGGCCAGAGACGCGCCGTGCCTGAGCCGACAATGAAACAGAGGCCAAGCATGACTTCGGGCGTGATGTGTCCGGTCTGAGCTACGACGGAAAGGGCGATTGCCCCACTGATCGAAATGACGAGTGCAACCAATGCAACCTTGCGTCGATCGAACATGTCGGCGATGGCGCCAGATGCGAGAGAGAACAGCGCGACAGGTAACATCATGGCCGTTTGGACGAGCGCAACCATACTCGCCGAACCGCTCATGAGCGTCATGTCCCATGCGGCTCCCACACCAAGGACGAATAGCCCCAGGTTGGATAAAACGCTGGCGATCCACATGTTCCGGAACACGCCATGTCGCAGCGGGGCAAAGGCGCCGAGTTTGGCGATGCCGGCTTTGGGCTCGTTGTCCGTGGGCATGGGGTATGTTGACCTGCGTGTGAGCCACAAAGGCGCTTTGCGCCCAGACCGCGCGAAGCCGGCGGCATTGGGAGATTAGTCTGGCTGGTCACCGGGAGCGATAAGATTGCGCGCGCATTCGATCAGCGAAGAACTCGACGGCAGCGCGTACCTTTGCCGGCGGGCGCCGGTCAGACGGATAAATGGCGTAGATGCCGTCGAGCTCAATCGCGGGATGATCGAGCCGCAGTGGTTCGAGCGCGCCGTTCTCGATCTCTTGGGCAACCAGGAAATAAGGCTGATAGACGATACCGAGACCGGCCACAGCCGCTGCCACCAAAACGTCGCCGTTGTTCGCCTTCAGTACGCCGGAGATGCGGACTTGGGCTTTGCCGTCGTCGCCGAAGGCCCAGCGCTCGACGCCGACTGATCGAGATAGCGTGTAGCCAAGGCAACTGTGCTGCTGGAGATCGGCAATCTGCTTCGGCCTGCCGCGGCGGGCGAGATAGGACGGCGCGGCACAGACAATCAATGGGCAAGGTGAAAGACGCCGCGCGACCATGGTGGATTCGCTCATTCTACCGATGCGGATCGCGAGGTCCCAACCTTCTTCGATGAGGTCGACATAACGATCATTGAGGCCGAGATCGACGACAAGGTCGGGGCAGTGCCTGGCCAAGTCGCTCAGCAGTGGCGCAAGCACGCGAATACCGAAAGAGACAGGTGCATTCAGCCGCAGCGTGCCACGCACCTCGACAGCTTCCTTGGCGGCATTGGCGTCCGTTTCCTCGATATCCGACAGAATCCGCTCGACTGCGGCGAGATAACCGCGGCCGACCTCCGTCAGCGTCAGGCGCCGCGTTGTTCGATGCAGCAACTTCGTTCCAAGGCGCTGCTCCAGCGCGGCGATATGCTTGGTCGCCATGGTCTGTGACATGCCAAGCGCACGTGCTGCTGCCGACAGGCTGCCGAGTGCGGCAACGCGAGCAAATACCTGCATTCCGGTAATCCGATCGAGCATCTCACGACCCCTCACACCATGGGTGTGAATAAATATCCAAAAATCCCACCTTATCAAACCCCTGGGCGCGGATCACATAAGCGTCGACGCATAATCAATTGGAGGCCGCCATGATCCATTCCCGCACCGCACCGTATGCCGCCCTGCTTTTAAGGGTGAGCCTCGGCGTCATGCTGTTGGCGCATGGGCTTTACCTCAAAGTCTTCACGTTCACAGTTGCGGGCACCGTCTCATTCTTCGAGAGCATCGGATACCCCGGCTTCTTTGCCTACCTCGTCATTCTTGGCGAAGTCGGCGGCGGCATTGCACTGTTACTTGGCGTGTGGACCCGATCAATCGCTCTGTTGCTGCTCCCGATCCTGATCGGCGCCGCCGTGCAGCATCTGAATAATGGCTGGCTGTTTTCGGCCCCGAAAGGTGGGTGGGAATTTCCGGCTTTCTGGACTGCGATGCTGCTGGTCCAGGCGCTGCTCGGTGACGGCGCCTTCGCCTGGCGCCCGTCGTTCCGGCTCACGCAAGCGACGTCACCCGCAAGAGACATACCATGACGCATTCCAACAAGGAGCCCTCCATGAAGGTCGCAT
Organism: Hyphomicrobiaceae bacterium; assembly: GCA_041397705.1. Taxonomy (GTDB): domain Bacteria; phylum Pseudomonadota; class Alphaproteobacteria; order Rhizobiales; family Hyphomicrobiaceae. The sequence continues at coordinate 180,471 of JAWKWC010000007.1, forward strand.
CCAAGGTCCCCAACATCGATCCAAAGATCACTCCACATCCCATTGACGGTCGTGTGCGCATTGGCCATGTGCACCTCAAGGTGGCCGACCTCGAGCGCGCGCTTGCCTTCTACTGCGGTGTCTTGGGTTTTGAACTGAAGCAGCGGTACGGCGACCAAGCTGCATTTCTGGCCGCTGGTGACTACCACCACCATCTGGGACTCAACACCTGGGAGAGCCTAGGCGGCAGTTCACCAGCGCCTGGAACGACGGGGCTCTATCACGTCGCCTTCCTCTATCCGGACCGCGCAGCGCTGGCCGACGCGCTTAGGCGGCTCAACGATGCTGGCGTCAATCTTACCGGAGCCAGTGACCACGGTGTCAGCGAGGCCCTCTATTTGAATGACCCCGATGGCAACGGCATCGAGCTTTATTGGGATCGCCCCAAGACCGAATGGCCGCGCCATCGCGATGGCACGATTGCAATGGGGACTCGTCAACTCGATTTGAACGCTTTGCTCTCGGCAGAGTTCCCAATGAACCATGACTGAGAAACTCGAGGAGATGATCATGACCAATTACAATATCGCTGTTGTCGTCGGTAGCCTTCGCAAGGAGAGCCTGAACCGCAAGCTCGCCGTTGCGCTTGCCAGGCTCGCGCCGCCTGAGTTCGCGTTCAATCTCGTGGAGATCGGCGACCTGCCACTCTATAGCCAAGACGACGACGGCGACCAGGCCGCCGCCGTGAAGCGGCTCAAGGCCCAGATCAAATCCGCTAACGGCGTCTTGTTCGTCACCCCGGAATACAACCGATCGATCCCAGGCGTTCTCAAGAATGCCATCGATTACGCCTCGCGGCCTTATGGGCAGAGCGTCTGGCCTGGCAAGCCGGCAGGCGTGATCGGCGTGTCGGTCGGCAGTATCGGCACGGCGCTCGCGCAGCAACACCTGCGCAATATTCTGGCCTACCTCGATATGCCGACGCTGGGACAGCCTGAAGCATTCATTCAAATGAAGGACGACCTGTTTGATGCCGACGGCAGCATCGGATCTGCCAGTCGTCAGTTCCTGCAGGGGTGGATGGACCGCTACCTCGCTTGGGTCAAACGCCACTCCGCCTGAGAAAGACCATCATCATGACAATCACAATCAGAAAGGCGAATGAACGTGGCCGTGCGAGCTTCGGTTGGCTCGAAAGCCGGCACAGCTTCTCATTCGGGCGATATCATGATCCCGACCACATGGGCTTCGGCCCTCTACGCGTCGTCAACGACGATCGCGTGATGGGAGGTGGAGGATTTGCAGCTCATCCTCACTCCGACATGGAGATCATCTCTTATGTGCTTGAAGGGGCACTCGCACACAAGGACAGCCTCGGCACCGGCTCGGTAATCCGCCCTGGCGATGTGCAGCGCATGTCGGCCGGCACCGGACTCCAGCATAGCGAGTTCAATGCCTCGGCGAGCGAGCCTGTGCATTTCCTTCAGATCTGGATCCTGCCTGAGCGCGCCGGGCTCACGCCTGGCTACGAGCAGAAGGCTTTCGCACCGACCGAAAAGCGCGGCAAGCTATGCCTCATCGGCTCACGCGACGGACGCAATGGCGCTGTCACGATCCATCAGGACGTCGATCTCTATGCCACCGTGCTCGGTGGGGGCGAGGTGGTCACGCATGAGATCTTGCCCGGTCGTTGTGGATGGGTGCAGGTGGCGCGGGGGGCGATTTCTCTCAACGGCCACGCCATGCTCGAGGGCGACGGTGCTGCGATTTCAGCATCGGGCGAATTGCATCTTGCAGGCAGCGCAGACGCCGAAGTTCTGCTGTTCGACATGATCGCGTGAGCGAAGGCCCTGGCCGATCGCAGCTGCAGAGGCTCCAATTCCGCGGCCTTCGGCCAGCTCACGCGGGCCAACCGCAGGGGCCGCGGAGCTTGGGGCCTGTCAGGCCTCGGACTTGAGGAGTGCAGCAACTGTGTCAGCGTAAATGCGTGCACCCGTGACAATGTCGGCATCGCTTGTGTTTTCCGTCCAGTGATGCGAGATGCCACCGATACTCGGAACGAACAGCATGCCGGCTGGCAGATGCCGCGCAATGATTTGGGCATCATGACCGGCGCCGCTCGGCATCCTGGTCCATTTTCCGGGGGCATGCTTGGCCGCTGACTTTTCTATGGCGGTCATGATCCTTTCGTCCATCTTTGCCGGGATACTTTTCGAGATCGTCTCGATCCGCGTGCGGCAAGGGCCGTCTCGATCGGCGCGTTGGACGATATCGTTGAGGACGGCTTCGAGCTCGACGAGCTTTGCTGGATCGTCATCACGGAACTGGAAGAGCACTTCTGCCCGCCCGGGAATAATGCTTGGGGCTCCCGGATCGAGCGTGATGCGTCCCGTTGTCCAAACCGTGTGCCTGCCGGCATGCTTTGGGAATGTCAGCTCGATCGCGTGGCAAAAATTTACTGCGGCGACGCCAGCGTCCTTTCGGATTGCCATTCTCGTGGTGCCGGCGTGATTTTGGGTGCCCTCGAAGATGATACGGAACTGAGAAATCGACACGATGCTGGTCACGACGCCAATCTGGAGACCGTTGGCTTCGAGCCAATCCCCCTGTTCGATATGCGCTTCAAGGAAGCCGATGTAGCGATCTTTCTGCATCGCCAATCGCTCGCATCTGCCAAGCCCTGCGGCGTCAAGCGCCTCACGCAACGGCGTACCACGGGTCCGGTCACGCGCGGTATCGATGGTTGCCTCGTCCAGTTCGCCGACGAAGGAATAGCTCCCGAAGAAATTGCCGAAATGGCCTTCTTCGTCGGCAAATGCCACGACGTCCACGCCGACATCCTCGTAGCCGGGCGTCGCTGCAATGACGCGCGCGGTTTCGAGTGCGTAGACGACGCCGAGGGCACCGTCGAGCCAGCCGGCTTCGTTCTGACTCTCTATGTGTGAGCCCGTCAGTATTTTGGCGCCAGTGGCTTTCGACAGGCCAACAACGTTTGCGATGCCGTCGACCGCGGCTTCATGACCAATGGCGCGCAGCTCGCCCGCCAACCAGTGACGCGTCTCCATGTCTTCCTTCGAAAGCGTAGGCCGATGCACGCCTGTCTTGAATGCGCCGATCTTGCGCAAGCCGTAGAGGTCGCGCAGGACACGTTCACCGTCAATCATCACTGTCATCTTGCCGGCTTCCATCGTGACGGCAGACGCGCTGCAGAAGGGTGTCGAGCGCGCTCTGCGAGCTTGGGCTGCGCCATTGTTGCACGCAGCGCCGTATGTTGCGATGCGGAAATTTCGAGCAATCTGGAGCATGATTTGATGCAAATTTCCGCACCACTTGGCCTCCTCGAGTGAATACTGTTCGTAGCCATTGGCTCTGTTCCAACGAGGATTTTTCGTCGCCTCCGCCGGCAGCAGCGCCGCTTTCGTCGTCAACAAAGGAGCCGTTGTGCAATGCGAATAAGATGGCTAGGCACTCTCATCGTTGGTACCCTCGCCGGGCTCGCCATGACCCCCGTCCTGCCACCTTCGACCGCCCACTCGCAAGGGACGCTCAGGGTCGGCATGACCGCCAACGACATCCCTCTCGCATGGGGCCAGCCGGACAATGGCTTCGAGGGTTTCCGCTTCGTCGGCCTACAGATCTACGATGCTTTGATCAACTTCGATCTCACTGCGACCGACAAGCCATCGACACTCATTCCTGGACTCGCCGAAAGCTGGTCTGTCGACGGCACGAAAACCAAGTGGACCTTCAAGCTTCGCCAGGGCGTGAAATTTCACGATGGTTCTGAATTCGACGCGGATGCCGTCGTGTTCAACATGGACAAGCTGTTCGATGAAAAGGCGCCGCAGTTCAGCGCGCGGCAGGGGTCGCTGGTCAACTTCCGCATGCCTGGCTTCAAAGCTGTCAAGAAGATCGACAAATACACTGTCGAATTCGAAACAAAGACACCAGACAGCTTCTTCCCGTTCCAGATCTGCTACTTCCTGATGGCATCTCCGACCGAATGGGCGAAGACGAAGGACTGGAACAAGTTCACGCCATCGGGCACCGGGCCATTCAAATTCGACAAGGCGACGGCGCGCGAACGCCTTGAACTCGTGCCATTCAAGGGACATTGGGATCCTTCCCGTGTGCCCAAGCTCGAGCGCGTGGTCCTCATGCCACTGCCCGACCCGAGTGCTCGCACCGCTGCACTGCTGTCGGGACAGGTCGACTGGATCGAAGCGCCGGCACCTGATGCTATTCCGCGCATCAAACAACAGGGCATGCAAATCGTATCGGGCGTGTATCCACACGTGTGGCCTTGGCATTTCTCGCGCATCGAGGGCTCACCGTGGAACGATATCAGGATCCGCAAGGCTGCAAATCTCGCTGTTGACCGCGATGGAATTGTGCAGCTGCTTGGTGGCTACGGCGTTCCAGCGACGGGACATGTGGTCAAGGGCGATATCTGGTACGGCTCGCCGAGCTTCGAGATCAAGCGCGATTTGGCAACGGCAAAGAAGCTGATTAAAGAGGCGGGCTATGATGCCGCCAAGCCCATTACCGTGAAAATGGCGATCTCTGCGTCGGGGTCCGGGCAGATGCTGCCATTGCAGATGAACGAGTACATTCAGCAGAACCTTGCGGAAATCGGCATCAAAGTCGAGTTCGACGTGGTGGAATGGCAGGCCTTGCTCGATATCTGGCGTGCAGGTGCCAAGGCACCTCAGGCCAAGGGCGCCCAAGGCGTGAACGTTTCCTACACGACGCAAGATCCCTACAGCGCCTTTACCCGCTTCTTGCGCTCTGATTTGCATGCGCCCAATGGCGTAAACTTCGGCTTCTACTCCGATCCGGAGATGGACAATCTGCTGAAGGCCGCTCAGCTCGAATTTGATCCGGCAAAGCGGGACGCCATCCTGGCTCAAGTGCATACCAAGGAAGTCAACGACGCGCTCTTCCTGTGGGTGGTCCATGACGTGGCGCCGCGCGGCCTGAGCCCGAAAGTGAAAGGCTTCAAGCCGGCCCGGAACTGGTTCCAGAGCCTGTCAAAGGTCTACATCGAGTAGGTCGAACACCGACTGTCCAAACGCATCGGGGGAAGGGACTGCACACAAAGGATCGCTGTGCAGTCCCTCACTGAAGGAGCGAGATACGTTGCTCGAATATGTCCTGCGGAGACTTCTCTATTTCATTCCGATATCGATCGGCGTCACAGTCCTCGTGTTCGGGCTCGTGCACATTTCGCCGGGTGATCCGCTGAATGCGGTCGTTGGAGCCGATGCTCCCGCCGAAGTCGTCGAGAAACTCAAGAAGGATTACGGCTTCGACAAACCTCTGCCGGTGCAGTACGCATTGTGGCTTCGTCGTGCGGTTACCGGCGATCTTGGGCTTTCTGTCGTCAACAATCAGCCCGTCGGACAGGCGCTGGCCGTCGCAGTACCGAACACTCTCATTCTGGCCATAACTGCCACCTTCGTTGGATTTTTGCTCGGTGCCGTACTGGGCGGCCTTGCCGGCTACTACCAAGGCACCTGGATCGACAAGTTCGCAACAGGGTTCGGCGTTGCCGGGGTATCGATCCCACACTACTGGCTGGGCATCGTTCTGGTTATCATTTTCGCTGTCGAACTGAACGTCCTGCCTGCGACGGGCATCGGGCCAGGTGGATCGGCAGGATGGGCCTGGGACTGGGCACATGTCCGGCACATCATTCTGCCGGCGGTGACGCTGTCGGTCATTCCTTGCGGTATCATCACGCGCACCGTGCGCGCTGCTGTTGCCGAGGTTCTGAGCCAGGAGTTCGTCGAAGCCCTTACGGCAAAGGGGCTCAAGCACCGGCGGATCATGCTCCACGTGATCAAGAATGCGGCGCCGACGGTGCTTGCTGTCATGGGTCTGCAGCTGGGTTATCTGCTCGGCGGCTCGATCCTGGTCGAGACGGTTTTCAACTGGCCGGGAACAGGATTTCTGCTCAACGACGCCATCTTCCGACGCGACATCCCGATGCTGCAGGGCACGATCCTCGTGCTCGCCATGTTCTTCGTGGTCCTCAACCTTGTCGTCGACATTCTGCAGACGCTGGTCGACCCCCGCATGAGACGGAGCTGAGCGAGATGACGACTTCGAACGCCACCGGCATTGGAGGCACCGCAGCCGGCATTGATAGCGCCCAGGTCGCCGTCAAGTCGCGAAGCTACTGGACAACCGTGCTCGAGCGGTTGCGCAGCGACCCTGTGACACTGATCTTTGGTGCGGTGCTGCTGACGATCATCCTGACTGCCGTTTTCGCTCACCTGCTTGCACCATATGATCCAGCTGCTGCCAGCATGATTCGCCGGCTCAAGCCAATAGGAACGCCCGGGCACATTCTCGGCACCGACGAAACCGGTCGCGACATGTTGAGCCGATTGCTGTATGGCGGGCGCCTTTCGTTGTTCATGGGTATAGCTCCGGTGGTGAATGCGCTTATCATTGGCGGCGCGCTCGGCATCTTTGCCGGGTTCATCGGCGGCTGGCTCGGCATGCTCGTGATGCGCGGGATGGACGTATTCTACGCCTTCCCATCGGTGTTGCTTGCAATTGCGATTTCAGGGGCGCTCGGTGCGGGAATCGAGAATGCGGTGCTGTCGCTCACCATTGTTTTCATTCCGCCAATCGCGCGGATCTCCGAAAGCGTCACAACGCAAGTTCGCTCACTCGATTACGTCGAGGCGGCACGCGCAACCGGAGCGGCGACCTTCACCATCATCAGGGCCCACATACTGCCAAACGTCCTCGGTCCCATCTTCATCTATGCCACCAGCCTGATCAGCGTATCGATCATCCTGGCCTCGGGACTGTCATTTCTCGGACTTGGCGTGAGACCGCCTGAGGCCGAATGGGGGCTGATGCTCAACACGTTGCGTCAGGCCATTTACGTCAATCCCTTCATCGCCGCGCTACCCGGCGTGATGATCTTCATCACCTCTCTGAGCTTCAATCTTCTGAGCGATGGCCTTCGCAGTGCAATGGATATCCGCCTATGACCCAAGCTGAAACGCTCGATCATGCGCGAAGCGCATCGCTACAGACTTCGCGCTCGGGACAGCCGATCCTCGTCGTCAATGACCTGGTGAAGCATTTCTCGGTAAAGGGTGGATTGCTGAAGAAGAGCGCTGCCAAGGTTCTCGCAGTCGACGGCGTCAGTTTCGAAGTTGACGAAGGGGAGACGCTGGGGATCGTCGGCGAATCCGGTTGCGGGAAGTCGACGACGGCGCGGGTTCTGATGCGGTTAATGGAGCCAGATAGCGGAGAAATTATCGTCAAGGGGCGTCCGGTCGGATCTGTGGACGGCATGTCTATTCGTGACATGCGCTATCTCGTGCAAATGGTGTTCCAGGATTCTTATGCTTCGCTCAACCCACGCATGACGATCGAGGAGACCATTGCGTTCGGGCCACGGGCACAAGGGGTTTCTCTGGAAGAGTCGCGCCAACGTGCACGCGATCTTCTCGGCCGAGTCGGGCTCGACCCAAACCTATTCATCAGGCGGTATCCGCATGAACTCTCCGGAGGTCAGCGCCAGCGCGTCAACATCGCTCGCGCCCTGGCCTTGCAGCCGGAACTTCTCATTCTCGATGAAGCCGTTTCCGCACTGGACAAGTCGGTCGAGGCACAGGTCTTAAACCTCCTGATGGATCTGAAGGAGAGCCTAAGACTCACCTACATTTTCATTAGCCACGATCTCAATGTCGTGCACTATGTCAGCGACCGGGTGCTGGTGATGTATCTCGGCAAGGTCGTCGAGATCGGCAAGGTCGAAGATATATACTCGGAGACCGCGCACCCCTACACGCGCGCTTTGCTATCGGCGATGCCATCCATGGACCCCGATCAGCGGGCAAGTGAACCACCAATTTCCGGCGATCCACCCAATCCGATCAATCCACCGAGCGGATGCCGGTTCCATACGCGCTGCGCATTCGCGGAGCCGATGTGTGCACAGAAGGAGCCCAAATTGCATGTCGTTTCCGGACGGGCTCGGCACTTTGCTGCTTGCCACATGATTATCCCCAATTCTGGACATAGCGCGGCCAAGCGGAGCAATGATCATGCGTGAGGGGCACTCGCCGCTGGTCGACGTGAAGGATCTGAAAGTCGCATTCACCTCGCGCGATTCCGCAATCAACGCAGTCAACGGCGTGTCCTTTACGCTCGATGCTGGCGAGGTCTTGTGCATCCTCGGCGAGTCGGGGTCGGGGAAGTCCGTGACGATGCGGGCGCTGATGCGGCTACTGCCGAAGCACACCGCACGCATATCAGGCAAGGTGATGATTGGCGGCAAAGACGTCGTCGCCATGGATGACACGGCCATTTCCAATTTGCGCGGACCGGTTGTGTCGATGATCTTCCAGGAGCCGATGACCGCGTTCGATCCTGTGTTCACGATTGGTGATCAGATTTCGGAAACCATCATCCGTCATGAAGGTGTTTCGAAATCCACCGCCATGACGCGGGCACTTGAACTGCTTGATCTCGTGCAGATTCCGTCCGCCAAGAGCCGCCTCAAGAATTACCCGTTCGAGATGTCCGGCGGCATGCGACAGCGGGCGATGATCGCGCTGGCATTGTCGTGCCGGCCATCATTGCTGCTTGCCGATGAGCCCACGACCGCGCTCGATGCGACGGTGCAAATCCAGATCTTGTTACTGCTGCGCAAGCTCAGAGACGAACTGGGCATGGCGATCATGTTCGTGACGCACGACATAGGCGTTGCCGTCGAAATCGCCGACAAGATGGCCGTCATGTACGCCGGCCGCTTCGTTGAAAGCGGTTCGGTGGCAGATGTCTTCTCGAAGCCCGCGCATCACTACACGCATGGCCTGATGGCATCTACCGTCAAGCGTGCCAACAAGGGACGTCGCCTTCTTGCCATCGACGGGTCACCGCCGGATCTTGCCTCGCTGCCGCCGGGGTGCGCATTTGCTCCGCGTTGCCGGGCAGCGGATGGCGCGTGCCGCGCGACGCCTCCCCAGGAGATCTCGCTCAATGTGACGCACAAGGTTTCGTGCTACCATCCGGTTGGAGCAAGAGAAGCGGCAACTGCGGAACACTGACGTGGTGTGAGCCTATGCGATCCAGCGCCACGAATTGATATTGAAAGCCAGAGCAGGTCGTTTTGTTTTAATCAGTTACAACAGGCGTTCGAGCGCATGCGACGGGGATTGCCGTGATTATTGCTGAAGCCGCTTACCGACCACCTGGAGATAAACGGAATGGATGAGCTCACGATCATCACAGAGAGCTTTCGTTTCGGCGCACGGCTGGAAACAGCGCTTGCCCCGAAGACCTGCGCTGCCTTCCGCAAGCATCTGCCTTTCGGAAAGCCGGATCATTCATGTCCGATGGAGTGGCGAAGGCGTCTGGATGCCGCTCGGTGACCTCGATTTCTCAGTGCCATTCGAGAACAATACGAGCTATCCGTCTCCGGGACAGATCATCCTTTATCCCGGTGGCCTAAGGGCGAAACCGAGATCCTCTCGCCTATGGTCATGTGAATTTCGCTTCAAAGGCCGGGCAGTTGTCGGGCAATCACTTCATGACTGTCACGAGCGGCTTAGAGAACCTGGCTCAGCTGGGCCGGAAGATTTTATGGGATGGCGCACAAAGTATTCGCATCGTGCAACCGTCGGAATAGGTTGCGGTCAGTTTAGCTGCGTCGTCCTAGATCAGGCGGTGGCCGATTACCATGGCGTTGTCCTTGCAGCATTCGAGCGTCTGGACCGGCATGCGTGACCGAGCACGTCTGTTTCGGCTGCCCGGATTTTCATCAAACTGCACCCCACTCCGCCTGGATTTGTGATATTGTCTGCGAATGGCGATGCCGTACGCTTAAGCCTCAAGTTCTAACAGAGTTCCTTTTGGCACGTGGCCCGCCGGAGGACAGGATCGCCGTCAGGACTTGTGATGGCGTGGCCTTCAAGGCCCGGCGCCATGCAGCGTCACCGCGCCAGGGAGGAGCTGTTTGCACCGAAAACAGTGAGCTGGGAGGAAGAATGGGATCGTCAAAGCGACGGCAAGACGAGCGCCCAAACCGAAAGCTATCGCGGCTATCGGATCGCGACGATTGTCGAGGGGCGTGCATGGCGGCCGGTGGTCGACCAAGTGGCGCAGGACATTGCTTTCGAAACGCCAGAGGAAGCGTCGGCTTCTGGGTGCGGCGGCGCGTTGACGACCGCATCGCGGAATCGATCTTTCCGGGACTGGCACGCAACTGAAGCGAGATCATTATGACGAGCGGCGGGTAGCCCCATCAATCGCTCAACGAGTTCCCGCTGTATTGCGCCGACTGCCAATCCCCAACTCTCAGTCGTCTTCTGGCGCATTGGGCAAGGAGGAGAGGGCGGTGGCCGGCCTCACCTCCTTAGTGTCCCACAGCGCAACGGCATGGCGGAGTTGCCGTGCCCCTCCCCTACGTAACGGGCGGTAATCCTTCGCCATGGCGGATGTCGTTTATGACCTCTTTGACGCGCTGGCGCAGCGGTTTCATCTGCAGGCCGAATTCCTCGACCAGCCGCCGGTTGTCGATCATGAAGTTACCGGAGATGTCGCGCCCGCCGGTTGGCTGCTTGAAGCGGATGTCGGCGTCAGGCAGGAATTCTTTCACGATGGCCGCAAGCTCGCCCATGCTGACCGGATACCCTCCTGAGTTGTAGGTCGTGTGCATTGGCTTATCGACCAGTGCAACGCGTGCGAAGGCTTCCGCCATGTCTTCGACGTGGATGACACACCTCATCGCGTCGGCATGCGGGAATTCGACCGGCTTGCCGCGGGCCGGTTGGCACATGCAATTGACGTGATCGATGGAGCCGAATTTCTTGTCGGGACCGGTGACGTTTGCGGGGCGGATGCAGGTGATGGTCATGCCCCAGGCGCGGCGATAGTCGTGCGCCTGCCACTCGTTGATGATCTTGTTGACGGCATACTGCGTGTCTCCGTGCCTCTCATCGTCCTCGTTGACGAGTCGCTCGCCGAACTTCGCCTGCTGACCGCTGACCGCGACCGAACTTGCAAAAACCGTGTGCTTCACGCCCATGCGACGCGCTGCCTCAAAGCAGTTGTCCATGCCCTGGATATCGAGCTTGAAGGCGACATGCGGGGCGAGGTCACCGATGAAATAGGAGAGGTTCACCAACTTCTCGGCATTGGCCTCCTGGACGGCGCCGATGACGTCGTCGAATTGGGTGACATCCCCCCGGACCACCTTCACCTGATCTCCAAAGTGTGCGAACGCCGCTGTCGCGCCGGCTACATCGATGTCCATGCACGTCACGCGCTGGCCGGCTCCGACCAGAATCGGAATCATGCGCCGCCCTATGAAACCCGCTCCGCCAATTACCAGCACAGTCATGTCGCTTCCTCGTGAATGTTAGGACACCCGCCGTGGGCGGGAAACGCAAAGGCGAACCCGCGCGGTTTATGCCGTACGGCATCCTCGCTTGCGCCACTCTAGAACGAAATTTCAACGGTCGTCTCGCTTTGGATGCATTCGAGGACGCTGAAATTGCTGGCCAAGTCGCGCCAGTGGAGACGCCGACATGCCCCGACCGACTGGCGACAACGAAGTGTTCACCAACGCCCCTTTCATATTGCTCTTGCTTTGTTTTTTTAGTTTTCCGCGCAGCCCACACCGGTCTAGGCATGCGCTTGTTATGGGTGTCCAGCGCATCGCTGCGATTGTGGAACCGAGGCCCCGTAGCTGCGCCAAGCTCGCTTGCTTGAGCCCGTTTGGCGCCAGACGTTCCGGGCGGCGGGGTGCAGACGTTCTGCTTCGTCGACGACGCCGTGCTGCTCGTCCTGCATGATGGTCACGCGGCACTGTCCAAACCCTAGCAGGCCCGCCACAGGATGGCTGTGGGCGTACGCTTTCGCCTGCAGTGGAGCGCGCGCCAAGGTGGGCCCTCAATGGGCTTTCTGCCGCCTCTCCATTTCCTTGAGGGTCCGGCTAATCGAGGCAAGCTCGCTTTGCAGTTCTTCGAAGCGACCGAGAAGGCTCGTCATTTCAGAATGCGTAAACTCCTTGATATCGGTGCGATCGCTCTCGCGCGTTTCCTTCTGGGCAGATTGCATGGCATCGACGATGATGCCGATGAACAGGTTCAGGACTGCGAAACTGGTCACAATGATGAAGGGCACGAAGAACATCCATGAATGCGGGAAGAGTTCCATGGTCGGACGGACGATGCCCATGGACCAGCTTTCAAGCGTCATGATCTGAAAGAGCGTGTAGGCGGAGGCGCCGATCGTGCCGAACCACTCCTGCATTCGCGGATCTGGATTTTGTCCGTAGAGATTGGTTGCAAGAACCGACGAGACGTAAAAGACCAGACCAAGGACGCCGACCACCGAGATCATGCCGGGGATCGAGTGCCCAATGGCGCTTACCACTCGCCGCATTTGGGGGACGATGGAAAGCAGGCGCAAGATGCGAAGCACCCGAAGCGCTCGCAGGATGGCGAAGGATCCCGTTGCTGGCAACCAAGCGACAACGACAATCGTCAAATCAAAGACATTCCAACCGGAGCGGAAAAATGCCGTGCGATAGGCAAAGAGTTTGAGAGCGATCTCGGCTGTAAATACGATGAGGATTGCAAGATCGATGACCGTCAAAAAAGGCCCGTACTGAGACACGGCCACCTTGCTCGTTTCGATCCCCAAGGTGACTGCGTTAATGAGGATAAGCCCGGTGATCGCTGCAACGCAGCGCGGACTCTCGATGAAGTCAGCGACTGTTTTCCGCATTCCGCTCAGTTCGGAGACGAGATCCGGTCTAACCATCTTAGGGCTCGTTGCTCGATTTTCACTTGTAGTGGCGACGCTCCAGCGCCTAACGCAGTGTCAGACACGCGCTGGCATCCCTCTTTGACCCGCAGCTGCAAGCGCTTCTTGCCGCAGCTCTGCAACCACTGTTGACACGCCCGTGCCGATTTCCCGGCCTGGCACGCCTTACTAGCGGGTCCCAACCCGCTCGGCCGGGGGCGTGCATTCAAGGGGAAAAAAGATGCGCTCTTGATTTCTCGAGGCCAGGGCCGCGAACGCTGCGATCTTGATCGCGAAGGCGCGGTTCACGCCACCTTGCCTGGACGTGCTTGACAGTCGCGCCCTGGCGTCACCCGGCCGCCCTGTCCGCCCCTCAAGCTGGTTCCGGCTTCGGACCCGAAGCAAGGGTCAGCAGAACGCCCTCCATGAGTTGGAGCTCAGAGCGGATCGCATCTTTCAACGCGGCAAAGCGCTTCGTCGTTCGGCGTGAACGGGTGAGTGAAGATGCGATCCGCTGTTCGATTACGACGGCTGCGTACATGAGCGAGCGCGCCGAATGTCTAGTTGTATCGATGACTACGGCACTGTCGTCGCGGTCGCGCATGCCCATCGAGAAGTACTCACGTTGCCGGTCGATCGAAAGCGTTTCAGATCGAGCGGCAAATGCGGCTGCCTCACTTGCGCATTGCCATTCCCCTTCTTTCGCCTGGCTGTCCGCTGGGCAGCCATTTCTCGTCCTCTCTCGTGCCGGTGTCTTTCTCTTGATCCATATATCGGACTTCAACGCTCACTGGCCAATCGAAACGCTGTTTGCCAGGTGATGGCACTTGCCGATCAGATCTCACCGACTGATCGGCAAGGTCACGCGTTCACAATGGTGACCGGCTCGAAGACGCCGCTGTCCCAGTCGAGCCAATGCAATGCCCCCTCGGCGATTGAAAACCAGGCGCCCATGAAGACACAATTCACCCTTTGTCGTGCGGTCGCTGACAAACGGAACGTGCTGAGATTGTCGAGCGAATGCTGATCGCCATGCGTTCCAGAGCCTGCTGACGGATTTAGGATGGGTGGGCTCAGCACGCTCGACCACCCGTCGCGAATGCCCGCTATCTGCTCCATCCAGGGCCCGATGAATTGGCCGACCGGCCTGTCCTCAAGCGCCAAGAGCGCGACGCGGAAACGCTGCACAATCCATGCCCCATGACGATGATGTTGTTGACCTTGAGTTGCGTCACGGCGAATTCCAACGCCGCCGACGTACCATGGTATGTTCCACCTGTCTCATAGGGCGGCACGAGCGCTGCAACATTGCGAACCACAAATAGTTCGCCGGGTGCTGCGGAGAAAATCGTCGCGGGGTCGACCCGGCTATCGGCGCAAGCGATGATCATCGTCGCCGGGCCTGGCCTTGTGCGGCGAGGCAGTAGCGCTCGGCTTCGTCGGCAAAGCGGCCTTGCCTGAAGCGCGCGTAACCTTGAAGCAGGTCTGCAGGCATCTTCATCATGTCGTTTCAAGCCACCGTTTTTGAGGTATCATTCACTTGCAGCAAGCCAATGCCGTGGCCTTGGGAATCGGCGGCTCACGGCACGTTTTTCGGGCGTTGGCGATGTCGCCACTGGGCCGAGAGGCTAGGGCTGGGACGATGGGCAGACTTTCGACAAGCCACAATAAAGTTCCGCCCGAGCGGCCGCCTCGATCAGATGATGGGCGCTGATCTGGCCCCATCGTCGTCGCACTCCTTAGCCGCTCGCCAGCGCACGGGCAGCCAGTTCTCCCAGGCTGCTTCCGCCATCGCCTCGGATATGCTCCCATTCCGATATGGCCAATGCTGGGTAGGGGCAGCAATGCGGTATCGCGCGCAACCGACTGCAGCGTGCCTTCTGCAATCCTGTACCGAGGGCCGGCGCGGATGCGCTCTGCAATGATGTCGGCTTGGCTCTCCAGCCGAGGCCGCCACCTTGCCAAACAGCTCGTGCATGGTCAGAAAGACGGCCCTTGACGTTCCAGTGCGACGGCCAGATAGGTGTCATCGTCGCATTGAGAACATCGTTGGTACGCTCGATCACGGCATATCTGATGTCCCTGTTCAGCTCCACGCGTGTCTGAGCGACATGCGCGGTGTTAATAGTCGTCATCTTGACGGCGGATGTCGGCATTTTGATCGTCCTCGGTTTCGGTCGGTCACTTGGTTTGGGTGGATCAGGTTGTTTTTCAGCTCAGTTGTTGCAGCCCGGCTGGCTGCCGCGGCAGCAGGATCGACACCGAGATGCTCGAGTGCCTCGGCGATTTCCTGGGGCAGATGGTCGCTCGCCGGAGCTCTGGAGATGACTCAATCAAGTTCGAGGTACCCAACCTTCCGCAAAGCTGGCATCGATTCCTGCCCGCTCGAGAACCTCTGTGAGGCTCGTGCCCTCGAGGACCTCGGCAGGGGCACGGGGAGCCAGCGACACGCTGAAGAGGTCAGTGATGCGGGATATGGTCGAACGATGTCGGTCTTCTATGGGGGAACGTGCTTAGGACGGGGGACGAGGGGCTGCGATTGATTTCGGTGACTGATAACCACTTGCGGTTGCGCGTGGCCGTTCGTATCGAGCTGCAGACTGCGTATCGCTGCCGATCGTCGATCAGCTCAGGTTTGATCCGAACCACCAGGTCGGCTCGGTCGAGCTTGATCATTCCGGTCATGGCCTTGGCCTCTTTTGTTCTGGAGGCGGCCGGTAAGCTCTGCCGCCTCGATCAAGACATGGGATTTTTCGGCAATACCGCCAATCGCTGGTGGCCGGCCCTTTGATCGGTTTTTTCGATCACCATGGTTCTTTTGACGGGCTTGCCTATATCGTGTTCATCACCGGACAGCCCGAACACAGACATTGGAGGCGATGTGCCAAACCTGCGACAGCTCGAATACCTCGTGGCCATCGCCGATACGCTGCATTTCAAGCGGGCTGCCGAGCGTTGCAATACGACGCAGCCGACCCTCAGTGAGCAATTCAAGGCACTGGAGGAGCGTCTCGGCGTGCAACTCGTCGAACGCAGCCGTTCGCGTGTGGTCGTTACGCCACTTGGACATCAAGTTGTCGAGATCGCTCGACGCATGCTCAGCGACGCGAACGAGATCCGAATGCTGGCGACCAGCGGGGGGCGCGAGCTGGCTGGACTGTTGCGCCTTGGGTTGCCGCCGACGATTGGGCCTTATCTCCTGCCGCACGTGCTGCCGGCACTGCACAAGTCGTATCCAAAGCTGAAGCTCTACATTCGCGAAAGCCTGCCCGAGGAACTACCGAGGGCTTTGGAGGACGGACGGCTCGACGTCATCATCACACTTCTGCCGGTCACCGGCAGCGAATTCGACGCCGTGCCACTGTTTCGCGAGCCTCTCTTGCTGACTGTTGCCAGCGACCATCCGCTGGCGGGGGCCAAGACGGTGCGCAAGGAGGATCTCAAGGGCGAGGATATGCTTGCGTTGGGGCCCGGACATCAGCTGCATGAGGCTGTTCTATCGTTGTGTACCGAGTTCGGTGCTCGGCTCCGCTACGACTTTGAAGGGACCAGCCTCGATACACTGCGGGAGATGGTGGTAATGGGCATGGGGATTACATTTCTGCCGGGGCTCTACGCCCGGCGTGAAATAGACAGCGATCCGAGCCTCACCACACTGCAAATTGAAGGCCGCACCATCTACCGGACGGTAGGCATGGTTTGGCGCAAGACCAGTGCGCGGCAAGACGACTACGCCAAACTCGCCGAGTTCTTCCGCTCGGCAGGTGGCGAAAGCTTCGCCAACACGGCGGTGCCGATTTGACCTCACGCTACAAACATTAAGCCACAGCAACTGATCCTCCAGACCTAGGACAGGTGACAATGGATACGATAAGTGGCCTGTTGCTGGCTTCCGCCCTCGGATTGCCGGTTTGGGTTTGGCTGGCGTTCGTGCTGCTGGTTCTGGCGCTGCTTGCACTGGACCTTGGGCTCTTTCATGGCACCGCACACGAGCCCGACATTCGGGAAAGCGCGCAACTTGCCGGCTTCTGCATCGCGTTGGGATTCACCTTTTCAATTGCGGTCTGGTGGATCTACTACAGCGGCATTGCGATATCGCTGGACCAACAGATCTCAACGGCGCAGTCCGCCTCTCAAAGAGCGTGGACCGCCTGGGAACTCTATCTCACCGGCTGGGTGATCGAGGTCACGCTGGCGTTCGACAACGTATTCGTAATGTCGATGATCTTCACCTACCTGGCCATTCCGCCACGCTATCAGCACCGTGTCCTGTTCGACGGGATCATTGGCGTCATCGTGCTGCGCGCGCTCATGATCGGCGCCGGCGCAGCGCTTATCCACCAGTTCTCTTGGATCTTGTATTTCTTCTCCGCGTTTCTGGTGCTCACTGGCATCAAGATGCTGATGATGGCCGATGAGAAACCGGATATCGAAAACAACGTCGTGCTGAAGTGGATGCGGCGACACTTGCGGATCACGCCTGGCATCGAGGGGCAGAGATTCGTAATCAAGAAGGCCGATCCAGTGAGCGGAAAACTCGTGACCTGGTTCACGCCGCTGTTTGTTGCACTGGTCCTGATCGAGATTGCCGACCTCATCTTTGCTGTGGATTCAGTGCCCGCGATCTTCGCGATCACCCAGGATCCTTTCATCGTCTATACGTCGAACATCTTCGCCATCCTGGGACTGCGTTCGCTCTATTTCGTTCTTGCGGCCATGGTCCACCGCTTCCATTACCTCAAGTATGCGCTTGCTCTCGTCCTGGTTTATGTCGGCGCAAAGGTCTTCGTGCAGCAACTCATCGGAAAGATCCCGCCAGAAATCAGCCTGGGCATCACCGTGATATTGCTCGGCGGCGGCATTGTCTTCTCACTTCTGCGCACCCGTAAAATTGGAGATAGCGAGGGGCAAAGTGGCACGCCAGTGGCGAGCGAGGCACGCTCGTGAGCTGGCTCAAGCGATCCATGGTTCTTGCCTCCGCCGTGCTTCTGGCCGGCGTCGGGTGGTGGCAATGGCAGATCCGCTCACCGTCGCAGGTGCTTTCCGCTGTCAAGAGCTGGGACTATCAACTCCAGAAGATCGATCCCGCTCGTCTTGAGCGTTCGATGGCCGATCTGCTTGTCATCGACTATTCGCGAACGGGACGCGGCGATGGGGCGTTTTCGCGAGACGACGTCATGCGCCTGAAGCTGCGTCCGGACGGGAGCCCACGTTTGGTCGTTGCCTATCTTTCGGTCGGCGAGGCTGAAGAATACAGGTACTACTGGAAGGCGGAATGGAAAAGCGCGCCACCTCCCTGGCTCTATACCGAGAACTGCCGATGGCCAGGAAATCATTTGGTTCGCTACTGGATGGACGACTGGAAGGAGTTGATCTTCCGGGGACAGGATTCCTACCTCGCCCAGATCATTGCAGCGGGATTTGATGGAGTTTATCTCGACCGCATCGATGCCTATTGGGATCTGCGCGAGACGTATCCTCAGGGTCAGGCAGCCATGGTGGATTTCGTTGCCGAGCTCGCAGAGCATGCGCGGCGGGCCAAACCGGGTTTTTTGGTCATAGCCCAGAATGCCGAAGCACTGTTGGACAATGCGTCCTACAGAGCCGCAATTGACGCCCTCGCCAAGGAAGATCTTTTGCATGGCGTCAAGGGCACGGGTGTGCGCAACGACGAGAAGCTCATCGCATGGAGTCTGGGCCAGATCGATCGGCTGAAGCGCGACGGCAAGCCGGTCCTCGTCGTCGAATACCTGCAATCCCGCGAGGCGATTGCACAGGCAAGAAAAGAGACGCGAGCCCTCGGATTGCGCTCGACATTTCCAACACGCGCGCTTGATGGACGTGATCCGCTTGATCCCCCGACAATAACGGAACCGTCACAAGCGGTGATCGGTACTCCCGAATTCCACAAAAAGCACTGCACCTGAGAAGGGACCGGAGCATTGACTGCACAAACACAGAAACGTCCGATCGGCATCCGTGGCTGGACCTTCATATTCCAAAATGAGGCCGCTGGCGGGATCATACTGGCGATCCTTGCGATCCTCGCTCTCATTGTCAGCAACTCACCACTGGCTGTGTCCTACGACTCTCTTCTGCGCCTGACGCTTACCATCAAGATCGGCGATTTCGGTCTCGAAAAGCCGCTACTGTTGTGGATCAACGACGGTTTGATGGCGATCTTCTTTTTTCTCGTCGGCCTCGAGATCAAAAGAGAACTTGTCGAAGGTGAGCTTTCGAGCGTGCGGCGCGCCTCGCTGCCTGCCATTGCAGCCGTCGGCGGCATGGTGGCACCGGCCCTGATCTATGCTGCCATCAACAGCGACGATCCAATTGCGTTGCGCGGCTGGGCGATTCCCGCGGCAACGGACATCGCATTCGCCATCGGCATACTGGCGCTGCTTGGGCCGCGGGTGCCGTTAGCGCTCAAGGTCTTCCTTCTGGCGCTCGCGATCATCGATGACCTCGGTGCGATAGTGATCATCGCGATTTTTTATACCTCGTCGCTGTCGCTTGCGGCACTGGCGGTGGCTGCGATCGGCATAGCGGGTCTGGCGATACTCAATGCGCGCGGCATAACTCGACTGGCGCCTTACGTTCTGGTTGGCATCGTCGTGTGGTTCTCTGTGCTCAAGTCCGGTGTCCACGCGACGCTTGCGGGCGTGATCGTGGCGCTGTTCGTGCCGCTCTACGGGACCCGCGACGGCGCGACAGTGACGCCCTTGAAGGAGACAGAACACGCGCTCGCCCCCTGGGTGCAGTTCGGCATCCTGCCAGCGTTTGCATTTGCCAACGCAGGCGTGCCGTTGCTGAACCTATCGGTGCAAGATTTGGTCGCTCCTATTCCGCTTGGTATCGCGCTCGGTCTCCTGATCGGGAAACAGGTTGGGGTCCTGGGCTTTGTGTGGGTGGGTACGCGACTGGGCCTGGCAGAGTTGCCAGCTGGAGTGACCTGGCGGCAATTGCACGGCGTCTCATTGCTGGCCGGCATCGGCTTCACCATGAGCTTGTTCATCGGTGGGTTGGCGTTCCCCGGTGGCGATCAAGCCGCCGCGGTGCGCATCGGTGTTCTCGTCGGCTCGCTGGCTGCAGGCACTCTTGGTTACTTGATCCTTCGTGCCTCGCTCAACACTGCAACAGCCAGCGCGCCGGCGAAGGTGCAATGACATCGGGTTGCCGACGGGCGCAATGCACAGTCCGCATTGAGCTGCATTAAATTCGGTGCGGGCGGATCTGGTTGAGGATTGGCGAGGGGAAAAAGACAATGGCAGATGCTTCGGGAGGGTTTGGATTTGTGGACCTGGTCCTGCAGCTGGTACGCGAAAACGAGACGTTAATCGAGGTCATCCTGTTCAGCGTTGCGCTTGTGGAGTCTGTCATTTTCACGTCGATGTTCGTGCCGTCGACTCTGATTCTCGTCGGCATCGGGGTGATAGAAGGCACGGCCGCCGGCCCCCTGCTCCAGCTCGTGTTGGCTGCTGCCTGCGGGGCGCTTGCGGGCGATGCCATCTCCTTTGCGATCGGCCACACGTATCGTAATCGTCTTGGATCGCTGTGGCCTCTGAGCAATCATCCGGCTTTGATCGAGAGGACTTATGTTTTCATGGCCAAATGGGGCGTTCTGGCCGTTGTGATCTCAAAACTGACGGGACCGTTTAGGCCTGTCGTTCCTATGCTCGCTGGAGCATCACGCATGCCATTCCATAACTTTGCAGCAGCTAGTGCTGTGTCGGCATTGATATGGGCGGCGCTATTCCTGGGACCTGCATACTACGGTGTGCGGGCCGTTGCCGGATGATAGGATCGGCGCCTATGGGCTGGTGGCTCGCGAAAGCCCAGTCCTGGTGACGGGGACAACGGCGGGTACGAGACAGTCTTAAGCCGGCTAAAGCTGGCGTGGACTGGCGGCAATCGGAAAATTCGATCAACGAGCCGCCAATAGCGATTGGCGGTTGCGGCTCTGGTTTCCCATTTTCTCGATAGGGGCCGCGCAGCTCCCGATGCGCTTTCCGTTCCGCGAAAATGCGGAGTGCACCGGCTGACCGGCCGCAAAAAGACTAGGGAGAGACCATAATGCAAGACCTGCAATACCTCGCTGTCGCTATGAGCATTGCTGCATTTGTGATGCTTACACTGATATCGCTGCGCATCTTGTTTCGCGCGCCAAATGCGCCACGCTGGCTCGCGAACGACGGATTGGCAGCTGCAGCCGCCATCGCGATGACGATTGCCATTGCCATGTCTTGCGCCTTCGGCGGCTACGCTCTGTCGGCGTTCATGCCATCCAGCCTTGCCATCGGCGCCACGATGGCGCTCCACGCCGGGATGTTTGGCCTGTGCAATTTGCTGCTGATTGCCAAGTCACCCGAGAGGCCCACGGATGTCGGCAGCGCCAAAATGCAGAATGCGTAGCGTTCGGTAGCGACGGAATATGCTTTATTGAGGCAGCACGGGGAGACCAATTCCGTCTCCGCGTGCTGGACTTATAGAATGTCGCGATTGGGCTCGCTTGAAGGTCGTCGATTTGCGGTGTGGGTCAGACGCGTTCGCTGTCGAATTTGACCTGTTAGGCCAAGCGCAGGTCGAGCATGGCTGGCGCAATCGCGCAAACAGAATGGGACCGCTCTGAGAAGAACGCGGCGCAGCCCCCGTTGGGACTGGCCGACAACGACAGCCTGGTGGCAGCAACGTTCAGAATTTGTAACGATCAATGGATTGGCACGAGATTGGCACGAGGCGGGTGCCTTTATGGCTTTGACAGGACCCAATTCACTAGCTGCTGCCACCAGCCGCTGGCGTTCAGGGATTGCCGGAGAAAATTCCGTCTCGGCGCCCACCAACGCTGCGCGCACCTTGTCCAGCTCGCCCAGCACAACATGTGACCGCAACAGTTTGATCCAACCTGGTCACCCCGACCGCGTTTATCCGACCCAAACAACATCGAGAGCCAGGTCCGCCGCTCCGAGTTCAATCGGCATGAGGCCAAGAACCGTCTAGCCAAACTCACACGCGCCCGCTTCGGTGACAATCATGGCCTCCGCTGAAAGCGCCACGCTCCGAAGGCTCGAAAGCCATACCTCAGGTCGGACCACTTCAAGAGGGAGGATCACCGGCCCCGAAGTGTTCGTGACCGGCCTCGCCGCGTGGCCGCCTGCGCTACACGTAGGGGCTCCGGCCGCCACATACCTGTCCATCCTTGGCAGCTATGTTTGGCTGCTCGCGGTTGGTTTGATCGCCTTCAATAGGAGATTAGAACTCGATTACCTCATGCTTTCGCTAGCATAGTCGTGCTGATCATGCTGGGGCTTCCAGCCATCGCATTCCGGCAAGCGCGGCTCCACGCCAGGAGCGGTCATCAGAACGGTCCGGAGCCCCGAACAACCTATGGCGAAACAGCGACAGGCAGATTACCAGTTGGCGAGGCTTGGGTTCAGATTCTGCTGATTTCCGGATCGTTGGCATTCGCTGCAACGCTGATCGGCATCGTCCATCGCATTGTCACTTGATGGCCAGGCAACCACGAGCCTCCCGTGGCGCTCCTGGTGAAGCGGGCTTCGTCCAAAACTTCAGCGGTTCCACGCCGCCTCTTGCAATCCGGCTGGCAATCACGCGACAACTTTGAAGCATCTCGAACCCAAATCGGCATTGAAAAAGCTTGATCCGAACAGCGAGGCTTCGTTGGCCCGGCCAACGAAGTGATGCCAACTGGCCTGACTACACTTGATGCTTCTGTCATCGCAGTCGCGGCGGGCCTCGTTACAAAACCGTATAGTTTCGGACATGACAGAACAATCCAAACTATGTGCATATTTCTAAAGGTACTCATGAACCAGAACACTCAAACATTGATCGAATAGTGGACGAAGGAGAATTTAACATGTCCCGTAATCATAGCTACAAATGGGGTCGGCGCGAGCTGCTCAAGTCCGGAGTGGCTCTTGCCGCCATTGGAATGCCCTCGATTATCAGCGCGCGTGCGGAAACGCCGGTGCGCATCGGCATGGTCGATCCATTGACGGGCATCCTGTCGGCCCTTGCGGCGAGCGAAGTCGAGGGCGCCAAATATGCCGTAGCACGGGTCAATAAGAAGGGCGGAATTCTCGGGCGGCCGGTTGAGCTTCTGGTCGAGGATTCGGCCAATGATGTGGGTACCGGGGTTCAGAAGACCCGCAAGCTGATCCAGCGTGACAAGGTCGATGTCATTCTCGGAGACGTGAATTCGGGAATTGCTTACGCGATGATGGGAGTCACGAACGAGTTGAAAGTGTTTCACATAGTCCCCGGTGGTCACACCGACCCGATTACAGGGACGGATTGCAAGTGGAACGTCTTTCGGATTTGCAACACGACCGCGATGGATGCCTCTGCTGTCACAGGCGAACTTGTGAAGCGGTTCGGGAAGAAGTTCTTCTTCATCACCCCGGATTACGCCTACGGTCACACACTCCAAGCCAACTTCATCAAAAAATTGAAGTCGCTCGGTGGTGAATACCAGGCCGAAATGCTACCTATCAACACGTCGGACTTTTCCGCATCCCTGATCAAGGCCAAGGCCTACAAGCCGAACGTTTTGCTCAATAATATGGGCGGCCTTGCGCAGATCAACTGCATGAAGCAATTCACCCAGTTCGGCATGCAAAAGCAAATGGGGCTTGGCGGCGCCTTGTTCGAACTCGAGTCGGTCCGCGCAGTTCCAGCCGAAGCCCAAACAGGCACGTGGGCCATGGAGTGGTGGTGGGACCAGCCGAAAGTCCCTGCTGTTGGCGCCTTCGTGGCGGATTTCAAAAAAGCTACAGGCAAGACGCCCACTGCGCGTCACTGGTTCGGCCTTGTGGCCATCGAAACGGTCCGCCTTGCTGCGGAAAGAGCCAAATCATTGGCTGGGCCGAAGATGTCCATGGCCATGGAAGGCCTGGAACTGCCCCCGGAAATTTCATTGAGTCCAAATAAGGCCTTCTATCGAGCAGGCGATCACGAGCTCATGGCCGACATTTTCGTCGGTGACGTTCATCCGCCCAAGCGCAGCCCCGACGACGTGTTCACCGTAACCAGCGTGGTGACTGGTGAGAAGGCTGCAGGCCCGGTCTCCGAGACTGGTTGCAAGATGGTACACCCGGCCTGATCGCCTCGCCCCAACATCAAAACCTCTCGCAGGCCGACAAATGCTACAGGTCATCCTGTTCAATGTGACGAACGGGCTCATTATCGGTGCATTCTACGTACTGATGGCGTTGGGCTTGTCATTGATCCTCAATCTTTCCAACGTCATCAACTTCGCCCACGGCAACTTCCTGGCGCTTGGCGGCTACATCGCCTTCGTCCTCACGCCGATCATCGGGTTCTGGGGGGCGCTGATTATCGCGCCCTTCGCCACAGCGATGTTCGGCTTCGCCATCGAGCGATTGATGATCCGACGCGTATATGCACGCGACCCCGTCTACAGTCTTCTCCTAACATTCGGCTTTGCCTACATTTTGCAGGATGTTTGCCGGTTTATCTGGGGACCGAACGGGCTGCCCATGACGATTCCGGATAGCCTCGCGGCTCCATTGTCTCAGACATTGTTCTTCATCACCTGGTATCGGATTTTCATGGTGACGATCGTTTGCATCGCCGTGGCAGGCTTGTTTGCCTTCCTTCGGTTCACCCGCATCGGCATCCGAATCCGAGCAGGCACCCTTGACCTTGAAACTGTGTCGGTGCTTGGCGTCAACGTTGGCATGCTCCGCTCTATGAATTTTGCGGTTGGGTCGTTCCTTGCGGGCCTTGCCGGCGTGCTTGCCGCGGGCCAGATCGGACTGAACCCGAACATGGGCGATGAACTCCTCATGCCGAGTTTCATTGCCATCATAGTCGGCGGCGTCGGAAGCCTGACCGGGACGCTGCTCGGCGGTCTCATGATCGGCGTTGCCAGCGCCCTCACGACCATCTTTTGGCCGTCCGCGAGTGAGGCCGTGATTTACCTGATTATGCTCGTTGTATTGGTCGTTCGCCCGCGCGGTTTGATGGGCCAAGAAGGATTGATGACATGACATCAACGACAACCGATGTCGCTCCGCCTCCCACTGGCTCAACGACAGCTTCGGCTGCCGGATCCATTCAGTCCTGGATGACTACGGCCGTCGTCCTGGTCCTGCTGGCAACGGTACCCCTATGGGTGCCGCTGATTGGTGGCTACACCGCGCTGGCAAGCAGAGTTCTAATTATGGGCTTGGCAGCGATGTCTTTCAATTTGCTGCTTGGTTTCACAGGTGTCATGAGCTTCGGACACGCCGCCTACTTCGGGCTCGGCGCGTATGGGGCCGGCCTGACACTCAAGTATCTAGCACCCAGCACGCCTCTGGCGATCCTCGATGGTGTCCTGCTCGGTGGCATAGCTGGGACACTTTTCGGACTACTCATTGTCAAGCGACGTGGTGTCTACTTTGCAATGGTGACCGTCGCATTCGCTCAGCTGGCCTTCTATATCGCCTACAGCTGGGACAGCCTGACGGGCGGCTATGATGGCCTGCGCGGGTTCGCCCGCGCCAACCTTCATCTCTGGTTCACCACCATCGACATCGCCAACAACGGCACGACGTTTTACTATTTCGTCCTCGCCGTGTTCCTCCTCGCCGTTGGCCTGCAAGCCCAGCTGCTCGCCTCCCCCTTCGGCCATACGTTGGTGGCCATTCGTGAGAACGAACGCCGCGCCAGATTTCTTGGCATCCCTATTGAACGTCATATCTGGCTTTCGTTCTCAGTCTCATGCTTTTTCACAGCACTGGCAGGAGCCCTTTACGCTCTGTTGAACAACTTTGCCGATCCCATGGGACTGCACTACACCCTATCGGGAACCATCGTCATTATGGCCGTTATGGGTGGCATGCGAGCCTTTTGGGGGCCGCTGGTCGGTGCTGCATTGTTCGTCGTCCTGCAGGACTCGATCTCGTCGCTGACTGTCAACTGGATGTCGTTTGTCGGCATCATCTTTGTGGCTGTGGTGCTTTTTTTCCCGCAAGGCCTGCTCGGAGTACTGCAAAGGAGGGGCGGGAAATGACGATGCTCGAAATTCGTGGTGCCACGAAAATGTTCGGCAATCTCGTGGCCGTTGACAAGGTGTCGATGTTGGTCGCACCCGGTGAGCTACGAGCCATTATAGGACCCAATGGTGCCGGTAAAACGACCTTCTTCAATTTGATCTCCGGCTTGGTTCCGCCGACGACCGGAGAAATCATATTCGACGGACGGGTCGTCAACACAATGTCTATCAGCGAGCGGGTTGCTTTGGGCATGGCCCGCACGTTCCAGATCACGGAAATCTTTCCCGAGCTCACCCTTTACGAGAACGTCAGGGTCGGCGTCGAAAGTGCGCAGGGCCTCCGGCAGTGCCTGCGCATCAACGGACGCCAGAAGGCGGCTGTCGACCGTGGAGTCGAAGAGGCACTGACGCAAACCGGATTGACGAGCAAGGCGGACCGGATCGTCGGAGAGCTATCACATGGAGATCAACGCGCAGCCGAGATCGCCATGGCACTGACCTTGCACCCGCGCCTGCTACTCTTGGATGAGCCTACCGCAGGCATGGGCGAGCATGAGACATTCGCCATCGCAAACCTCGTCAATCGCCTGCACCGCCAGAGTGGGTACACGATCGTCCTGATCGAACATGACATGCGTGTTGTCTTCAACCTTGCCGACAGGATCACGGTGCTCAGCGAAGGCAAGTTGCTGGCTGAAGGCACACCGGATGAAATCGCTGCGAATCCAGTCGTCCAGACCGCCTACCTGGGGAGTGCCGCATGAATGCCATGGTTGCCGAAGGGCTCAACACGTTCTACGGCAAGAGCCATATTTTGCATGATGTCGGCTTGAGTGTCGCCGAAGGACAGATCACCACATTGCTCGGACGAAATGGCGCGGGCAAGACCACCACGCTGCGCAGTCTCGTCGGCTTGACCCCACCACGCAGCGGGCGAGTGACCTTGTTCGGCCGCGACATCACAGGACAACCGCCCTATCGAATTACCGGGCACGGTGTCGGATTTGTGCCCGAAGGCCGCAAGGTATTCGTCAATCTGACCGTCGATGAGAACCTACATGTGCCGATGCAGCGGCTGGGGCCTTATGATATTGAGCGAATTTACAAGCTGTTTCCGCGACTCGAAGAGCGCAAGGGCAACCTCGGCCGTCAATTGTCGGGCGGCGAGCAGGAGATGCTGTCGATTGCCCGAGCCCTGCTGTTGAACCCGAAAGTGCTCATCCTCGATGAGCCCAGCCAAGGTCTGGCGCCTTTAATCGTGGCTGAGGTGTTCCGAATCGTTACTGAAATGAGACGGGAGGGCATCTCTGTACTGCTCGTCGAGCAAAATGTCAGGATGAGCCTGGAAATCTCAGACAACGCATATGTCATTGAAAATGGCCGCATTGTGTTTTCCGGGTCAGCAGCAGACCTGCGGGGTGACGAAGATCGCATCCAGGCACTGGCCGGAGCCTCGGCCGAACAATGGAAGATGGCCGACCTGCTATCGTCTTAGTCGGGGCGTTCACTGTATCCAACCGCGTCTGACCGGCTGGTGCATCAGCGGATAGCAAACGTCGGCCGACCCGGACCTATCCCAATAGTATCGATGGCTATTTTGGCGCGCCGAATTCAAGCCGCGGCAAGCTGAGGCCCGCGGCGGACGACTGCGTCGTCGCCATGGTTGCAGGTCGGATCATTGCGCCTGAGGCGAGCAAGATCGGCATGGCTAGCGCCTGGGCCGACACGACGCTCGGCGAGGACCTTGGGGCTGGCTGATGTTCACGAGGACGAGCTTTACGATGGGATGGACTGGCTGATCCAGCGCCAGGGAGCAATCGCGAAGCGACTGCGGCTACAGCCGCGACCGCAAGCCCGGCACGCTGCAAGTGAACTGGGGCCTGCTGACCGACGCACGCGGCGCCCCGTTGCGGTGTCGGTGTTCGACGGCAACACGGACGATCCGGAAAAGTTGCTGCCGCAGGTCGAGACGGTGAAGAAGAACTTCGGCCTCGCATCGCTGGTGATGGTCGGCGACCGTGGCATGATCTCGAATGCAGATCGAGGCGATGCGCGCGATGGACGGCATCGACTGGATCACCGCAAAAAAGCCGCACAATAGCCAGGCTCGACGCCGAGATGGATCTGTACGACGAGCGCAACCTGATCAGCTGTAGGACCAGCGAAGCGATCGAAGGCTGCGCTTCAAAAGGTGGCGACGCGCACGCTCACTGATGGCACGCCGGTCATGAGCATCGGCCGACTGCTGGCGCATCTCGCGACAATTGTCCGCAACACACTGCGACCGGCTGGCAGCAGACCCGCCCGGCGAGGCGACGCCCACCCTTACGCCTCCCCCCCCCGGATGCCAAGCAAGCACAGGCGCTCGATCTGCTCGCGACAATCACCATGTAGCCAGTAACGATCGCCCCGCTTCAACGACAACCAATTGAAGCAACGGGATATCGTCATCGGCAGCCGGGGAACTTCGGTCTAAGGCAGGAAACGATTGTGATCGATCGAGAAGGCCGATGTCGTAAAGGTATTCAGCGACATGCCCCGAGACGAGGATCCGCCAATCGAGTGGAAAGCGCTGGCCGGCGGCCCAGGCGATGCGCGCGATCTCAACCGTGCTGTTGTGAAAAATGGTATTCTAATAGCGTGGTCGGGCTTCTAGCAGGCCGTTGAAAAACGCCACAGGGACAGCAGAGCGCAAATCAGATTCCGTCCCCGCATTGAAGATCAGAATGGCGTCGGTCACACTTTGCCTCCGCTCTTCAGGCCTCGCGTGTCATACGCGAACGCCTGTGCCACCGCGCACGAAGCGAACCGGGCGAGCATGCCATCCGCCCGGCTCGTAATTACGATTGGCACCCGCACGCCATGCACGATGCCAGCCGCCTCGGCACCTGCCAGATGGATCAGTTGCTTGGCGACCAAATTGCCTGCCTCCAGGTCCGAAACAACCAAGATGTCGGCGTCGGTTGCGTCGCCATCGGCGGGATTGACGTCGCCCGACATGCCGGCGAGCAACTCGATATGCTGCTTCCGGAGCGTGCGCGTAAGCTCTGCGGCTTCGCCGACCTGCAGCTCGTCGAACGTCTTGTCTTCGAGATATGTCATAACGCCGTCGGTCCAATGAGCTGCAAAGCTGGAGCGTCGGTCATGCCGCCACCTCCCGTTCCAGGATCCAGGCTCTCGCAGCTTCCAGATCTTTGTTCGCGAAGGTGCGAACGGGATGATGGAAGATCGGCGCGAAGAGATAAACGGCGTCCCTGATCCAGGTGACGTCAGTGACGACCACCATTCGGCCTATCTGGTTCCAGCGCGATATGCCTAGCTTGAGATCGGACCACGCCGCTCCTGCCGTCAGCCCGTCGAAGTCGGCGCCCAAGTGGCAGAACAGGCGAATGGTGCCGTACTTCTCGATACGACGATTGGCTTCCGGGATCAAAACCTCACGATAGTCTTCCGCGGTGACACGCCCTTTGCCAGTAACAGCCAGGACGTCATCAGGGTAATCTTTCAATATCTCGATCATCCTCGCGCTCCTTTGACTGGGATGGTGCCACTACTGGGTTATCTCGAGCGTCAGTCACTGCTATCCAGGATCCAACTGGCGATGGCGGGCCAGTAGTTCTTGAGGGTGCCCGCGCCCATGAACAGTCCGATATGCCCGCCGGGTGCCAACTTCTTGACGATCTGGCTCCGGGGCGTGCCGAAGTATTTCTCGGCTTCGAAAACCTGTTCCTTGGTGGTGATGTCGTCGCGGTCGCCAGCCAGCAGGTAAACGGGACAGACGATATCCTTCAGCGATAGCTTGCGTCCAAGCCCGACAAACGTACCTTTCGCGAGCTGGTTCTCTTTGAAGAGGGATTTCACGGCCTGAAGGTACCAGCGTCCCGGCAGGTCAATCGGATTCTCGTACCAAGCCTCAAACGATTCCTGCTTCTTGAGATAGGCTGGATCCTCGGCGTGCTCGTAAAGATCGATGTACTTGGTGAAGTACTGCTCGCCCGGGTGCATGTTCTTCCAGGCTTCCAGCATGAAGCGGCCGCGCATCAACCCTCCGCCAAGGGAGACCAATTCCTCATAATCCGAGATCGGGAGTTCATGAGCGATGGCCTTGATGGCGCCATCGCCAGCATCGGTATCCATCGGCGAACCAGCCAGCACCAGTGTGCGCACCTTAGCCGGGAAGCGCGCAGCGTACATCGCCGACATCCAACCGCCCTGGCACAGGCCGATCAGATTGACCCGACCGCCAAGGTCATCGACGGCCACATTGATATCGGCGAGATAATTGTCGATATCGAAGTCTTTCATGTCGATCGTCGCGCTTTTCCAGTCGGTGACGAAGACGCGTTCGACGCCGTTCTGCTGGAGCGTGCGCACCAGGCTTTGGCTATCGGTGAAATCTGCGATCACGGCCGTGTGCCCTGCGAAAGGGGCATCGATGATCGTGGGTGTCCCGCCTGCTGCAGGCCGACCTGAAAAGTCTCTGAGGCGCATGGTGCGCAACTCGAGTGCTACGGTGTTCCGGGTCGCGAATTCTGGCGTGAGCCCGTACTCAAGTTTTTCGGCTTCTGCGACCGTTTCCAGTCCGCGCTTGAACAGAGACATCTCCTGTTGCCCGACGGCCGCCGCAAACTCGAAGGGCCAGAACCATGGCACTGTGTTTTCCGTACGTGACCGGCGGCCCGTTGATTGCAATGTTGGACGATCGTTGGGCATGGGATGAATTCTCCGTTGGATCTTCTCAGGCCATGACATGAACGCCAGCGTCGACAAATGTGATGTCTCCCGTCACGTGGCGAGCTTGGTCGCTAACGAGGAATGCCGCCATCGCCCCGACATCCTCAATCGTGACAAGGCAGTGCTCCGGTGCACGCCGACGGGCTTCGTCTATCAGGATATCGAAATGATCAATGCCCGAGGCAGCGCGGGTCCTGAGCGGTCCGGGTGAAAGCGCATTGACGCGGATACCCTTGGAACCAAGTTCAGCGGCCATATAGCGAGTCGTCGCCTCCAGCGCGGCCTTTACTGGCCCCATCACGTTGTAGCGGTCGACCACCTTTTCAGCGCCGTAGTAGCTCACTGTCAGCAGCGTCCCACCACTTTTCATCAACGGCTCGGCCAGACGCGCCATACGCAGGAATGAGTGAACCGAGACGTCCATGGCCTGAGCAAAGCCGTCGCGAGAGCTGTCGATCACCCGCCCATGCAAATCGATCTTTGGGCAATAAGCGATCGAATGCAGCACGAAATCCAATCGGCCCCACTTGCTGGAAATTTGATCGAACGCTGCCTCTAACTCCCCGTCCACTGCAACGTCGAGTGACACACAGAGCTTGGCTTCGACCGCATGCGCTACAGGCTCAACGTATGGTTTGGACTTCTCGTTGAGATAAGTGATGGCCAGCTCGGCACCTGCCTGATGGAACGCTCGGGCACAACCTGCCGCGATCGAGTGCTCATTGGCGATTCCAACGACGAGGCCGACCTTGCCTGCCAACATTGAGCTTTTGGAAGACATGAACCTAATCCTCCAGGACGTATGTTCCAGGGGCGGCACAAACAGCTGGATGGAGAGAATTGGACAATCTTCCAGCTGACGGCAACTTCGGCTGCTTCGAGCGCCGTTCGAGCCAGGCCGCCCATTCCGGCCACCACGAGCCACTCTTTGGCATCGCTTCTTTCATCCATGCCTCGGGAGAGGCGTAGGCGTCATCTTCGTTCTTGGTGAGGACCTTGTAGCGGCGGCCCGGGTGGCCCGGTTCTGATACGATGCCGGCGTTATGACCGCCGCTGGTCAGGACAAAGGTGACTTCTGTATCGGTCAGTAGATGGATCTTGTGCACGGAATGCCATGGCGCCACATGGTCCCATTCTGTGCCGACCGAGAATACAGGCGCCCGAATGTCTCTTAAGGCGATGGGCGCGCCGCCGACTTCGTACCGGCCTGCGGCAAGATCGTTATTGAGGAACAGACGCCGTAGATACTCGGAGTGCATGCGGTACGGCATGCGCGTCGCGTCCGCATTCCATGCCATGAGATCGATCATCGGCGCCCGCTCGCCCATCAAGAACTCATGGACGACCCTCGACCACACGAGATCGTTGGAGCGCAGCATCCGAAACGCTCCAGCCATCTGCTTGGTGTCGAGAAAGCCTTTCTCCCGCATCATGTCTTCGAGAAAAGCAAGTTGGCTTTCGTCAATAAACAGCATCAGCTCGCCTGCTTCCGTGAAATCGACTTGCGCGGCAAAAAGCGTCACAGATCTCAAGCGGTCATCGCCATCCCTGGCCATCGCCGCCGCAGCAATCGACACCAGCGTTCCGCCCAAACAGTAGCCGGCCGCATGGACCTTCTGGCCTTCTGTGGCATCCATAATCACATCGAGAGCCGACATCACCCCTTGCGTGCGGTAGTCGTCCATACCGAGATCGCGCTCATCCTGTCCCGGGTTCTTCCAGGAGATCATGAAAACGGTGAACCCCTGATCAACCAGGAATTTGACGAGTGAGTTCTGCGGCGAGAGATCGAGGATGTAATACTTCATGATCCAGGCCGGCACGATCAGGATCGGCTCGGGGTGAACCTGCTCGGTCGTCGGATCGTACTGGATTAGCTCGATCAGTCGATTGCGGTAGATTACCTTGCCGGGCGTAACAGCCACGTCACGGCCGGCAACGAACGCCTCGGTTCCGAATGGCTTCTTGCCCGTAACGGCGCGGCTCCAATCTTCGAGGAAATTCTGCGCACCGCGCCAAAGATTCATTCCGCCTTGATGCAATGACCGTTGCAGAACATCTGGATTGGTGAATGGATTATTCGATGGTGCGAGCATATCCAGGACTTGGCGGGTGGAAAAATTTACGACATTTTCGTGATGTTTCGATACGCCACGGACTCCGGTTGTCGCCAAATCCCACCACCGTTCTTGAAGCAAAAATCCTTTAGAAAGCGGGCCGAAGGGCCATTCTTGCCATGCCTCACTAGCGAATCTCTTATCACTGGGATGCGGTTGAATGCACGACGCTGCCGTCTCGAGTTGGAAGTTGCACTGCTTAATGTACTCGCCCAGCCCAACGCTCAAGTCGACAGCATCCTGCAACAGCTGTGCCTGCTTGTCCGGCGACACCATCAGGTGGATCAGCCAGTCGAAATACGCTGCCGTCAAAGATGCCGGAGAGAGGCCCATAGTAATTCGAGCCACTGCGGCATGCAGGGCGTGGTCGAATCCTAGGCCCTGAGGTTTGCATCCGACATGCGTTTGGTAGCGTGCAAAGGAGTGAGTAGTAGAAATGTCGCGGCCGGATGCGCCGCTCCACCCCATAGCAGGACGAGTTGACTGACGCTCAGCCGGGATCGGTCGCCGCGTCTCCGATTTGGATAAGCCATTTGCATTCAGGTTTTGCGCTTCTGTACTCGTCATTTGCATATCCCTGCGTTTGGGCATCGCTCGATGTGCAGTGAGATCCCAGGCTCAATCAATGTGCGCTCTTATTTTGGAGACGACACGACCGCTCGCGATAACGGCTTCCGGGGTTGCGATGTCTCGATATCGAAGAGCCGGCGGATGCCAACGGCAATTGCGCTCTCGATAGGCAACCAGGCCAGCGCATATACCCAAACCATCAGCGCGTATTTCCAACCGATAGGCGCGACGAAGACGCCGTAAACAGCTGCCAGCGTTCCGATGATCTGCGTGGCTTCGCAGGTGAAGAACAGCTTTGCGGCGGGCCATGGATCTGACCAGAACCAACGCTGATTGCGCGTGACGTAGATCGTAAGGTGACCGGCAACCAGAAGCTTCAGAAAAATGGTCGTTTGGATCAGATCGCGAGGCAGGTGCAAGACCTTATCGACATACCAAAACAACAAAAAGCTCTCGATTACGCCCATGATGCCAAGGGCGGTCGCAACCGTGAGAACACGATGCATGTCCCAGCGGACGGGCGTTGGCGCTGTCTTGGCGTTGTCGAACGCGATCATCATGATCGGAAAATCGTTCAGGATCGCGAGCAGAACAATCATGATAGCTGTGACGGGATAGAAGTCGAAGACCAGGATCGAAAGCGTCATGAAGAGCAAGACCCGAATGGTTTCGGCGATGCGGAAAGTGGCGTAGCTCGTCATGCGCTCAAAGATGCGGCGCGCCTCCTCGATGGCCTGCGTGATGACGGATAGCCCCGGGGCCGTCAGCACGACGTCGGCGGCTGCGCGTGCGGCGTCCGTTGCACCGCTGACGGCAATTCCCACGTCGGCCTGTTTGAGAGCCGGCGCATCATTGACGCCATCGCCCGTCATGCCGACAATGTGGCCGTCACTCTGTAGCGCCTTGACGATATTGAACTTGTGCTCGGGGAAGACGCGTGCGACGCCGCGGCAGGCCTCAATGCGCTGCGGGATATCGTAGATGCCGTCACCGAAGATCTTATCAGCTGCAACGATCTGGCCCTTCAGCCCCAGCTTGGCGGCAATCTGGCGTGCGATCGCCTCGTGGTCGCCAGTGATCATCTTGACGGACACGCCCATCCGCTCCGCTTCGGCGATCGTCGCAGCGGAGTCCTCACGTGGAGGATCGAAAATCGATAACAGTCCTAGATAGCGCCACCCTTCGTGGCCATCGGCTCGAGCCACAGCAATGGCGCGCAAACCGCTCGCAGCAAGCTGCTCCACCTGGGCTTCGACCTTTACGCGAAGCGACTTTTCCAGCTGCACCAAATCTAGAATCACCTGGGGTGCGCCCTTGCTGACGCGAAAAGCGCGGCCATGGTCCTCCAGGACCGCTTCGGTCCGCTTCGACACAGGATCGAAGGGGGTGAACTTGATCAGCTTGAATTGGGTTCCCATGGATATCTTGGCGCAACCTTCGAGAACAGCGTTGTCGATCGCATCGGGTTGGTTCGCATTGGACGCCAAAGCAGCAGCCCGCATAAGGTCGTCGACGCCCAGGCCGTCCGCCGCCATGGGATCGCCGAGGGTCAACTCGTTCTTAGTCAAGGTGCCCGTCTTGTCGGCGCAGAGAATATCGACGCCGGCCAGTTCCTCGATTGCCGCAAGGCGTGAAACGATTGCCTTCATCTGAGCGAGCTTCTCGGCTCCCACGGCCATGGTGACTGAGAGCACTGCTGGGAGCGCCACCGGGATCGCGGCGACGGTGAGGATCAGCGCGAATTGCAGCGTTTGCAGGAACGGGTGGTGATGAAAGAGAGCAATCAGGAGGATGAGTGCTACTAGGCCGACCGTCGCCAAGATCAGGAAGTTGCCGATGCCAAGCACAGCACGCTGGAAATGCGAACGGGTTTCGGCTGACTGCACGAGTTCTGCCGTTTTTCCGAAGTAGGTCTTGGCGCCTGTGGCGGTCACAGTCCCGGTCATCTCTCCGAGTTTTATGACCGAACCAGCATAGGCTGGATCTCCGATCTTCTTGTCTACAGGAAGTGATTCACCCGTCAGTGCCGCTTCATCGACACTAAGGTAGTCGCCGCCCGTTAATTCCAGGTCCGCCGGCGTGATGGCCCCTATACGCAACGAAACGACGTCACCTGGTACCAGTTCGCGAGCTGGCAGCGTCGTCCATTCTCCGTCACGAAGCACGCGCGCCGTGGGAGCGAGACGCCGTTTGAGGACCGCGATTGCGTCTTCCGCCTTGCTCTCCTGCCAGTAGTCGACGCCGGCGTTGACGAGCAGCATGGTCGTGATGATCACGAAGTCTGCCCAATCGCCGAGGAGCAAGGACAGCATCGCTGCTGCCTCTATCATCCAGGGAATCGGCCCCCAGAAATAGCGCAATAGACGATCGAATGGGTTGACGATTTTTTCTTCGAGCGCATTGGGGCCGTACTTGGCCAATCGCTCGGCGGCTTCCACCGAGGTTAGACCCGTGCTCTGAACGAGGGGCGCCACAGGCGCAGGACGTTGCTCGTCAGACGTCTGGGGCTGCTCTACTGACGAAGATGGATGAACCGAGCCGACCATTTCCTAACTTTCTGGCTTCAAGCTTGATTTGATCGCCGCAGCGATCCGACGGCACCGATCCGGTTGAATACCGGCCCCTGATGCCGTGGGCCTCTCGCGCGGCTCTTGCTTGGATGTCAGGCGATGTCTTTGCGAGCCCGCAATGCCATCATGGCGAGGGCAAAGCCGGCGAACACGAGATCAATTCCGACGATAAGTCCGATCGCCCAGGCAGATGTGCCCGGCCAGCCCGATAAAATAATGCCAGCGAGCACAAAATCGACCACGCCACTGGCAATCAGCCAACCCCATGATCTCGAATCATCCTTGCGATGATCAATCGCGAGCATGATCGAGGCAACGCCGTCAGCGACGAAGTAGGCCCCGAGCACAAGCGTCAGCGTCAGCACGCCACGAAGAGGTTCATATAGAAGGATGCCACCTGTTGCGAGGGCCAGCACCGACGAGAACATCGCCCACCAGAAGCCCGGCATGTTTCGGGCAGCCAGCGTGCTTATGAACCCAACGGCGCCGGCAGCCAAAAGCAGCCACCCAAGAAAGATCGTGACAGCGAGGCTTGCCAATGGCGGTACCGCGACGGCAGCGAACCCAAGGGCAACCAGCGCGATTCCTTCCGAGAGAAAGAGCAACCAATGATCATGTACAGCCGCTCTCAATTTTGAGCTGAGTTCTGCAGGTTTAAGCGCTTCCGGTGTCTGTATTGACTGGGCCATTTCGGTCTCCATGTTTCGAGTGAAGTTCGTTTGCAGAAACAGGTGCAAGGCAGAACTGGGAGCTCAGTGGAAAGCCTCCAATGCGAGGGCAATCCCTTGCCCGCCTCCGATGCAAAGCGTCACCGTTCCCCGCTTGATACCGTCGCGCCTCATTGCGTGAAGCAGGCGTGTGGCCAGAACGGCCCCCGTGGCACCGATCGGATGCCCGTGCGCAATGTCGCCGCCTTCGACATTGACGATGTCTTCTGAAAGTCCCAGCTCGCGCGTCACTGCGATGGCGATAGCGGCGAACGCCTCGTTGATCTCAATGCGCTCGATGTCGCCGATCTTCCAGTTCGCCCGTTCGAGCGCCTGCTTCACGGCGGGCACCGGACCAAGGCCGAACATTCCTGGCGCGACGGCACCGATGCCATGGGACACGAGGCGTGCCATTGGCTTGAGGCCTTGTTTCTCGGCCCAGTCCCGATCGGCGACCAGCATTGCCGCGGCCCCGCTGTTCAAACCGGGCGCATTGCCAGCCGTGATCGTGCCGTCCTTCCGGAAGGCCGGATGCAGCTTGCCAAGACTTGCGAGCGTCATGTCGGGGCGATTGTGCTCGTCCTTGTCGAAACGGGCCGGCCCCTTGTGCCCGTGCAGTTCGACGGCTGTGATCTCGTCCTTGAACTTGCCTTTGGCCTGCGCTTTCGAGAAGCTCTGCTGCGAGCGCTCCGCCCACCGGTCTTGAGCGTCGCGCGTGATCTCGCAGGATTTGACGAGGTCTTCCGTGTGCCATCCGGAATGCTCACCGGAGAAGGTGCCGTTCAAGCCGTCATACAGCAAACTGTCGTAGAGTTTTGCGTCACCGAGCCGATACCCCCAGCGGCCACCCATGGCGAGATAAGGCGCCTGGTCCATGTTCTCCATGCCGCCAGCCAGGGCGCAGTTAGTAAATCCGAGCATGATCTCTTGCGCAGCCGAAGCTATGGCTTGGGCGCCGGAGCCACACACGCGATTTGCCGTCATAGCCGGCACATCGACGGGCACCCCACCTTTGACGGCGACCTGCCGGGTCGGATGCATCTTGTTGCCGGCCTGGATCACGTTGCCCATGACCACGCTGCCAACCTTTGCTCCGTCAAGTCCGGCTTGCCCCAGAACGGCGCGGACGGCGGTCGCGCCGAGATCGGTCGCGGGTGATCCTTTCAGGCTTCCTCCGTAGGTTCCGATTGCGGTGCGCAAGGCATCACATAAGACGACATTGCGATGGGTCATGCTATCGACTCCTATTTGCACCGACCGGATGGTCAAAACAGATTCCGGCTTTAGTTGCGGATCATCGTCTAGAGCCTCAGGCCCCCGTCGATCTCGAGGATGCGGCCGTCAAAGTAGTCATTCTCCAGCACGAAGAGGGCTGCGCCTGCGATCTCGTCCGGTTCGCCAAAGCGCCGCAGCGGTAGCGTCGATGTGATCCGCTCCTGGATCTTCGGCGGGATGGCCGCCACCATCCGCGTATTGCAGAAGCCGGGCGCGATGCCTGCACAGCGGATCTTGTAGCGGGCGAGTTCCTTGGCCCAGGTGACGCTCATGGCGGCGATCGCTGCTTTCGCTGCGGTGTAGTTGCTCTGCCCGACATTGCCGGCACGGGAGATGCTGGAGATATTGACGATCACGCCGCCATGGTCGCCTTCGATCATGTGGACGGCGGCCTCGCGCCCGCACAAGAACACGGCGGTGAGGTCGACGGCGATGACCTTGTTGAAGTCCGCCAGCGACATTTTCCTCGAAATCTTCCCGCCCTCTGTTTTGACAAGCAGACCGTCATGGGTGATGCCGGCGTTGTTGATCAGGCCGTCGACGCGGCCAAAGTCTCGTCTGACAGCCACAAACAAGGCTTCGACAGCAGACTCACTCGTGACGTCGGTCCGGTAGCTCCGCGCCGTTCGACCGGCCTTTTCAAGCTTGCCTACCGCTTCTGTCAGCTTTGCCTGATCCACATCAACAAGAGCTACGTTCGCGCCGTGAGCAGCGACCATCTCGACCATCTTCCGGCCGAGACCCTGCGCAGCGCCCGTGATGACGATCGTTTTCCCTTGCAAGTCCATTCGCGTCCTCCTTCTTGCACTGGCCCTTTCGGCGACCACACACCGTAGCCTCTTGTTGCTGCGCCCCCCGTTCATCGCGGCGCCGTCCTATCGCATAGGCTTTAGGGTCGGCGCTTCAGGCTGGCTGCGAGTCCAGTGGTGGCGGCACGTGCTTCCCATTCGTCTGCTGCTCGAGACCCATCGTCAGTGCCGTTAGTCCAGCCATACCACCGAGCTGCATGCTCTCGACGGCCGTGCTTGGTACGATCACAATCGTCGAGTTCTGCTTGAGGCCTTCGTAGAGCATATTCATCGCGCGCAGATGGAAGGCTGCGGGCGCGCTGGCGTAAGTGTTGGCTGCCTCGACGAACTTCTTTGCAATCTGGCGCTCGGAGTCGCCGAGAATGACGCGGGCCTGACGCTCGCGCTCGGCCTGAGCCTGCATCGACATGGCGTCTTCGAGCGCGGCAGGGATCAGGACATCCTTCACCTCCACCGAAATTACATTAATGCCCCAGGGCTCAGTTCGAGCGTCGATGACCTGTTGCAACTCGGCGCTGATCTTCTCGCGACCTTCGAGCATCTCGGAAAGAATTGTCTTTCCGATCACGTCACGCAACGCGGTTTGAGCCGCCCAACTGATTGCGACCTGGTAATCCGCAACGCCAAGAGCTGCCTTTTTTGGGTCGATGACCCTCCAGAACAGCACAGCGTCGACATTCACCGGGACGGTGTCCTTCGTCAGCGTGCGCTCGGCGGTGAAAGTCGAGGTGATGACGCGGGTGTCGATCCAATAAGGGACTGTGTCGATGACCGGAATGAGGAAGAAGAGGCCGGGCCCTCGCAAGGCATGTAACTTGCCGAGTCGCAGGACGATAGCGCGGGTCCATTGATCAGCAACATTGACGGAGAGTGCCGCTATCGCGCCTACGGTGAGGCCGACAACGATAGGCCAGCTAGTGTACCCACCAGGGGGCAATCCGTAGAGGAGATAGGTCACTGCTATCGCGACTAAGAGAGGTATGCCGAATAAGAGGGTCGGCAGCCCATTGGTCGGGCGCATTATTTTTTCTCTCGCATGTGAAACATGAACGTCGTCCGCAACGGAAAGTGCGATCTTGAATGTCGGGTTCTTTTCCAAGCCGGCTAAGTCCCGCAGCCATCGCCATTGTGACGATCTGGCAGTGCCTTGAATGCATCGCCAAACATTGTCGGGCTGAGCGATGTCATGGCAGCGAATTCGCTCTGGTCGTCTGAAGGCGCAGTTTTGAAGAACGCTGCGTAGACCTGGCTAATGGCTCCTGGATCGCTGCACCTCGCCAACCGATGGACCAAATCGGCGTCCTCTTGAAGGCGGTGCATCAGGAAGTTGCTCCAGTGCTGGTTCATCTTCAGCCAACTAGCAAATGGGGTGCCGTTGATGCCCCCGTTGTTGGTTGTGTTTGCCTGTGGCACAGCACCCATGAACGGTGCAAAGGCTTGCTGCATAAATTTGGGATCGAAGGCCGGGACAACTGGAACTTGATAAGACTTATGGCCTTTGGATGTGGAGACGGGCATGACCGAGTTCCTCACTCTAGAGCTGACGACGCCCCATCCGGTCCTCTCACTCAATGGCACCGCAGCACGCAAACAGCGTCGATTGAACTCAATGCTGAGCGGCTGCTCCATCTCTTGTGCTCGTTTTGGAATGTTGCAAATTCCAGGGCCGTGGTTTGTGCTGATGAAGCTTGTTGCCAGTGATAGCAGCGATAAATTTGAAGCTAAGCTTCATCACCTGTCGTGGAGATGTCCGAAAGTATACAGTTCGGCAACGTCCCCGGTCGGCGACCAGCTACTGAAGCCGAGCCAGATGGCCAGCATGCACAAGGGCTGGGTGTCGCAGGTCGCCCTTGAACCTGTGCATTGCCAGCTCGCCCGGTCTCAATGCAGGGTGGCCGCTTCCTTTGAAGCGGAGTCACGGAATTTGCGATGAGCAAGTCCCAACCACCGGAAGACATGCCGTCTGCAGAATTATCCGTCGGAGACGCTGGTCCTTTTTTTCGCTCGCTGAAACATCGGACGCGCGTCACGGCGTTATTGACTGAGCTTCACCCGGTTCCGTGGACGGTGAGTTGAGCTAATCGCTGTCGATCCTCGAAGACAACTGGACTCAGATAGCCGAGCGCCAAATGCCTGCGGTGAGGATTGTAGAACCGCTCGATGTACTCGAACACATCGGCCCGTGCAGCATCTCGCGAGCGGTAGACCTTGCAGACTGTGCGCTCGGTCTTGAGCGTCGAGAAGAAGCTCGCCATCGCCGCATTGTCCCAGACGTTGCCGGCCCCGCGATAGCGAGCATTTGATGCCATGTTCAGCCATCAGGCTCTGGCACTGCTCGCTCGTGTACCGGCTGCCACGGTCGGAGTGGTGCAGCAGCTCGCGCGGCCGCCCCCGGCGCCACACGGACAATATGAGTGCGTTGGTGACGGGCTCCGCCGTCATCGTCGCGCTCGTCGACCAGCCGACAACGCAGCGCGAGATGAGGTCGAGCACGACAGCTACGTAGAGCCAGCCTTCCGTCGTCCAGATGTAGGTGAAGTCCGCCACCCACTTCCGGTTCGGCGCCGGCGCCTCGAATTGACGGTCGAGCACGTTGGCCGCCAACTCCATCGTCGGTCGCTCGCCCGTATCGGCCGGCAGGCGACGGCGCCGAGGTCTAGCACGCAAGGCGTTGCGACACATCAGCCGCTCGACCGCATGCAGGCCGCAGCTGAGACCGGCCTCCAACACAACGTGCCAGACGCGCCGCGCGCCGTCGGTACGGTCGCTGGCGACTGTCAACGCCGGAGCAATGTCAGGCCAGTGAAGCGGCGGCGTTGCGCTGCTGCGCCGGAGCAAAATCCGGCCACTAGATTGGCTGCTTCCATTCCGAATCGGATTGGGAGAAAGCCGGGGATGTATGCCGTGGAGAACTACGCGGCAGTTCGGCGTTTCGTGTTCGTTGATGGCCACAGCCAACGCTGCCGCTCCACAGGCCGACTATTGCGCCGGTGGTTACACCGGCGCCCTGATTACCAAACTGTATAGAGCTGGTCATGCACCTGTCATGTCGGTGCTGGTAGGTTTGGTTCATCGCGGGCGAGTAATTCGCCTCGCGTCACTGCCGACTGCCCCTCCCCCCGCAGCCGACAGCATTTGCGCCCAAGGCGCCGCATGCGGGGATCTTACTCCCTCGGGATCTCCGCGCGCCCTTACCCCGATCCCGATATGCAGATCGCTAAGCTCGCGATCAGCCCTGAATGGGCGCGCTATCATAGGGAGGGTATACGCGCCCCCGGGTCCGGGTCGTTGCCGCAAGCAATACGCACGGGTCGGACCCGGACGAGGTGGTCCGACAAAG